>CANJLB010000004.1 GCA_947475065.1 Opitutia bacterium | reverse complement strand
GTTCATTTCGTCGAGAAACTGGTCCGCACGTGTTCGTTTCGTCAGGCAACCGAGCGAGAGGAAGGTGATTTGTTGGCTCATTGCTACTGTTACCCTATGGCTGCTAATATGTTCCCTGATTTATTTGGGTTTTTCAGAGGCTCCTTAATCTGTTCCCGCCGCCGGATACTCTACAATTGGAGCAAGGGTGATCTGGAGAGAAATCGCCGGCGTCTCTGACCTTTACAAGTTGTCCTGTCCCTGCCTCCATTTCTCCATCCCCTCTCCATGAATACCATCAGCCCCACCTCTCTCCGTTCCCTCCGCCTGCTCTGTGCGCTGGCCTGCACCGCCAGCTTCCTCCGCGCTGCCGATGCCGTGCCGGCCGCGCCCGCGCCTGGGCTGGGACAAGCCCCCGGTGTGCCCGGTGGTGGTCGGGGTGGTTTAGCCGGCGGCGCACAACGTGGCGGGCAGCGTGGTGGCCGCGGTGGCGCATTTCAGACCGGCCCGGCCGCGCCCGTGCCGCCGGAGGTCGCGATTTCGCGCCCCACAGCCGAGGAAATCACCCAGGCCGAGGCGGCGCTGAACCGTCTGGCCGCGTCGGACGCCCCAACCCAGCAGCTCGTCGAGAAATATCCGGGGATCTCCTTCACGGTGAAACAGCGCGTCAACATCGCCGCCACCTACACGCAAACCGGGCTGCGCAACGCCAGGGGAGGCAACCGGCACTACACGTTCGTCGCGCGCGCCAACCAGGGCGACATTGACGTGCTCTTCCACGGCGACTCGATCACCGACTGGTGGCAGACCGCCAGCCCCCAAGGGGGCAAGGCGGTCTTTGACAAATATTTCGGCGACATGAAGGTGGCCAACTTCGCCATCGCCGGCGACACGACGCAGGGTCTGCTCTGGGGCCTGCAAAACGGCGAGGGGCAGGGCTTCTCGCCCAAGGCCATCATGCTGATGATCGGCACCAACAACACCGGCAGCAGCAGCGGGCCGGAAATTGCCGAGGGTGTCGGTGCCGTCGTCGCGGAGATGCGGAAGGATTTCCCAAACGCCAAGATTCTCCTTCTGGCCATCTTCCCGCGCGGCATGGGCCCCAACGACGGGGCCCGCCAGAAGAACGAGGTGGCGAACAAGATCATCGCCAAGCTCAATGACAACGAGCATATCTTCTATTTGGACATCGGCGCCAAGTTCCTCGACCCCGCCACCGGTGCCTTCCTGCCCGGCATCTTCCGGACCGACAACCTGCATCCTGTTGAGGCCGGCTATGAGATCTGGGCCCAGGCCGTGAAGGACAAGCTGGCCGAACTGACGAAGTGAGCCGCCTCTGGTTCGTTCGCCTTTAACCCGCCCGCGCCGGGATACCCGCGGCGCGGCTGGCCGGCCCGACGGCGGAGTTCGATGGCCTGTTGCAGGCAATCTTCGGCCCCAAGGCCCGCCACCTGACTGAAGGTGGAACGCGACGTCGCGCTCCACCCACAATCGTCAGCCGCCGTCCTCGCCCCTCAGGCAGTTTGAGCTATTGTCTTCTCACTACCGGCTACCCGCTGCTCGCTACTTCCATCACTTCTCACTTGCCTTTACCTGCTCCACCTCCATCATCCGACTTCAAGCCAGCGGCCCGACCGCCGGCCCTCGTTTTTTGCAATTTTATCTGACAAACACCCTCTTTTTCCTCCTTTTCATTCCTAACCCCTCCTAGGTCTGCATTGGGCCTCTCCTCCATGGGTTTCGCCCAATCAGGTCCAATTTAACCGAATCAAGGTCAATCAAGGTGAATCAAACCCAATCAAAGCGATTTTTTGCTTCAGTCGCAGTAAGTCGCAGTAAGTCGCAGTAAGTCGCAGTAAGTCGCAGTAAGTCGCAGTAAGTCGCAGTAAGTCGCAGTAAGTCGCAGTAAGTCGCACCTGGGAAAATTCACTTTTGGCCGGATGAATATCATCAATAGCAATAACAACCAACCATGTGAGCTTGCTCTGCCCGTTGGCTCAACTTGCTGAATCCTCTAGAAATCGCCTGCGTCTCCGGCCTTTACAAGTCGCCCCATCCCAGCCTTCCTAGCTCCATTACCTCTCCATGAATATGAATACCATCAACCCCGCCTCCCTCCGTTCCCTCCGCCTGCTTTGTGTACTGGCCTGCACCGCCAGCTTCCTCCATGCTGCCGACGCCGTACCGGCCGCGGGCGGACAGGCCCCCGGCATTCCGGCTGGCGCTCGTGGCGGTCCTGGCGGTCGGGGCGCCGGTTTGGCCCTCGGCGCGCAAGGCGGTGGTCGCGGCCGGGGTGGCCCGGTCGTGATCGGGCCGGCCGCGCCCGTGCCGGCGGCGGTGGCGATTTCCCGTCCCACCGAGGCCGAAATCGCGCAGGCCAACGATGCGCTCAAACGGTTCTCCACCTCCGACAGCACGGCCAAGGCCTTGCTCGCAAAATATCCCAGTCTCATTTCGGTCCAGCCGCCCCGCACCAACCCCGCCGCGACGTTCACCCAGACGCAGCAGCGCATGGGCACCCGCCACGAGGGCTTCGTTGAGATCGCGAAAAAGGGCGACATTGACCTGCTCTTCGACGGCGACTCGATCACCGACTTCTGGGGCACCACCGGGAAGGCCGTCTTCGACCAATATTTTGGCGGCATGAAGGTCGCCAACTTCGCCATCTCCGGCGACACCACCCAAGGCGTGCTCTGGGGCCTGAAGAACGGCGAGGGCCAGGGCTTCTCACCCAAGGCCATCATGCTGATGATCGGCACCAACAACACCGGCAGCAGCACCGGGCCGGAAATCGCCGAAGGGGTCGGCGCCACTGTGCTGGAGCTGCGGAAGGATTTCCCGAACGCGAAAATCCTGCTGCTGGCCATCTTCCCTCGCGGCACGGGACCCACGGACGCGAACCGCCTCAAAAACATCGAGGCGAACAAGATCTTCGCCAAGCTGCACGACAACAAGAACGTGTTCTACTTGGACATCGGCGACAAGTTCCTCTTGCCCGACGGCACCATCTCCCGGGACATCATGGGCGACCAACTGCATCCGACCGCGGCCGGCTACGAAATCTGGGCCGCTGCCGTGAAGGACAAGCTGGCCGAGCTGATGAAGTGAGCCGCACGAGGCTCATGTGATTTCCCTTCGCCCGCTGCCGTAAACCGGCGGCGGGCTTTTTCTTCCCACACCCTCCCGGTCCTTTTCGGTGCTTATTTCGCCCCTTTTGCCCGTTCATGCTTTGCCCCGCTCGCAATTTTAGCTCGCCGTCGTCCCGGACGGCGCGGCACTTTTCGCCACCCCTGTTGACCAAGCCTCCATCGTGCTTCCCGTGAACCGCTTCCTTTCCCGGCGAAAATTCGCCGCCCTCACCTCGCTTTCCTTGCTGGTGCCGTCGCTCGCGCATGCCAGCGAGGCTGACATCCGCATCCCCGACCTCACGGCGGTGCGCTTCTTCGACGGCGCTCTCAGCGGCGCGACTCTGCTGACCATCGGCCTCGCCGTCTGTCTCGCCGGCGTGGCCTATGGCTGGCTGCAATACGTGCAGATCAAGCGGCTGCCGGTGCATCCGGCGATGAGCACGGTCGCGCAGCTTATCTGGGAGACGTGCAAAACCTACCTGTTCCAGCAGGGCCGGTTTCTCACCATTCTCTGGGTGCTCGTGGCGGTCTGCATGGGTGCGTATTTTGGCGCATTGTTAAACGAGCCGCCCGGACATGTGGCGCTCATCCTCGGCGCCTCGGTGCTCGGGATGCTCGGCAGCTACGGCGTGGCCTGGTTCGGCATCCGCATCAACACCGTCGCCAACGCCCGCACCGCGTTCGCCTCGTTGCAGGGCCGGCCGCTGGCGACGCTTTCCATCCCGCTCAAGTCCGGCATGAGCATCGGCCTGCTGCTCATCTCCACCGAGCTGTTTTTCATGATCTGCATTCTGAAGTTCCTGCCGCGCGAGCTGGCCGGGCCGTGCTTTCTCGGCTTTGCCATCGGTGAGTCGCTCGGGGCCGCCTGCCTGCGCATCTGCGGCGGCATCTTCACCAAGATCGCCGACATCGGCGCGGACCTGATGAAGATCGTGTTCAACCTGCCCGAGGACGATCCGCGCAACCCGGGCGTGATTGCCGACTGCACGGGGGACAACGCCGGCGATTCCGTCGGGCCGACGGCGGACGGCTTCGAGACCTACGGCGTGACCGGCGTGGCGCTGATCGCGTTTCTCGCGCTCACGTTTGCCGCGCCGGAGCACCAGGCGCTCTGCGCCGTGCTCATCGTCTGGCTCTTTGCCATGAGCATCCTGATGGTGATCTCCTCCTTGGTCAGCTACGTGGCCAACGAGGCGGTGAGCCGCGTGCTCTTCGGCGGCTCGCGCGACTTCAACCTGGAGCAGCCGCTCACCAACCTGGTGTGGCTCACCTCGCTCGTCTCCATCGTCGTGACCTACGCCGCGAGTTGGCTCCTGCTCGCGCACCATCCGCTGTGCTCCCCTGATCTCTGGTGGGTGCTCTCGACCATCATCTCGCTCGGCACTGCCGCCGGTGCGCTCATCCCGGAGATGACGAAGGTTTTCACCAGCACCGAGTCCCGCCATGTGAAGGAGGTGGTCACCTCGTCGCATCAGGGCGGCGCGTCGCTGAACATCCTCAGCGGTCTGGTGGCTGGAAATTTTTCCGCCTTCTGGACGGGCCTCGTCATCCTCGCGCTGATGCTTAGCGCCTCCTATTTCTCCGGGCTGGACGCCCTGCGGGCCGTGATGCCGACGGAGTTCGCCTTTGCCACGCCGATCCTCGCGTTCGGCCTTGTGGCGTTCGGCTTTCTCAGCATGGGGCCCGTGATCATCGCCGTGGACTCGTTCGGGCCCGTGACGGACAACGCCCAGTCCATCTACGAGCTTTCGCAGATCGAGCAGCGGCCCGGCGTCGCAGCCGAGATCGAGCGGGACTTCGGCTTCAGGCCGGACTTCGAGCACGCCAAGCACCAGCTCGAAAAGGCCGACGGCGCGGGCAATACTTTCAAGGCCACGGCCAAGCCCGTGCTCATCGGCACGGCGGTCGTCGGCGCGACCACCATGATTTTCGGCATCATCATCATGCTGAAATCCATCCCCGAGTTTGCCAACACGCTCGAGCGCCTCTCGCTCGTCCGCCCGGAGCCCATCATGGGGCTGCTCATGGGCGGGGCGGTCATCTACTGGTTCACCGGCGCGAGCATGCAGGCCGTCGTCACCGGGGCCTACCGTGCGGTGGTTTACATCAAGGCCCACATGCGGCTCGACGCCACCAGCGCCTCGATCGAGGCCTCGAAGGAGGTCGTCCACATCTGCACGCAGTATGCGCAGCGCGGCATGGTCAACATCTTCATCGCCATCTTCTGCTTCGCGCTCTCGCTGGCGTTCTTCGATCCGTTTTTCTTCATCGGCTACCTCATTGGCCTGGCCTTCTTCGGCCTCTACCAGGCCATCTTCATGGCCAACGCCGGCGGGGCCTGGGACAACGCCAAGAAAATCGTCGAGGTGGAGCTCAAGCAGAAGCACACGCCCTTGCACGCCGCCACCGTCGTGGGCGACACGGTGGGCGACCCGTTCAAGGACACCTCCTCGGTTTCGCTCAATCCGGTGATCAAGTTCACCACGCTCTTCGGCCTGCTGGCCGTCGAGATCTCGGTGAAGATGAACCCGGTGTTCAAGCACATGCTCGGCGCGGTGCTCTTCATCGTGGCGCTCGTCTTTGTCTATCGCAGTTTCTATGGCATGCGAATCCCGGTGGACGACAAGGACGGATCGGTCGTCGAGTCGCAGATGAAGGAGGGGTGACGCGGAGATGGGCTCGGTCGGCAAGCCCGGCCTGTTCCCTTCAACTTCGCCCATGGTTCCGTTCAGCCTGCCTCTCGATTATCCCCGCATCCGGCGGGTGCAAAGTTTCCGTGAACTGGTCACGACGCCGTTCGCCGATGGCGTCAACGCGCTTTGCTGGGAGCGCACGCTCCCGGGCGACTTCGGCGAAGTCGTGGCGCAGCTCGGGGTGGGCGAGGGGATCATGGCGCCCGACGACGCCCGCCTGCGGGCGCTCCGCGTGAGCCCGGCAGGCCGGGTCGCCATCGGGGTGCTCCTCGAGGACCAGCGGCAGTTGCGGGCGCACGACCTCGACCCGGTGCTGAACTGCATTGCCGGCTACCCGCGTGACGAAGATCCGGGGCCTGTCCCCACGGATGTCTTTTCCTTCCACGTGGACAGCGCCCCGGTTCCGGCCGACACTTGGCTTTGCACTTATCACGGTCCGCCGAGCGAGGGTCTGCGCAATGATGAGGCGCAACGGCGCGTGGATGTCCCCGCCACCCGCGCCGAACTGCTCCGTCTTTTTGGCGGCGAGGACAACGACGCCTTTCGCGGGCATTTGGCGGAAAATTGCTACGACCTCCATTACGCGCCCCTGCCGGAGGCGCGGCCTTTTTCCTTTGGTGTGGGCAACCTCTGGCGCATTGCCTGTGACTATCCCGGCAGCCCCGTGCCCCCGTGTCTCCACCGCGCACCCGCCACGCAGCCCGGGCAGCAGCGGCTGCTGCTGATCAGTTGAGCGGGAGGAGACCGGGGACAGGGGCACAGAAGAAAACCTCACGCGGGTTAGGTGAATTGAAATGCCCCGTGGTGGGGCTTCCCTTGCTTTTGCCGGGCCGTTGGCAGACTGGTTACAACATGCGACGGCTCTCTCCTTCCCACCACCATGGCTGGCTTTGAGCATGCGCTCATCCTTATCCTGCTCCTGACGGCCCTCAGTGTCGTCGGGGGCTGGCTGCCATGGCCTCGTCCGATCACCTACATGGTCGGGGCGAGTGTGGTCGCCCATTGGCCGGCCTTTCCGCGCATTGAGCTCGATCCAGGGTTTTTCTTCCTCTGCTTCGTGCCGCCTCTCCTGTTTTCCGATGGCTGGCTCATGCCGTTGCGCGACTTCCTTGCGGTCCGCCGTGCCATCCTGCTGCTTGCCATCGGGCTGGTTGTGTTCACCACCGTGGCGGTTGGGCTGGTGGCTCATGCGCTCGTGCCCGGTCTGCCTCTCGCCATGGCCTTTGCGCTGGGTGCGGTCATCTCGCCCACCGACGCCGTGGCGGTCGGCACCATCCTGCACCGGCTGAAGGCCCCGGCGCGGCTGACGGCCGTGCTCAACGGGGAGAGCCTGATGAACGACGCCACCGGGCTGGTCGCCTTCAAGTTTGCGCTCGGTGCCATGGTCGCCGGCACATTTTCGCTCCGCGCGGCGACGTTCGATTTCGCCCTCGTGGCCCTGGGCGGTCTCTCCGTCGGCTTGGCCGTCGGTTATTTGGTGGGCCGGGTGCGTGATTTGCTCCTCGCGATGCATAGTTCGGACGGGTTTGTCGAGGTCACCCTGTCCCTCATGACACCCTACGCCGCGTATCTCCTCGCCGAGAAACTCGGTTTTTCCAGCATTCTCGCGGTTGTGGCGGCCGGGCTGTTTTCCGGCTGGCGCGATCCGATCCGGACCGACGCGTGGACACGGCAAACCTCGCGGACCATGTGGTCCGTCGTGCTGTTCTGGCTGAACGGGCTCGCCTTCATTTTGCTCGGCCTCCAGTTCCCCTCCATCCTTGCCGCGGTGAGCGACCGCTACCCAGCCGCCCAGCTTGGGCTGCTGACCGCGGCGGTGGCCGGGGTCACGATTGTCGGGCGGCTCCTGTGGGTTTTTCCCGCCGCCTATCTCCCGTTTCTGTTTTCCGCCCGGATCCGCAGGAGTGAAAAACGGCCCGGCTGGCAAAGCGTGTTCGTCTGCGGCTGGGCGGGGATGAGGGGCACGATCACCCTCGCGGCCGCACTGTCGATTCCGGTATACCAGGCCGACGGCACCCCTTTCCCTGGCCGTGACATCGTCATCTTTCTCGCGCTGGGTGTGATCGTGGTGACGCTGCTGCTGCACGGCATGACGCTGGGTTGGGTCATCGGCTGGCTTGGTCTCAGGGCCGATGACACCCGGGCGAAGGAAGACCGGCTGGCCCGCATTGCGGCGGTCGAGAGCGGCCTGCTGAGCCTGCGGGCCACGGAGGTTGCCGGCGCGGCGGAGGAGCAGGCGGCGTTTGCCCTGATTGTGGCCGAATACGAGCACCGTCTGGCCGAGCTCACCGCCAGCGGCGAAATCCGGGCCAGTGCCCAACGCCACCGCATCTCCGGCCGGCAACACCGGCTGCACGCCTTGCACGCCGAGCGCGCCACGATTGATGACCTCTGGCGCCGCGATGTCATCGCCGACGAGACTCACCGGCCGCTCCAGCAATTGCTCGACCATGAGGAATCGCTGCTTCAGGGCCAGGCGGGCCACCTGTCAGATCGGGAGTAAATGAGCCTTGGGTCAGTTTTAAGACAGCTTAGGTCTCCGAGCAGGCGCAGACGAAATTTGCGGCGCAGGTCAGCCCGGCCGCACTCAGCGGCAAGCTTGGCGTACAATTTCCCAAGTGTCCGTCGCCACGCCCGCGAGCGCATGGAATTTCGACACCGCGCTTGCGCAACTCGCACCGGCACGCTCTGCGCTGGGGATTTGAACTGATGCCGTGCCGAGGGGCGCTTGTGCGTTCGTTTGAGACTTGCCTTGCGTACGGAAAGCCGGGATTTTGCACACCTAATTTTGCCAGTCCGGTAACGGCCCCAGAAAAACGACGAATTTTCACTCAGGAGCCGCTTCTGAGTCTGCACCCAACTGGGCGCGGCTTGGTCGCCTTCCTGAAAAGGCGCTTCGCCGTGTCTCTGGGGGTCGCGCCCTCTGCGGTTTCGGGTTGGCTCGCTCTCCACCCCATGAAAACACCCCTGCTCCTCCTGCTTGTCTTGCTGACCCTTTGCGCCAACGGGCAAACCATGGGCACACTCAAGGAGGAGGTGGCGTTAAAACTCATCAATGACGAGATTCGCCTGCCCATGGGAGCATCCTATCGGGTGGAAAAGGCGGTGGGGGAAAAAGTCCTGATCCTCGTCGGCAAGGAGCGTTTTGAAATCGCGGCCTCGAAAATCGAGATCCAAGTAAGTGTGGCTGGCAATGCAGCCGCAATAATGGCGCAATTGGCGAAGGACTTGCGCGCCGACAATGAGGTGAACCTCATGGCTCTTCAACACATGGCTGCACCAAGCCAGAGCATGAGGGCGATGCCGTGGAGGTCTTCCTCGACGACGAAGACGTGCAGGGCGATGTCGATCTGGTGCTGGAGGCCGGGGAACCGGTCGCGATACTGTTTGATGAAGCCAAGAATCGGCCGGCCCTTGATGCTGAGCGCGCGAGCGACCGCGTTGTCCCGGCAGGGATCGACGCCGAGCCCGACGAAGCGATCCATGAGGCTGCGCTCGCAGGATTGGAGCACGTCGCAGAAATCCACGGCGGTGGGATCGGCCCCGAAGCGGAGCAGCAGCTCCACCATCTCGCGGTCTTTGGCGCAGATGGCATCGGTGAGGTATTCGTAGTAGTCGCCGCAGGGGTCGTAGCCGTTGGCGAGCAGCAGCGCGGCGAGGCTGTGAAAGCGCCGGTCAATCGCGGTCTGCAACGCGGGCCGCTTGCGCCGGAGCTTGCGCTGCTCAGAGGGAGAGAATTGCAGAGGGCGGCCATCGGCAATCCAAGCCTCCACCTCGTAGAGCTTGCCAGTGGCGCAGAGTGCCAGGAGGGGCTCGACGGCGGCAAAGTCACCGAGCGGGCGGTGGGGCACCGGGAAATCGGCGTCGGTCAAATCGGATGCTCCTGATGCGTCAGCGGGATGTTCTCCCCGCGCAGCCGTCCGTGCATCCGCTCGCCCTCGACCCCGCCCCAAATGCCCCGCAACGTGGCCTTGGTGGCGCCGTAGAGCTTTGCCACGGTGTCTATCCCGTGCGCCTTTAGCCGGTGATCCATGCGCGGGCCGATGCCGCTGATGTCGGTCATGTCGAGCGCGAGTAGCTTTTGGGGGATGTCCTCGTCATCGAGCACGACAAGGCCGTCCGGCTTCTGCATGTCCGAGGCGAGCTTCGCTAGGAGCCAGTTTGGCGCGATGCCGATGGAGCTGGTGAGGCAGGGGCCGACGTGCCGGGCCACCCGGTCCTTGATCTGCCGGGCCACGGCCATGGCCTTTTCCCTTGGCGCGAAGGTGGCGGTGAGGTCGCACTCGACCTCGTCAATGGACTTGATGGCGGTGACGTGGATGCACGCCTCGATCTCCGCCAGCAGCCGGCGGTGGTAGCCGATGTAAAGCGCGGGCCGTTGCTGGACGATTACGATGTCCGGGCAGAGCGCACGGGCCTCGGCGACACCGGTGCCAACTTTGACGCCGCGTGCCTTGGCTTGCCGGCTGGCGGCAATGCAGCAGGTGGTCTCGGCGAGCACAGGGACGATGCCGACGGGCCGGCCACGTAGCTCAGGCCGCTCCTGCATCTCGCACGAGGCGAAGTAGGAGTTGAAATCAACGGCGAGAGTGCGAAGGGCCATGCGCGGACGCTTGCCCCGGCCCCTGCTTGGTCAAAAAGAGAATTTCGCGCGCGCGTTTCCGGCGACCGGGCAGCGGCTTGCGGGAGTTATTTTTGAAGCGCGGAGGATTCTCAGAGGGCGAGAGAGGAGATTGTTAGAGTTTAGCGCCTGCCTTGGCGTAGAGGTTGGCCACGGCCTTCGCGGCGGCCTTGACGCGGTCGCGCAGCTCCGACGGGGCCATGACCTCGACGCCGGCTCCCCAGCCCATGACCCAGCGTTGGATTTCGTGCAGGCTGTTGAGGTGCAGGCGCAATTCCAGGCCGCCATCGGCCAGCGGCTTCATTTCCTGCGTTTCATGCCAGAAGCGCTCCCGGATCTGGCCGGCGGCCTCGGGCTGGAACCGGAGCACGACGCGGTGGTCGCCGGTGCCAACGTAGGCCCCGAAGGAGTTGGCGTAATACGTCTGGGGCGAAAAATCCACCGGCTTCGCGAACTTGGCCCCCAGGACGGTGACCCGCTGCATCCGGCTGACGGCAAAGGTGCGTAGCGCGGAGCGGTCGTGGTCGAAGCCGACTAGATACCAGGCGTGCTCCCGGTTGGCGAGGTGGTAGGGGCGCATGCGCCGGGTCTCGGGCGTGGAGCTGTGCGGCTTTTGGTAGGTGAACTCGATCTCCCGGCGGCCGGCCACGGCGCGGCTGAGCCGGGCAAAGATGCGGACATCGGCCCGGCTGAGGCCGAGCTGGTGGAAGGACACGTTGGCGAGGCTGTCGGAGGAGGAGAAACTCACCTGATCGCGCAAGCCGGCGGAGAGCTTGGCAAAGGCATGGGCGAGCTGGTCGTGGTAGGGCGTGCCACGGTATTGTTCGAGGGCCTTCTGGGCGACGAGGAGCGCGAGCAGCTCGCCTTCGGTGACCTGCACAGTGGGGAAGTTTTTGACCGGGTAGGCGTAGCGCCAGGCATAGATCTGGGCGTCGTATTCGGTGGGCAGGCCGAGCTGGTCGCGCATGAAGGCGAGGTCGCGGGCGATGGTCTTGGTGGAGACTTCGAGCAGCCGGGCGAGCTTGCGGCAGTTGGTCAAGCGACCGTCCTGAAGCTGCTCATGGATGCGCACCATGCGGGCGAGCGGCGGGCGGGAGGAAGGGAGGGCGGCACCTTGGGCCATAGGACAGGGAGTGTCTGAGGAGGCGGGGGGGAAGGCAAACACCAAGGCGGGCGAGGGGGTGCAGGGGGGATTAGGAGCGGGCGGGCCGCCCGCGCTCCCATTGGGTGGGACAGGAGATGTCCGAGGGTGGGGGTTAGGGTCTGGACTCAATCAAACAATCCCACCAAGGAACGGAACCGACCATGACTCAGCCCGTCACCGCCGACCATGCGGCTCAGCACCGCCCGCGCCGGGCAGACCAATACCGGGCGATGATGCTACTTGTCTGGCCGATGGCGAAGTATTCTCCATGTTTTTATCGGGTTGCGGACGATGCCCGGCGCATCCTGCGGCAGCATGAACGCATCCTCTGGTTTCTGCGGCTGGAGCAGCGCGTGGCCTTGGACGCGCACGTCCATGTCAGTGGCGAAGCCAGCCTGAAGCGGGCGCAACGTCGGCGACGCCGGTGGCTGCGGTCTGAATTCGGCGCAAGCCGGCAAGAAGAGCTATACACCAACCACGGCTATCAGTTTCTACGGGCTTGGGAGCGAGCCACCGTGCTGGCGAAGGAGGCACCGCTCCTCGCGAACGAACTCAGGCAGATGAACCACGACCAGTTCAGGCATCTGGAAGAGGCGCAGGCGCACGTTGAAAAGCTCTGCGAGAGCGCGCGGCAGCTCCTGATCCATCAGCGGGCAGTGAAGGATTTTATTGTCTTCCCGAACGGGTGGAAGTGGGTGCTCTGCCATTATGGAAAGTCGGAGTGGGAGGGCCGCTTCATGCACCATTGCGGCAATGCCGGCAGCAAGGACAGTTTCTGCCGGCTGCTGTCGCTGCGCGAGCCGGTGAAATCTGACGGGATCATCTGCTGGAAGCCGCACCTGACGTTCACCTACAGCATGACTAGTCTCGTCGAGATGAAGGGCCGGGGCAACACGAAGCCCGCGCCGCGCTACTATCCCTACATCCGGGAGCTGTTTCTCCATCCGCGCGTGACCTGCCTGTCCTCGACTTTGGGGTATATGCCGGAGCGGGATCTCAGTTGGAACGATTTGCCGGTCGAGATGCGGCAGGACATCCGCCGCCATCGGCATGGATTTTTCCACAGCCTGCGGGAAAGCGCGCTGAAACGGCATTTCAACCCACCGCCGCCGGAGCCACCGGAGCCGCCGCCCAAGCCCAAGGGTGCCATCGTCAGATGGATGGACAACCATGAGTGGGCGTGGGACTTGTTCGGCTTTGTCGGGGCCGCGACGTGTCCCTTTGTCCTGGCCGGCCCGGCGTTCCTCTGGGGCTGGGTGGAACGATGGGCGCACCAGCTGGGAGTTTTCTGAAATGGACAAGAGGTAGGACTGCGTATGTCCGACCCCTGAGGCCAAGCTGACCATCCCATGAAAACCACCGTCCAGCTCGACCATCAGACCATCCTGGCCAACAGCGCCCAGCCCGTCCACCTCGCGTTCCAGTTCACGGCCCCGGCCACCGCCGGGCATCGGGAGCGACCGATCGCGTTCAGCCTGGTGCTCGACCGCAGCGGCTCGATGCAGGGCGCACCGCTGGAAGCGGCGCGGCGGGCGGCCAAGGCGGTGGTGCAAAATCTCCGCCGCGAGGACTTGTTTTCCTTGGTGACCTTCGATCACACGGCGGAGGTGGTGATTCCCATGGCCCCGGTGCGGGCCAAGGAGGAGGCGTGCAGGCGCATTGACGAAATCCTGTCCAGGGGGAGCACCAACCTGACGGCGGGCTGGATGCTGGGGCGGGACGCGTTGCGCGGCACGCCGGCGGGCACGGTGCGCCGCCAACTGCTGCTGAGCGACGGGCTGCTCAACGTGGGCATCGTCGAGCCGGTGCGGGTGAAGCAGGTGGTCACGGCCGGGCTGGACCAGGACGGCATCCGCACGAGCACGCTGGGCTTTGGCAATGGCTACGACGAAGACCTGCTGAGCGAGCTGGCGCGCTCCACCAGCGGCGCGTTCTACGATGCCAACGAGGCAGACAAGCTGCCGGAGATTTTCAACGCCGAACTCGACGGGCTCCAGAAGATCGCGGTGCAGAACCTGCGGTTGCGGTTCAAGTCGCTGGGCTTCGTGGACGGCATGAAGTCGTTGGGCGGTTATCGCGAACTCAAGCTGCCGGACGGCCGGACAGAGTATCCGGTGGGCGACCTGATGGCCGAGGAGGAGCGCGTGGCGGTGTTTGCGCTCTCCGTGCTGCCGATCCCGCTGATCGCGGGCACGACCACGCCGGCCGCGAGCCTCGACGGCGAGGCGATCATGGAGGTCGAGATTCTCTACGACGAGATCACACCGGAGAGCATCACGACGCACCGGGAGGTCCACGTCATCCGGGTGAGGCCCACGCAGGCGCGGGAGGACATCCGGCTGAACCAGGACGTGCTGCCTTGGGTGTCGGCGCAGCAGGCGGCGGAGATTCTCAACCGGGCGCTCGTGCGGCGCGATGAGGGCGACCTGGCCGGAGCCAAGCAGGTGCTCGAAAGGGGAATCACGCGGCTGAAGGCCTATGCCTGTGACGCCGGGATCGCCGACGGCCTGAGCCTGCTGACGACCGCGCTGGCGAAACTGGAGAACCCGGACGACTACATCCGTTCGCGCAAGGGGCTGAGCAGCCTGAGCGCGAGCTACAGCAAGATGAGCAGCTCCGAGTATTGGGTGGGCGAAGGGCCGGCCCCGTCCTTCAAAAAGCCGCGCCGCACGGCCGCGCCGCCGGCCAGCCCGGCCGAGCCGGCGGCGGGCAGCCCCAGCGAGCCGCCGGCGGGGAAGGCCGAACCCGGAGCGCAGGCATGAGGCGGTGGCTACTGCCGCGCCTCCCATGAAGATTTATTACTGCCCAGAATATGTGGCGTCGGAGCATGACTTCGACACGACCCGCAAGCCCGGCTGGGTGGCGGCGAGCTTGGCGGCGTCGCCGATCGCGGGGGTGGAGGTCGTGCGGCCGGAGGCGTTGACCAGCGCGCAGATCGAGCTGGCGCATGACCGCGCCTATGTGGACGCGGTGCGCACGGGGGAGCCACACGGGCTGGCGCGCTCCAGCGGACTCGGGTGGTGTGAGCAGGCGTGGACGATGGTGGGCCACTCGAACGGCGGGGTGGTGGCGGCGGTGCGGGAGGCGTGGCGGAACCGGGTGAACAGCGGGTCGCTGTCGTGCGGGCTGCACCATGCGCGGAGGGAGAGCGGGAGCGGGTTTTGCACGTTTAACGGACTGGCGATCGCGGCGTTGGTGGCGTTGGCGGAGGGGGCGCGGGCGGTGCTGATCGTGGACGTGGACGCGCACTGCGGCGGGGGGACGCACGCGATCCTGCGGGACGAGGCGCGGGTGGCGTTGGTGGATGTCTCGGTCAGCATGGCCGACAGCTATGAGCCGGGTCCGACGGCCAGCCTGCGGGTGGTGCGGGACGCGCGGCGCTATCTGGGTGCGATCCGGGAGGGGATGGCGGCGCTGCGCGGGCGGAAGTTTGACGTGTGCATCTACAACTCGGGAATGGATCCGCACGAGGACTGCGCGCTGGGCGGGCTGGACGGGGTGACGGCGGCGATGCTGGCCGAGCGGGAGGCGCTGGTCTTCGGCTGGTGCCATGAGCAGGGCATCCCGATGGCGTTCACGCTGGCGGGCGGCTACACGGGAGCGCGGCTGGCGCAGGAGGAACTGGTGGGGCTGCACCGGTTGACAATCAGGGCGGCGGACGTGAAGTGAGGTTGCACGGATGGGCAAAAAAACGTGCCGTTCCGATGGCGGGCTGTGCCCGAAAACTGATTTGCGACCGCCTCCGATGCTGCCGAAAAGCGCTGATCCAGCGCTTCAAAAACCGGACTGTAACCGGACTGTCAATTTTGCTCGTCCGGCTCTAAATTACATAAGTATTTGTCAATCATGGTGGGCCCACTGGGATTCGAACCCAGAACCAAGGGATTATGAGTCCCCTGCTCTGACCATTGAGCTATAGGCCCGCAATGCGCTATGATGCTCTCTGTGCGGGCGGGCGACGTCGAGATTTTTGCAGCGAAGGCATCGAGCCATCCCCGTCGCTGCGGCTTCGGCGCGTCAGGGCCTGGGCGTGGCCGGGGCAGCGGGCGCAGAGGAGGTTGCCACCGGCGTCGCTGGCGCGTCGGTCACTTTCTTCATGATGTCCATCCAGCGCTTCCAGCCGTCCTCGCGGGCCTTCTTGTTGGCGGCGTAAGTGGTCTTGGCCTGATCGGAGGCAGTGGTGGCGGGGGGCTGGTCGTCGCCGGCGCGCATGAAGCCATGACCGGCCCCGGCGTAGATGACGGGATCGTAGGTCTTCTTGGCGGCCTTCATCGCCTCGGTCGCGGCTGGGATGCCACCGTTGATGCGCATATCGTTCTCGGCGTAGAAACCGTACACGGGAGCCTCGATGCGGGCGAGTGCGTCGGCGGCAGTCGGAGCCGACCCGTAGAATACGAGGGCAGCCTTGATGGCCTTGTTATTGGTCGCGAAACGGAACGTCTCTGTGCCGCCCCAGCAGAAGCCAGCGACGACGACCTTTCCGTTGGAACCGGGAAGCTTGGTGATGTAGTCCACGGCGGCGTTGAGGTCAGCCGTCTTCTGGTCGGCGGAAAGCTGGTTGATTTTTTGTGAAATCTCCTGGCTGGTCAGCTCGCTGGTGCCGCCGCCCTTGGCACCGGTGCCCCACAGGAAGTCGGGCGCGACGGCGATATAGCCGGCGGCGGCGATATCATCCACGAGTGCCTTTACCCAGTCGGAGTGACCGAAAATCTCGTGGATGACGAGGACGGTGGTGGCCTTGTCCTTGCGCTCGGGGTAGCCGACATAAGCGCCGACATCGCGACCGTCGTGCTTGAGCGTGACCCACTCGAGGTGGCGCGGGGATTTTTCAACGCGGGTTTTCCACTCGGGATTGCTGGCGGCACCTGGATTCGGCGCGGCAGCCGTGAAGAAGAGGGTGGTGCCGGCAACGGCGAGCACGGAGATGGCGAGGGCGGGGAGGAGGCGTTGTTTCATGGGCGGATGGGGAGGATAAAACAGGGCTAGGTGTAAAGTGGGGCAGGGCGGGCGTCAAACCCGGCGTGGGCGGGGTAGGGACAGCTTTTGAAAGGGGCCTCCCGCTTCTCCCGAAGCGGGCTACGGGACTGGCCACGAGGCTCGGTCTTATGACGTGGTGGCCGTTGGTTTGCGCGCGAGCTGGGCGAGCACCGCCGCGCCGATGGCGCGGAAGATTTTCGCCGCCTCGCTGTCGGGCGCGGTCACCGTGACGGGCGCGCCGGCGTCGCCGCCGGCTCGGATCTCGGGGATGAGCGGCACCTGGCCGAGCAGCACGGTGCCGAGCGAGTCGGCGGTTTTTTGCCCGCCGCCCGCGCCGAAGAGCGTGTGGCGCTGGCCGGCCGGGTCGGTGAAATAGCTCATGTTTTCGGCGATGCCGAGCAGGGGGACGTTGACCTTCTGGAACATCAGGCCGCCCTTGCGGGCGACGTTGGTGGCGGCGGGCTGGGGCGTGGTGACGAGCACCGCACCGTCGAGCGGGAGAGTCTGCACGAGCGAGAGCTGCGCGTCGCCGGTGCCGGGCGGGAGGTCAATGAGCAGGATATCCAGTTCGCCCCATTTCACGTTTTGGACGAACTGCTGGATGGTTTTCATGATCATCGGGCCGCGCCAGACGACGGGAGTGTTGTCGTCCACGAGGAAGCCCATGCTCATCACTTTCACGCCGTGTTTTTCGAGGGGGATGATGGTGTTCTCGCCCTCGACCTCGGGCCGCTCACCGTGCAGCCCGATCATCAGCGGCACGCTGGGGCCGTAGATGTCGCAGTCCATGAGGCCGACGCGACCGGGCCGGCCGGTCACCGTGAGGTGTTGTGCGAGGGCGCAGGCGAGGTTGACGGCAAAGGTGCTCTTGCCGACGCCGCCCTTGCCGGAGGCGATGGCGACGGCAAATTTGATGGCCTTGGGCGCGGCACTGTTGCCGGCAAGATTGCCGCCGCCTGCTGCGGGACCGGCCTTGGGCGCGGTCACCGCGATGGCCACCTCCACTTTGTACACGCCGGGGAGCGCACGCAGGCACTGCTCGACCTCGCGCTTGAGCTGCACCGGGATTTTGGGGTCGGCGGTCGAGATCGCGAGGGCGACGAGCGCCGTGCCATCGGCAAACTCCAGTGTGCGGACGAGGCCGAACGACACGATGTCGCGGCTGAAGCCGGGATATTTCACTTGGGCGAGGGCGGCTTTGAGGAGGTCGGTGGTCATGGCGTGGAGAAAAATGAAGGCTGGGAGGGTTTAAAGTTGTGAACTTGGGCCGGGCTGTAAATAGGAATGGCCACCAATCCCGCTTATTCCATGCGCCTACATTTCCTTGCTGGTCTTGTCGCCTTGTTTGCCGCCAGCTTGGCTGGCCGTGCGGCCGCGCCCGCGCCGGGCGGAGACATCGTCGTTTCCAAGGCCGCCGGTGAGCTGCCGATCAGGATCAGCATCGCGGCCAGCCCCGCCGACCTGGGGGCTCTCGCAAACAACGCGTTCAATGCCCACGGCCGTTACCAGATTGACGCCGGCGCGGTCCAGTTTGCCCTCAGCTTCACCGATGCCGGAGCCGGTCGGGTGCGCGTGGACGTGCGCGACCGCGCGGGAGCGGCGGTGCTCAGCGAGACCGTCACCGGCGCGGGCGGAGACGGCACCGCCGCCCGCCTCAACGCGCTCTATCGCGCCGCCGACCGGGCGGTCAAGGCCACGAGCGGGCTCAACGGTTTCTTTGCTTCACGCCTCGCGTTCGTCAGCACCCGCGGCGGCAAGGACGACATCTACACGGGCGACATTTTTTGCACCTATGTGAACCAAGTCACCACCGACCGGGCCGACGTGCCTTCGCTCCGCTGGTCGCCCGATGGCGGGCGGCTGATCTTCACGAGCTACTTTAAAAAGAACCGTCCGGACATCTATCTGCACGATCTCGCTTCGGGCCGCACCGACACGTTTGCCAGCTTTTCCGGGACCAACATCGGCGCGCGTTTCAGTCCTGATGGCCGGCAGGTGGTGATGGTGCTCACGGGCGAAGGGCGGACGGAAATCTACACGAGCGATGCGCAAAACCCCAGCCCGCGGCGGCTGACGTCCTCCGACACGGTGAAGTCCTCCCCCTGCTGGTCGCCCGATGGCACGCGCATCCTGTTCTCCGGCGGCACCGGCCCGCAGCTCATGCTGATGTCTGCGGCTGGCGGCGCGCCGCAGGCAATCGACCTCGGCGGCCTTAGCTCCTACGCCGCCGAGCCCGACTGGAGCCGGAGTAACCCGGACAGGATCGCTTTCACCGTGCGTTCCGGGAAAAATTATCAGGTGGCCGTGGCCTCTTTTTCCGACCGCAACGCAAAAAAAATTGTCTCTGGAAAAATTCCCTATGCGGACGCACAAGAGCCCGTGTGGCTGGCCGACGGCCGTCATCTGATCTGCACCGCCAAGGCGGCCAACGTCCGTCTGCTCTACCTCGTGGACACCGAGACGGGCAAGGCCACGCGTCTCGACCAGTCGGGCAAGTTTGGCGAAAGTTCCCGCGCCGATGTGTTGGCGCCGTGAGTGCGCGACGCTTGGCGTCCGACAGGTGCCGGACCTCTTGCCGCCGCTGGCAAACGGTGAGCTGGCGAGTCCACTGATTCCCGCTTTTTTGCCCGTTGCGGCGTGAACTTTGCTTTCCAAGGTCGCGTCTTGTGCCGATGCTTTCCCTTCACCAACCTTCCCGCCCATGAGCGAGCCCACCGACCTACTCACCACCAACCGCAAGGCGCTCACGATCAACCTGTCCGAGACGATTTACGGCACGTTCGCCGAGATCGGTGCCGGCCAGGAGGTCGCGCGCGTGTTTTTCCAGGCTGGCGGTGCATCCGGCACGGTGGCCAAGACCATCTCGGCCTACGACATGACGTTCAGCGATGCCATCTATGGCAAGGCCCCGCGCTATGTCTCGCGCGAGCGACTCGCGCTCATGCTGGATCACGAATACGAGCTCCTGCTTGAGCGGCTGGCGGAACAGCGCGGCGACCGCACGACATTCTTTGTGTTTGCCGACACCGTCGCCACCCGAAATTTCAAGGGGACCAACGAGTCTCATGGCTGGATGGGGGTGCGTTTTCAGACTGAACCCGGCGGTCCGCCGAGCGACATCGTCCTGCACGTCCGCATGTGGGACAAGGACGCGCTGCTCCAGCAGCAGGCGCTTGGCATCGTTGGCACCAATCTTCTCTACGGCGCGTTTTACTATCACCACGAGCCCGGCCGGCTCGTCGAGTCCCTGCTCGACAACGTGGGCGCCGACCGCGTCGAGGTGGACATGTTGAAGTTCAGCGGCCCTGCCTTTCAGGACGTGGACAACCGCCTCATGGCGCTCCACTTGGTGCGCCACGGCCTGACCAACGCCGTGATGTTCAGTCCCGGCGGCGAGGTGCTTCAGCCTTCCGAGGTGCTCTACAAAAAACCCGTTCTGGTTGAGCGTGGCAGCTTCCGGCCGGTGACGCACGTCAACGTGGACATGCTCAACTGTGCCGCTGCGCAGTTCATGCAGGAGCCCGCCGTGAAGGGGAAGGACGTCGTTGTGCTCATGGAGATCACGATGAACAACCTCCTCATGGGCGGCGCGCTCGACGCGCAGGACTTCCTCTCGCGCGTGGACCTGCTCGGCGACATCGGTCTCACGGTGCTCATCTCAAATTATCCCGAGTATTTCCGGCTCACCTCGCATTTCCGCCGTTACACCTCCGAGATGATCGGGGTGGCCATGGGCGTGAACAATCTCGTCGAGATTTTTAACGAAAAATACTACGAAAACCTGCCTGGTGGCATTTTGGAGTCCTTCGGGCGGCTCTTCCGCAATTCCGTCCGCCTTTACATTTACCCGATGCGGCAGGAGGCCTACGACCGCTATGTCGCGACCGGGCAGACTGCTGCGACCGACCGCGCGGTGCCCACCCACTCCTTTGCCGCCAACGTCCTTATCACCGCCAGGAATGTGCAGATTTCGCCCAACCTTCAAAACCTCTATGCGCACCTGCTGGAGAACCACTATCTCGAGAGCATCGTCGGCTTCGACCGCGAAATCCTCAACGTCTTCTCGCGTGACGTGCTCCAGCGCATCAAGGCCGGCGACGCCACATGGGAAGCGATGGTTCCCGCCCCCGTGGCCGCTGCGATCAAGAAGCGCGGCCTCTTCGGCTACGGGGTGCAGGCGGCGAAGTGACTCGGCGACGCCCGCAGGATCCACGTCGGATTGCCTTGAGGGGTCCGGTCTTGCGGCACCCTGCGCCAGGCGTTTTTGATGGGCGGCGGTCCTCCGCCTTTCCTGTGGCCCAAAAAATAACTTCTGCCCAAGTCCAGGCCGACTTTGACGATCCGGTCTCGGTCGTGCATTATGCCCGGGCCGCTCACTTTCTCGGACTCTGGGAATCCGAACGTAGGCTCATCGCGCGTTTTTTTCCGGATTGCACGGCCCCGCTGCTGGAGGCCGGCTGCGGCGCAGGCCGTGTGACGCTCGGGCTGTGGGATCTGGGCTACCGCGATCTCACCGCCTTCGACTTCGCCGCCGAGCCGCTCGACCAGGCCCGCCACCTCGCGACCGAACGCGGCGCGGCGGCCATCCGTTTTCTGCACGCCGACGCGACGCAACTCAGCCGTGGCGCGGACAACCAGAACGCATCTGAGCCTCCCGGGCGCGGGCAGGTTGACTGCGCTACACCCGGCCCTGGCTACTCCGGGGCCCTTTTCCTGTTCAACGGTCTCATGCAGATTCCCGGCCGTGAAGGTCGCCGCGCCGCATTGCGCGGGTTGCGTGCCGTCTGTGTGCCGGGCGCACCGTTTCTCTTCACCACCCATGACCGGGAGCATTCGCCCACGGAGCGCGCGCTGTGGCGGCTGGAGGCCATGCGCTGGGAACGCGGCGAGCAGGACGAGCGTCTGGTTGAGTTTGGTGACCGTTATTTTGAGGACGAGGCTGGTCGCACGTTCATGCACCTGCCTGACCGCACCGAAATCCTCGCCGATCTCGCCGCGACCGGCTGGAAGCCCGAGTTTGATGCCCTTCGCCGCGAGGTCGCGGCCGAATCCCGCGCTGTGCGCGAATTCTCGGACGAATGCCGCTTCTGGCTCGTCCGCAATCCGTGAGGCCTTGTCGGGTTTCGTCGGAGCACTTGGTCAGAGTGACGCGAGTCCGACCACCAACCCGATGACCGTGCCATAAGCCACATGGCCGATGAAGTGGCTCAGGCCGATGGCAAAGTCGGCGCCTTGGAATTCCTGCAGCGGATGACGCTCGGCGATGACCCAGACTAGCAGTATGCTCACCACCATGCCATGCAGCGCCCCCAAGCCGGCTCCGGCGGCCAGCACTCCCGGCAAATGGGTCAACTCGGCTGCACGCAGAGCCCAGGCATAGAGCAGGGAATCGTGAAGCCTGCGAGCAGATGCAGGGCCAGACCGACCCGGAAGGCGTTGTCGCGCTTGCCGGTCAGCAGACCGCCGACGGCGACGATCATATTGCCCCGCGCCCAGCCGGTTCTGGTCAACAACCACATGATGAGTTCCATGGTCGCCACACCAAACACGCCGGCCGCCAGCGGAGTCAGCAGCCAGTCCGAGACGAAGGTTCCAGTATTCATGACGCCTCCATGGTTTCAGGGTTGGGTTTCGCACACCGGGGTGCCATGCCCAAACGATGCGCCATGGGCGGGAAAATGCAAAGCGGGTCGGTATTTTTCCAGACACGGGAAAATTCACACTGCCGGAGTTCCGGCCCCGGTCAGCTTGCCAGGCGCGGCGGTTGCAGCCGAGTTTCCTCATCATGGTGGGAAAGTTGGAAAAATTCATACTTGCTCGTTCATGCCGGTTAGCGCACCGTTCGCCCCATCATGCTCGCCACGCTCTCACCCAAAGGCCAGATCGTCCTCCCGGTCGCCATGCGGCGTCGGCTCCACCTCAACCCCGGTTCCACCGTGGACATTGAGGAGCGCGCCGAGGGGGTTTTCATCCGCCCCGCTGGTCCGCGCCCCCTCCCACCCGCCAAGGGCACCGGGGCCGACCTCCTCCGCCAGATAGATGCCGGGGAGTTCGGCGTCGGTGTGGACTGGGTCCGCGTCAAAGCGGCCGTCGCCCGCCGCGCCCGCTCGCGCGACCTGCGCTGATGCTCCTCGACACCGAATTTCTTATCGCCGCCGGTGGCGACCGTGGCCTTGCCCGTCGCAATGCCGCCCGCGTCTTCCTTGCCGCGCACCGCACTACCCCTTTTTTCATCTCCCGCGTCTCGTGGGCCGAGTTTGCCGAGGGCCGCGACCACCAGACCGAGGTTGACCGCGACCTCGCCCTCTACGCCGTCCTCGAGGTGGATGAGATGATCGCTTGGTCCGTCAGCCGTCTCGCTCGCGCCCTCAAGGGCGGCGGCCTGCACATCGGCGACAACGACCTCTGGATTGCCGCCACCGCGCTCAATTTCGGCCTGCCGCTCGTGTCGAACAACAAAAAGCACTTCGCCCGCGTCCCCGGACTCGACCTGCGCGGCTACTGATGTGACTATAATCGGCCTGATTCCGTTTGGCTGGTTACGCGCTTTTCGCAATCATGGTCACCCGCGTTTCTGCGCGATGAGCTGCTCCAGCTTCACGATGTCGGCGGAGAAGAGGCGGATGCCTTCGGCGGTTTTCTCGGTCGCCATCGCGTCTTCGTTCTGCGCGAAGCGGAAGGTCTTTTCGTCGAAGGAAACTTTCTTCAGGTCGGCGGCGGCGGCTTGCGCGGGGTCAAGCTTGCGGGTGAGCGGCTCGCTCGACGCCGCGAGCTCGCCGAGGAGCGCGGGGGCGATGGTGAGCAGGTCGCATCCGGCCAGTTCGGTAATCTCGCCTTTGTTGCGGAAGCTCGCGCCCATGACCTCGGTTTTGTAGTCGAATTTTTTGTAATAGGTGTAGATCTGCGCGACGGATTTCACGCCTGGATCCTCCGTGGGGGCGAAGTCGCGGCCCGCGTTTTTCTTGTGCCAGTCGAGGATGCGGCCGACGAAGGGTGAGATGAGCTGCACGCCGGCCTCGGCGCACGCGACGGCCTGCGCGAAGGAGAAGAGCAGGGTGAGATTGCAGCGGATGCCATCGGCGCGGAGGGCCTCGGCGGCCTTGATGCCCTCCCAGGAGGAGGCGATCTTGATGAGGACGCGCTCGCGGGGGATGCCGGCGGCGGCGTAGAGGGCGATGATCTCGCGCGCTTTGGCGACGGTGGCGGCGGTGTCGAACGAGAGGCGGGCGTCCACCTCGCTGGACACGCGGCCGGGTACGATTTTCAGGATCTCCAGGCCGAACACGACGAGCAGGCGGTCAATCACCTGGTCGAGGCGGGCGGCGGAGCCGGCGTCGCGGATGGCCTGGTCCACAAGCGGGGCGTATGCGGGCATGGCGGCGGCCTTGAGGATGAGCGAGGGGTTGGTCGTGGCGTCCTGTGGCGCGTAGGCCTTCATGGAGGCGAAGTCGCCGGTGTCGGCGACGACCTTGGTGAACTGCTTGAGCTGGTCGAGTTGGGTGGGCATGGGGGGAGGGAAGGATGAAGGATGAATTAAGAAGGATGAATGGGCGGAGGGGCAGAACGAAGTTGGGACACAGAAGGCACGGAGGGAGGAAGGAGGTCACGGAGAAGGAGGAAAAATAATTCTCACTCTGTGAACTCGGATCGGGCCTCTGTGTTCTCTGTGTCGAAAGTCTGAATTTGAAATCTGTCAGGCGGGCGGGGCGGTGGGCAATTTTTTTCGGAGCCACTTGAGGCCGCCGGTCTCGTCGGCGAACACGCCGTCGAGCTGGGCCTCGAACGCCTCGTCGAGCAGCGGCTTGAACTGCGGGCCGGGCGTGAGTCCCAGCGCGAGGAGGTGACGCCCCTGCATAAGCGGGCGCGGGGCGGCGTGCTGCAACGCCAGCTCGCGGCTGCGGGCGCGGAGGCGTTCGATGAGCGCGATGGTTTCGAATGATTTCAGCGGCGGCCGGCCGAAGCTGTCGGCGATCATCACCTCGCACAGCTCGTCCACGGTGGCGGGGGCGAGCTTGCGGGCGAGCCGGCGCACTTGCGACGCGCCGAACTCTGCCTTCGGCCCGTGGTGGTGGACGAGGTGATGCAGCACCAGTGGGCGGACCCAGTCGGCGAGGTCATGCGGCGCGCCGAGACGCCGGAGAAACGCATCCGTGAGCGGTCCGCCGGCCGCCTCGTGGCCGGGGCTGACAATGCGCATCATGCCGCGTTTCTCGCCGCGATGCGTGGTGGACGGCTTGCCGAAGTCGTGCGCAAGCACGGCGAGCAGCAGCACCCGGCGGCGGGCCGGGTCGCTCCGCTGCCATGCGTCGAGCCGCACGAGCGCGTCGCAGCAGTGCTGGGTGTGGGTGAACACATCGCCCTCGGGATGCCACTCGGGCTCCTGCTGCGTGCCCCGCAGCGCGGCGAGCTCGGGGAAATGTTTCAGCCAGCCGCTTTCCTCCAGCACGGCAAGGCCGCGGGAGGGCTTGGCCGACTTCGTCGCCCACTTGTCCCACTCGCCCCAGACGCGTTCGACCGGCAGCTCGGCAAATGCGCCGGCGATGCTGCGGCAGAGCGCGGCGGTCCCGGGCGCGAGCGTGAAATCAAAGCGGGCGGCGAGCTGCATCGCCCGCAGCACCCGCAGCGGGTCCTCGGCAAACGCCGGGCCGGTGTGCCGCAGCACGCGGGCGCGCAGGTCGCGTTCGCCGCCATGCGGGTCAATCAGCGTGCCGGCAAACGGGTCGAGCGCGATGGCGTTGACGGTGAAGTCACGCCGCGCGGCGGCCTCGGTGTCGCTCAGGGCAGGATCGGGCGCGACGGCGAAGCCCCGGTGGCCGGCGCCGGTTTTGGATTCACGGCGCGGCAGGGAAAAATCATATTCCGCGCCGCCGAGGCGGAGCTTGATGACGCCGAAGCTGCGGCCGACCACATCGGTTGCGCCGAATGGGGCGAGCACGCGGTGCAGCTCCTCGAAGGTCACGCCCGGCACCTCGACATCGAAGTCCTTCGCCTCCAGCCCGAGCAGCCAGTCCCGCACGCAGCCGCCAACGAGGCGCGGCCGACCGGCGCGGCGCACGGCCTCAAGCACAGCGCGGAGCTCCTCCGGCAGGCGGATGGCGGCCGGCGTGCTCATGGCGCGGTTGGAAAGGTGGAGCGCGACGTCCATGGCGCGCTTCTCGGAAAACGCGCCCGGAGGTCGCGTTCCACCTCGGAGCGGCGTCGGGGCGTCGAAACGGGGTGGTGGGATGCCTTTGGCGTCGGTTTCATTTAGGCGCGTTCGTTTTCCATCCGGCGGTGATGACGCATGCCCAGCCGCCGAGCAACGCGAGCCCGCCGAGCGGCGTGACCGGACCGAGCCATTTCGGGCCGCCGAGTGCGAGCAAGTAAAGTGAGCCGGAAAACGCGATCAGTCCCATGAGCCAGCACGCCCCCGCCGCACTCAGGAGGCGTTGTGCCGCCACCGAAAAATATACGTTGCCCGCAGCCAGGGTGACCGCCAGCGCCGCGACGGCGTGGACAAGATGATAGAGCGTGGCGGTGTGCCAGGTTTGGACGCCATCGTGCGCCGTGAGCGTGTCCTTGAATGCGTGCGCGCCGAACGCCCCGAGTGCGACGCCAGTAACCCCGGCGAGGCCGGCGGCAGTGAGAAGTATTTTCATGTTGGAATAAATGGCAGGTACGTCGCCTCCCCTGCAACCTGACGGGGCGGATATGCGTCCCAAGTGCATCATCCTGCCAAAGGTGGCACGCCGGGGCAAGCAATAGGCTTGAACTGCGCGCGTTGCCGCGTTGGCTGGTCTGGCTGGGGCGACCCGGCCAAGCAAACCGTCTTCACCCTTTCGCTGTCCGCACCATGAAAAAATCCGCCCTGTCCGCCTTTCTTGTCCTCCTCGCGCCCATCGTTGGGTCCGTTTCCGCTGCCGCGGCCCCAGAGCTTTCCGTCAAGCTCGACCTGCCTTACACCAGCCGCTACGTCTATCGCGGCGTGCAGCTCGCGAAAGACTCCATCCAGCCTTCGCTCGACCTTTCGGCCAACGACTCCTATCTGGGGGCATGGTTCAACAGCCCCATCGCCGCCGGCCAGAAGAACGAGTTCAATGTCTATCTCGGCCATGATTATGCCGCCGAGGTGCTTGGCGCGGGCGTTAAGCTCGACCTCGGAGCCCGGATCTATCATTTCCCCCAAGGTTTTTATACAGCGGGTCTTGGCAACACCAGCTATGAGGTCTACGCGGGCCTCAAGGGCGGTGTCATTGCGCAGGGCCTCACCCCTGCGCTTTACAGCTACTACGACTTCACCCGGAAAAGCTATAATTTCATCGGCTCGCTCAGCGCGGCCCTGCCGGCCGAGAAGTTCGGCTTCGCCTTGAGGTTCGACGTTCACGCGGGCTACGCCGGCTTTACCCGGGCCGCCGTGGGCACAGACTATGCCTATTGGGGCGCAGGCGTCAGCTTGCCCTATCGTATCGCCAGCAACGCCACCTTCACCCTCGGTGCACAATACGACTCGAGCAACCTCAAGGGCACGAAGCACAACCTCACCACTTTCATGGCGGGCGTGACGGTGGGCTTCTGAACGTGTGGCCGGTTGTGGCCGTGAGGGTCCTGGCCTTCCTTCCAATCTGCCCAAAACAGGTTTTGTGTGCAAAACAGGGGTTGACACCCCGCATGCCAGCCTTTGTTGTTGACCCCTTTTCCCATGAAAACCTTCCTCGCCAAAAAGGAGAGCGTGCAACCCAAGTGGCATCTGATCGATGCCGAGGGTGCCGTGCTCGGCCGGCTCGCCGTGAAGGCCGCCACTCTCA
Source organism: Opitutia bacterium (assembly GCA_947475065.1). Taxonomy (GTDB): domain Bacteria; phylum Verrucomicrobiota; class Verrucomicrobiia; order Opitutales; family Opitutaceae; genus CAIYUN01. The sequence goes on along the minus strand of CANJLB010000004.1, from coordinate 87,430 downwards.
TCCGCGGCCGCCACAAGGCGACCTATACCCCCACCGTGGACACCGGCGATTTTGTCGTTGTCATCAACGCCGAGAAGGTCGTCCTCACCGGCAAGAAGGAAACGGCCAACGAATACATGACCTTCTCCGGCTTCGTCGGCGGCGAGAGCTACCGCACCGTGCCGCAGATGCGCGCACACCGGCCCGAGCACATCGTCACCCATGCCGTCAAGGGCATGCTCCCCAAAAACCGCATCGCCGCCAAGATGCTCACCAAGCTCCGGGTCTTCGCCGGCCCGACGCATACGCACGAAGCCCAGAATCCCGTCAAAATCTCCGTCTGATTTCGCCACCATGCCCGCTGAAACCGTCGTCTTCCTCGGCACCGGCCGCCGCAAAACCTCCACCGCCCGCGTCCGTCTCACCGCCGGCACCGGCAAATTCGTCGCCAACGGCCGCCCGTTCGACAGCTATTTCTCCCACGAGAATTTTATCAAGCAGGCCAGCCAGCCGCTCACCACGGTGCAACTGGCGGATAAGTTTGACGTCGCGGCCAACGTCTCAGGCGGTGGCACCGCCGGTCAGGCCGGCGCGGTCGCCCACGGCATCGCCCGTGCCCTGCAAAAGATGAACGCCGAGCTCCGCGCCCCGCTCAAGAAGGCCGGCCACCTCCGCCGCGACCCGCGCGCCAAGGAGCGCAAGAAGCCCGGCCAGCCCGGCGCCCGCCGCCGCTTCCAGTTCTCGAAGCGCTGAACTGCGAGTGACCTGTCTTTCAAGCCGCCTTCTCCGAGCGAGAGGCGGCTTTTTTGTTTTGGTAAGCATAAGGCCATGAAACCCGGAATCTTTGCCCATGATTTTCTTCCTGGCTTCTTGGCTTCCTGCTTAAAATCAGTTTTATCCTCCCTCCCATGAAAGTCGGCATCATCGGCGCGTCGGGTTATTCCGGCGAACTGCTCGTCAAGCTCCTCCTCGGCCATCCGCAGGTCACGCTGGCGGCGGTCACTTCACGGGGCCATGCGGGCAGGCCGCTTGCGGCCGTCATTCCCGCCGTGCGCGGCCTGGACCGCGGCCTCGTGTTTTCGCCTTCCGACGCCGCCGTGCTGGCGGCGGGTGATATCGGCCTGTTTTTCCTCGCACTGCCGCACGGGGCCGCCGCCGATTTTGCCAAGCTGCTCGTGCCGGCAGGGAAGAAGGTGATCGATCTCAGCGCCGATTTTCGCATCGCCAGCCTCGCCACCTACGAAAAATACTATGGTCCGCACCACGCGCCGGCGCTGTTGCCGTCCGCCCGCTTTGTCCTGCCCGAGCTGACCCCGCCGGCGTGGAAAACGGAGGCAAAGCTCGTGGCTGCGCCGGGCTGTTACCCGACCAGCGTGCTGGTGCCGCTGGTGCCGCTGCTCAAGGCCGGGGTCGTCACCCGCGAGCATATCGTGGCAAATTCCTTGAGCGGTGTCAGCGGCGCGGGCCGCAAGGCGGAGGAGATGTATCTCTTTTGCGAACGGGCTGAGAGCGCCAAGGCCTACGGTCTGGTGAAGCACCGCCACCTCGCCGAGATCGAGGAGCAGCTCGCTCTGCACACAGGCGCGCCCATCATCATCCAGTTCAACCCGCACCTCGCCCCGATGCGGCGCGGGATTGCCACCACCATCACCGTCCCCGCCTCGCCCGGTGGCACCATCGAGCAAGTCTACGCCGCGTGGCGCGCAGCCTACGGTGCATCATGCTTCGTCCAAATCCTCCCGCCTGGCGAGACGCCGGACACCGCTTACACGATCGGCACCAATCGCATTGACCTGAGCGCGGTCCATGACCCGCGGACCGGTAATTTCGTGATCACCTCCGCCGAGGACAACCTGATGAAAGGCGCGAGCGGCCAGGCCGTGCAAATCATGAATCTCTGGCTCGGTTTCCCCGAGAAAGCAGGACTGGAGTGAGGCGTTTTGATCAGGGGCCGGTTCGATGGAATTGAAATCCGGGAAGCAGAGGCGATCCCGCAGACCGCAACGCATATTCCGGACGCCGCAGACCTTTGAGCGTAGCCGGTGCGGAAGCGCTGCACGCTATTTGCGCCCACCCGGCACCTCTCGCCGAGATTCGGTCCCCGGCGCCCGCCATGATGAGGTGCGATACAAATCCTGATGCCAAGTCCCGCGCGGGACTGACCAAAGCCTTCCCTATCCGTGAGTCCAAGCGGAATGGTGGGCCACCAAAATGCGAAGACCTCAGGTGCAGAGCCTGAGGTCTTCTCCAAAGGGTGTTTGAACGGCTTAACCGCCACCCTTGCCCATGTCCTGCATGATGGCGATAATCGGGAGAAACAGCGCAATGACGATGGTGCCCGCCATCACGGCCATGATCACGATCATGATGGGCTCGATGATGGAAGTGAGGGAGCTGACAGCATTGTCCACTTCCTCGTCGTAGGTGTCGGCAATGCGGCTGAGCATGTCGGGCAGCGCGCCGGTTTCCTCGCCGACTTCGATCATGGAGCTGACCATAGAAGGGAAAACTTTGGTCGCTTCCAGCGGTTTCGCGACATTGTCGCCCTCTTTGACGCGGTCGTGGACGAGCTGAAGCGCGTTGGCAATGTGAACGTTGCCGCTGGTGTCGCGGGTGATGGTGATCGCCTGCAAAATCGGCACGCCGGAGGCCATCAGGGTGCCAAAGGTACGGGTGAAGCGGCCGATGGCAGCCTTGAGAAAGAGGGGGCCGATTGCCGGGGCCTTGATTTGCAGCCAGTGGAGTATCTTGGTGCCAATCGCAGTGGCCACAAACATGCGGAAGCCAAAGAAAATTGCAACCGCGATGCCGATGCAGACGAGAATCTGCTCCTGCATGAAATGGCTGATATTGACGACCACCTGGGTGAGCCAAGGCAGCGCCTTGCCATTCATCATGGTCTTGAAGACGTCCTCGAACTTGGGAATGACGAAGACCATGAGGATCGAAACGATGCCGACCGCGACACAGCCGATGATCACGGGGTAGGTCATGGCCGACTTCACCTTGCCCTTCACTTTCTGGGCCTTCTCCATGAACTTGGCCAGACGGTCGAGCACGGTGCCGAGCACGCCGCCGGCCTCACCGGCCTTGATCATGTTGACATAGAGGCGGTCAAACAGCTTGGGATGCTGCATGAGGCCGTCGGAGAAATTTCCGCCGGAGTTGATGCTGTCGGCGATCGACTCCAACACCGCCTTGAACCGGAGGTTTTTCTCCTGCTTGGCCAGCGTCTCAAGGCTACGCACGATGGGCATGCCGGCGTTGACCAAGGTGGAAAGCTGGCGGGTAAAGAGGGCGATGCCGGCGACGTTGATGGCCCGGCCGAAGCCGCCGACTTTTTTCTTGGCCGGGGCCGTGGTCGCGGACGCTTTGGAGTCGGCGTTCTTGGTGGATTTGCCTTTGGCGGGGGAGAGGGCGGAGGAGGCGGCGAGGGTGGCCATGGAGATAGGTGTGGGAGGGTAAAGCAGTCGGAGGGTTCGTCAGGTGTATTTGACCACTTCCTCGATGGAGGTGGCTCCGTCGAAGATGGCACGCAAACCGTCATCGCGCAAGGTGCGCATGCCTTGCTCCAAGGCCTTTTGCTTGATCACCAGCGTGGGGGCTTTTTTCACGATGAGGTCGCGCACAGCCTCCGTCAGACGCAGCCACTCGTAGATGCCCAGGCGTCCGCGGTGTCCGCTTTTGCCGCAGTTGTCACAGCCCTTGCCGTAGAAAAACTCACGGTTGCCGATGTCCACCGGGTCAATGCGGAGCTGCTTGAGGAGTGCAGCCGGCGGCTCGTAGGGCGTGCGGCAGTTCGCGCAAAGGCGTCGCAAAAGGCGCTGGGCGAGGACGGCCTCGACACTGGAGGCGAGGAGGAAGGGCTCGACACCCATGTCAATGAGGCGGGTGATCGCGCCGGGCGCGTCATTGGTGTGCAGGGTGGAGAGCACCAAGTGGCCGGTGAGCGACGCCTGGATGGCGATCTGGGCGGTTTCAAGGTCGCGCACCTCTCCGACCATGATAACGTCGGGATCCTGCCGGAGGAATGAGCGAAGCGCCGAGGCGAAGGTGAGGCCGACCGCATGGTTGACCGGCACCTGCATGATGCCCTCGATCTCGTACTCGACCGGGTCCTCGGCGGTGAGCAGCTTGAGATCGGAGGTGTTGATGATGCGAAGCCCGCTGTACAGTGTGGTGGTCTTGCCGCAGCCGGTGGGGCCGGTGACGATAAAAATGCCGTTGGGCCGGCGGACCAGCTCATGGATGCCGTCAAACACATCCTTCGGGAGTCCAAGCTGGGTGATGTCGAGCTGCATCGCGGATTGGTCGAGCACACGGAGCACGACGGATTCGCCAAACTGGGTGGGCAGAGTGGAGACACGCAAGTCAACCGGGCGGCCGGCAATTTGGAGCTTGATGCGTCCGTCCTGCGGGACGCGGCGCTCCGCGATGTTAAGATTGGCGAGCACCTTGACGCGGGAGGTGACGGACACGGCGAGATTTTTGGGCGGAGGCGCCATCTCGTAGAGCGCGCCGTCAATGCGGTAACGGATTTTGAACTCGTGTTCAAAAGGCTCGAAATGGATGTCGCTGGCCTTGTCCCTGATGGCCTGATTGAGGACGAGGTTGACGAAGCGGACGATCGGGGCCTCGTTGGCCGCTTCCGCCAGATCCTTCTCGGAAAGGGCCTGGGCGTCGGGCTCCTTGGTTTTGTTGTCGCCGCTGAGATCGTGGAGCAGATCCTCAAGGTTGGTGGCGTCCTCGCCATAATGGAGTTTTACCAAGGACTCGACGCGGATGGGATCCGCCAGCAGCACGCGGACACTTTTTCCAAGGGCGAAGGCGACATCCTCGGCCTGATGGCTGTTGAAAGGATTGCTGGTCAGAACCTCGAGAATCTGCCCATCAAAACGGATGGGCAGGATGCCGAGGGCACGGGCCTGCTCCCCGTCCACACAGTTCACCACTTCACCGGGAATGACGGGGACATCCTCCAGATAGGGAATCCCGGTATGCTCGGAGATTTTTTTGAGCAAGTCCTCGCGCGTGATATGCTCAAGGTCAATGAGGACATCGGTCAGCGACTTGCCGGTGGCCTTATGTTCCTCGTTGGCGGCCTCGAGATCGGCGGGCGCGATGAGCTTCAGCTCGCGGCAGAGATCGAAGATGGCTTGGTCGTGGCTTTCGAACATGGGCGTGGGGAAAAGGGTTGGGGAAGAAAAAGCGAGGGAGGGATGTCAAACTTGGCGGAGCTGGGCCCCGGCGGCGAGCAATTTCTCACGCATGAGAACGGTGTCCTGCGCCTTTTCGACCGCCTCGTCGGGCGTGACCAGCTCGCGGTTGACGAGGCTCATCAGGTGCGTGTCCATCGTGATCATGCCAAGGCTGGCCCCGGTCTGGATGTCGGAGGTGATGCGGAAGGTCTTGTTTTCGCGGATGAGCGAGGCGATCGAGCTCGTGTTGATCATGATCTCGTAGCCGGCGATGCGACCGCCGCCGATTTTTTTGCAGAGCACCTGGGAGATGACGGCGATCAGCGAGGTGGAAAGCTGCATGCGGATCATCTCCTTCATGTTCGCCGGGAAGGCATCAATGATGCGGTCAATGGTCTTGGGGGCGCTGTTGGTATGGAGGGTGCCGAAAACGAGGTGGCCGGTTTCCGCCGCGCTGATGGCGGCCTCGATGGTCTCGAGATCGCGCATTTCACCCACGAGAATGATGTCGGGATCCTGCCGCAGTGCGCGCCGGATGGCCTCGGAGAAGCTGGGCACATCGCTGCCGACCTCGCGCTGGGTGACGACGCAGCGTTTGTGCGGATGGAAGAACTCAATCGGGTCCTCGATCGTGATGATGTGGCCGTCGCGCGCCTCGTTGATGTAATTGATCATCGCGGCCAGCGTGGTGGACTTGCCGGAGCCGGTGGGGCCGGTGACGAGAATCAAGCCGCGCGGGCGATAGAGAAGCTCCTTGATCTTGTCCGGAATGCCGAGGTCGCGCAGACCGAAAAATTTATTGGGGATCTGGCGGAGCACCATCCCGTAATTGCCCTTGGATTTGAGGACGCTGACACGGAAGCGGGCCTTGTCCATGTAGGCGAAACCAAAATCAGCCCCGCCTTGCAGCTTGGCACTTTGCTGATGGCCATCCGGCGTGATCGAAAGCATGAGCTGCTCGGTGTCGGCGGGCGTCAGGCTTGGCCCTTCGATGGGCACCATCCCGCCGCTGAGGCGGAGGGTGGGCGGCTGACCGACCTGGATGTGCAGGTCGGAGGCGCGCTGATCCACCATCAGCTCCAGCAGATCGTTCATCTCGTAGGCCATGACGGTTGCCGTCCCCGACGTCTCAGGCGGCGTCGCCGACGGTGATGGAAACGACTTCTTCAATCGTCGTCGCTCCGGCGAGAACCTTGCGGAGGCCGTCCTCGCGCATGGTCCGCATGCCGAGCGAGCGGGCCTTGTCCCGGAGCAGGCTGGTGCCGGACCCGTCATAGATCATGCGCTGGATCTCCTCATTCACGAGGAAGAGCTCGAAGATGCCATAACGGCCGCGGTAGCCGGTGCCATTGCAGTTGGGGCAGCCCGCGCCCTTCATGAAAGTGGCGGAGGCACACATCGCCGGGGTGACATTGAGGGAGCGCAGCTCCTCGGCGTCGGGGGTGTAGGGTTTCTTGCACTTTTTGCACACCGTGCGGACCAGACGCTGCGCGAGCGCGGCCCGGAGCGAGGTGGAAATGAGGAACGGTTTGACCCCGATGTCGCCGAGGCGGGTGATGGCTCCGGGCGCGTCGTTGGTGTGCAGGGTGGAGAACACCATGTGGCCGGTAAGCGAGGCATTGATCGCGATTTCGGCCGTCTCAAGGTCGCGGATTTCGCCGACCATGACGATATTGGGCGCCTGCCGGAGCATGGAACGGAGCGCCGAGGCGAACGTCATCCCTACCTCATGTCGCACGGGCACCTGATTGATGCCGCTGAGCTGGTATTCGACGGGGTCTTCGACCGTGATGATTTTCTTGTCCGGCTTGTTGATGAAATGAAGGCAGGAGTAGAGCGTGGTGGTCTTGCCCGAGCCCGTGGGGCCGGTGACAAGAAAGAGGCCGTCGGGCAGGCCGATCAGGCGCTCCATGACCGCCCGGTCATCGCTAAAGAAGCCAAGTTCAGGCAGACCGAGGGACAGGCCTTCTTTGTCCAGAATACGCATGACGATGCTCTCGCCATGCGAGGTGGGCAGGGAGGAGACACGCAAATCCAGCGACTTGCCCCCCGAATTGACCTGAATGCGTCCATCCTGAGGGATGCGCTTCTCCGCGATGGAGATGTTGGACATGATCTTGAGCCGGGAGATGATCGAGGTCTGTAGGCGCTTGGGCGGATTTTCCACCTCGATGAGCACGCCGTCCACCCGATAGCGGACGCGGAAACGCTTTTCCATCGGCTCGAGATGAATGTCGGAGGCGCGGCGTTGGATGGCCTCCATGATGAGGCTGTGCACCAGCTTGATGATCGGCCCGTCGGTATCCTTGCCGTCGGTGGCCTCCTCTTCCTCTCCGCCGGCGGTGACAATGTCGTCCGCCCCGTCGGCGTTCTCCATCATTTTTTCCATGGAGGCGGCATCTTTGCCATACAGGCGTTCGGTGGCGGTTTTGATGTCCTGCGCGGGGGCAATGCACGGGTCCAGGGTGAGATTGAGGACATGGCTAAGCTCGTCCAGCATCTGCACGTCCAGCGGGTCGCTGACGGCAATGCGCAGCGTACGGCCGGATTTGGTGAGCGGGAGCACCTTGTAGCGGGAGGCGAGGTCCCTTGGCACCACGTTGATCATTTCGCCAGAGACGCGCGCCATGAGCACATCCACGGCCTGCATGCCATACTCGTCCGCCAGCAGCTTGGTCAGCTGCATGGGCGTGACGATTTTCTCCTTGAGGAGCAGCTCCGTCGCCTTGGGCGGCGGCGTCGCGAGATCGGTGTGCTGCGCGATTTGCTCGCGGGCGGCATCAAGCTGCGCTTGGGTAACCAAGCCCTTGGTAAGGGCAAGTTGGAGGACTAGATCTTCGTTGGAGGACACGGGTAGTAAGGGGAGGGGAGGTGGCAGCAGAGGCTATCGGTTGAGACTAAGCAAGAACTCCGCGTTGGTTTTTGTTTTTTTCAAGCGTTGAATCAGCATATCCATCGCCTCCACCGGCGGGATGCCTTGCATCGCCCGCCTCAGGCCATAGACGCGGAGCATCTCCTCCGGATGGTAAATCAGCTCCTCCTTGCGGGTGCCCGAGCGGTCAATGTTGATGGCCGGGTAGATGCGTTTGTCCGAGAGGCCGCGGTCGAGGTGTAGCTCCATGTTGCCCGTGCCTTTGAACTCCTCAAAGATGATTTCGTCCATCCGCGAGCCGGTGTCAATCAGCGCAGTCCCCAGGATGGTCAGGCTGCCTGCGCCCTCAATGTTGCGGGCCGAGCCGAAGAACCGCTTGGGTTTCTGCAGGGCCGTCGCCTCCAGCCCGCCCGACATGATCTTGCCGGAGTTGGCGGCCAGCGCGTTGTAGGCGCGTGCCAGCCGGGTGATCGAATCGAGCAGGATGATGACGTGCTCGCCCAGCTCGACCATGCGCCGTGCCTTCTCGATCACCATCTCGGCCGCGTGGACATGGCTCTCCGGCGCTTCGTCGAACGTCGAGCTCACCACCTCGCCCTGGGTGTGCCGGCGGAAATCCGTCACTTCCTCGGGCCGCTCGTCCACGAGCAGGATGATCAGCTTTTTCTCGGGAAAATTGTGGGAGATCGAGTTGGCGATGTTGTGCAGCAGCACCGTCTTGCCCGTGCGCGGTGGCGCGACGATGAGGCCGCGCTGGCCAAAGCCCACGGGCGTCAGCAAATCCACCGTGCGCATCGAGACTTCCTTATGGATCGGGGCCTCCAGCAAAATCCTTTGCAGTGGATAATAAGGCGTCAGCTCCTCAAAAGGCATCACCCGTGCGGCCTCCTCGGGCGCGCGCCCCATCACGGTACGGATGCCAGCCACCGCCGGACAACGTTCGTTTGATTGTGGCGCCTGAGCGACGGCCTCGATCAAATGCCCGCGCTTCAGGCCATAGCGCGCAATGAGACTTTCCGCGACATAGGTGCTCTCGGGAAACAGCCGGTAGTTGAAATGCTCGTGGACAATGAAACCGTGGCCGCGATCGGTCAGATCGAGCCAGCCGCGGTCCAGCAGCGGGATTTTTTGTTCGGCCGCCAGCCGCAGCACGGCCTCAAGCGCCTGCTTGCGGCTTGGCGGGCCGTCAAAGGACACGCCGAGTGCGCGCGCGCGCGACGTCAGTTCGGCGAGGTTGAGCGCATATAGCTCGTCGAGCCGCAAAGGCTCGGCCCTGCCGCTGCCCAGCTCGGTGGCCAGCGCGTCGAGCGCGGCCAGGTCGGCGAAACGTGCGGGATTGGGCAGGTCGCCGTAATGTGGGACGAGATTCGGCGGAGGCAGCTGCGGCGGGCGGGGCATCTGTGCGGCCGGATGCGCCGCCTGCCCTCCGCCCTTGCCGTGCTGCTGCCGGTCCAGCCATTTCTGCTTTTTCTTATCCCGTTTCTTTTCCCACCATGGCCGGTTGTCCGGCACGGGCGGGCCGCCGACGGGCGGCGCGGCCGCTGGTTCGCCGCCGGCCGGAGTCGGCGTGAAAATCCCTCCGGTGTCGTGGGCCGGCCGATCTTGGGCGGGAGATTTCTCCGCCGGAGGAGGTGGGGGGGCGGATGCAGGCTCCTGGGTCGGCATCACCGGCTCGGCGAGCATCGCATCCGATGTCGCCGGAGCGGTGGATGCAGCCTCCGCCTTCGCTTTCTTCGGCGGCCGGCCCCGGCGTTTCGGTTTGGGCTGGGCGTTATCGGTCGGAGATTCGTTGTCGGGAGCCATGATGGTGGTAAAACGGATGAATTTTGAGCCTTGGGCCGTCTCGGGAGTCTCAGCGGCAGTCGAAGCCCAGCCGTGCGACGAGCAGGGCGACCTGCCGGCGCAGAGCTTCGGGTGTGCCATCGTTGGACAGCACAAAGTCGGCGAGTTCGGTTTTTTTGGCCAAAGGAAGTTGCCTTAAGATACGTTGCCCGGCGAGCGTCGGGGACAGGCCCCGCCCGGCCAGCCGGGCCAGCTGGGAGGGTGACGATGCGACCACGCAGACGGTGAAATCAAACCCTTTTTCCAGATTCTTTTCAAAGAGCAGCGGCGCTTCGACCGCCCAGCTGGCCGCCGGCTCCGCCGCCAGTGCCATCTGCCATCGTGTGAGCACGCGGGGGAGCACGAGTGCTTCCAGCCAGTCCAGTTCCGCCCCGCCGTTCCCGTCAAACACGCGCGCAGCGAGCACGTCGCGCCGCACCACCCCGGCCGGGTCAAGCACGCCGAGAAAACGCGCGCCAATGGCCGCCGCGACCGCCGGCTCGCGCAACACCTCGTCGCGCACGATTGCGTCTGAGTCGAGTGTGCGCCAGCCCCGCTCCGCGAAAAAACGCAGTGCCGTGGATTTGCCGCAGCCCATGCCGCCCGTGAGACCAAGGGTCATGATCGCAGGCTGGCCGCGCCGTCTCCGGTTGCCAAGCCGGAAGGCGGCTCAAAACAGGGTGTGGCCGCATCATCCGGCCCCGGGAAAAAAATCTGCCTGTCAACAGGCGCGTGCCGTGTGTCGGTCGCGCGCCGCCGTGAGGCTTACTGAGCGCGGCGGGCACGATGACAGTGGGGATAATCAGGCGAAGGCGCGAGCGAGGTGGCCTTCATCCCGGATTGGGCGATCAATAGTGCTGGAGAGGCGTTGGACGGCTTGTTGAAAAAGATCGGAGCGGAAAGCGCGCTCGCGCCATGCAGCTTTGGCCGGGGTGGGGTAGTTCGTTCCGTCGCGGTGAAAACGGGTAAAAATATCCCTCCCTCCCGCCCCCCGTGGTATCTTTAGGGACTGCTCGAACTTTCTTCGATGAAAATCCATCGGTTTAGCCCCTCCCCGCACCTCTCTACATAGGGAGGGAGTATGCATTCCCAGAGTTCCTTATTAGCAAGGGTCTGTGATCGGTTCTGCCGCTTCGCGGTATCCCCGATTTCTTCAGCATTTGGCTCGAACTGTTTTGAATAGTTGTGTTCGCCAGAAGGCTCCTCATCCGGCGCTCACGCGCTGGGCATGCGTTCTGAAAGAAGTCCTGCCCCGAAACCGTCGGCCTGCCCCAAGGAGAAAATAAATCCATCTGCTTTTCTCTCCCTCCCCATGAGCGGGCAATCGCTCCAACGGCAGCATGGACACGCGTTGAATGCAGCCGGTGATCAAGCCGCTGCCATGCCTTTGCCGGCGGCTGGCGCGAGAAATGCTTTTCTGAGCTTTCATATTCACCATGAGCCAGCTTCATCCGCGATGAAACGCATTCTCGACAGCCGCCAGCTCCTTGCTTTCGCCACGCTTGCCCGGCGGGGGAGCTTCACGCTCACGGCGAAGGAAATATCGCTCACCCAGTCGGCCGTTAGCCACACGATCAAGGGGCTGGAGCGTGAGCTGAGCGCGCGCCTGTTTGATCGCTTTGGCAAAAAAGTCTGCCTCACGCAGGCGGGGGAGCAGCTGCTGGTGCATGTGGACCGCATCCTGCGCGAGATGGAGGCGGCGCGCGCGGGCCTCGAAAAATTGGAAAACTGGGGGCACAGCCGGTTGCGGTTGGGCGCGAGCCCGACGGCGTGCCAATATCTGTTGCCGACGGTGTTGCGCGAGTTCAAGCAGAGCTTTCCTCAGTGCGTCATCCGCATTGAACCGGGAGACGGGCCGCGGATGGTCGAATTGCTGCGGGACAACCAGATTGACCTGGCGGTGATGCTCGAGCCGGCGCGGCACGAGGAGATTGTGTTTCGCCGGGTGTTTGAGGACGAACTGCGCATGATCGTGTCACCGCTGCACCCGTGGGCGGTGGCCGGCCGGGTGGCTCGGTCGGAGATCGCCGAAGCCACGCTGATCCTCTACAACAAGGCTAGCTATACGTTCCGCATGGTGGCGGACTATTTCGCGCGCGACGAGATCACGTTGAAAAATCCGATCGAGCTGGGAAGCATGGAGGCGATCAAGGAGTTGGTGAAACTGGGGGTTGGGGTGGGGGTGCTGGCGCCGTGGATCGCACAGAAGGAACTTGCGGAGCGCTCACTGGTGTCGCTTCCGCTGGGGGCGCGCCGGCTGCGGCGTGTGTGGGGCGTGGCGCACCTCAAGGGCCGGCGGCTGGCGCTGGCGGAGGAGACGTTTGCGGGGCTGTGCGAAAGCGTGGCGGAGACGCTCAATCTGCACGAGCAGGTGGCCTAGGGGTGCCGGTTTGCGTCGAAAAACGTCCTCGACAATGGCCGAGGATCCGTCCAGCCTGCCGGTCACGTGAATGACTCGCCCATTGTTGCCGCGATTAACATCATTGCCCGCCAGCCCGGGCAGGATGACGCGGCGTAAGCGCACGACAAGCGACGCCAAGTTTTCCAGACCCGGGCCGAACAGCCCGGGTTTTTTTCATTCCGGCCTCCCCGCTTTTGACCTCCCGATCTTCAGTCCTTCATCTTTTCAACCTCAAGACCAGCCGACTCCAGCCCTTCTCCCCCATGAAATCCGCTCCTGTAAAAATCTATGATACCACCCTCCGCGACGGCACGCAGGGGGAAGGCATCAGCTTTTCCGTCGCCGACAAACTCCGCATCGCCGAAAAGCTCGACGCGTTCGGCGCGGACTACATCGAAGGCGGCTTCCCCGGCTCCAATCCGCGCGACATCACGTTTTTTCAGGAGGCAAAAAATCTGCGGCTGAAGCACGCGAAACTCGCCGCCTTTGGGGCGACGCGCCGCGCGGGCGTGAAGGCTGACGCCGATGCGCAGCTTCGCACGCTCCTCGACAGCGGGATGCCTGTGCTCACCATCGTCGGCAAGACGTGGGGCTTGCAGGTGACGGAGGTTCTCCGCACCACGCTCGAGGAGAACCTCGCCATGATCGAGGACTCGGCGCGCTTTCTCGCCGCACATGGCCGCGAAGTCATCTATGACGCGGAGCATTTTTTCGACGGCTACAAGGCGGACCCCGCTTACGCGCTCCACACCCTCGCCGCCGCGACCAAGGGCGGTGCGGCCAACCTCACGCTGTGCGACACCAACGGCGGCACGCTGGTGGATGAGTTCAAGGATATCGTGGCCCATGTCGTGCGCGAGTTCGGCGCAGACAAGGTGGGTGTCCACTGCCACAACGACGGCGGCTTGGGGGTCGCGCTCACCCTGGCGGGCGTCACCGCCGGCGCGACGCTCGTGCAGGGCACGATGAACGGCTACGGCGAGCGGGTGGGCAACGCCAACCTCACAACGATCCTGCCCGCGCTCGTCCTCAAGATGGGCCGCGCGGCCCGCTGCGCGCCTCACCTCGCGCAGCTCCGCGAGCTGTCGCTGTTTTTCGACGAGCTCGCCAACTTGCGGCCGGACCCGAAGGCGCCCTACGTCGGTGCGTCCGCCTTCGCACACAAGGGCGGGCAGCACGCCAACGCCGCCTCCAAGGCGGCCCGCAGCTACGAGCACATCGACCCGGCCCTGGTCGGCAACCGCACGCGGGTGCTGGTCTCCGACATGGCCGGCCGCAGCAGCGTCGTGATGAAGGCGCGCCAGCTCGGCTTTGAACTCGACGAAAAAAATCCCGCGCTGAAAAATCTCATCGAAGAGCTAAAGGCGCTGGAGTTCCGTGGCTACGAATTTGAGGCGGCGGACGCCTCGTTGCGTCTGCTCATTGCCCGATGCCTCGGGCAGCGGCGGGCGTTTTTCGAGGTCGAGGGCTACCGAGTGATCGTTGAGCGGCGCGGTGCGGACCTCGTCGCCGAGGCGACCGTGAAGCTCAAGGTGAACGGCACGACCTTTAACACGGTGGCGGAGGACCCCGGCCCCGTTGGCGCGCTCGACAAGGCCCTGCGCCTGGCGTTGGAGAAAACTTACCCGCAGCTCCGTGTGATGGCGCTGCGCGACTACAAGGTTCGCATCCTCGAGAGCGCCGCCGGCACCGGCGCGCGCACGCGTGTGCTCATCGAGAGCGGCGATGGCAAATCCGTCTGGGGGACGGTAGGGGTGAGCGACAACATCATTGACGCGAGCTGGGAGGCGTTGCGCGACTCGGTGGAGTTCATGCTGTCACAAGGGTGAAGCGGGCCGGAGGGGTGGGTCCGCCGGCCGGCCCCTTGTGCCCCCCCCCCTGCGCAAGGCCTGAGAAAAATCCTTGAACTCGCCGCGTGCTCCCGTGATTTTGGTTCTTCCGCAAAACGGTAGGATACTCAAGTGGCCAACGAGGGCAGACTGTAAATCTGCTGGCTTACGCCTTCCCTGGTTCGAATCCAGGTCCTACCACCATTCGACCCGCGCCGGGGCGCTCGCTCATGGCGGGCCGTCCTCTTGGGCGGGCGAATTGGGCAAATGGCAGCGGGGCCGTGGCGCGAGTCGAATGGTGCCCCGAGCTTGTCGAGGGGCCGGATCCGTCCAGTGTGGCGCGCTATGCCTTGGTTCGTTTACATCCTCGAATGTGCCGGCGGGCGGCCCTATGTCGGCATGACGGCCAACGTGGACGCGCGGTTCGGCCATCATCTGGCCGGGGACGTGGCCGCATTCACGCGAAAGCATCCGCCCGTTCGGGTGATTTTCCGGGAGCCGCACGAAACGGAGGCTGCCGCCGTCCGGCGGGAGCGCAGATCAAACGCTGGTCGGCGGCAAAGAAATTTGCGTTCGCGCAAGGCCGGCTGGATGATTTGCGCATGCTGGCCAGACTGCACAAGGTCCGGCCAGGCTCCGCCGAAGCGTGCAGCGGTGCCGCATCCCGGGCACACGGCTTCGGCTGAGATTGATCACGAAAGATTGGCCGCCCCGTGCGCGATTTTTTGCGTGCGAGCGGCCGTGCGGTCGTTCACACATCAAGCCTTTATCTTTGCCTAATTTTATCACTATCCTATGAAAGCCTTGGTCCTCACCGCCCCGTCCCGCCTCGAGCTCAACCCCAGTTTCACCGATCCCGTGCCGGGCGACGACGAGGTGCTCCTGCGCGTCCGCGCCTGCGGCATCTGCGGCAGCGACATCCATGGCTGGGACGGTTCGACCGGCCGCCGCCGGCCGCCGCTCATTATGGGCCACGAGGCTTCGGGCGAGATCCTCGCCGTCGGCCCGCGCGCGGGCCGCTGGAAGGCTGGCGACCGCGTGACCTTCGATTCCACCATCTCGTGCGGCCAGTGCGGACCGTGCCGTTCCGGCCAGGTCAACCTGTGCGAGAACCGCCGGGTCGTGGGCGTGGCGCCCGCGGAATACCGCCAGCACGGGGCGTTTGCGGAGAAACTCGCGCTGCCCGGCCGTATCCTCTACGCGCTGCCCGACCAGCTTTCCTTCACCCATGCCGCGATGGTCGAGCCCGTTTCCATCGCTGTCCACGCCGTGCAGCGCGTGAAAATTTCCCCCACCGACACCGCCGTGGTGATCGGCGCGGGCATGATCGGCCTGTTTGTCATCCAGGTCCTCCGCTGGGCCGGCGCGAGGCAGATCATCGCCGTGGACCTCGCCGAAAACCGGCTGGCCCTCGCCCGCACGCTCGGTGCGACGCACGTGCTCAAGTCCGATGCCTGCGACGTGCCAGCCGAGGTCGCCAAGCTCACCGCAGGCAACGGCGCGGATGTGGCGCTGGAGGTCGTCGGCATCGGCCCCACACTCAACTTGGCCATCGCCACGCTCCGGCGCGGCGGCCATGCCGTGCTCGTCGGCAACCTTGCGCCGAAGACCGCCGATTTTCCCCTCCAGGCCATCGTCACCAAGGAGCTCACCCTGCACGGCACCTGTGGCTCCGCCGGCGAATACCCGCTCTGCCTCGATCTCATCGCGCGTGGCGAGGTCCGGGTGGATCCGATGATCAGCGCGGTGGCGTCGCTCGACGAGGGCCCGGCATGGTTCGACAAGCTCAGCGCCCCCGACGGCGCGAAATACATGAAGGTGATCCTCACGCCGTGACGCCCAAGCCGGTGGAATCCGTGTCCGGCCTTTGGGCATCGGGCTAAAAGGGGTGGGACAAGGGTCTTTTCCTGTGGTTCGATTCAGCCCTTCAGTCATTCAGCCTTTCCTCATCCACCATGACACCGATTCCCGACTCCCAGCTTCTCGCTGCCCTCAACTGGCGTTACGCCACTAAAAAATTCGACCCGGCGAAAAAAATCCCCGCTACTACCTGGGACGCGCTGGAGCAGGCCCTCATCTTGGCGCCGTCCTCCTATGGCCTCCAGCCGTGGAAATTTGTGGTGGTGACCGACCCGGCCGTCAAACAGCGGCTTGCGGCGGCTTCCTGGGGACAGACGCAGGCCGCCGACTGCTCGCATCTCGTCGTCTTTGCCTTCCAGCAGGACGTCGGGGCGGATGACGTGAACCGGCTCATCACCCGCACGGTCGCCATGCGCGGCGGCTCCCTGGCGGCGCTCGACGGATACAAGAACTTCATGCTGCAAAGCCTTGCCGGCGCGAAAGCCGGCGGCACGCTCGACACCTGGCAGTCGCGGCAGGTGTACATCGCGCTCGGCCAGTTCATGGCGGCGGCTGCGTTGCTGGGCGTGGATACCTGCCCGATGGAGGGCATCGAGCCCTCGAAATTCGGGGAAATCCTCGGGCTCGTCGGCACGCCCTATGCCGTCCTCTGCGCTTGTGCCGCCGGCTACCGTGCCGACGATGACAAATACGCCTCCGCCCCCAAGGTGCGCCACCCCGCCGCCGAGCTGATCAAGCGTATCTGAGACGCCGTGCCAGCTTCGCCGACGCCAGCGTGGTAATCTGCCCAAAAATCCTACGACCTCATTCTGGCCAAATCACCGGCGTCAATTCGGCCGGTAACACCAAATCAAGAGAACCTCTATGGTAGTCCCGTAGGTTCATCTGTTTTGGCTTGGAGGTTTATTTTTATGGCGGCTGCCGCCGTTCCCGTTTCTTTGCACCTTTACTAACGATATTAAGATTATCGAGGTCAATTGTAATATATCGATCATCCAAATCGATGGCGCTGCATGGAATCTCGACAACGCCTTTCATAGGCATATCCGATCCGTCAAAATGCGGGTGGCCATCCGCTATCACGTCCACATCCAATTGTTTAAGTCTATGTATCTTAAATTCATCATCCATAATAAATGCTTCCCCGGAAAGATATGTATAAATAAGCAAACCGTTTTTAGTTCTGATTAATGCGGAGATAGAATTGTACTGTGGAAACCATTTCATTGACGAAAAATCAGTTACTGTTATATTTTTTGATAAACGGCCGTCAGAAAACACAAGAACCAAGTTTCGCATCTTTTCGATGAAAACAATTTTATCCCCGAAGACATAAGGTCCCATAAAGTCCCCATCGATCTGATTCGCCGCCAAAGTGTATGCCGCATTCCCATTCGAATATATTGAACGCTTATCGGACGTATAAATCACGTTTGAAGCAGTCGCGTGGGTTGCGGTAATCTCTATCGGCTTGGTTGCTTTATATTTAAAAGATTGAACAACGGCCAATAAAATAATCAGCCCCAGTAACATCATAAAAAATTTGACGATTTTAAATCCAGATATAATCATAAATTAGAATAATATCCATACAATGGTTGTGCGGAGCGTGAGACCATTCTGGAGGGTATATTCCCCAAGGCAATCTGTTTCAGGCAAGCACCGCCGCGCGCTCCGCCGCCATCAGCTCACGCCACTGGCCCACCGCGAGCGCCAAGGACGACAGCGTGAGCCCGCCGATGCGGATACGCATGAGCCGCAGCGTGGGATGGCCGATGGCCGCAGTCATGCGGCGCACCTGGCGGTTCTTGCCCTCGGTGAGCTCGAGCGCGAGCCAGCAGTCGGGCACGTTTTTGCGGAATCGGATGGGCGGTTTGCGCGGCGGCAGCTCCGGCGCCGGCTCCAGCCTCCGCACTAGGCAGGGCAGGGTGCGATGCGTGCCAAGCTTCACAACCTTCATCAGCCGCGCGAGCGCGGCATCGTCCGGCACACGCTCGACCTGCACCCAGTATTCGCGGGCGTGCGCGTGGCGCGGGTCGAGCAGGCGGTCATTGAGCCCCGGCTCGTCACTGAGGAGCAGCAGCCCTTCCGAGTCGGCATCGAGCCGGCCGAGCGGATAGACATCCGCCGGCAGGCGGAACTCCGCGAGCGTGCGCCAGCGCGAGCCGGGCTCGGGAGTGAACTGCGAGAGCACGCCATAGGGTTTGTTGAGGGCGAGGAGCACGGGGCAATAATGGCTGAAAGACTGAAGGGCTGAAAGGCTGAACACAGAGGGTGAAAACACTCGCCCTTGTGCTCTCCCATCGCGTTTCTCGCTTCCAATTTTTACGATTTTTTGAGACTCTTTGCGGTTATGCTCCGTTTCCTCGCCCACGCATGAAAGTCACCGGCCTCGCCCTCGTCCCACCACCCGGCGCCGCCGATCTCCCGCGCGTCACGCCCGAGCTGCTCGCCTCCGTCCTCGCGCGCTACTCGCGCAGCAACTCGGGCATCGCCGCCATTCTCGCCAAGGTGGACCTCGCCAACCCCGACGCCTCCATTGACCGCATCCTTAATTTCGTGGACTACGGCCACGCCTCGATCGGCGGGCTCACCGGCGGCCTCGCGATTGCGCTTGATGATGTCTCGATGTGGCTCGCCTACAAAATTTTCGAGATCGCCACAATGGCCGACGGGCAGGAATCCAGCACCCGCTACATCACAATGGACGCTGCCAACGTCCCCACCGCCGAGGAACTGGGCATCCCGGCCGACCTCGCCCCGCGCTGGCGCGACGTGCTCGGCCGCGCCTTTGCCGCCTACCACGCCGAATACGCGCGCCTCGACGCGCTGGCCCTCGCCGACCCCGCGCTGGTCCGCCTTCCACCTGCGGCCAAGCCCGCTGTCGTCGCCCGCCTTCGCAAAAATTACGCGCTCGACCGCGCCCGCTATTTCATTCCGCTCGCCACGCGCACCAACCTGGGCCTTGTGCAGACCTCGCGCATGTGGGCCACGACCGTGAAACAGCTCGACTCGCTCCCGCACCCCGAGGCGCGGGCCGCCGCCCGGCTCATCCGCGACGAGCTGCTGAAAATCTCCCCGCGCCTCATGCGCCACAGCTTCGCCGAAAAATCCTACGAGGCGCAGGCTGCGGCGGAGCTCGCGGCATCGCTCGCGCTCGGCCGGGAGCGCCTCTCCGCCGCGCCGCTCGCCGACGAAGTGTGGGTGCATGTGGACCGCGCCACGCCGCCGTTTCTCCCCGAAACGCAGCCTGTCGCCGAGGCGCTCCGCCACCGGACCAACCGCTACGGCCAGCAGGGCCAGGCCACGTGCCGGATGCGGGTGGCGTTCGCTTGGAACAACCTGGCGCTCGCCGAGCTGCGCGACCTCAACCGCCACCGCACCGGTTACCGCCACACGCCGTTTATCCAGGCCGGCTTCTACCTGCCGCCCGAGATTCGCCCCGCCGGCCACTCCGCGCTCCTCGCCGACCAGCTCGACCTCACGCGCGAGCTCCTCGCGCGCGGTTCCCCCGCCTACGTCTATTCGCTCCTGCTCGGCGCGCAGACGCCCTTCGAGCACAGCACGCATGCCGACAAGTTTATCTATGAGGCCGAGCTGCGCACCGGCATGGGTGCGCATTTCCGCTATGCCGAGCATCTGAGCGCTGCGCTGCGCGAATTTCTGAAGCAAGTCCCCGAAGCCCGCGACCACGTCACCGAAGGCACCGCCGAACCGGAGTGAGCCGGGACTGCGATGAGTTCACTCCTAACCACCCCGGCATCCTATGAATTCCTCCCGCCCTGCTTCTCCCACCAAGCCAAACCGCACCCTGCCTGCGGCCATTTTGCTCGTGCTCGGCGGTCTGCTCGCTTGGTGGGTGCTGTCGCCAAAACCGATGCCTGCACCGGTCGCCCCGTCGGCCAACCTCTCCCAGTCAGATCAGGCGGCCTCGCCCCCGCTGGCGGTCGATTCCGCTGCTCCGGCCAACCCGCCGTCTGTGCCACCGGGCACCGTGTCGGCTCCCGTCGCGATGCTGCCCCAGCAGGTGGCGGCGTTGGCCGCGGTCTTGACGCCTTCCGGTGCCGACGATGCTGGTCAAGACACCGCCCGCGTACTCATTGATGCGGCCTACGGGCCCCTTTACCAGCAATTGAACCTGAGCGCGGCGGAAACAGCCAACATGGACGGACTGCTGGCCCGGCGTCTGAACGCCATCAAGGGCACCATCCGCGATGTCGCGAGCCAAGGGCTCTCGCTGGCAAATGATCAGGCGCAAATCACCCAGATGGTCCGGGATGCCGCCATTCCGGTGGAGGCGGAGATCCGTTCGACGCTCGGCGATGCAGCCTACGCGCAATACCGGGCCTACGCGACGCCTTTGCGCAGCGCGGTGCTCGACGCCGTGCTGCAAAGCAGGGCGGCCGCGCCCGTCAGGCCCTAGCTGGGGCGTTTTCGCCCACCACCGGCTGCGTACCGGGCCGGTGGTGGATTTGGCCCGGTGCCGGCGGGTGTGGGAAAAATCGGCTTGTCCCGGCGTGCATAGGTCTCATTGTGGATCATCTCGCCATGCGCGTTTCCCCGTCATCGCTCTTCACCCTAGGCCTCGCCGCCGTGTTGGCCGTGCCGTGCGCGCGTGCGGAGGATGTGACGAAGTTGGATCCGTCTGTGCGGGTTGAGAAATTGGATCCCGGACCGGACACCACCAAGAGCGTCGGCAACGTGGACAAGCAACGCGCCAATCGCATCGAGGACAGCCGCGCCACGCTCGCCGGCCTCATTGAGGAACCCACGGCCCCGCTCGCCGACCGCCGGGCGCCCATCGAGCTGGCCGAAACGCGCGCAAAAACCATGATTGAGCGCAAGGACGCGCCGATCTCCACCGACCTGCTCGCGCGCAAGGACAGCCCGCTGGCCGGCCAGACCGCGCGCGACCGGTTTCAGACCAAGACCAATCCTTTCACGGACAGCAGCCTTATGTCGGAAAAATATCAGCAGGGCATCCGTACCGCCGGCAAAGCCGTACTGCAGCTCCAGCCCGAGCTTGGCCGCCAGACTACCTTCGACCAGTTCAACCGGTTTGTCTTTCGCCGCAACGGCCCCGGGACCGAGGGCGGTGCCGCGCTCGTCACCGCCGCCGGCGGTGGCACCGCGACGCAGCTTCCCTCTGCCCCCGCCATGCCCGCGCCGTCGTCGTCTCGCGCCGCGGGTGCGGGCGTAAGCGGCCTCGGTGTCGTCGGGATTTTTTTCCCACCGGGCCGGCCACCCACATCTGAAAAGGCCCGGACGCAATGGGATGACAAACCCGCGTCGCCGGGTGCACCCCAGCTGCCGGCCGCGAAGTAAGCGCGCCGGTTTCGCGGGCGCCTGCTCCGCCGGTGCTAGCGTTTTTCCCGCCGGACCTTCTCCTTCTCCTCGTCGCGCTCTTCCTCGAGCCGTACGCGTTCGCTAGCCATCTCCGTGCGGATTTTTTCAATCTCTTCCGCCTTGCCCGCCGCCCGCGCCTCGTTGAGTTTCTGCCGCAGGAAAATCTCCCGCTCCGCGACCTTGCCCTTGTAGATTGCGTCGAGCTCGGCGAGCCGGGCCTTTTGCGCGGGCGTGAGCGCGCGGCCCGCAGCGGGGTCGGATTTGGCGAGGCGTTCCATGGCGAGATCGTAGGCGCTTTTCATGGACGGAAGGCTGGGGGATGAATCGGCAATAGGAAACCCTCGATTTTTATTCGCGGCGGTTCGTGTTTGTCCTCCGTTGGGCGATCAGACTCGCCAAACTTTACACCCAGGGCCAGGGTCACCGCCACCACCGCAAACGGCGGCCAGAATCCGCCGCGCTCCTTGCGCCAGCCCCACGCGTAGCCCGCGAGCAATGCGGCCACAAGGGCCGTCAGCGCCGCCGGCCCGATCCACTCGGCGCGGAACCGCGCCGGCACAAATGCCCCCGGCAGCCGCACGCTCAGCCGCACGATCGCCTCGATGCCCTGCAGGGTCAGCCCGGCGAGCTGGTTGCACCACACCGCGCCTGGTGCAAACCCCGCGAGTCCGCACAGCAGCGACGCAAATCCGCCCAGCGTCGCCAGCATTGCCGCCGGGATGAGCACGAGGTTTGCCACCAGTGCGCCCGGCGTCAGCAGCTGGAAGAAACGCACGCCGGTCAGCAGGCTCATCAGTGTCGTCGCCACGCCGATTGCGACGGCGGACACGCCCCAGCGCCAGCCCGCCGCGCCTGCGCGGTGCCACCATTGCCAGGTCACCTCCGGCAGGTCGCGCCAGGGCGTCCAGCGCGCCAGCCACGCTTCGCCCAGCGGCAGCCCCAGCATGAACAGCGCCAGCACGATGCCGTAGCTCATCTGGAAACTCGCGCTGAAAAACTGCCCCGGTGCCGCCAGCAGCACCGCGAGCGCCGACGCCGTGACCGCCGCCAGCGGATTCGCCGGCCGCCACAGCAGCCACGCCGTCTGCACAAACACCGCCATCACCCACGCCCTCACGGCCGATGGTGATGTGCCTGTGATGTCCACAAACAGCCACAGTGCGCCCGCACCCAGCGCGAACCGTGCCCACTCCGGCAGCCGCAGCCAGCGCAGCAAAAGCCCGATCACGCCCGCGATCACCGCGATGTTCATCCCGCTGATGGCAAACAGATGCATCGTCCCGCTGCGCATGAACAGGCCGTGCTGCTCCTCGCTCAGCTCCTGCGTCTCGCCCAGCATCATCGCCCGCAGCAGCCCTGCCAGCTCGGGCCGCCGCTCGACGAGGCCAAACCCGAGGATGACGTTGAACCGTTCCGCCGCCCGTGCGCACAGCCGGTAATAGGCCGTTGCCGCGCGTTCTTCCGCCAGCACGCGCCCGCGGGCCAGCCGGAAATTCACGCCTGCGCCCGCCAGATAGTCCTCAAACGTCCCCGCCGCCGGGTCGGGCGGCACCACGGTGAGCACGCCCACCGCCGCCAGCACTGCGGATCGCACCGGCACCGTTTCGCCTGGCCGCAACGTGAATGAATAGCAGACCCGCTGCCCGATCAGGTCGCGCAGATGCGTATCGGCCCCGACCACGGTCGCGATCCCGCCCGCCCGCACCGCGCCCGATCCGGCAAAAACGCGGTCCACGCGGAGCGACAGCCGCGCCTCGCGTGGCGGCAGCGCGTCCCTCTCTGGCAGCCGCTGGCGGTGCAACCCAAAGCTCGCGGCGCCCAGCAGCAGCATGGCCGCCATCAGCGGCCACGCCCACACACGCGGCGCGCGCCATGCCGCAACCAACGCCAGCAGCGCGGCCACCACCGCCCCAGCCAGCAGCCGGCCCGGCGCCCCCAGTTCGCACGCCCGCCCCGCCGCCAGCCCGGCCATCAGCGGCAGCACGAGCCACAGCAACGGCGCGCGATAACGAAGACTGCGGCTGGTCATGCCCTGAAGTTTGAAACCGCGAATGGACGCGAATCCACGCTAATTATCGGTCGCGGATAGGTTTTGAATTCATCCATGCCCATCCATGTAATCCGTGGTCAATCTCCCCCATGTCCGATCCCGATCAGCCTGATTTTTTCGGCGACGACCACCCGCCTGCCCCGGGTCAGGTGGCAGGGCCGCGCGCGCCTGCCTCACAACCTCTCGCCGCGCGCATGCGGCCACGCTCGCTCGCCGAGGTTGTCGGGCAGGAGCACATCCTAAAGGCGGGCTCGCTGCTCCCGCGCCTGGTGGCGCAAAACCGTTTCGGATCGCTGCTCTTCTACGGTCCGCCCGGCAGCGGCAAGACTTCCATCGCCGAGGCCATCGCGCGCGAGACCGGCAGCCGCTTTGTTAGGGTCAATGCCGTCATGTCCAACGTCGCCGAGCTGCGTGAAATTCTCGCCGCCGCGCGCCGCCGTCCCGAGGCGGCGACGATTCTCTTCATTGACGAGCTGCACCGCTTCAACAAGTCGCAGCAGGACCTGCTCCTCCCCGATGTCGAGGAGGGCAACGTCCGCCTCATCGGCGCGACCACGCACAACCCCGGCTTTTACGTCAACCCGCCGCTCCTCTCGCGCAGCCACCTCTTCCGCCTCGACCCGCTCACTCCCGCGCAAATCACGGCGGTGTTGAAGCACGCGCTGACCGATGCGGACCGTGGGCTCGGTGCGCGTGGCATCACCGCCGCCGACAAAATCCTTTCCGATCTCGCCGTGCTCTGCGACGGCGATCTCCGCCGCGCCCTCAACGCGCTCGAAGTCCTCGTGTTCGGCCTGCCCGGGCGCGCCACCCTCACCGCCGCCGAGCTCGAGGTCTTCGCCCGCGAGCGGCGCATCCGCTATGATGCCGACGAGGACGAGCACTACGACACGATCTCCGCGTTCATCAAAAGCTGCCGTGGCTCCGATCCCGACGCCGCGATGTACTGGCTCGCGAAGATGCTCGCCGGCGGCGAAGACCCCCGGTTCATCGCACGCCGCCTCGTGATCCTGGCCAGCGAAGACGTCGGCCTCGCCGACCCGCAGGCGCTCCCGCTCACGGTTGCCGCGCATCACGCCTGCGATTTCATCGGTCTGCCCGAGGCCGAGCTCACCCTCGCGCATGCCACGCTCTACATCGCCACCGCACCGAAGAGCAATTCCGCCACCCTCGCCCTCGGCGAAGCGCACCGCGTGCTGAAGGAGCAGCCCGTGCAAACCATCCCCTCCGCCCTCCGCAGCAAAAGCGGCCAGGCCAACCAGCGCCTCGGCCAAGGCAAAGACTACGCGTATTCGCACGATTTTCCTGAAAACATCTCCGGTCAGAACTATCTCGAAAAACCACTCACGCTCTACACTCCGAAGACGGCCGGCTGGGAGGCCAAAATCGCCGACCGCCTTGCGCGCTGGCGCGAGCTGAAGACGGGGATAACCCGCTCGCCCTAACAACCCCGTGAACGACTCCGAAAAGGTGGTGCGCTCGTTCTACATCCCCTCGCCCGCGAGTTTCCCAGCCGCCCCGCGCACCACACGCCCGGCTGGGTCAATTCTGGCATAACTCCCGCCCGCGATTTGCTTGCCCGCCGCTGCGCCCCCGCCCACCGTCCCCACACGATGGCTTTCCCAAAACCTCCCGCCATTCTGGCCGCGCGCGACCTATTGGCCGCCGCGCTGGAGCGCGAGCCCGTGTCCGCCCTGCTGCGCATCCATGCGTGGATGTACCTCGCGCGGCAGGCCGACAACCGCATCCTCGATCTCTTTCGCCAGGGTCTCATCAAAGGCACCGTCTGCGGCGGGCAGGGCAATGAGGGCCTCGTCGTCCCGCTCGCGCTCCTCGCCGACAAGGCCGTGGACGTCGTCTCGTTCTCCCACCGTGGTTTTGGCGGTCATCTCGTCTGGAGCGGTCATCTCTGCGACCATCTCAACCAATATTTTGCCAACGCCGCGAGCCCCACGCGTGCCCGGGAGGGCAACATTCACCACGGCGATCCCGCCGCGCGCTCGCTGCCGATGATCTCGCACCTCGGCGCGATGCTGCCGCTGGTCGCCGGTGCGACCGACTCCCAGCGCCGCCTGGGCCGGGCCGCCGTCGGTTTCGCCTTCCTCGGCGACGGCTCCTCGAGCACTGGCGACATCCATGAGACGCTCAACCTCGCTTCGCTGCTCTCGCTGCCCGTCGTCTTCGTGATCGAGAACAACGGCTATGCCTACTCGACGCCCGTGAGCGAGCAGTTCGCCCCCGGTACCGGGCTCTGGCGCCGCGCCGCCGGCTACGGCATGGAAGGCTTCGTCCTCGACGCGACCGCCGATGTCGCCGCCACCACTCGCACGCTCGCCGCCGCCATTGCGACCGCCCGCGCCACCTCCCGCCCGGTGCTCATCGAGGCCCGCACGCTCCGCCTGCGCGGCCACGCCGCCTACGACACCTGCGACTATCTGCAGCCCGGCGAGAGCGAGGCCTTCTTCGCCGCCGACCCACTTCCAAAGTTTCGCGCCCGCCTCGTTGCCGACGGCCACGCCGCCGCCCTCGGGAAAAACGAGGCCGAGCTCAACGCCTTCCTTGAAGCCTGCGTGCAAGTCTCCCTTGCCACCCCGCGCCCCGCCGCCGACACCGCGGCGATGCAGGCCGACGTTTTCGCCCCGCCGGCCCCGCCCATCGCCTGGATTCCCTCGCTGGATTCCAAAATCCAAAATCCAGATTCCAAAATCCAAAATCTAACTTCAGCGCAGGCCCTCAACCGCGCGCACCGTAAAATCCTCACCGAGCGTCCCGAATCCCTCGTCCTGGGCCAGGACATCGCCACCTATGGCGGCGCCTTCAAGGTCACCGATGGCCTGCTGGCTGATTTTGGCCGCCCGCGCGTCGTCAACGTCCCGCTCGCCGAGAGCGCCTGCACGGGCTGGGCCACCGGCCTCGCGCTCAACGGCCATCGGCCCATCGAGGAGTTTCAGTTCGCCGATTTTTCCACCGAGGCGTTCACCCAGATCACGCTCAACGCCGCGACCATGCACTTCCGCTCCGGCGCCAAAATCCCGCTTGTGCTGCGCCTCCCGTGCGGCGGCGGCCTCACGTTCGGCTCGTTCCATTCGCAGGAGCTGGAGTCTGTTTTTCTCGCCATGCCCGGCCTCAAGGCGCTTTACCCCAGCACGCCGCAGGACGCCTTCAACGCGCTTCTCGCCGCCTACGAGGACGACAACCCCGTGCTCCTCCTCGAGCACAAGGGCCTCTACCGGCGCGGCAAACACCCCGTTTCGTGGGATCCCAACTACCGCGACGTGTGGACGCCCCGTCACATCCGCGCCGGCGACTACGCGACTTTCGTCACCTACGGCGAGATGACGCTTCCCGCTGCGGAGGCCTGCGACTGGTTCGCCGGCGAATACGAAAGGACCTTCGACCTCTTCGACCTCCGCGCGCTGGCTCCGCTGCAACTGGATGCCATCCGCGCCTCGCTCGACCGCACCCACCGCCTCGTCGTCCTCCACGAAGGTCGCCGCACCCACGGCTTCGGCGCCGAGTTGGTGGCACGGCTTACGGAGGAGCATTTCTTCAGTCTCGAAGCCCCGCCGCTGCGCATCGCTTCGCTCGACCTTCCGGTCCCCTTTGCCCCCGAGCTGGAAAACGCCTTCCGCCCGGCGGCCGAAAAGATCATCGCTCAGATCGCCACGTGGATCGGGTGACACCGCACGGAGGGCTTATTGGCTATCGCTTAGCTCTTGTTTTTCATTTTAGAAGGACTCCTCCCGCCGCCCGTGCCCCAATCCAAAATCCAAAGTCAAAAATCTAAAATCAGCCGCGCCGCCTGGGCGGCGGTCCGTCTCCTCGCGCTCGACGTGGACGGCGTGCTCACCGACGGCACGGTGCAAATTTCCTCCGACGGCCGCA
This sequence comes from Opitutia bacterium, assembly GCA_947475065.1. GTDB lineage: Bacteria > Verrucomicrobiota > Verrucomicrobiia > Opitutales > Opitutaceae > CAIYUN01. Next base: position 60,189 of record CANJLB010000004.1, on the reverse strand, counting down.
CGGAGATCAAAACCTTCTCCATCCTTGACGGCATGGGCCTCGTGCGCCTGCACAAGGCCGGCGTTACCGTCGCATGGATCAGCGGCCGGCCCTCCGGCGCGACGCGCGCCCGCGCCACCGAGCTGAAGATCCCGCACTTGATCGAGGGCCGCACCGACAAGCTTGTTGCGTTGCAGGAACTCGCCGCCGCACTCGGCCTTGCCGCCGCCGGATGCGCCTACATGGGTGACGACGACATTGACGCACCCGCCATCACGTGGGCTGGCGTTGGAGTCGCGCCCGCCGGGGCGATGCCCGCGGCGCTGGCCGCCGCCGGCTTCGTGCCCGCCCGTCCCGCCGGTCACGGGGCCGTGCGCGAGGTCTGCGAGCTGCTTCTGGCCGCGCGAAAGAGGAACAACGGCAAAGGCGAAAGGACTAACTTCCGATGAGCCTCCACCGCCCCCGCCTGCCTGCCCTGTTCCGCCGCGGCACCCGCGCCGCGCCTGTTTTTGCGGCTGCCCTGCTTCTCGTGCCCTGCGCCCTGTTCCTCTCCGGGGCGGATGCACCCGCGTCGGGCAAAAAGATTTCGCCGCGCACCTTCACCAAGGAGGGCTACCGCGATGTGTGGATCAGTTTCGACACCGTGCGCGTAATCAGCCCCACGGAATACGATGCCACTGGGGTCCACCTCACGAAATACAGGCGTAACGCCGCGGATGACGTGGACACCGAGCTCGTCACACCTGCCGCCAACGTGCAGACCGACCGGAAGATTTTGCACGGTGACTCGACTGTGAGCATCGTGCATACCGACCCCGCGTTGGAAATCTCCGGCGAGCAGTGGAGTTACGACCAAAACACCAACACCGTTTTAATCGAAAAGAACACCCGTGTGGTCATAAGCACCAGTCTTCCGGCCCTCTTCAAATGAAACCCTCACGTTTCCTCTGGTTATTCGCTTCCGCCTCGCTGCTTTTTGCGTCCGCTTCCGCCCCGCCGGCGGCGGACGCGGAGCAGCCGACCGTGATCACTGCAATCAAAGGCAAAATGGTGCGCAACAGCCAGGAAACCTTGATCACCCTGGACCAGGCCGTCACCCTGACGGGAACCAACCTTCGCATCACCTGTGACCATCTCGACGGGGTGTTGGTGGGCTCGGTCGAGTTGTCCAAACATGACAAGATCAAGTCACTCCTTGTCACCGGGCATGTGCACATCTCGCAGAGCGGTCGCGAGGCCAGTTGTGGTCGAGCCGAGTTTTTTCCTGACGAGGACAAGATTGTGCTGACAGAGGGGCCGGTGATCACCGTCAACGATGGCAAGGAGCCGTTTATCCAGAAGGGCAGCATTATCACGATCACCAGAGGAGTCGTCGAGGTCTCCAACCCCGAGTTCACAATTCCGACGATCAAGGCCCTGGGAGTTGATCTCCCCAAAACCCTGTCGGCCCCCGCCAAGCAGCCATGAGCAATTCCCCCGTCTCCGCCGCGGCCGTGCCCGCCGTGTCCGAGATCCGCGCCGAGGGCCTGATCAAGACCTACGGCTCGCGCACGGTCGTCAACGGTGTGGACCTCCATGTGTGCGCCGGCGAGATTGTCGGGTTTCTCGGCCCCAACGGTGCGGGCAAGACGACCACCTTTTACCTCATGGTCGGGCTCGTGCCGGCCTCGCGTGGCCGGGTGTTGCTCAACGGCCGCGACATCACGCGCCGTCGGATGCACGAGCGGGCGCGGCTGGGCCTCGGCTACCTGCCGCAGGAAGCCTCCACCTTTCGCAAGCTCACGGTCGCGCAGAACATCCTCGCCATCGCCGAGGCCGTGGGCGTGCGCCGCCGCGACCGGGCCGCGCTCGTCGCGCGCCAGCTCGAGGAGTTCAATCTCACGCAGGTCGCCACCCAGCCCGCCTACACGCTCTCAGGCGGCGAACGCCGCCGGCTGGAGATCGCCCGCGCGCTCGTCACCGATCCCAAGTTTCTGCTGCTCGACGAACCATTTGCTGCGATCGACCCCATTTCCGTCGCCGAGGTGCAGCGTGTGCTGCTCCAGCTCAAGGCGCGCGGTCTGGGTATCGTCATCACGGACCACAACGTCCGTGAGACGCTGCGCGTAGTGGACCGCGCCTACCTCATCCGCGAAGGCCGCGTGTTCAAGGAAGGGTCGGCCGAATTTCTCATCAACGACCCCGAGGCGCGCGAGTTCTACCTCGGCAAGGATTTCAACATGTGAGAAGGGATCGCGGGTGACGGGTCACGGGCGTTTCTAATTCCCGGCCCCCGCCGCCGTTCCTGGGCCGCTGGTTTTCTACTCGCTACCCGCTGCGCGCTGCCCACTACTTTCCGCGCCATGCCCTCCCCTCATCCCGGCATCACCGTCGCGCACTTCCTCGAAACCTACCGCGAGAAGCTGCAGCTCGATCTCGTCACCGGCGCGGCCGGCCTGCCCCGCCTCATCAAGGAGGGCAGCATCAACCGTCCTTCGCTCGCGCTCACCGGCTACTTCAAGTATTTCGCCAACAAGCGCGTCCAGGTCTTCGGCGCGGCGGAGATGACTTATTTTCGCGGGCTCACCCTGCGGCGGCAGGGCTGGATTGTTGAGCAAATGGTCCGACGCCATGTGCCGTGTCTCGTGCTCACGCGCAACTACCACCCCACGCCGCCTCTGCTCGCCATCGCGGCCCGGCGCGGCCTGCCGCTTTTCCGCACACCCATGATCACGATGAACTGGGTCAACCTCGCCACCCTCTGCGTGGACAACGAGTTCGCGCCCACGACGACCGAGCACGCCACCACCCTCGACCTCAAGGGCGTGGGCGTCATGCTCCGTGGCGACTCCGGCGTCGGCAAGAGCGAGTGTGCCCTCGCCCTCGTCGAGCGCGGCCATTCCTTGGTGGCCGACGACCTCACGGCCATCCGGCTGCTCGACGAACGCGAGCTCATGGCCTCGTCACGCGCGCTGAACCGCGGCTATATGGAGTGTCGCGGCCTCGGCATCATCAACATCGCCGAGATGTTCGGCGTGAAGTCTATCCGGCTCGAGAAACGGGTGGACCTCGTCATTTCCCTCCGCGAGTGGACGCCCGAGGTCCTCGAGGAGCGCACCGGCCTGGAGGAAAATTTTTACGAGATCCTCGGCCAGCGGCTGCCGCACATCGAGCTCTACGTCCGTCCCGGCCGCGACATGGCGCGCATGGTCGAGGTCGCCGCCCTGACGCATGCGCTCAAAAAAATGGGGCACGACCCGGCCAAGAATTTCAACGACCGCCTCATCGCCCACATGAGCCAGCGGGCTGCCGCCCCCGCCAAGCCCGCCCGTCTCACCGACTCACGGGAGAAGTGATGGATGCACCTATGAAACCGGGCCAGTTTATCTTTGAGGTCGATGAAAAGGAGGGACAGGCAGTCCGGTCGTTGGAAGAGCTCGACTCCCTGTGCGTGTCGGCCTTTCAAAAGTCCGCAGTGAGCGTGTATTTGATTCTCAAGAGCGGAAAGTCACCGGAGCGGTGGGAAAAAATTCTGTATCCGCTCCTTGCCATGAAAATTCCCGACGAAGTTGTTCAGCTCGGTGTTTGCGCCAAAGCTAATCTCGCGCACGTCACATTTGAGGAAAATGACGAGGAATGGACCATCCCATCGTCCCAGGCAGAGGAAATGGCGGACAGAGTTTGCCTTCAAACAGGTGACGGTGAGCCGTTTTGGGTTTCCAGTGCGAAATGCATCGCAAAGGACAAGGCAGTGGAATTGTTGCGCGAGTTCTTTTCTTCCCGAAAGCGCCCGCGCTCGGTGCTATGGCAGAAGACCCCGTAGTTCTGTCTAGATCTCGTGGCTCCGGGCTTGCGCCCGCCGCCAGGTTGGCCTGACTCAGCCCCCAGCATGTCCTCCGCCCCTGCCGAACCGCCGCTGGTCTCCATTGTCATCCCTTGTTACAACGAGCGGAAGACCATCCACGCCATCCTCGCCGCCGTGCGCGCCGCACCGGTCGTACGCAAGGAGATCATCATCGTGGACGACTGCTCGGCGGACGGCACGCGCGACCTGCTGCGCGCCGAGATTGACGGCAAGCTGGCCCGCGTGATTTTCCATGAGGTCAACCAAGGCAAGGGCGCCGCGCTCCGCACCGGCTTTGCCGCCGCCACCGGCGACATCGTCATCATTCAGGACGCCGACCTCGAATACGACCCGAACGAATACCCCAAGCTACTCGCGCCCATCTTCGCCGGCCGGGCCGACGTGGTCTTCGGCTCGCGCTTCATGGGCAGTGACGCCCATCGCGTAGTTTATTTCTGGCACATGGTCGGCAACCGGTTTCTCACGCTGCTCTCGAACATGATGACCAACATCAATCTCACCGACATGGAGACCTGCTACAAGGTCATGCGCCGCGAGGTCCTGCAGAAGATCACCCTTAGGGAAAACCGCTTTGGTTTCGAGCCCGAGATCACGGCCAAGCTCGCGCGCACCGGCTGCACCATTTATGAGGTCGGCGTGAGCTACTATGGACGCACCTATGCCGAGGGTAAAAAAATCGGCTGGCGCGACGGCTTCCGCGCCATCTACGCGATCCTGAAATACAACCTCTGGGCGAAGTGAGCGGAATCACGCGGCCGCCACGGTCGCGAAGTTACGGTAGATCTGGAGTCCCTTGGCCTGGCTTTTTTCGGGATGAAACTGGGTGGCGAACACCCGGCCGCGTGCGATCGCGGCCGTGAACACGCCGCCGTAGTCGCATTCGGCCAGCACCAGCGCCCGGTCGGCGGGCACGCAATGAAAACTGTGGACGAAATAAAAGGCATCGGAATCAGGCGAGAGTCCGGTGCCGAGGGCCGGGCGCGGCTGCACAAAGCGAACCGTGTTCCAGCCCATGTGCGGAATCTTGAGTTCGGGCGGTCGGCGGAAGCGCACGACCTCTCCGGGGAAGATGCCGAGGCCGGTCACGTTGCCCTCCTCCGAGCGGTCAAACAGCGCCTGCATGCCGAGGCACACGCCGAGAAACGGCCGGTCGGCGGCGATCCACGCGCGCACGCTGCCGGCGAGGCCGCTGGTGTGAAGCGAGGCCACGCAGTCGCGCAGCGCCCCCACCCCCGGCAGCACGAGGCCGGGGGCGCCGGCGGCGGCCAGCTCGGCAGGCGAGCGCACGACACGCGGCGACGCACCCACCGCCTCCAGCGCCTTGGTGACGCTGCGGAGGTTGCAGATGCCGGTGTCAATGACGGCGATGGTGATCATGTTCATAGGGCGTCTGGCTTGCAGACGCCGGCGGCGCGTGCATGACACGCGCCCTACAGTTTCCCCTTCGTGCTCGGCAGCTGCCCGGCGGCACGGGGATCAATCTGTGTCGCCAGGTCGAGCGCGCGGGCGAGGCCCTTGAAGACGGCCTCCGCCGCATGGTGCGGCTCCTCGCCATACACGAGCGCCACGTGCAGGTTGCAGCCCAGCGCGTTGCTGAAAGCGCGGCAGAACTCCTTCACTAGCGTGATGTTGAAGTCGCGCACGAACATCGTCGGCGTCGTCACGTCATAGACGAGGTGCGGCCGGCCGCCGAGGTCCACCACTACGCGGGCGAGCGACTCGTCCATGGGCAGCAGGAAAAAACCGTAGCGGCGGAGGCCGAGCTTCTCGCCGAGCGCGCGCTTGAAGGCCTCGCCCAGCACGAGGCCCGTGTCCTCGACGGTGTGGTGGTAGTCCACGGCCACGTCGCCGATGCACTTTACCTCCAGGTCAAAGAGGCCGTGCTTCGCGAACAGCGTGAGCATGTGGTCGAGAAACGGCACGCCGGTCTCGGTCTTGGACACGCCGGTGCCGTCCAGCGCGAGGGTGAGCGCGATGTCGGTTTCCGCAGTCTTGCGCGTTACGGTTGCTTTGCGTGGGTCGGCCATGAGTCGAAGGCTTGGTTGACGGTGAGCATCTCGCCATCGGTCCCGACGCTGACGCGCAGAAACGGCGCGGTCAAGGCGTGGTTGGGGAAATGGCGCACGAGGATTTTGCGCGTCAGCAGGTAATCATGGAGCGCTTGCGCGACGGCCGGCCCGGTTGCGCCCGTGGCGTCGCGCGGTTCGGTGAAGACAAAGTTGGCCTGGGAGGGATAGGTGAACCAGCCGCGCGCGACGCAGGCGGCGGCAAAGGCGTCGCGCGTGCCGGTGATGCGGGCGATGAGGCCGTCATAGTAGCCGGGGTCGCCAAGCGCGGCGAGTGCGGCCGCCTGCGCGAGGCGGCTGACGTTGTAGCTGTCGCGCACCCGGTCGAGCAGGCCGATGATCTCCGGCTGCGCGAGCGCATAGCCGACACGGAGGCCGGCGAGCGCATGGGCTTTGGAGAGCGTGCGGACGATGACGAGGCGCGGATGGCGTGCGAGCAGCGGCAGGGTGTTTTCGCGGGCAAAGGGCGCATAGGCCTCGTCCACGACGAGCACGCCGGGGAAACGCGCGAGCACGGCCGCCAGGTCGGCGTTGGCAAAGGCGACCCCGGTCGGCGCATTGGGCGAGGTGAGAAAAAAAGCGCGTGCTCCCGATGCGGCCATGGCTGCAACCGGCAGACGCATCGTGCGGTCGAACCCGATGGGCTGCGTCGCGCCGTCCTGGATCGCCACCAGCACCGGGTAGAGCGAGTAGCTCGGCAGGGTGAAGCCGGTTGCGGCGGCGGGGCCGCCAAAGACGCGCACGAGGAGGTTGAGCAGGTCGTCGGAGCCGTTGCCGATGATGACGTTTTCCTCGGTGAGGCAGTGGCCGTGCAGCCGCGCGACCGCAGCGCGCAGCGGCGTGCTCTTCGGATTCGGGTAGAGCCGCAGCGAGGCGCCGTCGTCGCCGGTCTCTCGGTGGATGGCCTCGGCCACGCGCGGGCTGGGCGGGTAGGGGCACTCGTTGGTGTTGAGTTTCACCCAGCCGGGCTCCGTCGGCTGCAGGCCGGGCGTGTAGGCGTGGAGGCCGGCCATGTGGGGCCGGGCGAGACTTTCGATTTCCGACTTTGGATGAAGGAGTGATGCCACGGGCGGAGAAAGGGTGGGGTGCCGTCAGGAGGCCCCCTGCGTCCGGATCGCCACGGACCGGCCGTGGGCGGCGAGCTTTTCCATCGTGGCAAAGGCGGCGACGGTGGGGGCGGCCTTTTTGAGGCTCGCCGGGCCGTAGCGGATGACGCTCGTGCGGCGCAGGAAGTCCTCGACCCGCAGCCCGCTGGAAAAACGCGCGGCGCGGGCCGTGGGCAGCACATGGCTCGGGCCGGCGACGAAATCGCCGAGCGTTGTTGGCGTGTGCTCGCCGACCATGATCGCGCCGGCGGTAGTGATGGTCCGCAGCAGGGCTTTCTCCGCGGCCGGGCGGACGAGCAGCTCCAGGTGCTCCGGCGCAACCTCGTTGGCCACGCGCGCGGCCTGCGCCAGGGTGTCCACCTGCACGGTCAGGAATCCTTCGGCGAGCACGCGGGCGGTCTGCCCTGCGCGCGGGAGCGTCCGGAGCTGGGTCTCCACCTCGGCCTGGATCGCGGCGAGGACACCCGGCGAGGTGGTTACGAGATAGATTTTTTCCCGGCCGGTGCCATGCTCGGCCTGGGCCAGCAGGTCGGCGGCGGCGAAATCGGCGCGCGCGGTTTCATCGCAGATGAGCATGACCTCGCTTGGGCCGGGCAGCGAGTCCACCCCAATGATGCCGAAGACCTGCCGCTTGGCCTCGCAGACCCACGCGCTGCCGGGGCCGAAAATCTTGTCCACCGCCGGGATCGTCGCGGTGCCATGGGCCGCCGCCGCGATGGCCTGCACGCCGCCTACCCTCCAGACTTCGGTGACGCCGGTGAGGTGCAGCGCGGCGAGCAGTGCGGGCGCGACGTGGCCTTGGGCGTCGGAGGGTGTGAAGACCGCGATCTCCGGGCAGCCGGCGAGCTTTGCCAGTGTGGCGGTCATCAGCACGGTCGAAACGAGCGGCACCTGTCCGCCGGGCACGTAGAGGCCGACGCGGCGGATGGGATCAAATTTTTCCCCGACCACGGCCCCATGGGCGTTTTTTCCCTGCCACGCCGCCGGGAGATTTTTCCGGTGAAACGCCCCGATGCTGGCGTGCACGGCCCGCAGGGCCTTGCGTTCGGGGGCGGTCAGGCGGTGGGCGGCGGCGGCGAGTTCGGCGGGGCGGACGCGAAACTCGTTGGCGCGCAATTTGGCGCCGTCAAATTTCGCCGCATAATAGGCGACGGCGGCGTCGCCTCGTGTCCGCACATCGGCGAGGATGGCGGCGACGTTGGCGGAGATTTCCGGCGACGGCTCTGCGCTGCGGCAGAACTGGGTGAGCTCGGCGAAAAAGCTTTTTGAGGCGAAGGACAGGGCGCGCACGGGAGAAAAATTTGCCGCGCAGGCTGAGGCCGGCGCGGCAGGGGGGCGAGCGGGAAAAAAAAGGTGGCCGGCGGCTATTTGGCTGCCGGGGCGAGGTCGGTTCCGAGCTTGGGCAGCTTCAACGCATCGCCTGCCGGGGCGGCCGGCGGACCCAGGAGGGGCGGGGCGAACGCGCCGGCGTCGAGCGGTTCGTTGACGGTGATTTTCTCAAAGATGATGGTCAGCTTGCCCGTGGTGCCGGCCGGGTCCTTGGTGGTGTTCACTAGTTTCTTCGGGAAACGCAGCCCGCCGGAGCGGATTTCGCCTTCCTCACGGATGGCCGTGCCGTCGTCCGTCTCGGTGAGGAGCAGCCTGCCGCTCGCCGGGTCGAACCAGCGGGAAAAATGGATCTGGTTGTCATGCCGGAAGATGAGTTTGCGGGCGGTCTGGCCGTCGAGGGTTACGGTGCCGGCGTCCTCGATCCGGCCGCCGACGGCCTCGATGCCGCGGTAAAAGGCGAGATTTTCCCAGACGTTGGCGCGGGAGCGCGCGATCGCCTCGACTTTGCGCGGGTTGAAACGGCGTTGCGCGGGATTGGCGGCGTTTTGCTCCAAAACCCATGAGCTGAAGTCATCCAGCCCGGTGGTCTCGATGGTTTTTGCGGTCGTGATGACCTGGCGCATCCGGTAGGGGCTTTGGAAGGTCACATCCAGCTGGCCTTTGATGACGGTTGCGCCCTTGGCGTCCGTCGCCTCCAAAACGCCGACATAGCGCACGCATTGGATGCTTTTCAGCGCGGTCTCGCTGCCGACGAACGCGCGGCACCTGGTGATGACGGCGGCGACATCATCGGCGGCGCGCACCGGCGGGAGCGCGGACAGGATGAGGCTCAGGACGGCAAGGAGGCGGAGGGGGAGTTTCATGGCGAGGAATGGACAGGAGACAGGAAAACGTGGGAAAAGGGAAACAAAACTGGCAGGCGGGAGTATGGGCGGAAGTGCGGGGTGCGCTCACTCCCACTCAATGGTGGCGGGCGGCTTGGAACTGATGTCAAGCACGACGCGGCTTACGCCGCGCACTTCGTTGGTGATGCGGCTGGAAATTTTCTGCAGCAGGTCGTAAGGCAGGCGCGTCCAGTCTGCCGTCATCGCGTCCTTCGACTCGACGATGCGCAGCGCGATCACATCCGCGTAGTTGCGCTCGTCGCCGACGACGCCGACGGATTTCACCGGGAGAAACACGGCGAACGACTGCCACACCTTCCAATACCAGCCGCTCGCGATCATCTCGTCCTGGAGGATGGTGTCGGCGGCGCGCAGGACGTTGAGCCGCTCCGGCGTGATGCTACCCGCCACGCGCACCCCGAGGCCCGGGCCGGGGAACGGCTGCCGCCACACGACCTCGCGCGGCAGGCCGAGCGCGGCGCCGACGGCGCGCACCTCGTCCTTGAACAGCTCGCGCAGCGGCTCGAGCAGCTTCAGCTTCATCCGCGCCGGCAGCCCGCCCACGTTGTGGTGGCTCTTGATGAGCGCGGCGGGGTTGCCCGCGATGGCGACGCTCTCGATCACGTCGGGATAGAGCGTGCCCTGGGCGAGATACTCGGCGCGGTCGGCGCCGGCGGACTTTAGCGATTGTTCAAACACGGTGACAAAGGTGCGGCCGATGATCTTGCGCTTGCGCTCCGGGTCGGTGACGCCCCGGAGGCGGCGCAGGAAGAGGGCCGACGCATCTGCGACCCGCAGATCAATCTTAAAGTTCCGTGCATAGAGCGATTCGACCTGCGCCCGTTCTCCTGCGCGCAGCAGTCCGTTGTCCACAAACACGCAGGTGAGCTGCCGCCCGATGGCGCGGTGGATGAGCGCGGCGGCGACCGACGAGTCCACCCCGCCGGAGAGGCCGAGGATGACCCGCGACTTGCCGACCGTGGCGCGGATGCTTTCGATCGCGTGGGCGATGAAGTCCTTGGTCGTCCAGTCCTGGTTCGCCCCGCAGACGCCCAGCAGGAAGTTTTTGTAGATGTCCACGCCGCGCTCGGTGTGGAAAACCTCGGGGTGAAACTGGATGCCGTAGAAGTTGCGCGCGCGGTCCTCGATGGCGGCAAACTCGGAGTTCTCGGTGGTGCCGATGGGCACAAAGCCGGGCGGCAGGCGGACGAGGCGGTCGCCGTGGGAGTTCCAGACGCGCAGGGAGCGCGGCAGGCCCGCGAACAGGCGGCCGGGCTTTTTCACCTTGAGCACGCCGTGGCCGTATTCGCGGCGCGAACTGCGGCCCACGCGTCCGCCCAGCAGCTTGCCCATGAGCTGGATGCCGTAGCAGATGCCGAGCACCGGCACGCCGAGCGTGAAAATCGCGCGGTCGGGCATGGGCGCCCCCTTGGCGAACACGCTGCTCGGTCCGCCCGACAGGATGATGCCCACGACACCCTCGGCGCGCAGCTGGGCGGCGGACGTTGAATGATGGTAGATCTTCGAGTAAACTTGGCACTCGCGGATACGGCGCGCGATGATCTGCGTGTATTGCGAGCCAAAATCGAGGACGGCGATGGTTTGCGGCATGAGCGAAACGCGAAAGGAAAGCCCCGGCGCACGGCGGCGTCAATCCCCGTGCATGGGCCAGGTTTGGCCCGCGGCCGTCCGTGGCCCGGCCCGGCTGGTGCCCCGCAATAATTCCTTGTCACCCCGCCGGTGCGTCCGCTTCACTGTTCAACCCGGCCCGGACGGCTAGCTCAGTTGGTTAGAGCATCTCGTTTACACCGAGAGGGTCGGGGGTTCGAGTCCCTCGCCGTCCACCAGCCTCTTTTTCGCCCCTCCCTCCTTCTCTTTTCCTCCCTTTTCATGCGCCACACCATCTCTGTCCTCGTCGAGAACCAGTTCGGCGTGCTCGCGCGCGTCGCGGGTATGTTCTCCGGCCGCGGCTTCAACATTGACTCGCTCAACGTCGCTCCCACCCACGACCCGCTCCTCTCCCGCATCACTGTCGTCCTCAAGGGCGACGAGGCCGCGCTCGACCTTGCCATCAAGCAGCTCCGCAAGCTCGTCAACGTCGTTGAGGCTGTGGACTTCAAGGCGGACGAGGCCGTCGTCCGCGAACTCATGCTGGTGAAGGTGAAGGCTGACACCAAGGCCCGTTCGGAGATCATGCAGATCTGCGACATCTTCCGCACCAAGATCGTCCACGTATCCGCCGGCGACGTGATCATCGAGGTCACGGGCGACGAGGGCAAGGCCGCCGCGTTTCTCAAGCTCGTCGAGCCCTTCGGCATCCTCGGCCTCGCCCGCACCGGAGTGCTTGCGCTCAAACGCTAAGATTTTTCTGAAATCCAAAATCGAAAATCCAAAATCAAAGATTTCCACCACCATGCCCGCCAAAGTCTATACCGACAAAGACGCCGACCTCGGCGTCCTCCAAAACAAAACCCTCGCCGTCCTCGGCTTCGGTTCCCAAGGCCACGCGCACGCGCTGAATCTCAAGGATTCCGGCTGCTCGGTCATCATCGGCCTCTATCCTGGCTCGAAGTCCCGCGCCGTCGCCGCCGAGCGCGGCTTCAAGGTCTATGATACCGCCGAGGCTGTCCGCCGCGCCGATGTGATCATGGTCGCGCTGCCCGACATGAAGCAGGCCTCCGTCTATGAGCAGGACATCCTGCCCAATCTCGTCAAAGGCAAGACCCTCCTTTTCTCGCACGGCCTCAACGTCCACTTCGGGCTCATCACGCCGCCGAAGGGCGTGGACATCATCATGGTCGCGCCGAAAGGCCCCGGCCATATCGTCCGCCGTCTCTACACGGAGGGCAAGGGGATGCCCGCCCTCATCGCCGTCGCGCCCGGCGGCTCGAAAACCGCCAAGGCCACCGCGCTCGCGTGGGCCAAGGGCATCGGCTCCACCCGCGCCGGCGTGCTCCAGACCTCCTTCAAGGAGGAGACGGAAACCGATCTCTTCGGCGAACAGGCCGTCCTCTGCGGCGGTGCCAGCGCGCTTGTGCAGGCGGGCTTCGAAACGCTCGTCGAGGCCGGCTACCAGCCCGAGATGGCCTACTTCGAGTGCCTCCACGAGCTGAAGCTCATCTGCGACCTCATGTATGAGAGCGGCATCGCCGGCATGCGTTTCTCCATCTCCGAGACCGCCAAATACGGCGACATCACCCGGGGCCCGCGCATCATCAACAAGGGGACCAAGGCCGAGATGAAGAAAATCCTGAAAGAGATCCAGAGCGGCCAGTTCACCAAGGAGTGGGTCAAGGAGCACAAGGGCGGCCTCAAGAATTACAAACGCCTCCTCGCCGCCGGCGAGAAGCACCAGATCGAAAAGACCGGTGCCTACCTCCGCAGCATGATGCCGTGGATGAAGAAGAAAAACATCAAGGGCGTGGCCGCAGCCTACTGAGACCGGAACGCGAATTCTCGCTGATGGGCGCCAATGGGTCTTCCGCCTGCTGGCGCCCGTTTTCTTTTCGGAATAGGCGTTTTTCAGCGTGCTTTGGCGGTCAAATTTTCTCCCACATCCGTGTCATCCGTGGTTAAAAAAATCATTCTGGCGACCCGCAAAAGCCCTCTTGCGCTCGCGCAGGCGGAGCTCACCGCCGCCCATCTAACCGCGCAGCTGGGAGTCGCGACGGAACTGCGGAAAATCGTCACCACCGGTGACCGGCAGGCCGCGTGGTCGCTGGAGCAACGTGGCGGCAAGGGCCTGTTCACCGCCGAGCTTGAGCAGGCGCTTCTGCAAGGGGAAGCCGACCTCGCCGTCCACAGCGCAAAAGATCTTCCCGGCGACATGCCCGCCGGTCTCGCCGTGGCCGGCTATCTCCCTCGCGCCGACGTGCGCGACGTCCTCGTGGTCCGCGCTGGTGTCGCCGTGCCCGCGACGATCGCCACCGGCAGCCCGCGCCGCCGCCTGCAAATCACACGTCTGTTTCCTGCCGCGCAGTTCTCCGAGATCCGCGGCAACGTGGACACGCGCCTGAAAAAGATCGGCGAGCTGCACGCGGCCGACGCCACCGTCCTTGCCGCCGCCGGCCTGGCCCGTCTCGGAATTGCCGCGTGGCCCGGCACTGAATTTCGTCCGCTGGCCTTTGACGAATTGGTGCCCGCCGTCGGGCAGGGTGCCATCGCCATCCAGTGCCGGGCCGCCGATGCGGCGAAGTTTGCCACCGTGTTTGATGCGGCCACCCTGCGCGCGGTCACACTGGAGCGTGCCTTCCAGACCGCGCTCGGCGGCGGCTGCCACACGGCGCTCGGTGTGCACGTCGCCGGCGATGCCCTGCATTTTTTCCACGAGCAGACCGGCCCCCGCGCCCTCGTGCTCACGCCGGCCGACTTCGCCGACCCCGGTCAAACCGCCCGCCGAGTGCTGGGAGATTTCGGTTTCGACCTGTAGGGCTGGCCCTCGCGGCCGGGCCGCCCCCCACGCCCGGCCAACCACGGCCCGGCGACAAGCGCCGGCCCTACATGGCAAGCCCGCCCCGTAGCCCGCCTCGTGAGAGGCGGGACGCTGGGACAATCTTCCCCCTCCCATCCCGGCTCTCACGAGCCGGGCTACCTCAATCCACCTTCGCCGCCTTTTCGCCCATCGCGGCTTCTTTTCTCCGCGTCATATTTCCGCGCTTTCCATCTGTGCCATCCGTGTCATCCGTGGTTGTCCGAACATGGAAATTATTTTTCTCGGCACGGGCACGTCGCAGGGCGTGCCGATGATCGCGTGCGACTGCGCCGTCTGCACCTCGGCTGACCCGCGCGACCACCGCACGCGCGCCAGCATCCACGTCGTCATGGACGGCCTGCATGTGCAGGTGGACGCCGCCCCGGAGTTCCGCCTGCAATGCCTGCGCGAGAACATTCGCTGGATTGACCAGTTCATTCTCACCCATGGGCACGCCGACCACATCGCCGGTATGGACGATCTGCGGCGGTTTTGCGACCAGCACGGCGGCACCGCCCTGCCGGTGTGGTCAACCGAGGCCGGGATGGCGCGCGTGCGCGCGATGTTTCCCTACGCCATCGGCGAGCGGCCCGCCGCCAAGGGCTACGCGGCGTTTCGCCTGCAACCGATGCCGGCGCGGCTGGAGCTGCCACAAGGAGTGATCGAGTCCGTGCCCCTGCCGCACGGCGAGGTGGTGACGCTTGGCCTCGTCTTTTCGGAAAAGAGCACCGGAGCGAAGTTCGCCTACTACACCGACTGCAAGACCGTGCCGCCCGCCGCTATCGCCCTCGCACGCGGCGCCGCCGCCGTTGTGCTCGACGGGCTGCGCGATCAGCCACACCCGACGCACATGAGCATCGCCGAAGCCGTGGCCGTTGCCCGTGAAATCGCCGCGCCGCGCACCTTGCTGACGCACCTGACCCATCTTAACGGACACTCCGTGCTGGCCGCCGCGCTGCCGCCGGGGGTCGAGCCGGCCCATGATGGCCTGCGGCTGCAGCTGTAGCGGCGAGCACGCAGCTGCCGCCGGGCGAGCTGATCCAGGATGAGGCCGGTGGGAGCCTTGACCTTCTTTCCCGTTTGGAGTGAACATGGCGGGGCCGCTGCGATTTTCCCACCGTGGGCCGTGTCCTCTCCAACCCCATGCCATCCCTGACCGATACAGATACATTTTGCCGGCGAACCCGGCTGGTTCTGCCGGGCTTGGGATTATGCATCAGCCTTGGTGCGTCCGCCGCCGCGCCGTCCGCCATCGCCGTGGCTTTGCCGCCGGAGGCACAGGCGGCCATCGCGCAGGGCGTCGCGGCGGCCAAGCGGATGGATTACGATGCGGCGATCCGCTTTTTTCAGGCGGCGCGCCAGATCGCCCCGATGCGGGAAGAAATTTTTCGCGGACTTGGCGAGGCAGAATCCCGAATCGCCGGCCGGGAAATGCGGGCGGCCTGCTGGTATGTCGCTTACCTGGTGTTGAGCCCGCAGTCGCCGGATGCCGATGCTGTGCGAAAGGAAATTGCGAGGCTTCGTACTCAAAGCCGGGAGAGCCTGCTGGCAGCGGTCAACGACGTGCGGCGGGCCGTCGGCCAGACGCCGGACCCAGGCCAATATCGGGCGGATTTGGCGACCCTGTGTCTGGAAGCGGGCGATTTCACCTCGGCCTTGCAGGAAGCCGGGCAGATCAAGGACCCAGCCGCCAAGGATGAGGTGCTCCTCGCCATTTGTGACCGTGCGGTGTCGGCGGGAGAGACGGTCCTGGCCCTGAGAATCCCCGCGCTGATGGCAGAGTCCATACGCAAGGATCAGGCCTTGGGCAGAATTGCCCAAGGCCAGGCGATGGCGGGGTCGTTGGAAGCCGCCCTTGCCACCGCCGCCCTGATCCAGGACGGAGTGGTGAAAGAGGGCGCCTGGTTGCAGATCTCCCAAATCCAACTCAGGGCGGGCGATTTTTCCGGCGTGCGGCGCACCGCCGGGCTGATGGCAAACCCCGGCCGGCCGCTCGGACTCGTCGCCGAAGCACAGGCCCAGCAAGGTGAGATCGCGACGGCAAAAGCCACCGTCGGTCCGCTGGCCGCCCAGCCTACAACAATTCGAGCCTTGGGAGCCATCGCGGTGGCGCAAGCGAAGCTGGGCGACATGGCCGGGATGCAGGCAACCCTGCGGCAAGCCACGGAAATGGCCGACCACATGATAAGCCCTGCCGACAGAAGCAGCGCCCTGGCCGAGGTCGCGCGGGCGCAGGGAAAGACCGGTGATGTGGCTGGCGCGATCAGGCTTCTGGATTCCACCCAGCGGACATCGGCCAAAGATTCGGCGTTGCAATCCATCGCCATGTCCTTGGCGATCAACCACAATTTTGCCGATGCACTGAGCGCATCGGTCCAGATGATCAATCAGGAGTTGAAAAACGAGGCCTTGGATTTCATCACCGAGATGCAGGCCGGCAGCGGTGACATCGCCGGCGCAAAAAGCACGGCCAACCTCATCTCGTCGTCCGACGGATACTTTTCCGATGCGCAGTTTGTGATCGCACTTTCCGAGGCGAAAGCCGGCAACTTCACTGGGGCGAAAGCCGCCGCCGGGCTCGTGGCCGACCCAGAGAGTCGAAGCCTGATGGAGCTCAGGATTGCCGAAGCCCAGGCGGGGAAAGGCGATCTGGCCGGCGCGTCCCAAACTCTGGCCTCGGCAAAACAGGCCGCCAGCCTGATTCAGATGGAAAGCTACAAAAGCGAAACGGCTTTGGAATATCGCAGAAGCTGAATTCCACATTGCACGTGTCTTGGCCGCAAACCCGGCCGGCGGGCCGGCATCCGGAGGTGCAAAGCCGGTGAAATTATTTTTAGATCCGGACAACCATGTGTCCAAGTGGCTGCAGTATCTTGAATCTGACGGGGAGAGAAATTCACTGCCCAACGACCAGGCTTTGACGATCGGGCCATTGGCCGGGTTTGCCGCCAGCCTGGCCACGCCAGACGGCTCCGATGCAAAGGGCGGGTTTAAGGCGCTGATCTCCCGTACCCGGGATATCAGGCGCGCACAGCAGACGGTTGATCAATGGCTGAAACCAAAGCCGGATGGCAACCCCGGCAGTCGCGGGCCTTGAGCCGCAATTTCATCCCTGCGGGGGAAGGGGCTCCATCCGGTCGCGCAAGACATAGCGCGGACTTGCCGCCGCGACAAACAGGCCGGCCGGCCGGCCGCGCTGGCTGAGCCGGCCTTGGGCGAGCACGAGCACTTCGTCACAGAGCTCCATCACTTCGTCGGGTGCGTGGGTGACATGGAGCATTGGCACGCCAAACTCGTCCCGCACGCGCGCGAGGCAGGGGAGCAGCCGTTCGCGCAGAGGCGTATCGAGGCCGGCGAGCGGCTCGTCAAGCAGCAGCAGGCGGGGTGCGGCGAGCAAGGCGCGACCGAGCGCGACCCGCCGCTGCTCACCGCCCGAGAGTGTGCCCACGGCGCGGCCGGCCAGCGCAGAGATTTCCAGGACCGCGGTGACATGCGCAAACGTCAGCTTCTCGTCCGGGCTGCCAGCCCGCGCCGCTTTTTCCGATGACCGGCCATGGCCGTAGAGCAGGTTGTCCCGCACCGAAAGATGAGGGAACAGCGCTCCGTCCTGCGGCACATAGCCGATACCACGCCGCTCCGGGGGGAGAAAAACTTGGGGTGCGTCGTCGGCGTCCGACAGCACCGTTCCGTCGAGGGTCACGCGGCCGGCGGCCGGCCGGCGCAGGCCGGCGATAATTTCGAGCAGCGAGGTCTTGCCGGCGCCAGACGGGCCGAAGATGCCCGTAACGCGCGCGTCCAGTTGGAAGTCCATCTCAAGGGCGAAGGGAGTGAGCGGCAGGCGCACACCGGCGAGGGTCAGTTTCATGCAGTCCTCCTTTGGGCGAGCCGCTCGCCGAGCCAGACCGCGCCGAATGCCAGGGTGACGGACACGCCCAGCAACGGCCACGCGGCCTCGTCGTGGCCGAGATTGACCTGCTGGTAAATGGACAGCGCGAGCGTGACCGTCTGACCGGGGATGAAGCCAGCGACCATGACGGTGGCCCCAAACTCGCCCAGCCCGCGCGCAAACGCCAGCACGGCACCGGCCGCCAGCCCGCGCGCGGCGAGCGGAAACGTGACCGTCCAGAACACCCGCCACGGCGAAGCACCCAGGGTGCGCGCCACCTGTTCCAGCCGCGGGCTGACACCCTCAAAGGCCACGCGCGCCGTCCGCACCAGCAGCGGAAACGACATCACGGCGGTGGCGACGACCACCGCGCGCCAGGTGAAAACAATTTCCAGCCCAAACGTGCGCTCCAGCCAGCCGCCCAGTGCGCCGCGCCGGCCGAGGAGTTTCAGCAGCACGAGGCCGGTCGCGACGGGCGGCACGACGAGCGGCAGCGCGACGAGGGTCTCGATCAGCGACTTGCCCGGCCAGTGCTTGCGAGCGAGCAGCCATGCGAGGGCGACACCGGGCGGCAGGATGAGCAGCAGGCTCAGCGCCGAGGCCCAGACCGTGAACCAGGTAATCTGCCAGATTTCAGAGGACACAACGGTGGGAGCATAACCGGCTCAGGGCGTGACGATGAAGCCATATTTCACAAAAACGGCCTTGCCTTCGGGCGAGGCGAGCAGCGCGAGGAACTTCGCCGCGCCCGCCGGATTTTTCCCGCTTTTCACCCGCGCGACCGGATAGGAAATCCTCGGCCCCTCGGCGACCGGTACCTCAAAGGCCACGCGGACTTTTTTGGAGATGAGCGCGTCGGTCTTGTAGACGATGGCGGCGTCCACGTTGCCGCTTTCGACAGCGGCAAGCGCGGCGCGGACGTTGTCCGTGGGCACGGTTTTGTCGTTGATGGCCTTCCACAGGTTGATTTTTTGCAGATATTCCTTGGCGTAAATCCCGGCGGGCACGGTTTGAGGATCGGCGAGGGCGACGCGGCGGACGGTGGCGCTGGCGAGGTCGGCCGGCGCGGTGATTTTCACCCCGTCCTCGGCGGCGACAACGATGACGAGCGCGTTCGCCAGCAGACTGCGGCGCGTCGCAGGATCAAGGAGCTCGGCCTTGGCGAGGTCGTTCATCTTGGCTTCGTCGGCGGAGAAAAATATGTCGGCGGGCGCGCCTTCCTTGATTTGCAGGGCGAGCGTGTTCGACGCGGCGAGGTTGGACTTGATGGTGTCGCCGGTGTTTTTTTGATGCAGGGTGGCGAGATCCTTCATCGCGTCGGTCAGGCTGGCGGCGGCAAAGACGTTGACCTCGGCGGCATCCAGCCGGCCGAGCGTGGCGATGAGCGCAACCAGGAGAAAAGGGCGGAGCAGTTTCATGATAGAGATGACCGCAATGGCGTTTCCGACCTATTAAATATAATATGTCGAAATGCAACCTGAATTTCGTCCGGCGAGGTTACGCCGGTGGCTGACCCAGGCCATCCGGCCCGCAACATGAGGAGCGGATGAGCGGAAAAACTGAGAGCTGTAGGGCTGAAGCCGGAGGCCGGAGGAGCGGATAATGGCTGATGTCGGCCAGGCGGCCTCGGTAACAGAAGCGATGAAGCCAGAGAGAGGAGCGCGGAGGAGCGGAGCCGATGGGAACGCGGGCGCCCCCGCCCGCCTGCTCTTGTTTCCTGAACACCGGGGCCGGCATTCCGGTTTTTCTCCATCGGGCTGAAGCTTAAGCCTGCGTTCACGGCCGGAGCAACCGTGTGAGTTTCGTGCCGGTTGGACGCACCGCCGCGGTGGTTTTGGCCTCCAGTTCCCGGTAAAGTCGCAGCAGTTCTTCGCCAGCCCGTGTGAGGGACGCCCCGCCATGCTGCGGACCGCCGCGCACCGCGGTGACAAAGGGGCCGGCGGGCGCACGGTTGAGGCTGCGCACATGGTTCCATGCCGTCATATAGGCCATGCCCATGTCGCGGGCGGCCTGGCCGATGGACCGCGTGCCGGCAATGCGCTCAAGCAGCTCAGCCTTGCCCGGGCCGAACTCGACCTGCCGCCCCAATTCCAGCCGAAAGCGCGGCTGGATGATGAGGGCGGTGGCGGTCCGGCGTGGCATCCACCTAAGCTGGCCTGGCGGACTTGGCAGGTCAGCCAAATAATGATCATCCGATGTGGGTCAAAGGCATGGCGACAGGGCAGGTTGCCATCGAAAGAGGGAAGCAGAAAAATCACACAATTTTGCTTGCTTTTAATCCATATCAATCAAATCTACTTTAAATTAGTATCCAATCATGAAGCTCTCCAAACGGGGTGAATATGCCCTCCGCACGCTCATCAGCCTCGGCATCGCCGCCGAGGTGAAGCGGCCGCTTGTGCAGGTGGGTGAAATCGCGGACAAGGAGCGGCTGCCGGCCAAGTTTCTCGAGCAGATCATGCAGGCGCTCAAGGAAGCGGGATTCATTGCGAGCGAGCGGGGCAAGTTTGGCGGCTACCGGCTGGCGCTGCCCGCCGCCAAGATCAGCATCGGCGCGGTCGTGCGTGTGCTCGAGGGGCCGCTTGCGCCCATCGGCTGTGTGTCGCAGACCGCCTATGAGAAATGCTCCTGTCCCGACGAGGAGCACTGCGGCCTGCGGATGCTCATGCTCGACGTGCGCAACGCCATCGCCGGCATCCTCGATCGCTACACGCTCGCCGATGTGGTCGAGGTCACCCTCCGCAAGCTCCGTCGCGACGGCCGCCCGCTGCCCTTTGCCACGCCGGTGCGTGCCATGGCCGTCCGCCGCGCTGCGTCCGCCGGCACGCGCACACCCCGCGCCCGCCTCGATCCCGTCGAGGGTCTGCTCTCCCACCTGATGCCCGACTACACCATCTGATTTCTCCCCACCCGCCCAACCCGTTCCCGTCATGACCGCCTCCGCCGAATCCTCCCGCTCCTCCGTTCCCGCCACCGCCCCGGACTGGCTCGCGCTTGTGCGCGAGAAGGTCGAGGGCCTGCGCTATGGCGTGGTGGAGCTGACCGTCCATGACGGCCATGTGACCCAGATCGAGCGCACCGAAAAAACCCGCCTGAAGGTCGCGCGCGAGGCCCGCCACGAAGACTGAATAATTTCGCCCACCGGTCCCTGCCGGAGGCGCTTCCATCCACTGCCACTGTCCGGTTCCGACCAGCACACTGGAGGTTTCCGCGAGAAAAACCACAACCGACACCTCACATGAGAAACTTCGCTTCCGCCGTCCGCACCGCCGTGGCCTCCGCCACGCTGTTCGCCGGCCTGCCCACCATCCACGCTGCGTCCGACACGGACGACATCACCGCCCTGCGCGAGCAGCTCCGCCTGCTCGACCAGAAAATCAAGGTCCTCGAGCGCAAGCAGGAGATCGCCGCCGACGACGCCGCGACCGCGGCCAAGTCCGCGCCGAAAATCACGATCAACGACAAGGGTTTCACCCTCGCCTCCGGCGACGGCGCCAACCAGCTCAGGCTCCGTAGCCTCATCCAGGCCGATGCCCGGGTCTTCACCGGCCAGGATCCGACGATCACCAACAACAACGCCTTTCTTATGCGCCGCGCGCGGTTGATCTTTGAGGGCACCTTTGCCAAAAACTACAGCTTCCTGCTCGTCCCGGACTTTGCGCTCAACTCCACCACCACGCTTCAGCTCGTGGACGCCTGGGTGAACGTCGCGATCACGCCCTCGCTCAACCTCCGCCTCGGCCGTTTCCGTGAGCCGGTCGGCCTGGAACAGCTCCAGTCCGATGCGACGGCGTTCTTCGTCGAGCGTTCGCTGGTGAGCCAGCTCGTGCCCAACCGCGACATCGGTGCCCAGCTGTGGGGCGACGTGCTGGGCGGTACCCTCAGCTACGCCGTGGGGATTTTCAACGGCATCGCCGACGGTGCCAACAACAACAACAACGGCGAGAACGACCAGGACAAGGACGTCGCCGCGCGGCTCTTTGCCCAGCCGTGGAAAAACGACGGCGGCTCCCCGCTGCAAGGCCTAGGCTTTGGCGTGGGCGCGAGCTTCGGCCGCCAGAAACCCGTCGCCGCCAATCTCACAAGCGGATACCGGACCGACGGACAGCAGACGTTTTTCAGCTATCGGACGCAGAGTGCGGCGGCCGCGAGCCTGACCAACTTCAGCACCGTGGCCGATGGCCCGACCTGGCGCGTCTCGCCACAGGCGTATTATTATAACGGTCCCTTCGGTTTTCTCGGCGAATATGCCCTTTCCACCGTCAACGTGCGGCCGAACTTCCCCGCCTCGCTGGTCGGCAGTCCGAAGGTCGAGCTGAAGAACCGGGCGTGGCAGCTCGCCGCCAGCTATGTGCTGACCGGTGAGGATGCCGCCTATACGGGCGTGGTGCCCGCCACCAACTTTGACTGGAACGGCGGCACCTGGGGCGCGTTTGAGACCGTCGTCCGTTACGATGTGCTCGACCTTGATGACAAGGCCTTCACCTCGCCCGGGGGCGGCTATGCTTCGCTCGCGGCCGCGGCCGCCAATCCCACCAAGATCAGCACCTTTGGTCTCGGCGTGAACTGGTATCTCAGCAAGGCCGTTCGCTTTTCGTTGGATTGGTTTCACACCGAATTCGACAACAACGTCGCCGTGCCCACCCGCGCCCTGCTCAAAAACGACGAGAATGCCTTCATCACCCGCCTGCAGATCGTGTTCTGAACCGTCCCGCCATCCAACTCAGAAAAATCACCGCCATGAAAATCAAAACCTTCCTCCTCCTCGGCCTGGCCGCCGCGCTCTCCGGCGCGGCCTTCGCCAAGGACATCCAGCTCCTCAACGTTTCCTACGATCCGACGCGCGAGCTCTACGTGGATTACAACGCGGCCTTCGCCAAATACTGGCAGGGCAAGACTGGTGACAAAGTCACCGTCAAGCAGTCGCACGGCGGCTCCGGCAAACAGGCCCGGGCCGTCATTGACGGCCTCGCCGCCGACGTTGTCACCCTCGCCCTCGCCGCCGATGTGGATGCGCTCTACGACGTCGGCAAGCTCATCCCCCAGGACTGGCAAAAGCGCCTCGCCAGCAACAGCGCGCCGTACACCAGCACCATCGTGTTCCTTGTCCGCAAGGGGAACCCGGCCAAAATCAAGGACTGGGACGACCTCGTGCGCCCCGGTGTCTCCGTCATCACGCCCAACCCCAAGACCTCCGGCGGAGCGCGCTGGAACTACCTCGCCGCGTGGGGCTTTGCGCTGAAGAAGTACGGCTCCGACGCGAAGGCGCAGGAGTTCGTCGGCAAGCTCTTCAAAAATGTGCCGGTGCTCGACAGCGGGGCGCGGGGTGCGACGACGACCTTCGTCCAGCGCGAGATCGGCGATGTCGCCATCTCGTGGGAAAACGAGGCCTATCTCGCGGTGAAGGAGTTTGGCGCCGACAAGCTCGAGATCGTCGTCCCCTCGCTGAGCATCCTGGCCGAACCGACCGTCTCGGTTGTGGACAAGGTCGTGAAGAAAAAGGGCACCGAGGCGGCCGCCAAGGCCTACCTCGACTATCTCTACTCCGACGAGGGGCAGGAGATTGCCGCGCGTAACTTCTACCGCCCGCGCAACGAGGCTATCGCCGCGAAACACGCCGCCAACTTCGCCAAGGTCGAGCTGATCACCATTGATGCCGTCTTCGGCGGCTGGACCAAGGCGCAGAAAACTCACTTCGCCGACGGCGGCATCTTCGACCAGATCACCACCAAGTAACCGCCGTTTCCTGTCAGGACTCCCGCCGGGCGGTGTATGCCGCCCGGCGGAACCGTTTTCCAACCATGCTCTTTCCGGCCCCATCCACGTCCCTGCGCCACCCCGGCTGCCGCCGGTGTCGGCAAAGAAAATTCACGCGCAGTATTGCCACGCCCAGTGGCCGGGGCAGTTTCCCTATTTTCGTCCAGTCCACTTGATGCGCCCACCTGTCTCCAGACGTTCGGTCCTGCCCGGCTTCGGCCTGTCGCTGGGCTTTGCGTTGGCCTACCTTGGTCTCATCATCCTGCTGCCGCTCGCGGCGGCGTTTGTGAAAACCGCCGGGATGACGTGGGCGGATTTTTGGGCGGCGGTCACGTCGCCGCGCGTGCTGGCGTCCTACCGGATCACCTTTGGAGCTTCGTTCCTTGCCGCGCTGTTCAACGTCCCGGCCGGCGTCGTGCTTGCGTGGGTGCTCGTGCGTTATGATTTTCCCGGCCGGCGGCTGGTGGACGCGCTGGTGGACCTGCCCTTTGCGCTCCCCACGGCGGTCGCCGGCATCGCGCTCACCGCGATTTATGCGAAGAACGGCTGGTTCGGCCAGTGGCTGGAGCCATTGGGCGTGAAGGTCGCTTACACGCCGCTGGGCGTGTGGGTCGCGCTGACTTTCATCGGGCTGCCGTTTGTCGTGCGCACAGTGCAGCCGGTGCTTGAGGAACTGGAACCGGAATTGGAGGAGGCGGCCGCCTCTCTGGGAGCCACCCGCGCGCAGACCTTCCGCCGCGTCATCCTGCCCGCCATACGCCCCGCCATCATCACGGGTTTCGCGCTGGCCTTCGCCCGGGCCGTTGGCGAATACGGGTCGGTCGTGTTTATCTCGGGCAACCTGCCGATGTTCACCGAGATCACGCCGCTGCTCATTCTCACCAAGCTCGAACAATACGACTACCGCGGCGCGACCGCGCTCGCCGTCGTCATGCTGCTCGGCTCGTTCGCCATGCTGCTGCTGATCCAACTCGTGCAGCGTTCCTCCACCCGGCGCGCCCGCGCCTGAAACTTTCCGCCCGACGCGCAAAATCCCCCTTAAAATGGCCGGCAACGTCTCCACTCTCGCCCATGTCGCCAAGCACCGCCAGCGGCGGTCGCTGCAAGACCCGCAGTGGCTGCGGGTCGCGCTCATCGGCCTGGCGCTGTTGTTTGTCGCGATTTTTCTGGTCGTGCCGCTCGTGGCGGTGTTCACCGAGGCGCTGCGCAAGGGGGTGGGGCCCTACTTTGCGGCGGTCGCCGATCCGGACGCGCGGGCGGCCATCCGCCTCACGTTGCTCGCAGCCGGCATCGCGGTGCCGCTCAACCTCGTGTTTGGCCTCGCGGCGTCGTGGGCCGTGGCGAAATTTGAGTTTCGCGGCAAGGCGCTGCTCATCGCGCTCATCGAGCTGCCGTTCGCGGTGTCGCCGGTGATCTCGGGCCTCGTGTATGTTTTGCTGTTCGGCGCGCAGGGCTGGTTCGGCCCCTATCTGGGTGCCGGCGACCATCCGTGGCTAGGCGCGTGGGCCAACGCCCATGACATCCAGGTCATCTTTGCGGTGCCGGGCATCGTGCTGGCGACGGTGTTTGTCACGTTCCCCTTCGTGGCGCGCGAGCTCATCCCGCTCATGCAGGCGCAGGGCAAGGAGGAGGAGCTGGCCGCCATCACGCTGGGCGCGAGCGGCTGGCAGACCTTCCGGCGCGTCACGCTGCCCAACGTGAAGTGGGGCCTCTTCTACGGCGTCGTGCTTTGCAATGCCCGCGCGATGGGCGAGTTTGGGGCGGTGTCCGTCGTCTCCGGCCACATCCGGGGCGAGACCAACACCATCCCGCTGCACGTCGAGATCCTCTACAACGAATTCAACATCCAGGCCGCCTTCGCCGTGGCGTCGCTGCTGACGCTGCTCGCGTTTATCACGCTCGCCCTGAAAAACCTCGTCGAATGGCGGCACCGTCGCACCCTCGAGGCCGCCGCCGCCGCCGACATCCGCCAGTTCGTCAATTCTCCATGAGCATAGAGGCCCGCAACATCACCAAGCATTTTGGCGCCTATACCGCGCTGGCCGACGTCAGCCTCAAGGTTGGCTCCGGCCGGCTCACCGCGCTGCTCGGCCCTTCGGGCTCCGGCAAGACCACGCTGCTGCGCATCATCGCCGGGCTGGAGTTTCCCGATGTCGGCGGCGTGCCCGGCGCGGGCCGGGTGCTGTTCCACGGCGAGGACGTGTCCGACATGCCCGCGGGCCGCCGTGGTGTGGGTTTCGTGTTCCAGCATTATGCGCTGTTCAAGCACATGACGGTGTTCGACAACATTGCCTTTGGCCTCACGGTCGGTCCGCCTGTGCGTCGGCCTGCGCGCGGAGTCATCCAGCAGCGCGTCAACGAGCTGCTGCAGCTCATCCAGCTTGACGGTCTCGGCGCGCGGCTGCCCGAGCAGCTTTCCGGCGGCCAGCGGCAGCGTGTCGCGCTCGCCCGCGCGCTCGCCGTGCAGCCCAAGGTTCTCCTCCTCGACGAGCCGTTTGGTGCTCTCGACGCCCAGGTGCGGAAAGACCTGCGGCGCTGGCTGCGCCACCTGCACGAGAAGCTGCACGTCACCACCGTTTTCGTGACCCATGATCAGGAGGAGGCGCTGGAACTGGCCGACGAGGTCGTCGTGATGAACCAGGCCCGCATTGAGCAGGTCGGTGATCCCCAGACGGTCTATGACCGGCCCGCCTCGCCGTTCGTCATCGAGTTTCTCGGCAACGTCAACCGTCTCACCGCCGGTACCGGCCGGCTGCAGGCGCCCGGGGGAGATGTGCTCTACGTGCGCCCGCACGACGTGGACATCCAGCGCGGCCAGGCCGACGGCCACGCGATCCGCGCGCGGGTCCTCCACACCTTTTCTGCCGGCAACTACGGCCGCGTTTCCTTGGAGCGCGCCGATACCGGCGAGCATTTTGAGGCCGAGATCACGCGCGACCGGCTGCACGACCTCGGCTTGAAGCAAGGCGATGAGGTTTCCGTGGTGTTTCGCCACGTGCGTCTGTTCCCCCGCGGGCAGTTTGCCGAAGCCGATGTGCGCAACGGCCAGTTGTCGGAGACGAAGCCCGGCTACGTTCCCGCCCATGGCGCGGGCGAAAACATCTGAGGTTGCAGGCCTGGTGACAACTGCGGGATCCTGGCTTCGGGCGTCGAGCCGGCTCAGGCGCGAACGCTGAGGGTGCCGTCGGCGGTGATGGCCTTTTGAATTTGGGCGAAGACAGCGTTGACCTCGTCGTCGGTGAGCGTTCGTGTGGAAGAACGGAAGACCAGGCTGAAGGCTAGGCTCTTTTTGCCCTCGGGTAGGCCCTTGCCTTGGTAGAGGTCGAAGACGGTCACGCTTTCGATGGCGAAGGAATTGCCGGCGGCCGCCCGGGCGGCCTTGGCGAGGGCTTTCTGCACGTCGGCGGCGGGGGTGGCGGCGTCCACCACGAGTGCGAGGTCGCGGAGAGCGGCGGGAAACAGGCTGAAGTCGGCGTAGCGGCGGCGCGCGGCGGGGGCGGCGATTTTCTCGGGGAGGATCGCGAAGCAGCCGGCGTAGATCTTGCCTTCGAGGCCGAGGGATTTCACAAAAGTCAGGTTGAGCAGGCCGAAGCGTGCCGCCCAGTGGCCGGCGTGGTCGTTAATGGCGGCGGCCTGGCCCTCCTGCCAGCCGGGCGCGGTGGCGGGGACCGACGGCTGGCGCGAAAAATCGAGCCCGGCGGCGGCGGCGATGACCGTCATGTGATGCTTGGCGAGGGAGAAATCGGCGGGCTCGCGCTGCAGCCATGAGCGTTTATCGGGGGGCTCGGCGATCAGAAAGGCGACGGCGGCGCATTCCCACGTCTGGCCATCCCGCCCGAGGAACATCCGGCCGGTCTCGAACAGGCGGGAGGCGGCGGTGCCGCGCGAGCGGTTGAGCTTGAGCGCGTCGAGCAAGCCCATGATGAGTGTCGGGCGCAGGTGCGACTGGTCTTCGACGAAGGGGTTGGCGAGGGCGAGGTCGGCGGCCGGGGCGGGCGCGATCCACGCGGCGGCTTCCTTGGCCGGGCGGAGTGTATAGGTGATGCACTCGTTGAAGCCTTGGTTGACAAGGTGGTCGGTGACCCGGCGGTTGAAGGCGACCATGGGCGCATCCTCGGCGAGGAGCGCGGGCGCGGTGACGGGGGCGGCGGGGATTTGGTCGGAGCCGTGCAGGCGGAGCACTTCTTCGACGAGGTCAATGGGGCGGTCAAGGTCATCGCGCCAGCTCGGGATGGCGAACGTCCAAGCGGGACCGCGGTCAGGCGTGGGGTCGGTGCGGACGGTTTCCAGCTCGAGACGTTCAAGGGCGGCCTGCATCTCGGTGGCCGGGAGGGTGAAGCCGAGGCGTTCGTTGATGAAGGCTGGCGTGACCGTGATCTCGCGCTGCCACGGCACGTCGCCGCCGGCCTTGAGCGTGGGCCCGGCGACCGTCCCGCCGGCGGTGGCGAGGATGAGGTCAATGCAGCGGTGCATGGCCTCTTCCAGCGAATGCGGGTCCACCCCGCGCTCGTACCGGTAGGACGAGTCCGAGGCCAGGGCGAGGCGTTTGGCGGTGGCGCGGACGGACTGGCGTCGGAAGTGGGCGACTTCGAGCACGAGATCGGTGGTGTCGGCCGAGACACCGGAATTTTCGCCGCCCATGATGCCGGCAATGACGACAGGCTTCACGGCGTCGGCGATGACCAGCATGTCCGCCGTGAGTGTGCGCTCATGTTTGTCGAGCGTGGTGATTTTTTCGCCGGGGGCGGCGCGGCGGACGAGAATGGTCTGGCCAGAGAGCTTGCGCGCGTCGAAGGCGTGGACGGGCTGGTTGTATTCCAGCATGACGAAGTTGCCGGCATCCACCACGTTGTTGACGGGGCGCAGGCCGACGGCGCTCAGGCGCTGCTGGAGCCAGGCGGGGCTGCGGCCGATTTTCACGCCGGTGATGACGGTCGCGGTGTAGAGCGGGCAGTCTTCGGGCGCGTCCACGTGGAGGGCGCGGAGGAGGTCGGGGCGCGGCGCGGGGTCGGCGTGCTCCGGGGTGAAATGCACTTCGGGATAGACGAGGTCCTGCTTGAACCACGCGGCGAGCTCCCGTGCGACGCCGAGGTGACCGAGACAGTCGGGACGGTTGGGGGTGATCTCGATGTCGAACACGGTGTCGCCGGGCGGCAGGACGGCGTTGATCGGCGTGCCCAGTGCGGGCGAACCGTCGAGAACCAGGAGGCCTGCGGCCTCGTCAGACAGCGCGAGCTCCTTCGCCGAGCACATCATGCCGTCGGAGAGCTGGCCGCGGATCTGGGACTGTTTGATGGTGAAATTGCCTGGCAGCACCGCGCCGGGGAGCGCCACGGGCACACGGCGACCGGGGTCGCAGTTGGAAGCCCCGCATACGATGGTCTTCACGCCGCCGGCCGGGCCGATGTCCACGGTGCAGACGGAGAGCTTGTCGGCATTGGGGTGCTTCGCCCGCGTGAGAATTTCGCCGACGACGAGTTGCTCAAGCTTTGGCGCACCGGTCAGGGCGACGCCCTCGACCTCGAAGCCCAGGAAGGTGATGGCGCGGGAGATTTCGTCGGCGGAACGGCCGGTGAGATCAACGTAGGTCTGGAGCCAGTTGCGGGAGATTTTCACGAGTCGGAATTTTTAACCGCGAATGGACGCGAATCCACGCTAATTTTTTGGGAGTGCGACCACCCTGGTCGCCGTTTCGTCATTGGGTGCGCATTTGCCCGAGACCGTCGGTTTAATCCCCATTTGTGTCATCCGTGAGAAAAGTCCGTTTCCTAGCTGGAATCCCCACGGCATTCGCGTGGATTCGCGTCCATTGGCGGTTCAAGAAAATTGTCTCAGAAACCGAAGGTCATTTTGATAGAAATAGCGGATGTCATCAATGCCGTAGAGCATCATGGCGAGGCGCTCGAGGCCGATGCCGAAGGCATAGCCGCTCCACACGTCGGTATCATAGCCCACGCCTTCGAATACGAGCGGGTCCACCATGCCGCAGCCGCAGATTTCCACCCACTCCTTGTTGACCTTGGGCAGGTGCCGGGCGGAGAGATCCACCTCAAAGCTCGGCTCGGTGTAGCCGAAGTAGTGCGGGCGGAAACGCACCTTGGTGTCGGGGCCGAGGAGCGAGGCGAAGATGTAGTCGAGCAGCGCCTTGAGGTCGCGCACGGTCACACCCCGGTCCACGTAGAGCCCTTCGATCTGGTGAAAGTTGGCCGAGTGAGTCGCGTCCACCGTGTCGCGGCGGTAGACGCGGCCGGGGGCGACGATGCGGATGGGCGGTTTGCCGGCGAGCATCGTGCGGATTTGCACGGACGAGGTATGCGTGCGCAGGAGGTATTTTTCGCCGGGATTCTTTTTGGCGACGTTGCCGAAGCGCACCCCGTCGGGCAGGTAAAACGTGTCCTGGGCGTCGCGCGCGGGGTGGTCGGCGGGGGTGTTCAGCGCGTCAAAGCAGTAATATTCGGTCTCGACCTCGGGGCCGTCGGCGATGACGAAGCCGGCCTTGCGCAGAATGGAGCACAGCTCGTCGCGCACGAGCGTGAGCGGATGGCGCGTGCCGGGAGGGGCGTCGGGGGAGGGGAGGGTGACATCCACGGCCGGGCCGAGCTGCGCGGCGATTTCGGCGGCCTCGATGCGGGCAAGCGCGGTGTCGAGCTGCGTCTGGAGCTGCCCCTTGGTTTCATTGATGAGTTTGCCGGCGACCGGCTTTTGCTCCTTGGGGAGCGCGCCCATCTGCTTCATCAGCGCGGTGAGCGCGCCGTGCGGGCCGACGTACCGGGCTTTGGCGGCCTCGAACTCGGGGCGCGTTGTCAGCGCCGGCAGTTCGGCGGCGGCCTGGGCGAGGAGGGCGGAGAGTTGGTCTTGCATGGGGGAAACTTGAACCAAGCGGGGAAATTTTGAAGCGCAAAGACGCGAGGAGGCAAAGGCCGGAATGAAGAAAACCTTGGGTTGGTTCCTGGCCGCTTCGCGTCTTTGCGCTTAATCTGCCTGACGAATTGGTTCAGCAACTCTGTGGTTCAAAATAAAAAGGACGAGCTTCAAAACGAAGCCCGTCCTCGAGATTGAAAGGCGGGCCATGGTCGGCCCGGCTCACATTGGTTCAGGCTTTCGCAGTTGCGGCGGCGGCCTTGGCCTTGAGGGCGTCCTGCGCCTGCTTGATCACGGCGGCAAACGCCACCTCGTCCCGGATGGCGAGGTCGCTGAGGACCTTGCGGTCGAGCTCGATTTGCGCGGCGTGGAGCCCCTCGATGAAGCGGCTGTAGCTCATGCCGGCGGCACGGCAGGCGGCGTTCAGACGCACGATCCAGAGGCCGCGGCGGTCGGCCTTCTTTTTCTTGCGGTCAATGTAGGCGTATTGCCAGGCGTGTTGGACGGCTTCTTTCGCGTAGCGGAAGAGCTTGGATTTGCTGCCGAAATAGCCTTTGGCATATTTCAGGACTTTCTTGTGCCGCTTTTTGGCGGCGGGAGCGTTTGTTGCACGAGCCATGTTGGTAGGTTTCCTTTAGGTTGATCGTCGGCAGGTCGGCTTAGTTCACCCGCCGGGCGAAGTTGAGGTTGAGAGCGTTCAGAGGCCGAAGGGCAGGCAGGCCTTGAGCGGTTTGGCATGGCCTGGGGCGACGAGCTTGTCCTTGGAGGCACGGCGTTTGGACTTCGTGCTTTTGGCGGCGAGGAGGTGGCGGAAGCCGGGGGTGCGGCGCATCAGCTTGCCGGTGCCGGTGATCTTGAAGCGCTTGGCGACGGATTTCTTGGTCTTTTGCATAGGAGCGAGGGGTTCAAAACAGAGAAGGTGGGCGGCCTTGGCAAGGGTAATTTCAAAAGGCAGTTGACATCCCCCGCCGGAACTTGAGTTGTTGTACCCTCGCTTTTCGGCTCTCTAGCTCAATGGTAGAGCAGTTGACTCTTAATCAATTGGTTTCGGGTTCGAGTCCCGAGGGAGCCACCAAGCCTCAGTTATTCCGGCCCGGTTGGCCGCGTTTTTTCCCAGTCCAAACTTTTGCAGGCGCGCGATCCTTTCGCCGGCGTAGCTCAATGGTAGAGCACCTGTTTTGTAAACAGGCGGTTGCGGGTTCGAATCCCATCGCCGGCTCCAGCCTTCCGCTCCGCCGGCCGGTCCCAGGCCAGACCGGAGCCGCGCCGCATTTTCTGCCCGATGGTGTAATGGTAGCACGAACGACTCTGACTCGTTCTGTCTAGGTTCGAGTCCTAGTCGGGCAGCCAATTTTCTCCTGCATGGCCGGTCGCCGGCGCTGCCCGCAAGGCGGCATGGGGATTGGCGGTTTGGCATTTCAGCCTTTCCGCCCTTCAGCCTTTCAGCTTTTCTCCAGTTATGCTCGCGCCGCTCCTCGCCCCGTCCATCCTCGCCAGTGACCACGCCAATCTCGCGGCAGGCGCCCGGCTCGTCGGATCGCTCGGTCTGCAGTGGCTGCATGTTGACATCATGGACGGTCATTTCGTGCCCAATCTTACCTTTGGCCCGCAGACTGTCGCCGCCCTGCGCAAGCATTCGGCCTTGTTTTTCGACGTCCACCTCATGCTCGACGAGCCGCATCGTTTCGTGGAGCCGTTCGCCCAAGCCGGGGCGAATCTCATCAGCATCCATGCCGAGCCGGCCTACGATCACGCCGCCACGCTGGCGCGGATCCGTGCGCTTGGCTGCCAGTGTGGCCTCGTCCTCAACCCCGGTACGCCCGCCGCAGCCGCCGAGCCCTTCCTCTCGTCCGTTGACCTGGTGCTCGTGATGACCGTGCAGCCCGGCTTCGGCGGGCAGACTTTCCGTCACGATATGCTGCCCAAGATCGCCCAGCTCGGTCGCTGGCGCTCAGAACGTGGGCTTGGCTTCCGCCTGGAAGTGGATGGCGGTGTTGACCTCGCCACCGGCCCGGCCTGCCGCGCGGCGGGCGCGGACACGTTTGTCATCGGCACCGCCTTCTTCGGCGCGCCCGACCCCGCCGCCGTCGCCCGCGCCATCGCGACGTGGTAATATCCCTTCCGTATTTTCCATGAAAGCCGTGGTTAGAATCCTCCCTGGGCTTTTTCTCGGCC
The DNA here is from genome assembly GCA_947475065.1 of Opitutia bacterium. Classification (GTDB taxonomy): domain Bacteria; phylum Verrucomicrobiota; class Verrucomicrobiia; order Opitutales; family Opitutaceae; genus CAIYUN01. The sequence continues at coordinate 27,831 of CANJLB010000004.1, read as the reverse complement.
TTGTGCTCGCAGCCAGCGCCGCTGCCGCAGCCACCCCGCCGCCGCGCGTGCGACCGGCCGAGTGGGCGCAGCCGGTCATCGGCGCTTCACTGGACAATTTCTTCCGGGTCAGCCCGGACTTGTTTCGCAGCGAGCAGCCCGCCGCATCCGACCTTGCGGCCTTGCAGGGGCTTGGCCTCCGTTCGCTTGTCTCGTTGCGCGAATATCACGACGACCCGGCGCAGCTTGCCGCCGCGGGGCTCCGCCTGTTCCAGCACCCCTCGTCCGCCGGCTCGCTCACCGAGGCCGACCTGGTCACGGCGCTCATCCTCGTCCGGGATGCACCCAAGCCGGTGCTCGTGCATTGCTGGCACGGGAGCGACCGCACCGGCGCAGTTGTCGCGGCCTACCGTCTGGTGTTCCAAGGCTGGACGAAGGAGCAGGCGGTGGACGAACTGGTGAACGGTGGCTACGGCTTCCATGAAAAAACGTTTCCCGACATCGTGCCGCTCATCCGCTCGCTCGACGTGGAAAAACTGCGGAAACAACTGCTCCCGCCCAAAATGCCGCCCGTTTCTCCCGCGCCATGAGCGACGCCCCCGCCGTGCCCAACCGCCTCCGCAGCCTCGCCCCTGGCGAGCGCCCGCAGGAGCGCATGGAGAAGCACGGTGTGGACAGCCTCAGTGACACGGAGCTGCTGGCGATGCTGCTGCGCAGCGGCACTCGCGGCCACGACGTGCTCACGCTCGCCGCCGGCCTGCTCGCCCATGCCGGCTCGCTGGGCCGGCTGGTGACGTGGAAGGAGGCCGACTTCCGCCGCCACAAGGGCATCGGCAAGGTGAAGGCCATGCAGCTGGTCGTCGTCATGACGGTCATCGCGCGGGTCCTCAAGGAGGAGCGGAACGCCGTCCCTGCGCCCTTGCTCGACACGGCCGCGCTGGTGTTCGCGCACCTCGCTCCGCTCGCGCGCGGGCTGGCGGTGGAAAAAGTCTGGGCGGTCTGTCTCAACCGCAAAAACCGGCTGCTGCGCCTTGTCGAGATCAGCTCCGGCACCGTCAGCAGCTCGCTGGTGCATCCGCGTGAAGTCTTCCGTGAGGCCATCCGAGAGGGCGCTTCGTCCGTCATCTGCGCGCACAATCACCCGAGTGGCGACCCAACGCCGAGCGCCGAGGACCGCGTCGTGACGCGCCGTCTCCGTGAGGCCGCGCAGGCCGTCGAGATTGAGCTGCACGACCACGTCATCCTCGGCACTCCTGGCGTTGATCCTGCCGGTCTTGGCTACTTCAGCTTCCGCGCGGCGGGGCTGCTGTGAAGCCACGCACCGATTTCCCCGGACGAACCTGCGGCTCGGGTTGACGCAATGAACCGCCGGCTGCGAATGGCTTGGCTGGTCTTTTTCGAGCCCGCAGATTTGGGCTGCGAAGAAAATCCCGTGCCGACACCACCGGCCCCTTGGTTTGAGGCGCGCAGGTGAAATCGGTGTATCCCCGCTCGCTTCACCCCAAATTTTCACCCTCATCCCCCGATTGGCAGTTTTTTGTAAAACACCTCTGAAAAAACTCCGCGCGCCGACCCGCCCATCCCGGCCCGTGCTGGCGGTTTCCCCTAGTCGCCCAGGGCGCGCACCCCACGGCCCCGGGGCATTGGCCCCACGCTTTCCCGTTGCCCACCCAAGCTCACCCGGGTGTGTCCACGCTCTCAATTAAGGGACTGTGATGGACTAGTTTGAGGGACTCGCTCGATACAAATTTTCTGCACGCTCCCGTATCGTGTGGGCATGCAAACCCGCACCTTCTCCTGCCTTGCCGCCAGCCTTTTTCTGTTCGCCGTCGCCCCGGCTATCTCTGCGGAAAACCCCCGCACCAACGTGCCGATGGACACCGCCCTTGCCGACGCGAGCCTCCTCGCCGCCCGCAAGCCCGGCCTCACCGTGGTGCGTGTGCAGGGGGACTCGATGCTCCCGTATTTCGGCGACGGGGCCGTGCTCGTCGTCAAGCCTGTCGCCATCGCGCAGCTCCAGCCTGGCATGGTCGTGGTCTACACCAATCAGGACAGCAATCGCGTCGCCCACCGCGTCATCAGCGCCGATGCCACCGGCTGTACCGTGCAGGGCTACAACAACGACCGCGCCGACAGCACCCGCGTGACCGCCGCGAACCTTCAGGGCGTGGTTTATGCGACTTTTCACTCCGCCGCCGACCGGCCGGCCACCGATCTCACCGGTGTCCAGCTGGCCCTTGCCGCACCCGTGCGGTAAACGCGGCGTCCAATTGGAAAAACACTTTGTGTGGTTCTGACAGGTATGTGTGCCGGGCGGGCCGTATTTGGAGACGCGGCCCGCCCTTTTTGTTTTCGGCTTCCCTGTTGCCATCCAAAAAACGGGCTTCCCCTTGCGGCCATAAGAGCTATGGTGGCCGGGTTTATGCAAAAAACCCTCATCCTCCTGAAACCCGACTGCATGGAAAAAAAGCACGCAGGTGTTGTGCTTGCCCGCTTTGAGCAGGCTGGTTTCGAGATCATCGGCTGCAAGATGCTCCGCCTGTCTCCGGCGGTGCTGCGTGCGCATTACGCCCATGTGGCGGACAAGCCCTTTTACCCGGAGATCGAGGCCTTCATGAGTTCTCGTCCCGTCATCGCCCTCGCCCTGCGTGGTGACAACGTCGTGGCCCGCGTCCGCGACCTGCTCGGCCCGACCGACTCGCGCAAGGCTGCCAAAGGCACCATCCGTGGCGACTTCGGCACGGAGATGATGAGGAATGTCGTACACGCTTCCGACAGCGACGCCAACGCGGCCATCGAGCTTGCCCGTTTCTTCCAGCCCGGTGAGTTGTTCGCCTGAGGCCTGCGACAGACTTCCCCGCTTGCTGTGCGGGGCCGTCGCCATCACGGTGGCGGGCCATGGACTCACCCTTGGATGCTCCGCCGCCATCGTCTGATTCCGGGTATGGACGGCGCGGCGGCCTGGTTGCTGCAGCGTTCATCGGATTGCTTCTGACGACAGCCGCCATCGAGCTGGCGATGGGCCGCACGTTTTTCGGTCCGGACGGCCGGTTCGGGCTGTGGGAGGGCAGCATTTGGAGCAGCGCCAGCTCGCAGCGGTTTGCCGATCCCTACTCCTTCTCGCACCTGACTCACGGTATTGTCATCTATGGCTTCCTGTGGCTGGTGGCGCGGCGCGTGCCTCTCCGCCATCGGTTTTTGCTGGCGGCGCTGCTGGAGGCCGGCTGGGAACTGATGGAAAACTCCCCCCTAATCATCAACCGTTACCGCGCCGTGACCATCTCGCTTGGGTACGAAGGCGACAGCGTGTTTAATTCGGTGAGCGATATTCTGATGATGGCCGCAGGCTTTTGGTTCGCCGGCCGCGTGCGCGTCCGGCTGAGCGTGGCCGCGTTGCTCGTGATGGAGGCGGGCTGCGCGCTGGCGGTGCGTGACAATCTCACGCTCAATGTCATCATGCTGCTCCACCCCTTCGAGGTCATCAGGCAGTGGCAGCTGGCCGGGCAACCCGGGCTTTGAGCCGAACCAAGCCCCTCCCGTCCTGGCCGGACCGGTGGCCGCGCCATTTTTCACATCTTTATGAACGGCGAAGGCCACCGCCAGAAAGTCACCGGAAGCAGGAGATGGTTCAGGCTCCCGTTTTTAGGCTTTGGCCGCTCACATGTCCGGCGGGACCGTGGAGAGGGCTTCGGTGATGGTCGTGAAGCCTTCGCGCACTTTGAGCAGGCTGTCTTGGTGCAGGGTTTTCATCCCGGCGCGCATGGCGATGCGCTTCAGCTCGGCGGCTTCCAGCTCCTGGTTGATCGCGGCCACGAGCTCCTCGTTGCTCACCATCAGCTCGTGGATGCCGACGCGGCCCTTGTAGCCGCTGCCGCCGCACTTGGGGCAGCCCTTGGGCGCGGCGCGGTGCACGGGGCCGCTCCAGCCGAGGGCTTTCTCCAGCAGGTCCTTTTCGCGGCCCTCCGGCTCATATGGCTGGCGGCACTGCTTGCACACGCGGCGCATCAGCCGCTGGGCGCACACCCCGAGAAGCGACGAAGAGATCATGAACGGCTCGATGCCCATATCGGTCAGGCGCGAGACGGTCGTGGGCGCGTCATTGGTGTGGAGCGTCGAGATGAGCAGGTGGCCGGTGAGCGCCGCCTCGATGGCGATGCCGGCCGTCTCCTCGTCACGGATCTCGCCGACCAGGATGATGTCGGGGTCCTGCCGGAGGAAGGCGCGCAACGCCGTGGCAAACGTGAGGCCGATGCGGCGGTTCATCTGCATCTGGTTCAGGCCGGGCAGGGTGTATTCGATGGGATCCTCGGCGGTGCGGATGACGATGTCAGGCGTGTTGATCTCATTGAGCGCGGAGTAGAGCGTCATGGACTTGCCAGAGCCGGTCGGGCCGCAGTGCAGGATCATGCCATAGGGCTGGCGGATGCAGTCGCGGTAGCGGGCGAGGTTTTCATCGGAGAACCCCAGCGCGGTCATGGGCAGCGTTGTCTTCTGCTTGTCGAGGATGCGCATGACCACGCCCTCGCCGTGGTTGAGCGGCGCGGTCGAGACGCGCAGGTCGAGGTCGAGGCTCTTTTTGGTGAACTGCTTGAAAACGATGCGGCCGTCCTGCGGCAGCCGGCGCTCGGCGATGTCGAGGTTACACATGATCTTCAGCCGCGCCACGAGCGCGGGGCCGACTTTTTTCGGCAGGCGCAGTTTCTCGTGGCATACGCCGTCAATGCGGTTGCGGATGACGATCTCCTTCTCCTGCGGCTCTAGGTGGATGTCGCTCGTGCCGGAGAAATACGCGTCCTCGATGATGCGGTTGGCGAGCTGGATGATGGGGCCGGATTCCTCGCTCACGTCCTCGCCGGCCAGCGCGACCTCTTCGTCGTCGCCGTAGGCGGAGCCGATTTTCTGCACCACATCGTCGAATCCGTCGGGCCGGGCGGTTTCCTTGGGGAAAAGCTTTTCGCGCAGGTCCTTCTCGCGGGCGAGGAGGCGGATGATTTTCTTGCCGGCGACGGCCTTGACCTTGGCTGCGAGCGTGGCGTCAAAGGGGTTGGCGACCGCGACGAGCAGGAACTCCCCGATCTGTCCGGCGGGAAACACCAGGTTCTGCTGGCAGAATTCCAGCGGGATGCGCTCAAAGGTGTGCGGCCCCACATGCAGGCGCGCGATGGGGCAGAGGCCTAGCCGGAGCGCCCGGGCGCGCGCGACATGGATCACAAAGGGGGTGACGCCGAACTCCTCCTGCAGCAGCTTGTCGAGGGCGTCGCCGCTCAGGTCTTCGGTCCGTGCCGCCAGCGCGGCGCGCTGTCTGGCGTCGAGCCGGCCGAGCTCGCCGAGCGCGGCGACGATTTGGGCCTGGATTTTTCCGAGGGGCATGGGGGATAGGACGGAAGGTCTGGGCGTGAAGGCCGGCGCGGCGGCTTAGGCCGGAGTTTTTTCGGCGGGTTTGGCGGTGGTCCGCGCCGCCGCGATTTTTTCGAGCGCGTCAGCGATGCCGTCGAGCGTCGCGCCAAACCACAGGATCGGGCCGTCGTACTGTTTTTCCCAATGGCTGCGAACGGCCTCGCTCATGCCGTGGGCGGTGGCGATGTAGGTGAAGCCTTCCTCGCGGTCGAAGGGCAGGCTCCACGTCGCCCAGCAGGCGTCGAGGTCCAGCGCGGCCTTCATCTCTTCGGCCACGTCGCATTCGCGCAGGTCCACCAGCCCCGCGCCCTGTTCCTCCGTGAGGTACAACAGGGCGTCCTCCTCGCTCATCGCCTTCACCTCGTAGGCGAGCACACCGAGCAGCGTGGCCTGCCGGGCCGGGCCGGTGGCGGCGAGTTCGAGCAGGCGCTCGGTGGCCACCGCGAGCTTCGCGACCTTCACCAAGTTGGCGTCCACCAGCGCGGCGCCGAGGTCGCGGTTGGCGCGGAGCAGGAGGGCGCGGCGCTTGGCGGGTGTCATGGGCTTCAGGCGGCGGCTCCGGCCGCGAGACGGGTGCGGCCGCCATGCTTGAGGACGCGGCGGCGCAGAGCGAGCTTGAGCTTCTCCAGGCCGTCGCCGCTTAGGCATGAGATTTTCAGGACCTCCGCCGATTTGTGGCGGCGCTTGAACTTGACGAGATTCGCGGCGGCCTCGGGCAGGTCTGTCTTGTTGGCGACGACGACGCGGGGCTTTTTCAGCAGCGCGGGGTCGTAGAGCTTCAGTTCCTTGAGCAGCGTGGCATAGTCGTCCCGTGGGTCGCGCCCGTCGGTGCCGGCCATGTCAAGGAGGAACATCAGCAGCGTGCAGCGCTCAATGTGGCGCAGGAAGCGATGGCCGAGGCCGCGGTCCTCGCTGGCGCCGGCGATAAGGCCCGGCACGTCGGCCAGCAGCAGCCGGTCGTAGGTCTCGGGATACTCGATCACCCCGATCTGCGGGTGCAGCGTGGTAAACGGATACGCGGCCGTTTTCGGGCGCGCGCGGGTGATCCGCGCGGTGAGCGACGACTTGCCGGCGTTGGGGAAGCCCACCAGGCCGATGTCGGCGATGCTCTTGAGCACGAGGCGGAACTCGCCGCGCTCGCCGTCCTGCCCGGGGTTGGCGCGGCGCGGCGCCTGATGGGTGGACGACTTGAAGTGAGTGTTGCCCCAGCCGCCGTTGCCGCCCTTGCAGAGGATGACGCGCTGGCCGTCCGCGATCATCTCGGCGACGATTCCGCCGGTGGCGAGATCCGTCACGACAGTGCCGAGTGGCAGCCGGAGGACGCGCGTTTTGCCCTCGCGGCCGTTGCAGTCCTTGCCCATGCCGTGCTCGCCCCGTCCGGCATTCCAGTGTGGCTGGTATTTGTAGTCCACGAGGTTGTTGGTGTCGTCGTCGCCGACCAGGACGATGTCACCTCCCCGCCCGCCGTCGCCGCCATTGGGCCCGCCCCACGGCTCAAATTTTTCCCGGCGGAAGCTGGTGCAGCCGCGGCCGCCGTCGCCCGCCTGGGCCTTGATAGTGCATTCGTCAACAAACATGGACACTCATGATGCACAAGCCCGGGCGCTTGCCAAGGACGGGCTGCGACAAAGAAAACCCATGTGTCTGCCCGTCATTCCGCCCGTCGGGAGGACGTGACAAGCCCTCGTTCTCCCGCCAGCATGCCGGTCTCCGCTCAAGGCCGGCAGCGTGGGCTTGCCATACCGGGCGGATGCGGCAAGAAAGGAGGCTCCCCCCGCCATGAACCCTTCCGATCAAAATTTCCCTTTGGAGAAGCTTTTCATTGGCACGCTATTGTTTCTGGGCGTACTCGCGCTGGTGGTGCTGGGGGTCGTGCTGCTCAGGCTGGCGAAACTCGCGCGCGGTCCCGGCCGGTCGCCGTACCGCGCCAGCGTGAGCGACTTGGATTTGCCGGCCATGCCGCCCGCACCGGTTCCGCCGTCCGCGTCGGTTGGGTCGCTGCGCGACCCGGTACCTTGATGGCGCCTTGGTTTCAGTGAAACCTTGTCCGCAGGCCCACGTCTCAACTGTACGTCATGGATAAACTTTGTTCCGGAGTCCGTCGCTGCTGCCGATGAAAGACCGCGCCGCCCGCATTTTCCCACTCGTGGCAGCCATCGTTTTTTTGGCCCTGCTCCTTGATTGGCTGCGCCGCGAGCCGCGCGCCGGGCTGCCCGTGACGGTCAGTGCGCCGCCACCGCTGCCGGTCGTGACGGGCGCCACCATCCGGCTCGCCGCCGCCGAAATCCTCCGCGCCGTGGCAGATGCGCTGAGCGGGCCGGATGCTCCGGTGGTGTTGCAGGCCCGGCTCGAAAATTTTTTCAGCCAGCCCCGCGCGTTGCCCAACGAGAGCGTGCTCACCTTCCGGGACAACGCCGCTTACCAGGCGTTTCTGGCCCGCGCCGCCGCCGCCGGCCTCGAGGTAGCGGGCCGGGTGGACGGCCTGCTGTCGGCTCGGGTGCGGTTCACCACGCTCGACGGTCTTGCGGGCGACTTGCTGGCCAACGCCGGCGACTACCTCAATGTTGCCATCAATACCGTTGTCGTCCCGCCCACTGCGCCAGCCCCCGAGGACCGTGCCGGCGGTCCGCAGGTCCCCGTGGGCAACAACCTGCTGAGCGAACTCGGCATCACGGGGGATCGCAGCACCTGGGGTCAGGGCATCACGATCGCTGTGCTCGACAGCGGGGTCGCGCCCGATCCCACGCTCGGCAGCCGCCTTCGCCTGCTTGATCTCGGCCTCGGCACGGCGCCTGCCGAGGGTGACGGGCACGCCACGGCGGTCGCCTCCCTCGCGGCGGGTGCGTCGCCGGACGCCGCCGGGGTCGCGCCCGGGGCGGACATCCTGAGCATCCGCGTCACCGGCGATGGCGGCACCAGCGATGTTTTCACGCTCGCGCAGGCCATTGTCGCCGCCACGGACAATGGCGCCCAGATCATCAACATCAGCATGGGCGCCTACTCGGACGCGGCCTACCTCAGCAGTGCCATCAGCTACGCCATGGACCACGGCGCGGTGATCGTGTCATCTGCCGGCAACGATCAGGCCAGCCAACTCACCTGGCCTGCCGCCGATCCACGCGTCGTTTCCGTCGGCTCCGTGGACGGGGTGGGCCAGCAGGACATTTTTTCCAACTCCAGCCCCCAGCTCATGTTCACCGCGCCGGGCTATGAGGTGCAGGCCGCCTGGCTCGACGGCGAGCGTGTCTATTTTACCGGCACCTCCGCCAGTGCGCCGGCAGTGGCCGGAGCCATCGCCGCGATGATGACCCAAAATCCCGGCATGACCGCCACGGACGCCTACCAGACGCTGTTGCAATACTCCAGCGACGGCGGCCGCGCTGGCACCGACCCAGACTATGGCGTTGGCAGCCTGAACGTCGGCTGGGCGATGAATCGCAACGATCCCGCACGCGTGGACACCGCGATCTCCAGCCATTATTATGATGGTGACACGGGCAACATGGAGTTTGTTGTCCAAAACCGCAGCGGGCAGGCCGTCAGCGGCCTCACGCTCAATGTGGACAACGGTAGCGGAGCCAGCGTGGCCAGCCTGCCTTCGCTCCAGCCCGGCGAAACGTTCACAGCTACCGTGCCCGTGGACGACGCGCTGCTCGCCGCTGGCCAGCTGACCTTCCGCACCACCCTGACCAACCCGCCCGGTGTGCCCGACGCCGTTCCGGCCAACAACCGCGCCGCCAGCACCCTCACCGCCCCCGCCGCGTCGCCGTGAGCGCGTCCGGCCGGTAATTCCTGCCCTGCCTGCGGCGGGCGGCGGTTTGGTTCCCAATGTCTCGGGCTTGCCTTGGCGCACGGTTTTCGGTCAACTGTTCACCATGAACGTGCGCCATCTCGCCCGGCTCGCGGGGCTTTCCCCTTCGGCCGTCTCGCTCGCGCTGCGGAACAGCCCGAAAGTCTCCGCCGTGACGCGGATGAAGGTCCGCCGGCTGGCCGCCCAGGAAGGCTACCGGCCCGACGCCAAGCTGGTCGCGATGATGACGCACCTGCGCCGGCCGCGGGCCGTGCGGCAGCAGGCGTGCTTCGGAGTCATCTCCTTTTACGACAGCCCCCGGCCGTGGGAAAGCTCGCGACACCTCGCGCAAATCTACGAGGGCATGCAACGCCGGGCCGACGAGCTAGGCTACCGGCTGGAGCCGCTGTGGCTGCGCGCGCCGGGCATGACCTACCGGCGGTTTCGGGGCATCCTCGACGCCCGCGGGATCGAGGGGCTGCTGAGCTTCGGCAGTCCCGACCTTGACCAGGAGTTTCCCGCCGAGCTGGCCGCCCACGCCATCGTGACCGTGGGCCTGAGCATCCATACACCGTTGCACCGGGTGACGAGCCATTTTTACAACGATACCGTCAACGTCCTCGAACGGGTCCACCGGCTCGGCTACCGGCGGCCCGGCCTCGTGCTCGGGCGCTACGAGGAGGCGCGCAGCGGCCATGCGCACACCTCGGCCTATCTCGGCTGGTGCGAGCACCGGCTCGGCCCGGGCAAGGCACTGCCCGTGCTTCAGCTTGAGCGCGTCGAGGAAAAGCCGCTGCTGGCCTGGCTCGCGCGCGAGCGACCCGACGTGCTGGTGTTCGTCCACCTCTACGACATGGTCGTCGAGCTGGGCGCCGTGCTGCGGCGACACCGGGTGCGGGTGCCGGGCGATCTTGGCGTCGTCGTGCTCAGCCAGATTTTGGTGGGCTCCGGTTTTTCCGGCCTCCAGCAAAACCAGCCGCTCATGGGTGCCTGGGCGGTGGAGCTGCTCGCCGCGCGCATCACCAACCGCGATTTCGGCATTCCGGCCAACCCGCGCATCGAGCTCGTCGAAAGCGAATGGCTCGACGGCGGCTCGCTCGCGCCGCAGGTCTCCACTGGCGGCCGGGGCCTGGCCGGGTGATGGTCTTGGTCCCCTCCAGGCGCCCGGTGCGTGCTCCTCTCACATGCTGAAGCTTTCGCCGCAGGAGCAGCTCGCCTTGGCGTTCGGATTTGTGAACTTGAAGCCGCCGCCGATCATTCGGTCCGAATAGTCCACTTCGGTGCCGCGCAGGTAGAGCGCGGTCTTTGCGTCCACCAGCACGCGTGCGCCGGCCGTTCCGACGAGGATGTCCCCCCGCTTCGGCTCCGGCGTGAAGCGCAGCCGGTAGCTCAGGCCGTTGCACCCGCCGCCGGTGATGGCTACGCGCAAAAACCCGCCCTGTTTTTCCCGGGCGATGAGCGCCGCGACCTTGGTGCCCGCCGGTGCGGTGAGGCGCACGAGCTGCTCGTTGCCCACGCGCACACCGTCGGGCAGTGCCGCGGATGCCGGCACGGAAGACGCGGGTGACGGGAGCGTGGCAGATTCGGGCATGGACAGAAACTATTGCGCTCCTCGCGTGTGAAGCAAGCGCCGCGCGACCTCGACAGCGTGGGTGAAGCTGCGCGGGCTGGCCTTGCCCTGGCCGGCGATGCCGAACGCCGTGCCATGGTCGGGGCTCGTCCGCACGTGGCGCAGGCCGAGTGTGACGTTCACCGCCTCGTCGAAATCCACGGTCTTCAGCGGTGCGAGCCCCTGGTCGTGGTAGAGCGCGACGATGACGTCGAATTCACCGCGTAGCGCGCGCGCAAAGACCGTGTCGCCCGGCTGCGTGCGCGACAGGCCGGGAAACTCGCACCGCAATCCGTCGAGGATCGGGTCCACCGTGTCGCGCTCCTCCGTGCCGAGCAGCCCGCCTTCGCCCGCGTGCGGGTTCAGCCCGCACACGGCGATGCGGGGCGCGGCCACGCCCTCGGCGCGGGCCAGTTCATGGGCGGCCCGGACGGTGCGCGCGAAATTTTCCGGCGTGAGCTGCGCCGGCACCGCACGCAGCGGGAGGTGCCAGGTGAGCAGCGCGACACGCAGCCGGCCGCCGCAAAATCCCATCGTGGGCTCCCCGCCCCAGCGGGCGGCGAAAAATTCGGTCTGGCCGGGAAACGGATAGCCGACGCGCGCCAGCTCCGCCTTGCTCACCGGTCCGGTGACCACGCCCGCAAATTCCCCCGCCGCGCAGCCGGCGGCGGCCCGCTCCATCGCCTCCCAGGCGACGCGCGCGCCGGTCGCTTCCGGCCGGCCGGGGGTCGCGGTAAAGTCCCCCGGGCCGACGGGGAGGCACTGCGCCGCTTCGAGCGGCAGCGTGGCGAGCCAGCGCGCGTTCCCGGCGACCGCCACGTCGCGTGCCTCGGCGGGATGCGCCGCCAGCCACGCCGCGATGATTTCGGGACCGATGCCGGCCGGATCACCGCAGGTGAGGATGAGCTTGGGAGGGGAGTTTTTCAACGCAGAGGGCGAGGAGCACATGGGGGAGCGGGGAAGATCCGGGCCTTCTCCGCGTCTTTCAGGTTCGCCGGGTTTAATCGGCCGGTTCCGGCCCGTTTTCTGGGGTCCGTCGCGCCCGGGCGAAGCCACGTTTGCTTCCGGCAAAGAACTCCAGGAACCGCCGCGCTTCCGGCGACCGCGCGCCGGCCAGCCGCGCGGCGGCGAGCGCCTGCGGGTTGCCCGTCGCGCCGCACACGGCGCGGAAAAGCTCCTTCAGCTCGGCGATGGCCTCGCGTGCCACGCCGCGCCGCTTCAGGCCGATGAGGTTGAGGCCGGCGAGCTCGTTGCGGTTGGCCGCCAGCACGTAAGGCGGCAGGTCGAGGGAGACGGCGGTCAGCCCGCCGATCATCACCCCTTCGCCCACGCGCACGAACTGGTGAAACGCCGCCCCGCCGCCGACGAAGCTGTTCGCCCCGATGCTCACGTGGCCGGCGAGCAGCGCGGCATTGGCGAGGATGACGTGGTCGCCCACCGTGCAGTCGTGGCCGACATGGCTCGCCGCCATGAGAAAGCAGTTTGACCCCACGGCCGTCTCGCCGCCGGGCCGGGCCGCGCGGTTCACCGTCACGCCCTCGCGGATGACCGTGCCGGAACCGATGCGGACGGCCGACCCGGTGGCGCAATCAAATTTGAGGTCCTGCGGATCTCCGCCGAGCACGGCGTGGGGCCCTACCATGACCCGGTCGCCCAGCACGCAATGCCGCGTGATCACGGCGTAGGCCATGATTTCGCAGTCCGCGCCGAGATGTGCGCCCGGTTCGACGATGGCGGTGGGGTGGATCATGGCCGCAGGAAAATCCCAGTGGTCCCAAGGCTCAACGCCGATAAAATCCTGTGGGGAAAAATTCCAAGGCCGGCCCGGCGGGCCGGGCGACGCGGAGGAGGGAAGCGGATGGCATGGGCATCGGATGTTGGCTGGCGCTACGAATCTGGGATCCTGTCATTTCCTGCGAGCTTACTCGCGCGCCTTGCGCGGCGCCGGACGCGGCCCGGGGAGCTCGAGCTGAGTGTCCTTAAGCAGGTCATAGTTTTTGAGCAGACGGATGACCTGGAGGATGTCGCTCTTGCGGTAGCTGCGGTTGACCTCGGTTTTTTCGATGAGGTCGAGCAGCATCGTGCGGAAGGAGATGATGGCGTCCACCCCGCGCTCCCGGAGCAGGGTGACGCTTTGCGAGCGGAACGGCTCCTGGGTGGGCAGGCCGGGCAGCACCAGAATTTTGGTCAGGCTGTCGGCGGGATCGTCCTCGGCGGCGGCCGGAAAAAGCTTCGTGGCCTGCCGCAGCACGCCAGCCTCGAGAAAGCGGAAAATTTCCGGCGAACTTTTGAGGATGGCCGGGCTGAACACGCCGGTATGCCAAGGCTTCACGGAGACGACGGCGCGATGGACGAACTCCAGCTCGTTGGAAAAAAGGAAAAAATTCGGCCGCCGGGCGCCGCGTTTCCACGCAGGATTATAGACGAGCAGGTCCACCTCCTCGTCGCCGGTCTTATGCCGGGCGGTCACCTGGTATTTGCTGACCTGGCGGACGAGGAAGCCGCTCTGCTCGAAGTATTCGCGGACGATGGATTCGTCAATGGCGGACATGTTTTGGGAGAGCGGAGCAGGGCGGAGGGTGAAGGGCAACGCCCGTTTGTGGCTGGCGTGGGCCGGGGGGATTTGAAACCGTGCGGCCTGTCATGTCCACCCGTCCGCTGCCGTCCCGTACTGCGCTTGTCGCCGCGTTTGCCACCATCTACCTGGTGTGGGGCTCGACGTATCTGGCTATCCGGGTGGTGGTGCGGGACATCCCGCCGTTTCTCATGGCCGGGTCGCGGTTCGTGCTGGCGGGGGCGTTGCTGCTGGCGTGGCTGCAGGCGCGCGGAGCGGCGCGGCCGACGGCGGCGCAGTGGCGCGACCATGCGGTCACGGGTTTTTTCCTGCTGCTCGGTGGCAATGGTCTGGTGGCATGGGCGGAGCAGACGGTGCCGTCGGGTGTGACGGCGCTCGTGATCGGGGTGACGCCGCTCGCCATGGCGTTGGTGGCGTGGGCGTGGCCGGGCGGCACGCGACCGCGCGCGAGGACGTTTGGCGCGCTGCTGCTGGGGCTGGCGGGAGTAGCGTGGCTGGCCGCGCCGTGGGAAAAGCCGGCGCAAGGCGGGCTGCCGTTGACAGGGGTGGTGGCGCTGCTGGCGTCGGGTGTGCTGTGGGCGGTGGGCTCAATCCAATCGAAGCATGCCCGCAGCGGGGCCGACCCGTTGCTGGGCGCGGCTCTCCAAATGTTTACGGGCGGTGCGATGCAGCTCGTCGCGGCGGCGGCGCTTGGGGAGTTCGGTCAATTTCACCCCGGAGCGGTGGGGCCGGCGGCGTGGCAGGCGTTTGTTTATCTCGTCTTTGTGGGCTCACTGGTAGGCTTCTCGACCTTTGTGTGGCTGCTGCGCCACAGCACGCCCGCGCTGGTGGCGACCTATGCGTGGGTCAACCCAGTGGTCGCCGTGTGGCTCGGCTGGCAATTCCAAGGCGAGCAGGTGACGCCGCGCACGCTGGCCGCCTCGGCGGTGATCATCATCGCGGTGGTGCTGATCACGTTGCAGAAAAGCACGCCGAAGGACAGGGCCTGCTGAGAGCAGGCATGCTTAGGGCGTTCCATGACTGAGCAGTCCATGCTTAGAGTGGCTGCTAAGATGGCGATCAATTATCTCGCGATCCCTACGCTTCACATGGCGTAATTCATTTGCAGGCAAATCAAGAAAGAGGATGCCAGCCATGGTGTAGGCGGCCTCAGGAGAAGTAAACACTCCTGCGCGCTGAAAAGGTTGAACAGCCTTATTTTCTTCCGAAGTAATAAGATGAACCCGTCCATATTTTTCACGAAAAAGATTGGCGAGCGCCGAACCGTCCAGCGATGAATCTTCAATTAGATGGCGTGCGGCAACCTTGCGGGGATAAACGTGTTCTTCACTCAGGCGTGGTTTCACAATGCCGCTTTCAGGATGAAAGGCGCGGAGTGCTCCAACAGATATGCGACCAGTCCAAGCACCTGCTGGTTTTGGAATATACCAGAGCCCGGCACCGATGATTGTTTCCAAAAATGCCCTCTGCTGGGGGCTTGCCGATTGATAAAAAGGACGGATAGCCCCAATCAAAGCGGCCAAAATATCGCATTGTTCCACGAGCTTCGCATCACGCTGCTGAGTTTTTTTTGGCATCAAACTTAAAAATCACAGCAACTATCTTGATGTGGCCCGCGGTAATCAGGCCAGCGTCACGCCCTTCGCCTTCGCGGCGCGGAGGAGGGCGTCGGCCATGTCGCTCGGGGTGATGGCGACCTCGATGCCGCATTCCTTGAAGACGGCGATCTTTGCTGCCGCCGTATCCTCGGCACCGCCGACGATCGCGCCGGCGTGGCCCATGCGGCGGCCGGCCGGGGCGGTGGCACCGGCAATGAAACCCGCGACGGGCTTCTGGCAATTGGCCTTGATCCAGCGCGCGGCCTCGACCTCGGCGTTGCCGCCGATTTCGCCAATCATGATGATGCCGTGCGTCTCGGGGTCGGCGTTGAAGAGCTTGATCACATCGAGATGCGAGGTGCCGTTGACCGGGTCGCCGCCGATCCCGACGCACGTGGTCTGGCCGATGTTCTTTGAGGTGAGCTGAAAGACCGCCTCATAGGTGAGCGTGCCGGAGCGCGAGACGACGCCCACATGGCCGCGCTTGTGAATGTAGCCGGGGGCGATGCCGATGCGGCAGCCGCCGGAGGAGTCCGGCCCCGTGCCGGGCGTGACGACGCCGGGGCAGTTTGGGCCGAGCAGGCGCGTTTTGGAGCCCTGCATCGCGTGCTTCACGCGCACCATGTCGCGGATCGGGATGCCCTCGGTGATCGCAACGGCGAGGTCGAGGCCCGCATCGGCGCACTCAAGGATTGCGTCCGCCGCGAACGGTGGCGGCACGAAAATCGCGGAGACCGTCGCACCGGTGGCGCGCGCCGCGTCGGCGACGGAATTGAAGATCGGCACACGGTGGCCGCCGTGCTCGAAAAACTGGCCGCCCTTGCCCGGCGTGACGCCGGCGACGACCGTCGTGCCGTAGTCGAGCGAGAGCCGGGTGTGGCGCGCGCCGAATTCACCGGTGATGCCTTGGATGAGGAGCTTGGTTTGCGGAGTGACGAGGATGGGCATTGTGTGGAAAGCTTAGAGCTAAGAGCTGAGAGTCTAGAGCACGAAGAGTGGGTTCGTTGGATTGGAGCGCTGAGCTCTTGGCTCTCAGCTCTGGACTTTTTCAGCCCGCTTTGCGCTGGTGGAGGCCGACTTGGTTGCCGTCGGGATCCTTGATCGCGAACAGACGGCAGGGCGGAAATTCCATCACATCGAACGCGAGGGGCACGCCAGCGGCCTTCACGGCGGCCAGGGCGTCATCAAGGCTGGCGACTTCCAGGGTGAGCGAGGACTGCGGCGTGCCGGGCATGGCGTTGGAAATCGCCAGCGCCTGACCGGCGAGGTCGTATTCAATCCACCACTGGCCGGGGCCAAACTCGACTTGCAGGCTGACTTTCAGGCCGAGGAGCTCTTCGTAAAATTTGCGGGCGGCGGGGATGTCCTTCACGGCATGGAAGACGAAGGCGAGTTCTTTGACTTGGATGCTCATGGCTGGAGTGGGGTGCTGGTTGAAGTTAAGCGCAAAGACGCGAAGACGCTAAGTTCGGAGGAAGAGGTTCTGACTTTGGTTTGTCCTTTGCGACTTGGCGTCTTGGCGCTTCAAGGGAATTAGGCGGCGACAAGCTTGACGATTTTCTGGGCGGCGTCGGCCATGGTGTCGCCGGAGACCAGTTTCAGGCCGGAGGCGGCGAGCGTGGCCTTGCCGGCGGCGACATTGTTGCCCTCGAGCCGCACCACGAGCGGGAGCTGGAGGCCCACCTCTTTCACGGCGGCGACGATGCCGGTGGCGATGACGTTGCAGTCCATGATGCCGCCAAAGATGTTCACCAGGATTCCCTTCACGTTCTTGTCCCCGAGGATGATCTTGAAGGCCGCGATGACTTGGTCCTTAGAGGCGCCGCCGCCGACATCGAGGAAATTGGCCGGGGTGCCCCCGAAGTGCTGGATGATGTCCATCGTGCTCATCGCGAGCCCGGCCCCGTTGACGAGGCAGGCGATGTTGCCGTCGAGCGCGATGTAGCTTAGCGAGTATTTTGAGGCCTCGATTTCCTTGGAGTCCTCCTCGTTGAGGTCGCGGAGGGCGGCAATCTCGGGGTGGCGGAACAAGGCGTTGTCGTCGAACGAGACCTTGCCGTCGAGCGCGAGGACGTCGCCGGCCGGGGTGGTGATGAGCGGGTTGACCTCGACCATGGCGGCGTCCGTTTCCCAATACATCGTGTAGAGGTTGCGGATGAGCTTGCCGGCGTTCTTCGCCTCATTGCCGGTGAAGCCGAGCTTGAAGATGAGCTCGCGGACTTGGAAATCGGCGAGACCATAGGCGGGATCAACGACGATCTTGTGGATTTTTTCCGGCGTGTCGTGGGCGACCTTCTCGATTTCGACGCCGCCCTCGGTGGAGGCGACAATGACGGGCTTCGACGAGGCGCGGTCGAGGAGGATGGCGAGGTAGTATTCCTTCTTAATATCGCTGGCGACGGTGAAGTAGATCGTCTGGACTTTGCGGCCGGCAGGGCCGGTCTGGATGGTCACCAGGGTGTTGTTCAGCATCTTGCCGGCGGTTTCCCTGGCGTCGGCTTTGGTCTTGCAGAATTTCACGCCGCCCTTGAAGCCGTCGGTGAAAGTGCCCTTGCCGCGGCCGCCGGCGTGGATTTGTGATTTTACCATCGTCGGCCCCTCGGGGAGCGAGGCGAGTGCGGCGTTGAGCTCGGCCGTGGTCTTGGCGGCGGCGCCCTTGGGGACGGGCACGCCGAATTTCTCAAAGAGGGCTTTGGCTTGGTATTCGTGGATGTTCATCAGCAGCGGGACACGTAGTGAGCCACAAAGAGACCGGGCAACGCACGAAAAAAAAGCAGGGGGGCCAAGTCTCCACCCGGCTGTGGGAACTGGCGGGGGCTTCAGACTGGCTCGATCACCACGGCGGTGCCGTAGCACAGCACTTCGGTGGCCGCAGTGTCCCGGCCCACTTCGGAGGCATCATAATGCACCCCGAGGATGGCGTTGGCTCCCAATTCCCGGGCATGGGCGAGCATCTCGTCGTAAGCCTGCAGCCGGGCCTGTTCGCACATTTCCGTGTAAGCGCCGATCTGGCCGCCGATGATGTTTTTGAGGCCGCCAAAAAAACCTTGGGCGATCGTGGGCGACCGCACCACGATGCCGCGCACCAGCCCGCGGTAGGCGACAATCCGATGGCCTTCGATCGTGAAGGTGGTGGTGACCAGGATGCCGGGGGTTTGGGACGGGTTCATGGGATTTGTGGACCGAAGGGCCGGTCAGATTCCGTCGGATTCATTTTTCCCCATCGCATTTTTCAGCGCCGGCACCTGCTCCATCAGCTTTTCTAGCTTCACACCGGTGAGGGCTTCCAGCACCGGCGGGAGCTGGCTCAGGATGGTCGTCACGTCGCCGGTGAGCTTGCTCGCGCCGCCACCGGGGCCGTTGCCGGCGTTGATGATGACCATCTTCTCGGTCTTCGCGAGCGGGGCGGAAATCTGCCCGGCGATCTCGGGCAGCGCGCGCACGATCAGCTCAATGATGGCGGCCTGATTGTATTCCTTGAACGACTCGGCCTTCTTCCGCATCGCCTCGGCGGTGGCAAGGCCCTGCGCCTCGATGACGGACGCCTCCGCGAGACCGCGGGCCTTGTTGGCGTCGGCCTCGGCGGTGCCGGTGGCCTTGACAACGTCGGCGGCGGCGAAGCCCGTGGCCTTCGTCGCGGTGGCGGCGCCGGCGGCCTCGGTCTCAAGCTGGAACTTTCTCGCGGCGGCGAGGGTCTCGACCTTGTAGCGTTCGGCGTCGGCGGGCTTCTGGACATTGGCCTCCAGCTCCTTTTGCCGGCGGCGGATTTCCTGTTCCTGCAGCTCGATCTGCTTCTGCTTTTCGATGATGCTGACCTGCACCTCCTCGGCTTTCACGAGCTGGTTGGTCTTGAATTTCTGGAGGTCATAGGCGAGCTCGCTCTCGGCCTTCCTTTGGTTCACGGAGGCGTTGTAGCCGGCGACGTTCATCTCGTAGTCGCGTTTGGCCTCGGCGATCTTGGATTCGGCGGCGAACTTCGCCTCCTGCCCGGCCTGCGAGGCCTGGGCGGAGCGGATGGCGGAATCGCGGTCGGCCTCGGCCTGCGCGATGACCGCGTCGCGCTTGACCTGCGCGATGCGGGGCTTGCCGAGCGCATCCAGGTAACCCTGGGTGTCGCGGATGTCGCGGATGGTGAAGCTGACGATGGTGAGCCCCATGTTGGCCATGTCGCCGGCGGCGACTTCCTGCACCTTCGAGGCAAACGCATCGCGGTTCTGGTAAATCTCCTCGACCGTCATCGTGCCCAGGATGGCGCGGAGGTGGCCTTCCAGCGTCTGCATGGCGATGTTCTTGATGTCGTCCGTGCTCTTGCTGAGGAACTGCTCGGCGGCGGTGGCGATGGAGATGTCGTCACCCTTGACCTTGATTTGCGCGACGCCGTCCACCTTCACCGGCACGCCCTTGCTGGTGTAGACTTCGGGCGTCTGCACATCAATGGTGAGCAGCTCGAGTGAGAGCACATCGGCCTTCTCCAGGACGGGGAAGATGAACGAGCCGCCGCCCTTCACGATGCGGAAGCCGCGGACGGCGACCTGGCCCTCGTGATTGATGACCCGGTGCCGCTTGCCAGACACGATCAGCACCTCGTTGGGGCCGACCTTGGTGTAGCGGCTGGCGTAGATGATTAGAAAAACGAAAACGACGACGACGAGGCCAACGACCACGATGGCCGTGATGCCGAAAGACCCGATTTGGGCGAGTGGAAGCATGCTCATGGGAGGAGGGGAGGAGGCTGGTGGAGGAGGAAAAGGTCGGCCGGGCTGTCAGGGGGCGGTCACGTAAAACTGCGTGCCGATGACGCGGGTGATCCTCACCGTCGCGCCGTTCGCCAGCACAGCTCCGGCCTCGGAGCGCGCGGGTGCGGAGTAGCGGGAGCCGCCTTGCACATAGGCAATCTCACCGACGCCGTCGGTCGCGATGGGAGTGATCACGGTGGCGGCCTGGCCCACGAGGTCGGCGACGCGGCCTTCGCTGGAGCCCTGGGTCCTGCGGAAAATCAGGCTGAACAGCCAGAACACGCCGGCGGCAACCGCCAGCGCGCCGAGCGCGGCCAGCGGCGCGCTGATCCACACGCTGCGGGTGGCCTCCATCGAGTGGAAGATCATCCCGAACCCGCCGAACCCCGTGATGAACGACGCGATGGTCGTCGGGCTGAGCGGCGCAAATCCCGGCATGTCGCCCGCGCCGCCACCACCCTCGGCGTGGCCGTGCGCATGGCCGTCCCAATGAGCGTCGCCGTGGCCGAGATCGCCATGTCCGCCAAACGCATGGCCGAGCACCGCACTCAGGAGAGTGAACAGCAGGCCGAGCCCGAAGCAGCCAAGATAGACATAAAACGCCGAGCCGGCCGGTTCGGCGGCCGGGAGTGCGGCCATCCCCAGCACCCCTGCCGACGCCACGGCGAAAGCGGGCGTCGGGGCTTTGGATAGGACCGAGAGCTTTGAAACTTTCGCCAGTGCGCCGGCCCCGCATCCGAGCAGCGCGCCTTGGGCAAGCGCGCCCAGTGCCAGCTTGGTCGCGAGGCCGGCCGGCGCGGCGGCCGCCGCATGGGCGGGGAGGGCCAGGCCCAGCGCGATGGCGGTCGAGGCGACCCCCTTGCCCGCCAGCACCACGCGCAGCTTGTCCAGCGCGCGCTCGGCGCGCATTCGCGCCGAATTCTCGGCGAGGCCGAGCTTGGTGCCGATGGCGGCGAAGGACTGGCCCTCGAAATACCGCAACAGCAGCGCCGAGCGGTCGGTCTCGGGCAACTCGCCTACGGCCTCGTCAATCAGGGGACGGACCTGTTCCCATTCGGCGTCACGGCCGGAATCGCGTTCAATGTCTTGCATGGCTTGGGCCTCCCATTCCCGGATTTGCCGGCGGCACCGCTCGCGCACCGCCTTGAGCGCCGCGAACCGCGTGCTCGTATGGAGCCAGCTGGTGAGTTCCGGACGCTCGGCCAGCGGGCGGGCCTTGCGTGCGAGGTCAATGAAAACGGTTTGTGCCACGTCCTGCGCGAGGAGGGTGTCGCCATCCACCTGCCGCAGCGCGGCGGAGTAAACCAGTCCTGCCTTGCGGTTCACCAGTTCGGCAAACGCGCACTCCGATCCCTCCACCACATAGCGGCGCAGCAGGATGGCATCATCGTTCATCATCCCATTACACCCGCCGGAGGGCGAAAACGCACGCGGGACGGAAGAAATTTCGGACGTCCCAAGAGTGGGAAGGTTGGCCAGTGTTGGCATGACTTTGTCAGTAAAGCAGGTTTGCGGGGTGCGCGCACCTAGAATTTCCGCCTTCGTTTCCAAAACTGGTGCCGTCGCCTGTTTGCAGTTGCGTGCGCGCCCCGGCTTGCCAACGCCCCGCGGGCCCGCACGCTGGCGAAACCATGGACGCGCATGAAGTGATGAAAGACGTGTTGAAACGCACGAGTGCCAAGCACATCGCCGCCGAGCTGGGCGTGTCGCTCTCGCTGGTCTACAAGTGGGCGGAACCGCCGGAGGACGCGAGCGGCAGCGGCACGGGCAGCCCGCTCGACCGCACCGGCGAGCTGGTGCGCGTGACGAATGACGCACGCATCGCCCAGTGGGTGTGCGAGCAGGTGGGCGGGTTTTTCATCCGCAATCCGCAGGAGTTTTCTCGCACGCAGCCGCTCATCCCGATCACCAATGACATCGTGAAGGAGTTTGCCGACATGCTGGCCACCATCGCCAGTTCTTCCGCCGACAACGTGATCACACCGGACGAGGCCAGGAAAATCCGTCGCCGCTGGGAAGAGCTGAAAACGGTGACCGAGGGCTTCGTGCTTGCGTCGGAGAGCGGGACCTTCGGCGTGGCGGCGGATGCCGCGTCCGCACCCATTGCAAACGGCAAAGGGCCGGCTTCCAAATAAGGAGACGGTCCCAAATCAGGCAAGGCGTCCGGCCCGCAGGCCCGTTGCGAGCTGGCGTTGGAGGCACCGGCCAGATTACGGCGTTCTCGCGCACGGGCGGGCGCGGCTCCCCCAAAATCAGTTGTTGAAACGGAACAGCGCGACGTCGCCGTCGGCAAAGACGTAATCCTTGCCTTCGAGGCGGTATTTGCCGGCTTCACGCGCGGCGGCGACACTGCCGAGGCGCGTCAGATCGGCGTAAGAGACGATCTCGGCCTTGATGAAGCCTTTCTCAAAATCGGTGTGGATCACGCCTGCGGCCTGCGGGGCTTTCCATCCTTTTTTGATCGTCCAGGCGCGGACTTCTTTTTCGCCGGCGGTGAAGTAGGTCATCAGGCCGAGCAGCGCGTAGGTGCCTTTGATGAGCGAGGAAACGCCGGAGTCGTCCACGCCGAGGTCTTTAAGAAACGCCTTCGCCTCGTCGGCCGGGAGGTCAATCAGCTCGCTCTCGATCTTCGCGCTGATGGGGACGTAGGCGGCGTCGTGGTGCGTGCGGACGAACTCGGCGACCTGCTTTACAAAGGGGTTTTGCTCGGCGGTGGCGAGGTCGCCCTCGGCGACGTTGCAGGCGAAAAGCACGGGCTTGGCGGTGAGGAGCTGGAAAAGTTTCATCAACGCGACCTCCTCGGGCGTCGCCGGGAGCGTGTTCGCGGTTTTGCCGGCGTTGAGATGGGGCTCAAGCTTTTGAAGCAAGGCCAGCTCGATGATGGCCTCCTTGTCGCCCGCCTTCGCGTTCTTCTGGACCTTGGGGATGCGTTTGGCGACGGCGTCGAGGTCGGCGAGGACGAGCTCGGTCGTGATGACCTCGATGTCGCGGATGGGGTCCACGCCGCCCATCGTATGGATGACATCGTCGTCCACGAAGCAGCGGACGACCTGCACAATGGCGTCCACCTCGCGGATGGTGGCGAGAAACTGGTTGCCGAGGCCCTCGCCCTTGCTCGCGCCGGCGACGAGGCCGGCGATGTCCACGAACTCGATGGCGGCGGGGACCACGACGTTGGTCTTGGCAATTTTCTGGAGGACG
This sequence comes from Opitutia bacterium, assembly GCA_947475065.1. Classification (GTDB taxonomy): domain Bacteria; phylum Verrucomicrobiota; class Verrucomicrobiia; order Opitutales; family Opitutaceae; genus CAIYUN01. The sequence goes on along the minus strand of CANJLB010000004.1, from coordinate 4,946 downwards.
TAGGCGCGGTCGTCGGGCACGACCACGACGCCCACGTTGGGATCAATGGTGCAAAACGGGTAGTTGGCCGCCTCCGCCTTGCGGGAGCGGGTGAGCGCGTTGAAGAGGGTGGACTTGCCCACGTTGGGCAGGCCGACGATGCCAGCTTTGAGCATAGGGGCGGACGCTCGCGGCGGGCTGGGCGGCGGTCAATGGAAAAGGCCGGGCGGAGGGCGGGTAGTAAATCTTGAGCCACGACGCCAGCTGGCGCGGAGCGTGCGGCAGCACGATCCGTGACAGACGATGGCTTTGGCGAGCGACGGGTCAGGCGGTTTCTTCATCTTTCGAGGTTTTCTTCGCTTTGAATCCGAACTCGTCGCCGTCGTGCCGGAAGATGCGGCCGATCATCTCGCCACCGGTGACAAGGCAGAAACCGCGTCCGCAAATCGGATCGCCTTCGTCGGCACCTTCGAAGCTGAAACGAAGCACCCGCCCGTCCAACTCATCCATCTTGCAGTCGAGCGTGATTTCTACGGCGCCAAAGTTCATCGTGGCGCTGCCGCGCGTGCTGATCTTCAGCTCAGCGGGACCACCTAGATCCACATACTCGGCATCGAAACCTTGCAGCTCCGTGATGCGCCAGGAGCCGACAAACGGCTTTTTTACCGTCCACTTGCCGGACGGAATCTCCCAAACTGAATCGAACGCTTCGTCGGTCATATTTTTGCCTCACGTTCAAGCTGAGCCATCCGACTTGCCGGGCCTGGCTTTGGCACCTTGTCCGGCCTTTGGTTCATTGGAGTCACCCCAATGCCATTTCGGGGTTTCACCCTTCCAAGCGCAAATCGCGACAAGCACCGCCGTGCCGACGAACATAGAGATCGCGAACGCAAGAGGACGGGCAGGCATAAGCAAAAGTGCGGCGACGGCGATGGAAACACAGTAGGCACCGAGCACGAGCCATCCCTGCCAGCGCTTCGGCAGGCCCCAGCCATAGCCATATCGCTTGGCGGCAAACCAAGCTTTTTCCTTGGGGAGGGACATTTGGTCTTTTGCCGGGCGTTCAAGATGAGCCCTCCCGCCTTGGCGGAATTGGCTAGCGTCTGGTTAGCGCTTCTTCTTTGGAAACGCCATGGATGTAGATCTTCTCGGATTGCTGCCGAACGTCTAAAAAATAACTGCAACCGCACCCTCTGCACTCACTCGGATGCCCATGGTCGCTGCCCCGCTGATTTTCAAGAGCCGTCGCCAAGACAGGATGGCCACAGCCAAAGCAGCAGAATGAGACGTTGTTGCCGAAAGCGTCAGCAGGCACTTTGCCTCCTTCGCTATTCATGACTGTAAAGCCGGTGATCTTCATCTTCTTTGCCCAACGTCAAAGATGAGCCAAGCGGCTGTCAACATTCGAAGTCCGAGTAATCTTGTGAACACTCAGGTCAGCGGAGCAGTCCGGCGAGCGCGCAATCCGCCCATGGGCCGGACTGGTCCACGGGTGGAAATTTTCTCCTTGCGGCTTGTCATCGGGGGCGAAGCGCGCTTGCTGTCAGGCGTGCGCTTCCTCTGCCTCCTTCTTGCCCTGCCCCTTACAGTCTCGGCCGCCACTTCGCGCGGGTTTAACCGGCTCCTCGACGCCGTCGTCCGCATTGACGTGCGCGAGGTTTCGTTTGAGACCGGGGTGAAGCGTTTCACGGGCGGCATCGGCTCCGGCGTCATCCTGAACGACGACGGCTACATCCTGACCAACGCCCATGTGGCCAGCCCGCGCGCCGTGGATCTCAGCATCACGCTGGCCAACCTTGAGCGGGTGAAGGCCACCCTCGTGGGCTGGGACCACTGGACGGATCTCGCCCTGCTCCGGCTCGATCTCACCGACCTCAAGCGCCGGGGCCTGAAATTTTCCCATGCCGATCTGGGAGACTCCGACAAGATGCAGCCGGGCGATCCGGTCTTTGCGGTGGGTACGCCCTACGGCCTGACGCGGACAGTCACGCGCGGCATCATTTCCAACAACCGCCGCTCATTTGAAGAGGGGCTCGGCAGCATCAATGGCTACGAGACGGGCCTGTTTAACACTTGGTTGCAGACCGACGCGGCCATCAACCCCGGCAACTCCGGCGGGCCGCTTATCACCGAAAACGGCCTCGTGGTTGGCATCAATTCGCGCAGTTCCTCGGGCAGTGCCGAGAGCCTCGGCTTCGCAATTCCCATCAATGTGGCCAAGCGCGTCGTCGCCAGCCTTGCCCGCTCGGGTGGTGATGGCAACATGGGCTCTGTCACCCGCAGCTACCTTGGCCTCGTGTTTGGCCCGCTGCAGGACTTGGAGAAATTTTATTCGCTCAAGCAGAACACCGGTGTGCTGGTCAACAGCGTTGACCCCGGCTCGCCCGCCGCCAAGGCCGGCCTGAAGCCGTCCGATATTCTTCTCACGATCGACGGTGTGGCGGTGGACGGGCGCTTCCCCGAGCAGCTTCCGCCCATTCTTGACTTGATCGCCAACAAGACCGTCGGCGCGACCGTCAAGCTGGCGGTCAAGCGTGGCGATCAGGCGTCCGAGTATGCGCTCGTCACGGAAAAATTGGAAAGCCGCCAGGGCGAGGCCTGGGCCTTCGAAAAATGGGGGCTGGCGGTCCGCAAGGTTTCCCGCGCCTACGCGCGCGAGAACCAGCTGACCGACGTGATGGGGCTGCTCGTGACCGGGGTGCAAAACGGCTTTCCGGCCGCCGTCGCGGGGCTCGGGCGCAACGACATCATCATCAAGATCAACAACGAGACCATCACCACGCTCGATCAGGCGAAAAAACTTTACGATGCGCTGGCCGACAAGACCGACTCGGTGCTCATCGAGTCCCAGTTTAACCACCAAGTTTCCCTCCGCGTGCTCAAACCAAAACCATGAAAACGAACCTTCTTTTTATTTTTATGCGCCGTCACCGGGCGGCCACGCTGCTGGCCGCCGCCGTCTGGCTGCTGTTGCCCGCCGCCCGGCCGCTCCGTGCCGCCGACCTGCCTTCGCTCTGGAAAGAGCGGGTGAAGTCCGTGGTCTCCGTGGAGTTTTTTACCGAGACCGAGCTCGACCGGCGCACAAACATTGTGGCCGGGGTGGTGGCTGATGCCAACGGTATCATCGCTTTGCCGCCGGGCATTGTCGGCGGTCGGGTCACGCCGGCGCAACTGAAGGATTTTCGCGTCCATCTGCCCGGTGAGCCGGCCGGCGCCTACGCCCATGCCGAGTATCTGGGGCAGGACAACCTCAGCGGGTGGAACTTTGTGCGTGTGGAGGAGAAGGTGCGGACAAAACTCGTCCCGATCACGGCCTTTGCCGGCAAAGCCAGCACGGGCGAGCCGGCGATGGCGGAGGAGGTCTGGGGCATCGGCCTGCGCGGCAAGGACGAGGATTTCCAGCCCTATCTGATGGTCGCGCGGATTGGATTGGTGCAGTCGTTGCCGGAGCGCACGGCGGTCGCACTGGCGGAGGTGGCGGCACCCGGCCTGCCGGTGTTCAACGGGGAAGGCATATTTCTCGGCGTGGCCGCCGGCGGCTTTGGCTCCAGCTACCTCCAGTATGGTGCAAGGGGTGGTGCCACGCCGGTGATGCTGATGAATGTGGAGGAGAGCCGCGTTTTCATCCTCGCCTCTGAGGTCACCCCGTGGCTCGGCCGGGTGCCCGCCAATGGTTCGGGCCGGCCGATCCCCTGGCTCGGGACCTACGGGCTCGAGCCGATGGATCCTGAGGTGGCGGCATTCATGAAGTTGGAAAAGCAGTCGGGCTGCGTGGTCAGCGAAGTGCTGGAAGGCAGCCCCGCCGAAAAGGCCGGCATGAAGCCACGGGACATCATCGTGGCCATCGGGGGCAAACCGCTCCCGCGCCTCACGCCCGACCGGGTGGCTGTGCGATATTTTGAGCGCGAGGTGGACCGCCATGCGCCGGGTGACGCATTCGCCTTCACCGTGCTTCGCGGCAGCGAGCGCATCGAGCTCACCGCCACCTTGGCCGACGAGCCCAAGCTGGCGCGCGAGGCGGAGCGGAAGTATTTCGAAAAAATCGGGCTGACGGTGCGCGAGTTTGTCTTCGGCGATGGCGTGGTGCGCCGGGTGAAGCTTGCCGACCAGCGCGGCGTGCTGGCGCATTTTGTGAAGAGCAGCACACCCGTAAGCACCGCCGGTCTGCGGGCCGACGACTGGATTCAGGAGATTGATGGCACCGAGGTAAAAACCTATGCCGATGCGGTGGCGAAGTTCGCCGCCATCGAGGCCGATGCGACCCGGACAGAGTTTGTCCTGCTCGCCAGCCGGGGCGGGGAAACGCAGGTCCTCCGGGTGAAACTGAAGTGAGCGGCGCTGTCCGAAAAAACGGGGCGCATAAGAGGGCCGTCTCCTCTGGTGCGCGCGATTTTTCGTCCCCCCGAGGAGCCGGTTTCGGGCTGATGAAAAAAAATCAAAAAAATCGTTGACGAGAGCTGATGAGAGTGTTCTTTTCGTCCTCTTTCCCCTCGGGGAAGCTCTTTGAAATTTACTTTGTGCGATTGATTGGGACCCCCAATCAAAATTCAAAAACGCCCCGGCTTCGGCCGGGGCAAAGTTAGTAGTTCAAGAATCACTAGGTTCTGAACTCTTTTCGGAGAGTTTGATCCTGGCTCAGAATGAACGCTGGCGGCGTGGTTAAGACATGCAAGTCGAACGGTTTTTGCTGTGTAGCAATACATTGCAAAAGCAGTGGCGAACGGGTGCGTAACACGTGAACAATCTACCTTTCAATGGGGAATAGCTCGCCGAAAGGCGAATTAATACCGCATATGGTTGCTGCTCGCATGAGTGGCATACCAAAGTCAGGGACCGCAAGGCCTGACGTTAGAAGAGGAGTTCGCGGCCTATCAGCTCGTTGGCGAGGTAACGGCTCACCAAGGCTAAGACGGGTAGCTGGTCTGAGAGGATGATCAGCCACACTGGAACTGAGACACGGTCCAGAC
>CANJLB010000003.1 GCA_947475065.1 Opitutia bacterium | reverse complement strand
GGCCAGGGGACCATCAGCAGGCCGCCGAGGGTCCAGGGCAGGAAGCAGATCTGGGCGGCGCTCACCACCAGCAGGGCCAGCTCCAGCGGGTGCAGGCGGCGCGGCGGGCGGGCCTCGCCGCGAAACACCATGAGCGGCGTCGGGCCTTGTGGCGTGGGTAAGGAGGAGCGCAGATCCACGGTGCGACCAAAGCGTTTTTTCGGCGGACGGGAAGAAAATACGGAAGCCGGGCGCGGAGTCAGGGTCGAAGGAGCCAGGAGACGGAGGGGGAGGGGAAATGTTTTGGTTCTGGGCTGACGCTTGGTGGCTGATGTCGGCCTGTGGCCTCGGTAACTTGGTTTTCAGTCTCCAGACTCCTGCTTGGCCGGTTCTTGGTTGGCTGATGTCGGCCTGCTGGCCTCGGTAACCTGGCTTCTGAATTTTCTAGGCTGGATTGGTCGGGGCGATCGCGAAAATCGGAGAAGGATAATTCGGAAGCCAGGAATCGGAGGAGGAGGAGTTTTGGTTCTGAATTCTGAATTCTAGATTCTGGCTTCTTGGTGTTCCGTCTCCTGACACCCGGCTCCTGCCATTGCCCACCGGGCAATTATTTGTTCATTTTTTCTTGAACTCGGGTCCTCCGGCTGCAGTCTCCGGGCCATGCGCTCTGCCGCCAATGCCACTGCGCCCCATCCGAGGCCTTCCGTCCTCGGTGGCGCCGCGCACCGCCCGGCGCGCGCGGGCCTCACGGCCTTTGAACAGGAGACGCTGGCGGTTTTCGTCGGACTGGCCCGCGTGGTCGGCCTGCCTAAATCCTACGGGGAAATCTACGGGCTGCTTTACGCCTCGGCGGGGCCGTTGAACTTTGGGGACATACAGGAGCGGCTCGGCCTGAGCAAAGGCTCCGTCAGCCAGGGGCTGAAGGCCCTGCGGGCGGTCGGGGCGGTGCGTTTGGCCGAGCCGGCTGGTGGCGACCGGGACCACTTCGTGCCCGAGACCGAACTGCGCAAGCTGGTCGGGGGTTTTTTGAAGGAAAGCATCCGCCCGCATCTCGATGGCAGCGACCGGCGGCTGGCGGCTTTGGGCGGGCTCGTGGGACCGTCCGCAGCCGGGCCGGCGGAGCGCAAGATTTTGCAGGGCCGGGTGGACAAACTCATGCGCTGGCACCGGCAAGGCCGGGCCGTGCTGCCCTGGATCGAAAAATTGCTCGGCTGAGCCTCCTCCGCCGGGTCCAACGCCCGCCTGATGGCATGGCGTCTCACTCCATACCATATCAGCAAGTCGCGTTCATCTCGAAACGTGACGGGGCGAAGCTCCGTCACGTTGCTCCGTCCGGCGGGCGGTTCGCGCGCTGATTCTCTCCCGTGGAAGTGCCAGAAAAAAAATTCCCCGTGCTCCTGATCGGCAACTACGCGCCCGACGGCCAGCAAAGCATGCAGCGCTTCGCTGACGTCATGCGGCGCGGACTGTCGGAGCTCGGTTGGGCGGTTGAGCTGTTGTCACCGGCCGTGCGCCTCGGCCGCCTGCGACCGGGGAACCGGGGGGCGGGCAAGTGGTTGGGCTATTTCGACAAATTTGTGATCTTTCCCCGAGAGCTGCGCCGCCGCCTGCGCTCGCCGCGTCGCCCGGCGCTCGTGCATGTCTGCGACCACAGCAACGCAATGTATGTCCGCGCGCTCGCGGCCACACCGCATCTCGTCACCTGCCACGACGTGATCGCGATCCGCTCCGCCCTCGGTCACTTTCCGCAAAACCCGGTCCGGGCCACCGGCCGGCGTTTGCAGGCGCTCATTCTTGCCGGCCTGCGCCGGGCCCGGCAGATCGCCTGCGACTCGGCGGAGTCGCAGCGGCAATTGCTGGCGCTGGGCGGCATTAATCCGGCCCGCGTGACGCAGGTGAACATCGGGCTGAACTATCCCTATCGCCCGATGGACGAGGCCGGGTGTGCGGCGGTCTTGCAGGCCGGGGAAAAACTGCGCCCGTTGGCCGGCCGTAGCTACATCCTCCACGTGGGCGGCAACCAGTGGTATAAAAACCGTGCCGGGGTCGTGCGCATCTACGAAAACTTTGCCCAAAAAAATCCCTCCGGCCCCGACCTGGTCATGGCCGGCGCGACTCCGCCGCCCGGGCTGGCGCAGGCCGTCGCGGCGTCGGACGTGGCGGGGAGGATTCATCTCGTCGGCGGGGTTAGCGACACCGAGCTGAACGCCCTCTACGCCGGCGCGGAGTGCCTGCTTTTTCCTTCTTATCAGGAAGGCTTTGGCTGGCCGGTGCTGGAGGCGATGGCGGCCGGCACGCGTGTTCTCACCAGCGGCCGCGCGCCCCTGACCGAGATCGGCGGCGCGGCGGCGGCCTATCTCGATCCCGACGACGAGACGGATGCAGCCGTCCGGTTGGGCGCACTACTCGCGGAACCGGCTCAGGACCGGCAACGGCGGACTGCTGCCGGTGTGGAACAGGCGGCCAAGTTCTCCACCTCGGCGATGCTCGAAGGCTACACCGCGCTCTACAACCAGATCCTCGCCGTGAGTAGAACGGCCTGACCTTCCTACCTTCGACATTTAGGCTTTCGACTTAAGCCCTTCCGCGTCTCCGCGATAAAATGACCGCCAGTCACGACACCTCGGCCAGAGCGACGTTGCCTGCGCCGCACCGGCTCTCGGTCCGTTTGCAAAAATGGAAACAGCCCATGCTCGCCTTCGTGCTCGGACAGCCGTCGGTGCAATTGCTTAATCTGCTCACGGGATTTTTCCTGCTGCGGTGGTTGAGCAAGGAGGAGTTTGCGATGTTTGGCGTGGCCTTTGCCTTCCAGTCCACCGTCAACCAGCTTACAGATTTGGGGTTCTCCGCCTCCATTGTCGCGCTGGCGGGCGAACGTGGGCAGGAACCGGCGTGGCTGGGGCGCTACCTGCGTGCGGCGTGGCACTACCGGACACGGCTGCTCGGGTTCACGCTACTCGGCGCGGCTGTGGCGTTCCCGTTACTTACATGGCGTCAGGATTGGGGCGCGGGCACCAAGCTGTTGCTGTTTGGCGCCATCGCGCTGGCGGTGGCGGGCCAGAGCTGGATGATGTATGGTTCGGCGTTGCTGGTGCACCGCCGGCTGCGGGATTACTACTCGCCGCAGATCACCGGCGCGGCCGTCCGGCTCGGCCTGTGCGCGGCACTGTATTTCACGGGGCTGCTGTCCGCCTGGGCGGTGGCTTGGCTGGGGGCGCTGGTGATCGGGTGGACCGGCTGGAGCTACCGGCGGGCGGCGCGGGACTGCGTTCTCGAGCCTGCCCAAAGCGATCCCGAGGCCAACCGAGAGATGCGGCGCTATCTTGCCCCGTTCATTCCCGGGGCCATTTTTTACGCCCTACAAGGCCAAATCACCGTGGGCATCATCAGCGTTTTTGGCTCCACCGAGCAACTGGCCGAGATCTCCGCAGTTGGACGCCTCGGGCAGCTGTTCCTGTTTTTCAACGCTTTCAACGCCATTCTACTGGAGCCCTACTTCGCCCGGCTGCCGGTGCAGCTGATCAAGCGCCGGTATGTCCTGATTGTGGCACTGGCCGCCATAATGGGGCTGGCACTTAGTGCCTTCGGGTTTATGTTCCCGCAGCCCTTGTTGTGGCTGTTGGGGCCGAAGTATGGCAATCTGCAACAAGCAATCGGGTGGGTGGTTGTGACCGCTTGCATCACCTACGTGGCCAATGTCATGTGGACGATGCACGCGGCCCGGCGGTGGGTTTATTGGTGGGTCACGGTAACCTATATTATTGTTGTGGTGATCGCGCAGGTGGCCTGCGCGGTCACGATGGACTTAAGCAAGACCATGCAGGTGATTTGGTTTGGGGCCATTACGGCGCTCGTGATCCTCGGGGTCACGATTGCCAATGGGATTTATGGCATCAGCCGGGCGCAGCAGGCCGGAACCTAGCCAGAAATTCAGATAAACCATTCCATTCGAATCGAGCCCAAGCAAAACAGCCCATTATAATCAAACGAAACCAAACTTAGTATGAACTATAAATTGCTCTTTGACCCGGTGCGATTGGTGGAGCGTATCGGTCAGAAAACGGCGGCGCACGTCACCACCTGCAGCCACTTTTTGGCCGACAGGGCGCGGGAGCGGGGTGCTCGCCAAGCCTCCGTGATTCACAACGGCATCTGGTCATTCAGCCCGACAGAAAAGGATGAAGCCAGACAACGGTTCGGGCTCGAACGACAAGCCTTTTATGTTGGTTTCATGGGCAGAACCTGCGACGAGTTGTCGTGGTGCGTTGACGCAGTGGCCGCCAACCTTGAGGCGATGCCCCAATTGCGGCTCGCGATTTGTGGCATGACGCCTGAATTGATTGAAAAGGCCCCCCCCCGAAGTCAGAAAACGGATGGATTATCTCGGGCAACTGGCCCCTGAGGTCACACGCAATTTTGCCGCTGCCCTGGACTTGGGCTTGGTGCCGCTCGCGAACAATCCTTTTAATGAGAGCAGATTTCCCATCAAATTTGCGGAATACATGGCCGCGGGAACCCCCGTTCTTTGCTCGGCAGTGGGCGAGTGTGCCACCTTTTTCGATGTTTTCCCTTGGGCATTGCCAGCCGGGAGCGAGAAAGACACCTGGTTGAAATCATTCCGGGATACCATGGAGCTGGCGATGGCCGGATCCCTGCCCATCGTAAATCATCATGTCTTGGCCAAGGCTCTGTCGTGGCAGCATCAGGCTAATTTGCTGGATGGCTTGTATCAGGCCGAGCTAACGGCCAGCACCACCCGAGCAATCACACCCACATTGTAAACTTTATGAGTTCATCACCGACCTATCTCGACCCCGTTGTGATTCCCTTGATCCGTGGCGACACCGTCCTTGATGTCGCCTGCGGTTACGGGCGATGGGGCAATCTCATCCAGAGCAACTTCTGGGAGGCAGGGCTGAAGCAGCCACCGCTGATTGACGGGCTCGATGCCTTTCAGCCGAATGTGGACTACTGCCTGCGGCATACTGCCTATCGCAAAGTGTGGCAGCAAGCGTTGCCCGGCGCGTTGCCTGGCCGATGGGACACGATCTTGGCGTGTGAAATTTTGGAGCATCTTCCGCCAGAATCGGTGCCGGAAGTGATTGCGACCATCGAGAAACATGCCAACCAAAGAGTAATATTTTCAACCCCAAATTGGCCATATTTCAGGGATGGTGGTGAGACAATGGTGGGATTCAATCAATATGAGGCCCATCTCAGTTTTACGCCTGTAAAAGTGTTTAAGAAACTCGGCTACAAGGTAATTACGGTCGGGTTCGGAAATCCAAGAAATATTGTGGTAAGACTATTGAATCGGCTGCGTATTCGGCCGCCCTTGGCTTCCATGGAAACATTTGTGCGGCTGTTTCCTTCCTTGGGTCAGGCGATGGTCGCCTACAAGGACATCGGGCCGTGAATTTCCCATGCGCAATCGGGTGAGCGTCTGTCTTCCTTACTCCGGCCTTGGTCGGACGCGGCGCGGCTAAGCTGAATTTTAACCACGGATTAACACGGATGGACACGGATCAGACCGAGACAGGGTTGGCCACGAAGAGGCACAAAAATCACAAAATGAGATCAGAGCAGACGGGTTTTAACCACTGATGGTCACTCATGGACACGGATCCAAACCCCAGACATTTCAGATTTTGAACAGGAGATAACGAAGGGAACGGAGGGGGCACCGGATCAGACCGCCGGGTCGTGACGCGTTTTGAAAATTGTAGGTCGGGGTTAATCCCTGACACATCGGGCATAAAGCCCGACCTACATGGGCCGAACGCAAAATGCGTCACTGCCAACCGCCGAATCTCTGTTCCCTCCGTTACCTCCTGTAAAACAATCCTGTTTCCTGTTTTGCCATCTTAATGTAACCAATGACCACGACCAAAGTTTTCTTGCCCTGTTCCGGCTTGGGCCGGACGCGGCGCGGCTACGAGTCGTTCACGCAGGAGTGCTTCGAGGCGTTGCGGGGCACGCCGGGCCTCGACGTGCGGCTGTTCAAGGGTGGCGGCACGGCGGCGGACAATGAAACCGTGCTCTGGAACCTGCCGCGCGCCTCGGCGCTGGCGCGCGGGCTGGGAAAATTGCTGCGGCGTGACGCGTATTTCGTGGAGCAGCTCACCTTCTTCCTCGGCTTGCGCCGGCATCTCACGGCGGAGCGGCCCGACGTGGTGCTTTTTAGCGACGGCAATCTCGGCAATCTGCTCTGGCGCTGGCGGCGCAAGCATGGGCATTGCTACCGGCTGCTATTGTCCAACGGCGGGCCGCTGTCGCCGCCGTTTCCGCGCTGGGACATGGTGCAGCAGGTGGCGTCGGCCTGTTTCGAGGAGGCCAAGCGGGCGGGGCAGCCGGACGACCGGCAGGTGTTGCTGCCTTATGGGTTCGCCATCCCGGATCATCTGCCCGTGCGTGACGCGACGGCCACGGTGGCATTGCGCGCGCGGCTGGGTCTGCCGGCCGCCCGCCCGGTGCTGCTCTCGGTCGGCGCACTCAACGCCTCGCACAAGCGTATGGACTACGTCATCACCGAGCTGGCCGCGCTGCCTCCTCCTCGGCCGTTCCTGGCCATGCTGGGCCAATGGGAGGCCGGGAGCGATGGCCTTGCGGCGCTGGCCGGACAGTCGCTGGGTCTGGGCAATTTTCTCCTCCGCAGTGTCCCGCCCGCCGCGATGCGTGATTATTATGCGGTGGCGGATGGGTTTGTCCTCGCCTCGTTGCACGAGGGCTTTGGCCGGGTGTTCATCGAGGCGCTGTCCTGCGGTCTGCCGTGCCTCGCGCACGACTACCCGGTCGCCCGAGAGGTGCTGGCGGCTGACGGTATTTACGGCGATTTGCGCCAGCCGGGTGCGCTTGCCCTACTGCTGGGTCTTACTTTGGCCAACTACGGCGACGAGCCCGCGCGGCAGCTTAGGCATCGGCACGCGCACGCGCGCTTTTCCTGGGACGCCTTGCGCGACGGTTACTTTGACATGCTCCGTCGCTGCGCAGCCCTCGGCCTGGCCAATCCTTAAAGATGAAACCCAACCAAATCGTTTGTCTGGCCAACGGAGTCGTCCGGCTGGGTTTTTTGGCCATGGTGCGCTCGTTGCGGGCCACGGGATGCGCACTCCCTCTTTTGCTCACCTGAATGCCTATGAAAAAACTCACCAGCTCTATCCGCTCCTCAACCCCAAGAAAGCTGCGTCGACTCATTCAGCGTACTGGGGAGTTTTTCGGACGTGGTCTTGATAGGCCTACCGAGCGCTTCCCAAGTATCGAGGGCGCACTCGCCACGCTGCACCGGCTGGGATTTAATCCTGCGTTTTGCATTGACGTCGGTGCATTCAAAGGGGAATGGGCTGCCGGGTTTCTGACCGAATTCCCTTGTTGCCATGTTCAGATGATCGAGGCCCAGCCCTCTAAGCTGGAAAATCTCCAAAAATTAGCGGCGGAGCGTCCTGAATTGTTGAGTGTCGAGCTAGCATTGCTCGGCCCGACCGATGGGGTAACCGTGGAGTTTTCGGAAATGGAGAGTGGGAGTTCGGTTTTTAGTGAGGTCAGCCATTTTCCGAGAAAATTGACGTCCCGTGTCACTACTCGGCTCGACACATTGCTTGCGGGGGACGGCAGTCGTACTGTTGATTTTCTCAAACTTGACGTTCAGGGCTATGAAATCGAGGTACTCAAAGGGGCCCCACGTGCCCTTGGACAGGCGAAAGCGGTTTTGTTGGAGGTCTCTTTCCTTCAAGTCAATAAAGGATGTCCATTGTTTGCCGAGGTTATTACGTTCATGGATCGAGCCGGTTTCCGGGCCTTCGATTTTTTCAGTCAGATACGGCGCAGAGACGGCGTGCTGTGGGCGACCGACATTCTTTTTATTCATCACGACGCAGCATTTCAGCCGACGAATGTCCTAAACGCAGATAATTGGTTCTAAGAGTGAAACGCATCCGATTTCAGCCCTTCTGCCCTTCAAACCCTCCGCCCTTCCCCTTCCATTCCCTGTTCCATCCCTGCCGGGCAAATGCAACGCCTCCGATCAACCCCCAAGGCTATGAAAAACGCACCGCCTAATCCAGTTTGGCCGGCAACGTACGTATGAAACCGGGCATGGGCATACACCGGATCGCCTACATTGCGATCCCTGAAATTTCTCCCATCAGTGGCATGGGCCGGATTGCGTGGGAATGGCGTGCGGCGCTGGCCCGTCGGGGAATCGACTTGGTCGATTTTGCCGGGCCATGCCGTCATCAGAACCGGCATCTGGCCGCGTTGCGTATCTGGGCGGCGGCACGGCGGGCCGCCTCGGGCGTGTATGATGCCTTCCTGGTGCATGAGCCCTTGGCTTGGACCATCGGTGGAGAGCGGCGGCCTTCCATCATCTTCAGCCATGGGGTGGAAAGCCGGGGACGGGAAGCCTTCAAGCAAATGCTGGGACGCGACGGCGAGACCATCAAGAGCAGATGCATCAACCGTGTGCTGGCAGGTCCCATCCGCCGTGCCTTTCAAAAATCCCGCCTGTTCCTGACGTCGAACTCCGAGGACTGCACCTATTTGACAGACAAATACGGCCTGGCCGGGAACCAGCTGTTTCTCTTTCGCAACGGGGTGGATCCGATGCCGTGGACGGAGAGCCGGGCGGGAATACCGCGTCCGGTGAGAATCTTGTTTGCCGGCACCTGGATTGGGCGAAAAGGCATCGTGACGCTGGTGGCGGCCGCGACCCGGCTGCGCTCCGAGGGCGTCGCCGTCCAGTGGTGTCTGGCGGGGACCGGGGTTGCCGCAGAAGCAGTGCGGCAGCACTTTCCGGCCCATTTGCGGGAAGCAATTGAGGTCATTCCCCGGTTTGCCCGCGAAGAGGAGGCAAATCTTCTGCTGCAATCGGACCTGTTTGTTCTGCCCTCATTTTTTGAAGGGCAGCCACTGGCATTGCTTCAGGCGATGGAGGCAGGCTGTGCGGTCATTGCCAGCGACACCTGTGGGCAGCGGGACATTTTGCAGCACAACGAAAATGGCTGGCTTTTCCCACCTGGCGATGTTGCTGCCTTGGTGCGCCTGATCAGGCAGGCCTGCGAGAATGCCACCTTGCGCAGGCAGATCGGGGCCGCCGCCCATGCCAGCATGGCGCATCGTCGCTGGCCGGCGGTCGCGGACGAAGTCGCGGGAAAAATTGTCGCCGCAGTTGATGCAAGTCGGTGTCCGCCGGGGAGCGGGGAAAATTGCCAGGCCTGAAAATCCCGCGATCATCCCCATCATGATCCGCAGCGAGGATTTGCGGTCGCACCGCAATCAACCTAAAAAATGCAGTTGAAACCACGGATTGTCAGACTGTCGCTTCGCTCGGAACACGGATGTACACAGATTATCAATCAGAAATGGAATTTCGATCTTTCACCCGGCAGGTGAAGGAATTTGGCAGGATATATTTCCATGATGTCTTGTATCCGTGTTATTTGTGTAATCCGTGGTCAAATTGAACTGCGGAATTGAGAGGATCAATCTGGGTTCGGTGCCGTCGGATTTTAACCACCGTTGAGAATAAAAAGCCTGAGCAATGGTCCGTTGGATCCGGCCTTGGGGGCCGGGAAGACCCGTCTGCGCTGGGCGGAGGGGCTTCGCCGGGCCGGGTTCACGGTTCAATGTGTCAGTCCCGCCGATATCTGTCCTCTTCTGATCCCTCCGCGTCCTTCGTGTAAGCCACGCCGACCTGAATTTTTACAAGAAGCACGCCAAGGCCGCGAAGAAACCATTCCACAATCCGCACTCCCCATTTCCACCTCCTCCGCTCTCCACTTACTCCTGACTCCTGAATCCTGGCTCCTCCCATCCGTTCCCCATCCGTGTCAATCCGTGTCATCCGTGGTAAAAATCCGGCCGCAGATCCAATGAAATTCAGCGTCATCATCCCCACCTGCCACCGCAACGACGACCTCGCGCGGTGCCTGGAGCGGCTCGCGCCTGGCGCGCAGACCCTGGCCGCGTCAGACTACGAGGTTATCGTGAGCGACGACGGCCGCGCCAGCACGGCGGAGACGATGGTGCAGGAGCAATTCCCGTGGGCCCGTTGGTTCGCCGGCCCACGGCGTGGTCCGGCGACCAACCGCAATGCCGGGGCGAAGCGGGCAGCCGCCGACTGGCTGGTGTTTGTGGATGATGACTGCCTGCCGGCTCAGGAACTGCTGGCCGGTTACCTGACCGCAATTGAAAAATATCCCGACCAGACGGTTTTGGAGGGAAGAACCTCCGCTTGGGGGGAAAGAACGCGGGTGGATGAGGAGGCTCCGGTCAACGAATGCGGCGGGTATCTTTGGTCATGCAATTTCGCCATCAAGGGGTCGCGATTTGCCGAGCTTGGGGAATTCGATGAGAATTTTACGACCGCTTTCCTAGAGGATGTTGAACTGTACACACGGATCAAAAAACGGGGCCTCAAGGCCGTGTTCGTGCCGGAGGCGAGGGTATTTCATCCTTGGCGAAGACAGCCCGGCCGGCAGGTCAAGATTGCCCACGAGAAGAGCCTGAAATATTACCTGTCCAAGCATCCGGAACTGGCCAATCATCACGTTCCCGGTGTGTTGATAAAAAACCTGATAAGATTCATCGTCAAACTGGCGCTGAATGATTGCAGGCGGTATCGCGGCCGTGGGTTTGTGCGCGCGTGCTGGCTGAAAATCTATGTGACGTATCTGGTCATTAAAAATCGCAACGATGATCAACCGGAGGCGCGGGCTAGCATAATATGATATGAAAATATTGACAATCGCGAATTCGCCATTGGTCGAAACGCAGGGGGCCGGCTATGTGGTATGCAATTTTGCCAGGGGGTTGCGCTCGCGTGGACATGAGGTGGTCTGCCGCGGGCCGGAGCAAAACATCATCCTGCCGCGGTTGAAAAAGGCCAAGATATGGCGGCAGGCGCTTGGCATGTACTTTCTGAATGCAACCCTGATCAGGCGATATCAGCCCGATCTGATCGAATTCTACGGTGGAGAGGCATGGTTTGCGGCCTCCCTGCTGGCCCGCGACCGGCAACGCCCGTATGTGCTGGTGCAGCATTCCAATGGCATCGAACCAAGGGTGTTGGACGTCTATCGGCAGCAGGGGTTGCATCGATCCTTGGACGGCCGTCCGACCAAATGGTATCAGCGAATACTTCGGCCGCCGGTGCGCCGGGCCTTTACCAAGGTGGATGCCATCGTGACGGTGAGCGAGGTGGAGGCCCGCTATGCCCGCAACATGGGCTATCAGCCGGCCGATCGCATTCTCGCATTGGAAAATGCGCTGCCGGATTCCTTTCTGGGACAGCCCTGTCGCCCGGAGCGGGAAAAGATTATTGGATATTGCGGATCGTGGCTGTATAACAAGGGCACGGCAGTCATGACCGGCGCGTTGCCCGCCGTGCTCCGTCATCACCGGGATTGGACCTTTCAAATTATCGGTGCGGGAGCTGCATTTGATGCTGCCCGCTGGTTTCCTGCTGATGTGCTGCCGCAAATCAGTACTATCTCCAGGATTGAATCAAAACGCGAACTCCAAGCCGCATATGCCCGGTGGTCGGTAGCCCTCTTGCCTTCGATTTACGAAAGTTTCGGGCTGGCGCCGGCGGAGGCGATGGCCAGCGGGGCGGCCTTGGTGGCGGCGGAAGTTGGTCTGGCTGCAGATTTGCAAAACGGGGTCGAGGCCATGATTGTGCCCGTCAACGCGCCCGGCGCTTTGGCGGAAATGATCGTAACTTTGATCAAAAATGATGCGTTACGCGCGGCAGTGGCCATGGCCGGTCATGCCAGAGTCCAATCCTTGCGCTGGGACGACAATATCACCAAGCTCAATGAATTTTATGGCCGGCTTGTTACGGGAAAAAAATGACCGGGATAAGGATGCTGGTCTGCCACCAACCGTTCCCAATGCAGCGACATAGTCGTTGTAATCAGGACCGCACAATTCCGCGCAGCTTGCTGCCGGGATGGATGCCGCCCGCTGTCATCGGGGCGAAGCCCCTTTCCGTGATGCCCCGGGGAGGGTTCATTTTCTGATGAATATTTCCGTTATCATCCCGACCATGAACCGGAGCGAGGATCTCCGGCGATGCCTCGGTGCGCTGATGGCGCAGGATCGTCCGGCGGACGAGGTCATCGTGATCATCGGTCCGGGTGACACCGCGGCAATGGGCGTGTTTGAGGAAGTCTCGGCCGGCATGCGCGGCTGGCGCTCTATCCCAGCCGCACGTCCCAGTGTGGTGGAGGCGTTGAACCTCGGCCTGGCCGAGGCGCGGGGAGATATCATCGTCATGACAGATGACGATGCGGAGGCACCGCCAGTGTGGCTGCAGCGGATCGAGCAGTGGTTTCTGCGGGACGAAAAAATCGGGGCCGTGGGAGGTCGCGATCATCTGATGCTGCCAGATGAGCTTTGGCTGGCAAACCCGCCGCCCGCCAAACATGTCGGGCAGTTCAATTGGTATGGCTGGCTGTCAGGCAACCACCATTGCGGCGTCCTCAAGTCGCCCTTGGAAGTTGATGTGCTCAAAGGTGTGAACCTGTCCTTCCGGCGGATGGCATTTCCAAAGGTCATCATCGACCCTTACCTAATTTCATCTGGTGCGGAGGTGGGCTGGGAGATGGATATTTGTCTGGTCATAAGGCAGTCTGGTTGGAAAATCATTTATGATAACGACGTGTTTGTCCGTCATCATGTCGGGCAACGCACTGCGGGCGATGACCGGGTTGAAATTGCCAGCCCGGCAGCTTTGCGCCGGGCTCAAAATGGCTCTTACCTGCTCGCCAAGCATCAGCCTATGGGCCAGACTCTGGCGGTGGTGTCAAGATCAGTCGCAGTGGGTTCGAAACGCCAGCCCGGGCTGTTGCGTGGTCTGGCCGGTTTGTTCATGGGTCGGATTGATCGTATTTCGGCTGCATGGAGGCTTGCCTTGGCCCAGGCGGGTGGGGTTCGCGATGGCAGGCGGGAGCGACGGAAGCATCAGTCTTTTGAAATTTTGCCTCCAGGCCCAAATCTGCGGACGCCATAATTGATGTCCCATACCGCCATGCTAAAAATCCTTCTCGTAACTCCCTTTTCACCCAGCATTGGTGGGGGCAGTGTCAATCTGAGAACTTTGATCCACGGCTTCAAAAGCTCGGCGGTTGACTGGCGGTTTTATGGCGCAGGTGTGGGTCATAATCTGATCGGTGCATCCCCACTACAGGGTTCCTTCCTAAAGCAATGGATGCAATTCGGCCAGATATGGACCGGGCACGTGACGGGAGAATTGCAGCGGTTGATTGATTCGGTTTCAAGCATCTCCGCGGAAGTGTGTTGGCTTGTGCTTCATAATGAAATGTTGCCCCTTGCGGTTCAATTGCGGAAACGTTTCGGACAGAAAATGCATTTGTCGGTGCATGATGATGTGCCTGAAGCAATTTATGCACGATCACGCCGCTTTCGCCACTTGCGATGGCTGGCGCGGAGGTTCCAACGGCTGCATCTGCCAGCATTCACATCAATGGATGTCACCAGCGTGAACATGCAAAGATACTATCAAGAGGAGTATCGGCTCAACTCAACGGTTGTTCATCCGGTGGTTTGGAACAGCGTGCTGGCCCCGGAATCCTCGTTGTCTGATGATGAGTTGCGGATCGGGCACATTGGTTCGCTCTACAGCCGTCGCGAGTGGCTTTGCATGCTTGCCGGAGCGGAGCGATGGGCTAAGGACACAGGCCGTCGGATCAGGATCGACATTATTGGCAATCCCGGTCAGGATGCGGTGCCACCGGCGGGCTTTTCTGGCACGGTTAAGTTTGTCGGGCAGATGGAAGAGAACGAGGCAATTCAGCTGCTCTCGCACTGCCATGTGCTTTACGCGATGTATCCGTTTGATCGTCGCCACCGGGTATTTCGAGAGACCAGCCAGCCCACCAAGCTTTCAACCTATATGCGTGTCGCCCGGCCCATTTTTTGCCATGCTCCCATCGGGAGCAGTCTGGGTTTCTTTCTCGAACGATTCAATGTGGGGTGCGAATGCACCAGCCTTGACCCTCGGGACATCGCTCAAAGCATCGGGCAAATGATGAGAAAGCAATTCCTTAGAAATTCATATAAGCAGGCTTTGACTCAGGAATACGGACCAGAGAATTCGAGGTTATTGGAACATATGCTCCAAACGTGTGCCAGCCGATAAAAGCCATGCGCAGCACGATACATCAGTTACTGCAATCAAACCCACGAGAAAGGGGAGTCAACCCACCATGGCTGGCGGGGTATGTGATGCGACCCCAAACCATACCATGATATGCATCCAAAGCAAGGGGACAATAACTCTGCGTCTGACTTTACACCAATGAAAAAACAGATCAAACGATTACTTGAGCTTACTGCACCCGAGCTGATTGACGCCTACCGTGCGATCAACAATCGTCGTTTATTCGGATTTAAGTTCTGGCGTTTGCATAGGCACGTGAAAATGCGATTATTTCAAAACCGCTCTATTGAGGTGCTTACCGGCCCTTTTATGGGCATGAAATATTAGAATGCAATCGTGTGGGGTCCGATCACACCCAAATGGCTCGGTTCCTATGAGCTTGAATTACATGTTATAATCGAGACGATCATCGTAAGCCATTACACGGTAATTATCGACGTTGGCTGTGCGGAAGGCTACTATGCGGTTGGCTTGGCTCACCGCATACCAACAGTGCAGGTCTTTGCCTATGATACCGATTTTATATCCCGGCGTCAAACTCAGCGGCTCGCACATCTCAATGGCGTCGGTCGGCGGGTGAATGTGCTGCGCTATTGCAGCAATGCTGAAATTTCAAAGCGGTCCGGAGAAAATACACTGCTTATTTGTGACATCGAGGGATTTGAGCGGGCACTGCTCAATCCGAAAGAATGCCTGACCTTGCTACAAATCGACATTCTTGTTGAGGTTCACGAGGGAAACTTTAGCCCCAGCACCTACGATCTGCTCATGGCTCGTTTTTCCTGCAGTCACCGCATCAAGGTGGTGCACGCGACTGACCGGCAGATTTGGGTGCAATCCGCAATCAAGGATCCGCAACTAGGTGAGGACCGCACATTGCTTTTAGAAGCTGCCAATGAACATAGAGCCAATGGCCAGACCTGGCTGTGGATGACGGCCCAAAGCCATGCGTCAGCACGGTAAATTTAGCCACCATGCCTCGGTTGGGCGTAAAGGATGATACGTTGACATGAAGCCCATGAGCATGATTTTTTCCCATCCAACGGGCAATGCGAATGTGCGGTCAGCAGTGCTGGGCCTGGCTGACGCCGGGCTGCTGGCTGAGTTCCATACGACCCTGGCGGTTTTCCCGGGCGGTTGGTTGGATCGGATGTCGGTCGGCGGCTCCTTGGCGGAAGTCCGGCGGCGGGCGTTTCATCCTTCGCTCAAATCTTTCACCTGCACTTCGCCGTGGAGGGAACTGGCCCGGCTGCTGGCAACGCGGACCGGCTTCTCTAGTCTGGTTCGCCATGAGATCGGTCCGTTTTGCATTGATGCGGTGTACCGCAGTCTTGACCGGCGGGTGGCCGCAAGGCTTCCCGCCGCCGCCCGCCAGGGTGCCACTGGGGTGTATGCCTACGAGGACGGGGCCTTGGCCACGTTCACGGCAGCCAAGGGACTGGGCTTAAAGTGCATTTATGATCAGCCCATCGGTTATTGGCGGGCGGCGCGGCGGCTCATGGAAGTCGAGCGGGCGCGGTGGCCGGAATGGGCGGCAACTTTGGGCGGCCTGCGCGATTCCGAGGCCAAGCTGGCCCGCAAAGACGAGGAGGTGCGGCTGGCTGACTTGATTGTCACGGCGAGCACCTTCACCGCGCACACGTTGAAGGATTTTCCCGGACCAACCGCTCCGGTCAAAGTGATCCCCTATGGATTTCCGCCTCCCTGTCCGGAGGCCAAACCGGTCGTGTCCCTGTCTGTCTCCCGTCCCTTGAAGCTGCTCTTTGTCGGCAGCCTGACCCAGCGCAAGGGTCTGGCCGATGTCTTTGCGGCCGTCGCGGCCCTGGGCAGGCACGTTGAGCTGACGGTGGTGGGCCGAAAGGACGGCACCGTGTGTCCGGCGCTAGATGATGCCTTGGCCAGGCATCGCTGGCTGCCCAGCCTGCCCCATACGGAGATTCTTAAGCTGATGAGGTCACATGATGTGCTGCTGTTTCCCTCGTTGTTCGAGGGATTTGGCCTCGTCATCACCGAGGCCATGTCGCAAGGCACGCCGGTCATCACCACCGATCGGACGGCCGGACCGGACTTAATTGCGCACGGGCAGAATGGGTGGCTAATCCCGGCAGGTTCGACGGACGCATTGCAGGGAGCCATCGAAAATCTCCTCAGCAATCCCGGACATATCCGAGCCGCAGGGGAGGCGGCCAGGGCAAGCGCAGCCTTGCGGCCTTGGCCGGTCTATGCGCAGGAACTGGTCGCAGCCCTCCAAGCTGTATAACTCACAAGCCAAGTTACCGAGGCCGCAAGGCCGACATCAGCGAGCCAAGAATGAAGCGGCCAAGCAGGAGTCAGAATTCAGAATACAGAATACAGGAGACAAGAGACTGAAACTCAGTTACCGAGGCCGCAAGGCCGACATCTGTCAGCCAGAGGTCGGAGGCCAGAGGTCAGAGGTCGGAGGCCAGCAGGAGTCAGGAGACCCAGGTAATCCCAAATCCCCCATCCAAAATCCAAAATTACGTTCCTTCCCTCCGATTCCTGACTTCCTGGGTTCCTGCTAAAACAATTCCATGGTTCCCACTGCGTTTTTAAAGTTCAACCTTGTCTTTTCAGTCCGGACACGCACGATTCGTGACCATGCTGGTCATCCCTGACTTTTACCCATTCTGCATCGCGTCTTTAAGCAAGTTGATTGCTATTGCGTCGCCGCGTTGGGGTTGTAGAGACAAGATGGCCCAGTCGAACCCAAGTGAAACAAGCTAAATCAAGGTGAATCAAGGTCAGTCAAGGTCAGTCCAACCTAGTCCAACCCAGTCGAAACAAGCTAAAACAAGCTAAAACAAAGTATATCAAGGTCAGTCAGGGTAAATCAGGGTAATTCTGGGTGGATCAGTCAGGAGACAGGAAGGAAACCGAAATTTTAAGCAGGTTACCGAGGCCGCGAGGCCGACATCTGCCAACCAGGAAACCAAGAATCCAGCACGAAGCACCAAAAACCAAGCACACCGCCCTCCGATTCCTAGCCTCCGATTTCAGCTTTCAGCCTTTCAGCTTTCAGCTTTTTGCCCCCCCCTCCCTTCCATGTCCGCCACCGCTGATTATGCCGCATTTGCCCCCCGGCCGCTGCCCATGGCCAGGGCGCGCGGCCTGCCATTCGCTCCGCAGCGGGACCGCAATCAGTATGCAGATATCGTCTGGTGGATCTTGGTTTATTTCTGGTTCCTCATCTTTGAGGGCGCTTTGCGCAAATGGACCTTTGCGTCGGCGGCGAACCTCTTCCTCGTCATTCGTGACCCCATCGCGTTAATCATTTATGCCAAGGCGCTCACCCAACGTGTATTTCCGTTCAATCCTGGAATGCTGCTGATTGGCCTGCTGGCGTGCGTCGGCTTGACGATTGGGGTCTTCCAGATTATGGATGACCAGATGAATCCGCTGGTGGTCGCCTATGGCTGGCGCTGTTATTTCCTCCAACTGCCGATGATCTTCATCATCCCCCGGGTGCTGACCTTTCCGGATCTGCAAAAGCTCGGGCGCTGGATTTTGATCCTGGCGATTCCGATGACGGTGCTGATGTCCTTTCAGTTTTGGCTGCCGCAGGGACACTGGCTCAACGCCTCGGCCATCGAGGGTCGCTATCAGATTTCCGCCGGGGTGGGCCGCATCCGCCCGCCCGGCACCTTCTCCTTTATCACCGGGCCGTCCTCCTATTATCCGTGGGTGATTGCGTTTCTGTTTGCGGCGATGACCTGGCGCAAGGCGTATCCGGGCTGGCTGCGGGTGGCGGCGGCGGTGAGCGCGGTGTTGGTCCTGCCGATTTCGGGCAGCCGAAGCATGATGGTCAGTTACCTCCTGGTGCTCCTGCTGGCTGCGACCGGGCTTCACCGGTCTGAGCAAATCCGCCGGCAGATGATCTTTCTCCTGCTGGTCGCGGTGGTGGCCATCCCCGTTTTTTCCGTCACGCCATTGTTCAAGGCGGGTGTGGAGGTTTTTCAAGAGCGCTGGGAGGCCGCCGCCGCCGCCGAGGACACGGAAGGGCGCAGCGCCGTGGTCGGCATGTCCCGTCGCACTTACGGCGACCTGACCGGCTTCATTGATGCCATGCCTGACACGCCACCGATTGGCCTGGGGATTGGGGTGGGAACCAATGTCGGGGCGACTCTGATGCAAAACCGGGCGACCTTCCAACTGGCCGAGGCCGAGTGGCCGCGGACGGTGCAGGAGATGGGGCCGGTCATGGGCACGGCCATGATCCTCATGCGCATCAGCCTGACGGTGTATCTTTTTGTCACGGCCTGGCGGTCTTTCCGTCAGGACGACAACACCCTCGCGTGGCTGCTCTTCGCCGCCTGTGGCCCCATCATGCTGTATGGGGGCACCGGCCAGCCGACCAACCTGGGCTTCATGGTGTTTGGCGCGGGTCTGTGTCTGGCGGCGGCGCGGAACCCCACGCCCGTCTTTCAGGCCAACCAGGACCAGCCTTGGCTGTGATGGGCCCGCCCCGCCTGTCCCCTTCACACCCGGTTCCTCCCGCATGCCTGCCTCTGCCCGCCGCCACCTTCTGACCAAGGCCTTGTTCTGCCTCGCCGCTTTGGCCGCCGTGGGTTGGTGGGACTACCGGTTGGGCGATGTCAACGTGAGCCCGCTGTATTTTTTGCTGGTGGCCTACACGGCCTGGCAATTCAACAGCCTGACGGCGGGGGCGACTGCGTCCGTCATCGCGGCCTTCTGCCGTTTTATGGCGGATGATTACCGCCGGCTGGGAGATTCCGTGGATTGGGTTGCCTATGAAAATGCCGCCATGCGGCTGATCATTTTTCTCGCCACCGCCTACGCCTTCATTTCCTACCGGCGCACCCTGGAGGCGCATCGCCGGCGGATCGAGATCCTGCGCAGGATGCTCCCGGTGTGCCATAGCTGTGGCGGCGTGCGCGGACCGGACGGGCAGTGGCTGCCGTTTGACCGGTTTTCGCGTTCGCCCTTCCCGGAGGTGGTGGAATGTCCCGACTGCGCGGACAACACCGGGAAACCCCGGGAATGAGCCGCCACCTACATCGCGGCGGCCCCTGCCCCGTGACGTCCCGGCCGCCGGGCCGGAACCACCCATGAGACTGCGCATCCTGCACGCCCTGCCCTCCATCAATCCCGCCGAAGGCGGCCCGGTGGAGGGCGTGCGCCAGCTGACCAAGGTCAACCAGCGCGTCGGCCACCAGGTGGAGATCGTCTGTCTGGACGCCCCGGACGCCCCGTGGCTGGCGGGCACCACCACGCGGGTGCATGCGCTCGGGCCGGGGCGCGGCAGGTATGGTTACGCGCCAGGCTACGTCTCGTGGCTCAAGGAAAATGCCTGCAACTACGACTGCGTGATCGTGAACGGCATCTGGCAGTATCATTGCTATGGCACCTGGCTGGCGTTGCGGGATTCCCCCGTGCCCTATTTTGTGTTTCCCCACGGCATGCTCGACCCATGGTTCAAGCACCGTCATCCGCTGAAGCACCTGAAAAAATGGCTTTACTGGCCATGGGGTGGCTATCCGGTGCTGCGCGACGCCCGGGCGGTCTTCTTCACCTGCGAGGAGGAGCGGCGGCTGGCCCGCGAGTCTTTCTGGCTCTACGACTGCGACGAAATCGTGCTCAACTATGGCACGGAGGGCGTGCCGGATCCGGCGCATGACTACCGGCCCGCATTTTTGGCGAAACACGAAGGACTGCGCGACCGGCGGCTGCTGTTGTTTCTCGGCCGCGTGCATCCGAAAAAAGGCCCCGACCTGCTTTTCCGCGCGGTCGGGCAGATCCGTCGTGCCGGCGGCTGGGACCCGGCCCTGCGCGTGGTCATGGCCGGCCCGGCGGACGGCGACTATGCTGGCACACTGCGCGCGCTCGCGCGGCGCGAGGGCATCGAGGACTGCGTGTATTGGACAGGGCTGGTGCTGGGTGACGAAAAGTGGGGCGCGTTTCAGGCGGCCGAAGCGTTTGTGTTGCCGTCACACCAGGAAAATTTTGGCATCGCTGTGGTCGAGGCGCTCTCCACCGGGACCCCCGTGCTCCTTTCGCGTCAGGTCAACATTTGGCCGGAAATTTCCGCCGACGGGGCCGGCTTCGATGGGGATGACACCATCGCCGGCTGCCGGGCCATGCTGGAGCGCTGGCTGGCCCTGGCGGAGCCTGCGCGCCAGACCATGCGCCGGCAGGCGGTTGCGACATTTCGCCAGCGCTATACGGCGATCGTGGCGGCGCGCACCCTGCTTGCCCGGCTTTTCCTGATGCTTGTCCACGATTCCCATGCCAACCCGCGTTCGCCAGGATCTGTTTGACCCCCGTCGAGGCCTCGACCGCGGCCGCGGCCGTGCCGTCGAGGCACTATGGTATGCCTGCAAGGTGGTCTTCTTTCTGAGCGCCTTCCCGTGGCCCTCGGCGCTGCGCGTGTGGCTGCTGCGGCGGTTTGGCGCGCAGGTGGGCCGGGGCGTGCTCCTCAAGCCGCGCGTCAACATCCACCTGCCCTGGAAGCTGTCCCTGGGCGACCATGTCTGGATCGGCGAGGAAGTTTTCATCCTCAACTTTGAGACGGTCACGGTGGGTGCGCACGCGTGCATCTCACAGCGCGCGTTTCTCTGCACCGGCAACCACGACTTTCGCGACGTGACGATGCCGTATCGCAACCGCCCCATCGTGGTCGGCGACGGCGCGTGGATCGGCGCGCAGGCGCTGGTCGCGCCCGGCGTGACGGTCGGCGAGGAGGCCGTCGTGACCACCGGCAGCGTGGTGACGCGCTCGCTGCCGCCCGCGATGATCTGCTCCGGCAACCCTTGCGTGCCTGTCACGCCGCGCTGGCGGGAAACGGCAGGCTGATTTTATGACGACAAAGAAAAAAAATCCGGTGCTGCTCCCGCTCCTCCTCGCGGCCGGGCTCGTGCTGGCGGTCGGTCTGCAATGGCTGGGCGGCCGGGCGGACCCCAACTATGTGCCGCCGCCGCCGCTCGCATCGCTGCTGCCCAAGGCCATCACGGGCTGGGAGGCGGTGGACCAGCCGCTGGCCGCCAGCGAGGAGGAGCGGGCGATGGTTTCGGAACTGCTGAACTACAACGATGCGGTCTTTCGCGTCTACCGGCGAGGGACGCAGCAGTTCACGGTCTATGCCGCGCACTGGGACCCGGGCCGGATGTCTCCCCGGTTGGTCGCCTCGCACACACCCGATGTCTGCTGGGCGGGCAACGGCTGGGTCCGCCTGCCCGAAATGGAAAAGAAGCCGGACGCCGGCGGCGATACCGAGGGGGCGCAGCTCGTGCGGCTGGAGGCTAGGGCCGGGCTGCAACCGGCGCAGTTCCGCGTTTTCCAGAACAGTGACTCGGTCCAGCATCTGATTTTCTGGCACATCCACGGGCGTGAAGTGCTCAGCTACGACACCGAATACGCCCCGCCGTGGTGGGCGATGTTCTCCGATCTGGCCAAGAACGGTCTCGCGCAGCGCAAGGAGCAGTGGTTCATCCGCATCAGCGCCACCGTGCCTTACCCCGTGCTGTGGGATGATCCGGGTTTCCAGCAGGTGATCACTCAGCTGGCCAGGATGGCCCTGCAAAAACCATCCGGGCTACCGGTGCCATGAGCGGTGCGCGTCCGGAGCAACCGTGGCGGGTGGCTCGGCGGCCTGTAGGCGCGGCACTGGGCCTGTGGCTGGCGCTGGCAGCGGGGACAGGCTGCGCCGCCATCAACATCGACAGCGGGGTGCCGGCCGACCTTCTGGTGCCGGTCATCGAGGCGGGCGCGCGCGACGGGTGGTCCGGCGGCTGGGTGCGTCTGCGCGACATGAGCGGCCTGCCCGCGCCGACCGCCGCCGGGGACGCGCGTTTCCAAGCTCTCGCCGCGCTGCGGGCCAGGGGTGTGAAGCCGCTGGTCTTTTTCGCGCCCGGGACAAGCCTCTGGCTCCACGGTGTGCGCGACACCGAGGGCGTGCGGGCCTACCCGCTGGACCTCGGCGAAGCCTACGTCCAGGCCGAGCGGCTGGCCTTCGACGCGTGGCCCAACGTCGCCGCGTGGGAAATCGGCAACGAGCCCGATCTGTTCTGGACCCGCGACAACGCCGCGACCTACGCATCCTACCTGAAGGCCGTTGCGCTGGGCCTGCGCGCCGGCAGCCGCGCGGCGGCGCAGGCCGCGCGATCCGCGCCGCGCGATCCGGTCATCCTCAACGGCGCACTGGCGATGACGCCCGGCCCGTATCTCGAGCAGCTGGCGGCGAACGACGTCTTCAGCCACCTCGATGGCTTCAACTGGCATTTTTACGGCTACCCCGAGGACTTCACCGACCAATACCGCCAGTTCGAGCACGCCGTCACCACGCTGGCGGCGGCGCGCGTGAGACCGCAGGCGCGGGCCGGCCCGCCGCCGGAGAAAAAAACGCTGCCCGTGTTTCTCACCGAATACGGCTACGCGGGCTTGGACGGTCCGGCGGCGGCGACCAAGGCCGGCCGCGTGCGCCAGTGGCGCTGGTTTCGTGACGTGACGGGGCAGATGCAGGCGCTCCGTATCGCCGGGCCGCTCGCGTTTTACCTGCCACCTTATCTCGAGGCGGGCCGCTACGAGTTCGGCCTGACGATGAGGCGGAACGGCCTGCAGTTTACCCCTGCTGATTTCGGGCTGGCCAAGCCCGAGCCGTGGATGCGGCTCATCGGCGCGCCCGTGGGCGAGAACGTCGCTTCGCCGGCCTTCGCATGGCTCGCGGCGCAGCCCGCGCCGCGGCGTTCACGGGACTGGCCGGTGACCGTCGCGCCGCCCTCACCGGTGGTGATTGATTTTGTACCGACCGACGAGCTCGCCATCTCCAAAAGCTGGCACGGATACCAGATGAAGTCCGGCGGGGGCAACGTGCTGACGGGGGGCGGCGAGCTGCGGATCTATAATTTTTCCGACCAAACTCTCACCGGCCGGCTGACGACCACCGCCCCACGTGAGCTGGAGACGCGCCTGATCACAACCGAGGCCGGCCAGCTCACGCTCGCGCCCTTTGCGCTCGCCAGCGTGCCTGTGCGTCTGTGGCTCACGGCGGACCGCCTGCGGTCGTTTGCCTGGGAGGTGAGCTTTCACGAGCAGGGCGGGCGGGTGGCGCCGGCGGTGTTTGCCACCCAGTTTCTGCCGAACGCCGAGGTCATGCGAAAGGAGACCATGACGCGTTTCGACCATCCCCCAGAGGCGGCGGCCGAAAACCGGCGGCGGTTGCTCACACGCCCGCTGGCAGGCGACGAACCGAAGCTGCTGCCAAACGGCCGCTGGCTGGTGAGCGACGGTGTCACGGTGGAGGAGACGGCGGATGGCTGGAGTTTTCGCGTCGAGGCTTCGGGAACGCCGGCGTTGTCCTGTGCGAGAGCCGAGTTGCCGCTGCCCGACGGGTGGGGGTTTCCGGCCGCGCACGTGCTGCAGTTCGACTGCCGGACGGCCGCTGCGCCGGCGACGGGAAGCGGCGGCATGGAATGGGACTGCCTGTTCCGCTCGACCAGCGGCAATCTCTTCGAGGTGCTGCCACGCCTGACTGCTACGGCGGCGTGGACGCGCTACGCACAGGCCAAGGAAAATTTTACCGGCATGAGCTACGGCCGCATGCAGCTGCCATGGCGCTTTGGGGACAACCAGCCGGCGGCACTGGTGTTTTTCCTGCGCCCGAAGACGTTGCCGGCAGTGTTTGAGGTGCGAAACGTCGAGATCGCACGCTACGTGGCGCGGCAGCAGTAAGCAGGTAGTCCGACAATTTGAAGAGGGCAACGTGTCATCGGTGCCTGACAGGGCGCAGCCATGGGCGGCCAGCATCCGATCCTTGGTCTTGAGAGAGCAGCGAAATTGCTTGTCACCTCCCGAGGACTGAAGCCTAATGGGGCTTCTCGGTCTGGCTGATGCTCCCTGCTGAAAGCCGAGGCCGGGGTAACAAGGCGCGGTAGCCAAGTGGTAAGGCCGAGGTCTGCAAAACCTCTATGCGTCGGTTCAATTCCGACCCGCGCCTCCAGTTTTTACCTCTGAAGGTGAATTTTCCGAAGCTAGGCTGCCAGTTGACGAGGCAACCTAAACATGACCCACGACAATTCGTTCGCCGTTCCCCGCTTCCAAAACCGCAACGACGTGAACCAATTTTTCCAGCATTTGGGTCCATGGGACGAGCAGGACTCGGCGCTTCAAGACCGGGGCCGTAAAATGGTTGCCTGCTCCAGGAGCCTGGGCTTACTCTTTCGTCGCCGACGCCAGCCAGTTTGCCTTTGCGGCACAGGATGCATAAAACCAACATTTCACCGAAAGCCATGACCCAGCCCCGCCACCTCGCCCTCGCGATCCTCGTGCTCGCCAGCCGCCTCTTCGCCGCCGCCGCCGACAATCCGCCCGCTGCCGATCTCGGTTACAAGGACACCCCCATCATCCCCGGTACGCCCTGGCATGTGCATGACAGCGACCGCCCCCGCCCGCCCGTCGTCACACCTGGCCCGGGCTTCAGCCAGCTCGCCCTTGCACCGGCCGACGCCGTGGCGCTGTTCGATGGCAAGGACCTCGCCCGCTGGAGCGACAGCCGCGGCAACCCCTCCCGGTGGAAGGTCGCCGATGGCTGGTTCGAGTCCACCCGCGGTTCCGGCGGCATTCGCACCCGGGAAAAGTTCGCCGACTTTCAGCTTCACATCGAGTTTGCCACTCCCGCCAGCGTCACTGGCACGAGCCAAGGGCGGGGTAACAGCGGCATCCTCATCAACGGGATTTACGAGGTGCAGATTCTCGACTCTTACAACAATCCCACCTACGCCGACGGCCAGGCGGCCGCCCTCTACGGCCAGCAACCCCCGCTCGTCAACGCCTCGCGCCCGCCCGGGGAGTGGCAGACCTATGATCTCGTCTTCGAGTCCCCGCGTTGGGACGACAAAGGCGTGCTGGTAAAAAAGGCTGCGGTCACTGTGATCCACAACGGACTGGTCGTGCAGAACCACACAGAATTTTTCGGCTCGACCGACGGGGTGGGTGCAATTCCGCACAAGGCACTTGGGGCTTATGGCCAACGGCACCCGCCCGAGGTTTTCATCGAGCTGCAAGACCACGGCAATCCCGTGCGTTTCCGCAATATCTGGCTCCGCCCGCTGGTCCCGGCCTCAGTCCCTGTCGCACCCTAGGCATCATGAACTCTCCCGGGGCAAGCGCCAGGGTATCACGGAAATGGCTTCGCCTCGATGACGGCTGGCGGCGCATCCTGCGCGTCGGCGCGATGGTCAGAGATGATTCAATGCGCGCGCCGTTCGCTCATCGGATGATCAGGGCGTCAACCGCCACCGGACCTAGGCCAAGGTTGACAATGGCGATCGTGTGCTTGCCAGGGGCAAGCCCGCGCACCTCACTCACGGTCTGCGCGGCTTGACGCGCGCCAGTCGCGGAAAGGTCCGCCATCGTCACGACCCGGCCGTCAATTCGAATTTCGATTTTACCCGCACCTGGCTCCCTTGGGGCGATAACCGAGACGCCGCTGCCGGTGAACGAACCGGTCCAGGCATCTCCCGGAGTTTCGCTCATGGTGAGGTCGTTGTTGAAGTCACCCAGACCGAGGTTGCAACGGCGGACCCATCCGGGGGCCGTGACGCCGGGGTCGTCATCGTTGAGCCAGCCCTTGTCGTGGGTGATGCGCAGCACGCGGCATCCGACCGCCAGCGCGTGATCGGTGATCGCCGGCTGCGAGGGCGCTTCGGCGCCGAACGTCACGGTCAGTCCTTGATCGTCCTGCACAAACGTCACCGCCACGTCGGAGCCAAGCAGTTCAACCTTGGACACCTTGCCGAGCGTCGCCCCGCCGGCATGCAGGGCGTTGAGCGTGACCGGGCCCCCGTTCC
Source organism: Opitutia bacterium (assembly GCA_947475065.1). Taxonomy (GTDB): domain Bacteria; phylum Verrucomicrobiota; class Verrucomicrobiia; order Opitutales; family Opitutaceae; genus CAIYUN01. The sequence continues at coordinate 93,117 of CANJLB010000003.1, read as the reverse complement.
AATCCAGCAACGTGGCATAGACGTCGCCGTGGTTGCGCGTGTAGCAGACGGCATTGTCGCCGAAGACCTCGAACGGGCGGGAGCCATAGACCGCCTCGCCGTTGACCTTAAGCCAGCCCCCGACATCGCGGGCAATCTGGATCAACTCGGGGTCGAGGTCGCCGCGTCCGTGCTGGGTGAGGTTCAGCAGCATCGTGCCGTTGCGCGAGACGTTCCGCATCAGCGAGCGGACGACGCTCCGGGCATCCATGTATTTCTGCCCGGTCATGTAATGCCAGTCGGCGATGCTTGTCTCCGTCTGAAAAGGATAGGCCATGATCTGCGACTCGATGATGGCTTCCGAACTCTTGACCAGCGCACGGTCAACGTGGGGCAGCAGTTCTGGGTTGTTCTGGAAGCTGTTGTAGCGGCCTCCCACGCCCTTGAGGTTGACCACGACATCCATCTTTCCGCCGTTCCATTGCAGAGACTTGTTGTAGTAGTTTGCGATGAGCTGGGGCGCCAGAAAGCCCAGCCCCATGCGCACGCCCAGATCCGTCTGCGAATCGCCGGCATGCTCGTCAAAATAAATCATGTCGGGATGATATTTCGTGATGGCGTCATCCACCCGCCACATGAACTGGTTGGCGAACGGGGAATGCAACGGGTCCGTGCGGGTGTGCTGCGGCCCGTAGAGGTCCACCGGATCCAAGCCCTCCCACCACTTGCCTTTCCCGTCCAGGATCGTCTGGAGCGCATCGTAAGGCACGCCCTGGTTCGGCCCCCGTCTGTCGCTGGCGTAGCGCACCGTCATGAACTGGCCCCAGGTCCGGGGCGGCGTGTTGTGGAAGCCGATGCCGAAGCGCAGCCCGTGCGCACGGGCCACCTTTTCCCAAGTGCCGACAATGTCCACCTTGGGGCCGACGCGGACGGAGTTCCACGGCTGATAGGCCGAGTCCCAGCAATCGAAATTGTCGTGGTGAACGCCCATCGCCACGAAATAGCGCGCGCCCATCCCGACATACAGGTCCATCAGCTCGCCGGGATTCCACCGGTCGATCACCCAGTTGTGGGCGATGTCCTTGTAGCCGTATTCCGAAGGATGGCCGAAGGTCGTGGTGTGAAACGAATAGACCCGGTCGTTTTCCAGATACATCTTCCGCGCATACCAGTCGCCCTGCTCGGGCATGGACTGCGGATCCCAGTGCGACCACGCGCCAAACTTCGCCTCGCGCCACCATTCGGGCACAGTGTAAACGCGGCCCAGCGCATTCCAGTCGGCGGAATACGCCCCTGCGGCCACCGGCAGCGGCGGCAGGTTCCAGATGTCCGGCGGCAGCCCGAGGTCGTCGGCACCCACGACGATGCGGTCAATGTTCACCGCGACGTCGTCGGCCTCCTTCCGAAAGACCAGCACGGCGTTGGCGGGGATCGTGAGATCCAAGATCGCGTGCAGGAAGGATCCTGCGGGGGCGCCCGACGAATGAACGTTCACCTTGCGCGCCGGTCCGCCGTTGACCGCGACGCTGATCGTGCCCGCGGCCGTTGACGCATAGCGGATCGCCAGCTTGGTCGCGGCGGGCAGCCCGGCAAACCGGATGCCATCCCCCGGCAGGTCAAGGCTGACGAGATAACCTCCCGAGGCCGCTCCGTCGGCAAGTTTGGCGCCGGTATCAGAGCCCGCGGCCTCGGCCTCGATGGTCTGCCTCCCGGCGGCAGCGGCCGCAGGCAACGCCGCAGTGAGAAGCAACGGACCGGCCAACAACATCATCAGTGAGCGTGTTTTCATGGTGCTTGAACCTCGACCGCCTTGCCGGTGTAGAGAATGACCGCGTCGGCACTCGCTTCGGCTGTCGGCCCAACTCCCTTGCCGGGCCGCACCCAGACGACGCGGAACGTGCGATTTCGCAACATGCCGGGAAATTCACCCAAGCGGTCGCCGATCTTCAGGGTTTTCCGCGACTCGTCCCAGCTCATCGGGATGGTGGCAGATGCGCCCTGCTCATAACGGTAGCTGTCGCCTTCGTCCTCGTAGAGCGTGAATGTGCCGTCGGCGCCGGGATAGACGCGCAGCTCAATGGGGTCGGCGGGCTTCTCCCGGGCATATTGCTGGTCCGGCCCGAGCGGCACGATGCTGCCGGCGCGCACCATGAGTGGAATTTGTTCCGGCGGCGCTGCCACGTCGCTTCGTCCGGCAGCTGTCGGCGCACCGGTCCAGAAGTCGGTCCATTTGGCACCCACTGGCAGGTACACGGAGCGCGCGGCCGCCTTCGGCTGCGTGACCGGGCTGACGAGAAACGCCGGCCCAAACATATATTCGTCAGCAATGTCGGCCGCCGTCTCGTCGGAGCGAAAATCCATCACCAGCGGACGCATCATCGTGTAGTGGTCATGCGTCACCCGCCACGCCATGGAATAGATGTAGGGCAACATCCGGTAGCGGAGCCGGTCGTAGGCGACCAGCGTCTGCTCGGCGCGCGGATACTTCCAAAACTCCGTTTCGCTCTGGTAGCCGTGGATGCGTTGCACCGGGCAGAATGTGCTGAACTGAAACCAACGCACCAGCAGATCGGCAAAATCCTCGGATTGATATTGGTCGCGCGGGCGAAAAAAGCCGCCAGTGTCGGTCGTCCAATAGGGCAGGCCGGCGAGGCTCACGTTGAGCCCGGCAGGAATCTGCCGGCGTAACGTCTCCCAGTCGCCATTGATGTCGCCTGACCACAGTGCGGTCGCAAAGCGCTGCTGCCCTGGATAGGCCGAGCGGGTGAGAATCACCACGCGCTTGTCCGGTGAGGTCCGCCTCTGGCCATCATAGACGGTTTGGTTGGCGAAGAGCGGGTAGGCATTGCGGTAAAGGTCACCCGGTCCCAGGAACACCGAGCTGCCGGCCATCGGGTTGCCATCGTCGGCGGGCTCGGTCGCGTCCTGCCACCATGCATCCGTGCCGGCGCTGAAAAAGGCCTCGTCAAGGTATTTCCAACGAAGGTCACGCGCGTCTGGGTTGAACTGGTCCACCCAGTCGGTGCCGGGCAGGACATATTTGCGGGCGGTCAGATCCGCGCCCGCCTTGCCCTTTGGGTTGGACCAGACTGAAATCATGAAATGCGTGTTTTGCTCATGCAAGGAACTGATCAGTTTGGCGGGATCGGGATACTTCGAGGTGTCCCATTCGTAAGCGCCCCATCCATGCGAGCCCCAGTATTGCCAATCCTGCACGATCAGATCGATGGGGATCTTTCGTTGACGAAATTCCGCCACGGTGTCGAGGATCTGCTGGGAGCTGGAGTAGCGTTCGCGGCATTGCCAGAAGCCATAGGCCCACTCCGGCCACAAGGGGGCCGTGCCGGTCGCAGTGCGATAGGCGGCGATCACGTCGTCCATCTCCGGCCCGTAAAAAAACCAGTAATCAATCCCTTCCCCGAGCTGCGACCGAAACGTGGTGGTTTTGCCCAGCGGCCGTGCAAATAGCTTCGCGTCCCGCCCACCCCCCAGGAGACGGACCGGCACCGTCGTGTTGGCCGGGAGCGTCAGTTTTCCGGCCACCGTATACGGCACCCATTGGTTCTGAATTCGTGCGACCGTCTGACCGTTCACGACGATGCCGAGTTCGTTGCGCCGGTCGCCGTCTTTGGCGAAAAACACATATTCGCCGGCCGCATCGCTGGTGAATGTGCCGGTGCGGACGACGGTCGGTGCCGGCCCCCTGCCGCGCCCGCGCGCCGGGGGAGCAGCCGGCAACTGCTCGGTCGCCGTCGGTCCGCCCACCGGGGCGGGGGAGGGGGGGCTGTCGGCTGCAAGCGTGATTGCCTGGTCCACCGGGTTGAAGTCGGTGAGCGAGGCGTTGTCCCACAGCAGGCCATAGCCGTAACTGGAAACCAGTACCGGAAACGCCGTCTGCGTGTTGACCTGTCGCAGTTCGATCGGCAATCCGCGCCAATTCCACGCACCGTCCTGCGCCTGGGCCAGGCCGTAGAGTCGCTCATCATCGGGAGAAATAAAAATCTGCTCGAGACTGAAGAGCGGAGCGGAACTGTCGGTTGATTGCCGGGCGCTGGTCAGAGTCCGACCGCCGCTGGCCGGCTCACGCAGCAACGTTTTCCCCGCTGCATCCACAAATGACAACCCGCCGGTGGCGCGGTCCACCTCAACTCCCATGCGGGCCGTGGAAAGCACAAATTTGGCCGGCTCTTCACGCCACTGGAATGGCGTCGCGGTCCATTGGCGCGTGACCACAAATTCCTTCTTATCGGGCAGCTTCTCCGCTGCACAGGCGGTGACATGGATGGTGCAGTCATCGCACACTTCCAGCCGCAAGACTCCGGTTTGCAGCCTGAGCGTGACGCCGGTTGCGTCCTTCAGCGCCGAAAGCACCGGCGAAGGCGCGGCCTCAGCCAGCCTGGCGGAAAACACGCAGCAGATCGCGACCATGGCTGCACGAATCCAAAGGAATGATCTCATAAGATGGAGGCGAGTTGCGGAGTGACCGCCGGGACGTTCACCTACTTGTTGCCGGCTTGTGCCACCCTCGTCGCAATGTTCGGATTTCCGGGCATGGCCTGAAAAGTCATCAGGCAGGCCCCGGAAATCGTGTCCCAGACGCGCACCTCGCCGTCGTAGCCGCCCGTCGCCAGCCGTTGCGTCGCGCCGTCATAGTCGAGGGCATACACCCAGTCTTTGTGCCCGGTGTAGGTCCGGACCTCGCCCATGGTAGCCAGGTCGAACTGTTTCACCTGGCCGTCGGCCGAGGCCGCGAAGATCTGCCCCTGGCTCACAGCAAGGGCAAAGACCTCCTGCTTCAGCTCGTGGGCGATGTAACGGGCGTGGCCCACTTTCCTGAACCGCAGCTCCATGTCGGCGGCGGTGCCGTTTTCATCGCGGGCCTTCTCGGGCTCCCAAAGCTGGAGCCAGGCTCCCCCGCCGGCGCTCACGGCGACCGGCGAGTCGGCGGTGAACTTCACGGCATAGACAGGGTTCTGCCCGGCATACTGGCCGAGGATCTGGTTGTGGCCGGTGTAGGTGGTGTAGAGCGTGCCGGTCTCGGCCTCGTAGATTTTCACAGTTTTGTCCTTGCTGGAGCTGGCAACGTAACGCTGGTCGGCGCTGAAGCTCACTCCGGTCACCCAGTCGGCGTGGAGTTTCATGCTCCAGAGCCGGTGGCCGTCCGCCACGTCGTAGACGCGCACGGTCTGGTCGGCGGAGCCGGCGGCGATGCGCTGGCCGTCGGCGCGGAAGCTGGCGGAGAGCACCACGTCGCCAAAGGTGTCGAGCACGCGGAGGCGTTTGCCCGTGGCGGCGTCCACGAGTGCGAGCTCGCCGTAGTCGCCGGGGGTGCCGCCGCCCACCAGGAGCTGGCGGCCGTCCTGGCTATAGGCGAGCGACTGGATTTTTTGCGGCAGATGGTCGAGCCGGCGAAGGAGGAGCCCGGTGACGGTGTCCCAGATCGTGACCTCGTGATAGCCGCCGACGGCGACCTCCTTGCCGCCGGGCGCGATCACCACGGCGAGCACGGGCACGGGGGTGGTATAGCGGGCCGGCGCGGCGGGGTGCTCGCGCGGGCCGAACAGGGTCTTGAAAGGTGCCTTCGGGTCGGCGCCGTCAAACTTCGCACCCGCGAGGATCCACGCGCGAAACAGCTCCACCTGCGCCGGCGTGAGCGCAGCGTCCTCCTGCGGCATCCGGTCGCTCGCATTGGGCTCGGTGATGCGCGCGAACAGCTCCGATTTTTCCGGGTGGCCTGGTACGATGGCAGACGGGTCGCCCTCCATCAGGCGCTCAAAGGTGTGCAGCCGGTAGCTGCCCTCCTCCTTGGTCGCGCCGTGGCAACCGGTGCAGCGTTGCACCAGCAACGGCGCGAGGTCGCGCATGAAGCTCACCTCGGCGGCGCGGGCTGAGCCGGACAGCGCGGCGAGTGTGGCGAGCAGTGCGAGGGCAAAACGGGGGAAAAGCGGGGCGCGCATGGACATGATCGTCGGACCACGGGGCTCAGTGCTGGAAGAGAAACTCGCGGGTGTTGAGCACCGACCAGAGCAGGTCCATCACGGCGTCGTCGCGTTTCGGCGCGGCCGCGAGGAACTGCCGGCCGGTCGTGCGCTCCGTTGCCGCCGGGAACCGCGCAAGCGCGGAGAGGTAGAGCCGGTCGAGCAGCTCGTCCTCGCCGAGCCTGGCGTAGCGGGCGGAGCCGGTCTGGACGGACGAGTAGAGCGTCTTGCCGTTGAGCAGCTCCAGGGCCTGCAGCAGCGTGGGCGCGTTCACGCGCTCGCAGCTGCACGCGGTCTCACGCTTCGGCTGGCCAAAGGCGGCCATGAAGGGGTCGGCCTCGGGCACGGAGCGCTGCGTGGCGAAGGACGCGGTGGAAGGGCGGTCGGCCTGCCGGCGCTGGATGGCGAGGTAGGTTTCGTCCATCAGCGGATAATAGTCGTGGATGAGCTGGCGCTCGGCGGCGGTGATTTGCGCGACGGGCTTGGCCAGCAGCCCGATTACCTGCGGGAGCAACCCAGGTCGCGCGGGGGCGGCGGGTGTCCCGCTGGCGGAGGCCTCCAGAATGGAGTTCAGCGCTGCCAGGGACTGGGCAAAGGCGGCGGCGGGATCGTCGTCGCCGGCGGTCGCGGCGGGGGGCGGGGTGTTGTTTTCGTCGAAACGGAAACGGAAAATGGCCTCCTCCTCCTTGCCAGTTATTTTCATGAGCACGAGGTTGCGGCCGGCGGCCAGCTTGAGCTCGAGGTTGCCCTCGCCTTTGATCGGCTCTTTCAGCGCGGGCTGGCCGTTGACCCAGATCATGCCGTTGCCGAGCGCGGCGACCTGGAGGGTCCTCGGCGTGCGGGAAAAAATTTCGCGGGCGACGTAGTGAGTGGAGTCCTTGGGGGCATCCATCGTGTAGGCCGGCTCGGGGTCGTTCCACTCGGGGCGCGGGCGCCACTGGCGCCGACCCTTGTCAAACGTGGCCGTGAAATCCACGGGCGCGAGCTCGGGGCCAAAAGCATCAGTGGCTTTCTCATCGTTGGGATCGAGGCTGAACGGGCCCACGGCATACCAGCCGCCAGCCCAGAAATCGCGGCCCGTGGCGTCGACCGCCGAGCGCTCCAGCCAGGCCGGGAAGGCCGGCTCGAGCTCGGCACGGCGTTGCGCTAGCTCGGCCTCGTTGCGGGCAAGCTGCTCGGGCGAGACCTTCAGCGGGGATAGCGTGCCGGCGGCGAGGCCGACGGCGTCCTTGAGCTGCTCGGCAGAAAGCAGGCGGGGGCGCGCGTGGGAGAACAGGGTTTCGTCGGTGGCGTTGAGCGCGGTGGTGGCTGTCGTGCGCTGGTAGGTCTGGCTGTTGCAGATGAGGCGGACGATCTGCTTGCGCCGGTAGCCGCCGGCGACAAACTCCTTCGCGAGCGCGTCGAGCAACGGGCCGTTGGAGGGCGGGTTGGACGAGCGGAAGTCGTCCACCGGCTCCACGATGCCGCGCCCAAGGAGCTGCGCCCAGATGCGGTTGACCTCGACGCGGGCGAAGAAGGGATTGTCGGGCTGCGTGAGCCAGCTGGCGAAACCCTCGCGGCGGTCGGCGGTGTCAGGTGTCGCGACCGTCGCTCCCCAGGCCCTCATCGGCTGCTTGGAGAGCGGATGCACGCTCTCGCCGGTGGCGGTCGTCGAGATGATGCCCTGGTCCGACGCGGTGCGGGCAAACACGGCCGAAAGGCTGTAATAGTCGTTCATCGTCCATTTCTCGTAAGGGTGGTTGTGGCACTTGGTACAGTCGAGCCGGGAGCCGAGAAACAGTTGCGCGGTCATCTCGGTGCGTTCCTCGGGCTTGGCGATGGCAAAGAGGAAATTGGCCTCGGGCACCGCGAGGGTGTCGCCGTTGGCGGTGAGCAGCCGGCGGGCATACTCCGTGTAGGGCAGGTCCTGGCGCTGCGCGTTGACGAGCCACTCGGAGAACATCTCGGCGCGGCCGTCCCTCATCCGAGTCTTCGAGACGCGCATCAGGTCGGCGTCCTTAAGCGCCCAGAAACGCGCGTAATCCTCGCTCGCGAGCAGCTCGTCAATGAGCTTGGCGCGCTTGTCCGGCACTTTGCTCTCGATGAAGCGGCGGGCGTCGTCGCCAGTCGGGATGAGCCCGGTGAGGTCGAGGTAGAGACGGCGCACGAAGGTGGCGTCATCGCACGTCTCGGCCGGCAGGTATTGGAGCTGCCGGAGCTTCGCGTTGACCAGCGTGTCCACAAAGCTTTTCTCAGGCGGTGCTTTCCACTTGAAACCCGGCACGTCCTCGATGGTCGTGAAATTGACCGACTGCACCTGCGACAGGTAACGTACACTGATGGCGGCCTGCCCGCGCTGGCGGCCGGTGACACGGCCGGCGGCATCCACCACGGCGAGCTCCGCGCTGGACGTGTCATAGGTGGCGATGGACGTGACATCGCGCACCCGGCCATCGCTGAAATAGGCGAGCACGCTGAGCTGCTGTGTGAGATTGGGGGCCTTGAGCACGCGGTCGGGGCCGGGAAACACCGCGAGACGCACGCATTCGACGGCGGGCAGGTCCACGTTGGCCCCCTCGGAGATCCAGGTGAGCAGCGTTTGGTAGGGCGCCTCATCTTTGTGTAATTTTTTACCGCCTACATGGTCGAGCTCCATCAGCGGCTTCCGCAGCATCAGGCTTTCCGTGGGCTCGACGCTGTTGATCCGGCGGCTGAAGCCGTCGCGGGTGAGCGAGCGGCGGTCAATCGTTGGGTCGTAGCCGAAGAGCGAGAGGGCAAACCCGGCCTTGCCCATGGGCGAGCCGTGGCAGGAGCCGGTGGCACAGCCTTGCTTGGTCAGCACCGCCATCGTCTCGAACTTGAAGATCACCGGATCGGGCTTCGTGTAATTGGCGACCGTCACCGGCACTTCAAATTGTTTCCCGCCCCACGCGACAGTGAGGCGGGCCGCACCGTTGCCGGCGGCGAGCGCCGCGCCATGCGCGACGTGCACCACCTGTTCATTGCTGCTGCGAAATGTCGCGAGGTGCGTGACGTCGCGGAGCTCGCCATCCACCACGGCCGTGACGACGAGCTGGCGGGCGGCGCGGCGGCTCTCAAGTTTCAAATCGGTCGGATATACCTCGAGCCGGGTCGCCGAAGCGTTCAAGGGCATTGGGGCCGTTGCCAGCGGTGTCGGGGCGGAGAGTGCCATTGCCCCCGGTTTCGACTCCGGCATGACGCACGCGACGAAGCCGATGGCCGTCAGGCCAAGAATCAAAATCAAGGGCAGACGCTGAAGGGACGGTTTCATACGGGAAAAGCGTGCGGCCTCAGACGAAAAGCTCCGGGATCGGCCGGCCCTTTGGCGTAAGGATGATCGGTCGTCCGGCCGCATTGTGCAACGGCTTGGCGCGATCAATGCCGAGCTTCTCGTAGATGGTCGCGGCGTAGTCCTCGATTGTGTAGGCCATCGAGCTGGTGATGTAGCCGCCATCGCGGTCGGTCGATCCGACGATCTGCCCGCCCGGCACGCCCGCCCCCGCGAAGGCGAAGCTGAAGGAGTGCGTCCAGTGGTCGCGGCCCCGGCGGTTGTTGATCTTCGGCGTGCGGCCAAACTCGGTGACGAAGCACACCAGTGTCTCGTCCAGCAGCCCGCGCTGGTGCATGTCCTCGATGAGCGCGGAGAACGCCTGGTCGGTCGAGCCCATCATCGGCCAGGTGTGGATGCCCCAGCGGTTGGAACCCGGCCCGCTGCCGGGGACATTGTTGGTGGTGCCGTCGGCGTAGATGTCGTCGTGGTGATCCCAGTTCATGTTGGAGCCGCCATCGTAAAATTTGCTCTGTCCGTCCACCCACGACTGGCGCGGCTCGCGCACGTCCACCGTCACAAAGCGCACGCCGGACTCGATAAGCTTCCGCCCGAGCAGATAGCACTGGCCGCGGTGGCCGGTGCCGTAGCGCGTGCGCGTGGCCTCCGACTCGCGGCCCAGGTCAAAGGCCGCGCGTGTCTGTGGGTTGGTGAGCATGTTCTCCGCCTGCTGGAGCAGGGACTGCATGGCGGAGACATCCTTCGTGTCGCCCCCGTGGGCGAAGCCGACATCAAGGTTGCTCAGCAAATCGCGCCGTTGTTGGAAACGCTCGGGGGCGATGTCCGCCATGAGGCCGAGGTTGGGCACCTGCCAGTTCGGGTCGGCAAGATTGCCGCCGGTTTTGAACACCGCGTAGCCCGGCGGCAAAAACCCGACCCGCGAGGTCGACGCCTGCTCGCTCGTGCCGGGCACGAGGATGTTGCTCGGCAGATACTCGGCCGGCGTGCCCATGATTGAGGCCACGATGGAGCTGATGTCGGGCCGCTCGACGGGGCCGCCGGGCGCCTCGCCCGAGAAGATGTATTGCGAGCCCTTCGGGTGCGAGTCGCCGATGCCTGGGGTGGGCTGGGTCATGCAGCGGACGACGGTCAGCCGGTCCGCGACCTTGGAAGTTTTCGTCAGCAGCTCGGTGAACTGCATGCCTGGCACCACCGTGGAGATTGGCTTGAACGGGCTGCGGTGCTCCGTGGGGGCGTCGGGTTTCGGATCCCAGCTGTCCATCTGCGACACACCGCCCTGCTCAAAGAGCACAAGCACCTGTTTCGCACGGCCCCTGCGGGCTGGCCCGGCGGCGGCTGCAAGTGCGGAGGGCAGACTGCCAAATCCACTGAGGTGGGCGAGCCCGCCCAACCCAAGGCCGATGAAACTGCGGCGGTTCAGCAACGGCTCATGGCGATGATCGTGGCCGGAACAATCGTGGTCGTGGGGGTGCATGGGGTGAACAGGTGAAGCCGAATGACTAAAGGGTAAGGGTTGAGTTCACCAGCAATTTTTCCCCAATGCTTTGCGGATAAGCTCAGCGGACTGGTAAATGGATAAAGGGGCGAGAATTTGGACAGCAACGCAAAGCCATTCCAATGGAAAGATCGAGCTTGAGGATGGATATTATTGCCGATTCTTGCCGCCCCTTGCCATGGTTGATGGAAATCATGCTGCAACTGGCCAGACACCACGCTGAGAGCTGAAAATTAGAGATGAAAGCGGAGGCAGACGGATGTTTTTAGGAGGAAGCCTTCTTAAATGTTCTGTTCTGACGAATGGCTGATGTCGGCCTTGTGGCCTCGGTAACAGAAGCCGCGAAGCCTTCCGGATTGCCCGGCTAAACACCATTGAGCTTGCTCTTCTTACCCTGAATGGCGGCTTCTACTGTCTGACTATGCTCACCATCGTCCTGGAACATCCTGGTTTGTTTGTCACCGCTGACCACCCGATGCCCACCGCCACGTCGGGCAGCGCCCTCGTGCGCGTTCACCGCATCGGTATCTGTGGCACTGACCTTCACGCTTTCGCCGGCAGGCAACCTTTCTTCACCTACCCACGTGTCCTCGGCCATGAGCTTGGAGTCGAGGTGCTCGATCCCGGCGACAAGCCTTGCGGCCTGCAGGCCGGCGACCGCTGCGCGGTCGAGCCCTATCTGAACTGCGGCACCTGTATTGCCTGCCGCCGCAACAAGCCAAACTGCTGCACTTCGCTGCAGGTGCTGGGCGTCCACATTGACGGCGGCATGGCGCCGTTTCTGCGCATCCCCACCCATAAGCTGCACACGTCCGCCAAGCTCGACTACGAGCAGCTCGCGCTGGTCGAGACGCTCGGCATCGGCGCCCACGCCGTGGAGCGCGCCGCGCCCACCAAGGACGATTTTATCCTCGTGATCGGCGCCGGTCCGATCGGGCTCAGCGTGATCCAGTTTGCCAAAGTCTCCGGTGCGAAACTCGCGGTGATGGACGTGAGTGACACGCGCCTCGACTTTTGCCGGAAACAGCTTGGCATTCAGCACACCCTCAGGCCCGGCCCCGGCGCGGCGGACGAGCTGAGGCGCATTGGCGCCGGCGATCTGCCAACCTGCGTGATTGATGCCACGGGCAACCCCGGCTCGATGATGGGCTGCTTCGACCTGCCTGCGCACGGCGGGCGTATTGTCTTCGTCGGTCTCTTCCAGGGCGATGTGACGTTCAACGACCCCAACTTCCACCGTCGCGAGCTGACCGTCATGGGCAGCCGCAACGCCCTGCCGGCCACATTTCGTGAGGTCATCCGTCTCGTCGAGGACGGGGAGGTGGACACCCGCCCGTGGATCACCCACCGCTTCAAGCTCGCCGACACGCCCGTCGTTTTTCCAAGGGACATCGCTGGCAACTCCGCCGTGCTGAAAGCCATGATCGAGGTGCCGTGAGCTGAACTGGCCCGGACTCCGGAGTAGGTTGCGCGCTCGTCGCGCAACTCAGGGATCAGGGGTCGGCGGATGACAACCGTGGCGCGACGAGCACGCCACCTTGTTGCTACGCCGGACAACCAAACGTTGCGCGACGAGCGCGCAACCTACCACAATCCCCGCATGGCCCCGCCGCCGAAACGGAATACTGGACCCAACGCCTTGCGCCGGGGCCGCGCCTCTGTGCCGCACGCGGACTATTTCGTGACGGTCTGCGTTCAACCGCGCCTGCCCGTGCTCGTCCCCGGCATCGCCCCCGCTCTGCTCGCCGAGACGCACCGCCTGACCGCCGACGGCGCGTGGGCGCTGCGCTGCCTGACCGTGATGCCCGACCACGCGCACCTGTTTTTCACGCTGGGCGCACGGCTCACGCTCTCGCAGGCCATGGCGCGGCTCAAGACCAAGACGCAGGCGCTCCTGCGCCCGCAGGGCGCCGGCTGGCAGGAGAATTTCTACGACCATCGGCTCCGCCCGGAGGATTCGGCGGAGAGCGTGATCCGCTACCTCTGGCTGAACCCGCCCCGGGCAGGGCTGGTGGCGGAGGGGGAAACGTGGCCATATTTTTACTGCCGCGACGAAGACTGGGAGTGGTTACGCGACCTGACCGACAACGGCCAGCCATTCCCCGAGTGGCTGGGGTGATTGGTCCGTGTAGGTTGCGCGCTCGTCGCGCAACTCCGGGGCCTGGGGAAAAACGTTGCGCGACCAGCGCGCAACCTACGCCAGGACAAACGAGGCGCGGCAAACACGCCACCTACGTCCGATCCGTGTAGGTTGCGCGTTCGTCGCGCAACTCCGGGAATTCCGCGTCGGTTGCGCTCTCCGCATGTTGCCACGCGGGACTGATCACACGGCAGTCATCCGGCTTGCCACGGGCCGTGTGCGTGGCCCCACTTTCCCGCAATGAAACTCGAACTCGATCACAAGGTCGTTATCGTCACCGGTGGCGCGAAGGGTATCGGCGCGGCCATCACGCGCGCGTTTGCCGCCGAAGGCGCGACCGTCTGCATTTTTGGCCGTAACCGCGAGGAGGCTGCCGTGCTCGTGGGCGAGATTTCCGCCTCGGGCCGCAAGGCCGACACCTTCCATTGCGAGATGACTGACGAGGCCGCCGTGCGCGCCGCCGTCGCCGCCGTGTGGGCGAAGCACGGCCGAATTGACTGCCTGGTGAACAACGCCGGCGTGAACGACGGCGTGGGCCTGCGCGCGCCGGTGGCGGATTTCCGCGCGTCGCTCGAAACAAACATCATCCAGTGCTTTGTGCTCGTGCAGGCCGCGCTCGACGCGCTCATCGCCAGCCAGGGCACCATCATCAACATCGGCTCCAAGTGCTCCGTCACCGGCCAGGGCGGCACCAGCGGCTATGTGGCCGCCAAGGGCGCGATGAACGGCCTGACCCGCGAATGGGCGCTCGACCTCGCCCAATACGGCATCCGCGTGAACTGCGTGCTGCCCGCCGAGGTGATGACACCGCTCTACTCTCGCTGGCTTGAGAAACGCCCCGATCCCGCCGCCTCGCTCGACGCGATCAAAGCCACGATTCCGCTGGAACGCCGCATGACCACGGCCGAGGAGATAGCCGACACCGTGGTGTTTGTCGCTTCGCCCCGTTCATCGCACACCACCGGCCAGATCCTCCATGTGGACGGCGGCTATGTGCATCTCGACCGTGCCTGCACGACGAAGGCCTCGACCTGAAACGGAAACTTGCAAACTGTTCCGAGCGAAGCGACATCAGCCAAATCGGGCATCGTTAAACTGAAAAGTTCCCTGCAACCCCGCGCCAGATAGCCCGTCGCCAATTTTAAGATTCCCGATTTTCAGTTTTCTGATTTCACGATTCCCCACCTTCCGATGAGCTTCTCCTTCGTAGATTCACACGTTCACTTCTGGGATCAGCGTACGCTGCCCTATCCTTGGTTGGCGGAAGTGCCGGCCATCGCCGGTCCGCACACGCCCGATGAGCTGCGCGTGGAGACGGGTGGCCAATTCCCCGAAAAGATCGTCTTCGTCGAGTGCGGCGCACCGTGGCTCGACGAGGCGAAATGGGTGGAGCGGCTGGCCGCCGCCGAGCCGCGCATTGCCGGCATCGTCGCCAAGTGCATGATGAACGAGGGCGCTACAACGGCGGACTATCTCGCCCAACTGAGGCACCATCCGCTGGTGCGCGGCGTGCGCCACCTCATCCAGCATGAGCCGGACCCGGATTTCTGTGCCCGGCCCGAATTTATCGCCGGAGTGCAGGCGGTCGGCGCGGCGGGGCTGAGTTTTGACCTGTGTTGCTTTCACCATCAGATGTCGGCGGCCGTCCGCCTCGTGCGGGCCTGCCCGGGCACGCGCTTTGTCCTGGACCACTTTGGCAAGCCCGGCATCCGCGGCAGGCTGCTCGACCCGTGGCGTGCGCATCTGAGCGAGCTGGCCGCGCTGCCCAACGTGGACTGCAAGCTCTCCGGACTCATCACCGAGGCGGACCACGTCGCGTGGCAACCTGCCGACCTCAAACCTTACGTGGATCACGCCCTCGCCGCTTTCGGCCCCGGCCGTCTGCTTTTCGGCGGCGACTGGCCGGTTGCCAAGCTCGCCAGCCCCTATCCACGCTGGCTCGCGACAGCGCGCGGGCTCGTCTCCCATCTTTCTGCCGCCGACCAGGACGCCATCTTCCGACGCAACGCACTCCGCGTCTATCGGCTCGCCTGAACCATGTTCTCCCCCGACATCGCGAAAACTGTACCGAGCGAAGCGACATCAGCCTGATCGGGCATCGAGAAACTGAAAATCCCTCTCCGCGCGGCGAAGGCCGCTCATGTCCAATTTCAAGATTCCCGATTATCAGTTGCCCGATTGTCAGTTGGTCGCTGCGCTCGGAACACGATTCCCCTCTGCCATTCTCCCTCTGCGATTACCCGATGCCCGATTTCACGATTTCCCCCGGCCCGCATCATGCGGGCCACATCACTGGCCTCCGCGTCCTCGACGTGCGTTTCCCCACTTCGTTGTCACTCGACGGATCGGACGCGATGAACCCCGACCCGGACTACTCTGCCGCCTACGTCGTGCTCACTACCGACCGCGGCGATGGTATCGAGGGCCACGGCCTCACGTTCACCATCGGCCGGGGCAACGACATCGTGGCCGTCGCCATTGAGGCGCTGCGCCCGCTCGTCGTCGGCCAGCCGGTGGCAGCATTCACCTCCGCGCCGGGCGCATTTTGGAAACACCTCACCGGGGATTCGCAACTCCGCTGGATCGGGCCGGAGAAGGGCGTCATCCACCTCGCCACCGCCGCCGTCGTCAATGCGCTCTGGGACCTCTGGGCCAAGCTGGAGAGGAAGCCGCTTTGGAAGTTGCTCTGCGACCTCACGCCCGCGCAGATCGTGGAGATGGTGGACTGGCGCTACCTCACCGACGCGCTCACACCGGCCGAGGCTCAGGCCATGTTGGAAAAACTCCTGCCGACACGCGCTGCCCGCGAGG
This sequence comes from Opitutia bacterium, assembly GCA_947475065.1. GTDB lineage: Bacteria > Verrucomicrobiota > Verrucomicrobiia > Opitutales > Opitutaceae > CAIYUN01. The sequence goes on along the minus strand of CANJLB010000003.1, from coordinate 77,425 downwards.
CCGAAATGCGGCGGGACGGCTATCCCGCCTACACGACTTCCGCCGGCTGGCTCGGTTATCCCGACGAGAAAATCCGCCGCCTCTGCCACGAGGGAATCGTGGCGGGCTTCACCCATTTCAAGATGAAAGTCGGCGCCGACCTGGCGGACGACCTCCGGCGCGCGGCCATCATGCGCGAGGCCATCGGGCCGGAACGCGGTTTCATGGTTGACGCCAATCAGCGTTGGGATGTCGGCACCGCCATCGCGTGGACGAAGGAGCTCGCACCCTTCAAGCCGCTCTGGATCGAGGAACCGACCTCGCCGGACGACGTGCTCGGCCACGCCGCGATCGCGCGCGGGCTGGAGCCGTTTGGTATCGGTGTCGCCACGGGCGAGCACTGCCACAATCGCGTCATGTTCAAGCAACTCCTCCAGGCACGGGCCATGGCCTATTGCCAGATAGATTCCTGCCGCCTTGGCGGCGTCAACGAGGTCGTGGCCGTGCTGCTGCTCGCGGCCAAGTTCGGCGTGCCAGTCTGCCCGCACGCCGGCGGCGTCGGCCTCTGCGAATATGTGCAGCACGAGTCTATCTTCGACTTCGTGTGTGTGAGCGGCTCGCTGGAAGGGCGTATCACCGAATTCGTTGACCACCTGCACGAGCATTTTCTCGATCCATGCGTGGTCAAAAATGGCCGCTACCAGACGCCCCGCGCGACCGGCGCCAGCATCACCATGAAAGCCGCCTCGCTTGCCGACCACACCTATCCGGCCGGCGCGGTCTGGCAGAAACTGCTTTCCAAAGCATGAGGGCTGCGATTCAGCTTTGAAAGGGGTCCTGACCTCCTTTCCAAGTTGGGGAAATGGGACAGAGAGGCTCAGGGGAAGGGCTGATTTCTGGTGTGCCTGAGGGCATGAAACTATTCTCCCATCGTCTGATTACAATCTCTCGAGAGAATCAGATTTCTTTTTCGGAGGGCGGCGCTCGGTCGCCGCCAGCTACGCGCGGTGGCACGCCCTCGTGCGCGGCTGGACGGCTCCGCTCACCGCCGCCGAGCAGGCGCGCATTTTTGGCGGCACCGCCGTCGCCGCCTACGGCCCGTGAAGGGCGTTGACGCGGCCCCATTTTCTTGCCGTTCTCCCAGCTCCCTTCCCCTCCACCCCGACCCTTCCCTCCGCCTCCCATGAAACGCCTCTTTGCCGCCCTCACCTTGCTCGCGCTCAGCGCTTGCTCCAAAGCTCCCAGCGACCAGCCCGCCGCCGGTGCCGCCCCCGCTGCCGGCGTGCTCCAGATCGCCGTCATCCCGAAAGGCACCACGCACGAGTTCTGGAAATCCATCCACGCCGGCGCCATGAAGGCCCAGTTGGAGCTCGCCGCGCAGGGCATCAAGGTCAACGTCCTCTGGAAAGGCCCGCTCCGGGAGGACGACCGCGAGCAGCAGATCCAGGTCGTCGAAAACTTCATCGGCCAGCACGTTGACGCCATCGTCGTCGCCCCGCTCGACAGCAAGGCGCTCGTCGCCCCGGTCGAGACCGCCGTGAAGGGCAAGATCCCCGTCATCGTCATTGACTCCGGCCTCCAGTCGAAGGCGCTCACTAGCTTCATCGCCACCGACAACAAGGAGGGCGGCCGCATCGCCGCCCGCGAGCTGGGCAAGATTCTCGGCGGCAAGGGCAACGTCATCATGCTCCGCTTTCTCGTCGGCTCGGCCAGCACCGAGGAGCGCGAGGAAGGCTTCCTCGAAGTCATGGCGAAGGACTTCCCTGCCATCAAGCTGCTCTCCACCGACCAGCACGCCGGCGCGACCCGCGACTCGGCCAAGACCGCCTCGGAAAACCTGCTCACCAAGTTTGGCGCCCAGGTCAACGGCATCTTCGCCTGCAACGAGTCCGCCGCCTCCGGCATGCTGCTCGCCCTGCGCGACGCCAAGCTCGCCGGCAAGCTGACGTTCGTCGCCTTCGACTCCAGCGAGACGCTCAACGACGGCCTCCAGAAAGGCGAGGTGCAGGGCTTCGTCGTCCAGAACCCGATGAACATGGGCTACCTCGGCGTGAAGAACGCCGTCGCCGCGATCAAGGGCCAGAAAGTCGAGGCGCGCATTGACACCGGCGTCGGCTTCGTGACCAAGGCAAATTTCGACGCCCCGGAGATGGCCGAGATCGTCCACCCGCCGCTCGACAAATACCTGAAATGACCCGCGCGCGCCCGTTTGGGAGAGCCGAAATGCCTGCGTAATCCGAGCGCACGCCCCCCAGTTTGTCATTCTGAGCGCAGCGAAGAATCCAGTTGGATGTCCGCCATCGAGATTCGCACTGGATTCTTCGCTGCGCTCAGAATGACATGCCTTTTTCCGCCCTTTCAAGATGTCCACCTACCGCAGCTACTGGGTCTATATCCTGTCCAACAAGCCGCACGGCACGCTTTACATCGGTGTCACCAATTCTCTCGAACGACGCACTTGGCAGCACAAGACCGGGGCCAAGGATGGTTTTGCCAAGCGCTACGGCCTTCACCGGCTGGTCTATTTTGAGGAGTTCCGCGATGTGACCAACGCCATCCGCCGTGAAACCGAGCTGAAGGGTTGGCGGCGTGATCGGAAGATCGCTCTGATCCAGCAGGAAAATCCCCTTTGGAAAGACTTGGCCGAGGGGTGGCATGATGTTTCAGTGGATGCCAACACCGCACTGGATTCTTCGCTGCGCTCAGAATGACAAACCCTCTCACCACCGCCGCGAGCCTCCGGCTGGCGGGCATCCGCAAGAGCTTCGGCGCCACCCACGCGCTGCGCGGGGTTTCCTTCGGCATCGCGCCCGGCGAGGTTCACGCGCTCATCGGCGAGAACGGCGCGGGCAAGAGCACGCTGATGAAAATCCTCAGCGGCGCGCACCGGGCCGACGCCGGCTCGATGGAGCTCGCCGGCCGGCCCTACCTGCCGGAGAACCCGCACGATGCCCGGCTCAAGGGCGTCGCCATGATCTACCAGGAGCTCAACCTCGCGCTGCACCTCAGCGCGCAGGAGAACATCCTGCTCGGCGACGAGTCCGCCCGTGCCGGCTGGATCAACCGTGCGGCCTCCCGCGAGCGCGCCCGCGCCGCGCTTGCGCAGCTCGGCCACGAGGCGCTCGACCTCGGCCGCCCGGCGGGAGCATTTTCCATCGCGGAGCAGCAGGTCATCGAGATCGCCCGCGCGCTCCTCAAGCAGCCCAAAATTCTCATCATGGACGAGCCGACGAGCAGCCTCACGCAGGCCGACACCGAAAAGCTCTTCGCCACCATTGGCCGCCTGCGCGCGCAGGGCGTCGGCGTCATCTACATCAGCCATTTTCTGGAGGAATGCCGCCGGATCGCCGACCGCTACACCGTGCTCAAGGACGGCGAGACCGTCGGCTCCGGCGAGATGAAGGGCGCGACGCTCGACCACCTCGTCACGCTGATGACCGGCCGCGAGGTGAAAGACCTCTACCCGCGCGCCGCGCACGCCACCGGCGCGGTCGTGCTGGAGGTCAGGGCCGCCGTCAGCCCGCCGCGCCTCAGGTGCGCCACCTTGCAGGTGCGGGCGGGCGAGATTTTCGGCCTCGGCGGGCTGATCGGCGCGGGCCGCACGGATTTGCTGCGCGCGATTTTCTCGTTGGACGAACTGGCCGCTGGCGAGGTCTGCGTCGTCGGGGCGCCCGCCGGCCGTTCCACGCCGCGCGCGCGTTGGACGGAGGGCGTCGGCTTTCTGAGCGAGAACCGCAAGGAGGAGGGGCTGATGCTTTCGCAGTCCATCGCCGACAACCTGACGCTCACGAAACAGGATCGCTTCGGCCGCTTCGGCTTCATCAGCGGCGGGCGCCAGCGCGCGACCGCGCAGCGCTGGGTGGACGAGCTGCGGGTGAAATGCCGCGACGCTGCGCAACCCATCGGCGAGCTCTCCGGCGGCAACCAGCAGAAGGTCGCCTTCGCGCGCCTGCTGGAGCACCCCGCGAAAATTTTCCTGCTCGACGAGCCGACGCGCGGCATTGACGTGGGGAGCAAGGCCCAGATTTACCAGCTCATCGGCGACCTCGCCGCGTCGGGCAAGGCCGTCGTCGTCGTCAGCTCCTACCTGCCCGAGCTGCTCGGGCTGTGCGACACCATCGGCGTGATGTGCCGGGGCGAGCTGGCCGCCGTGCGCCCGCGCGCGGAGTGGACCGAGGCCGGTGTCATGCGCGTCGCCACCGGCGGCGAGTGAGCCCTTGCCCATGAAAGCCAGCTTGAAAAGAATCCTCCTCAAGGGCGGCCCGTTCATCGGGCTGATCCTCGTGATCGCGTTTTTTTCCATCGCGGTCCCGCTCGTGACCCACCACGGGAATTTTTTCACCTACCACAACTTCAAGATCATTTTCACGCAGACGGTCATCGTGGCGGTCGGCGCGCTGGGCATGACCATGATCATCGTGAGCGGCGGCATTGACCTGTCGGTCGGCTCGACCATCGCGCTCACCAGCGTCATCGGCGCGCGGCTGCTCCAGCACGACTGGCCGGCGGGCGTGGCGGTCCTGGCGATGGTGGCCGGCGGCGCGCTCATCGGCCTGCTCAACGGCACGCTCATCGCCGGGCTGCGGATGGTGCCGTTCATCGTCACGCTCGGCACGCTCGGCATCGTGCGTGGCACGGCCAAGTGGCTCGCGGAAAACCAGACCGTCAACTACCCGACCCCGCTGCAAAAGGCCGCCAACGCGGACTGGCACACGCCGGTTGACGATTGGATGACCACGGCCGACCCGGACGGCATGGCCCTGCCGGTGGGTGTGTGGGTGGTGCTGGCGCTCGCCCTGCTCGTCGCGCTGCTGCTGTGCCGCACGGTGTTTGGCCGGCACGTCTTCGCCATCGGCTCCAACGAGCAGACCGCCCGCCTCTGCGGCCTGCCCACCGTGCGGCTGAAAATCCTGATCTATGGGCTGGCGGGGTGCCTCTTTGGCCTCGCCGGGCTGTTTCAGCTCTCGCGCTTGAGCCTCGGCGACCCGACGGCGGCCGTCGGGCTGGAGCTCGACATCATCGCGGCGGTGATCGTGGGCGGCGCGAGCCTGAACGGCGGGGTGGGCACGGTGCTCGGCTCAATGATCGGCGCGCTGCTTATGGCGGTGCTCCGCACCGGCACGCAGGCGATGGAGTGGCCGAATTATTTTCAGGAGATCATCATCGGCCTCGTGATCATCGTGGCCGTCTATTTCGACCGCCTGCGGCAGGGCCGTGAAAACTGACGCACCCAGCCCATGCTTCGGCTCGGCGCTCCTGATTTTGGCGCGGCATTGAAGGCGAAGGCGGAAACGTCAGGCCGTTCACACTGAGCCGGAAGGCACGCCGAAGCGCACAGCCTTGCGCATCGTCTCGGCCCGGGTCCCGTGTTCGGCAAACCGCCGCCAGCCAGGGCACTGTCGTCGGCACGCTCGTCGGCGCACTAATTATGAGTGTCGTGGCCAAAGGCTGCACCAAGCTCGGCCTTTCCAACTCGGTGCAGGAGATCGTCACCGGCGGCATTATCATCGCGGCCACCGTCCTCGACCGGCTCCGGCACCGCGCGTCGCAGCCATGATCTCACGCATAGCGCCCTGCGGAGACATTAATGCATGATAACAGACAAGAATGCGTTTTTAATACAGCGTCAACGGTTCGCATATCTTTCAATATAACGCTTGTATTCGGGCGGGATATGATTTTTGACACGCAAAACATAGTTTTATAACTTTATTCTTGAGCTAAAGTTTTTCCATTTCGAATCTTGCTTCACAAGACTTTTAAAAGTTGCATCAGGCAATAGAACTTCAATCATATATGAACAAAGGTCCAGGGAAGATTTGGAAAAAAAATCCCTCTTGCGATTAAGGGGAAAAACAAGCGAAAGATCATATCTCGCTGATATTGTTGTTCCCGGCAAAAGAACAAACGAAGATCTGGGATCGCTCATGTTTATTAAAAAACTAGACACTACAGAATATTCACCGATAGTGTCTCCATTTCCATTTTTATAATGTAAAAAAAGCAAAGGTCTGTCATAAAATATTTGGTCCCATCTTTTGACTATGTTCATTTCAGCAGGAACAGTTACCGGTTTGCTTGAAACATTGCTTATCGATATAATTAAGTAATCATCCGAACTGAGTTCGTATAGAAAATATAAACTATTGGCGCTAGAACTAATTTTCCATGAAATCGAGCCAGATTGGACTGCTTCACCATGAACATCGTTGCTTGAAATGGACTCGCCTCGAGATAACGTGTTGATTGCAATTAAAAGTATGATTAAATATTTCATAAAGTTTAGGATAATAGGGTAACACTTTTTTGGGTTGAGGAGACGGTGATCAGGCCTTAGCAGACGAGCCAAGCTTCCGCAGCGTGGCACCAGGCGGCGTCGAGGCTGCGGTGATCCATCCGTTTCAGTTGGCTGATGCTGGCCTTGGCCCGAAGTCTGATCAAGGCCAAACTGGCGTGCCGAACCCGCTGGGTGCATCTCAGTTTCTTGCAGCTGGGTCGGCGGTCTGCTCGTAGCGCGTTCATCCGATCTCGATCTCGCCTCTCAGCTTTTCCGCCGTTCCACTTCTCCGCGATGCACCCTCCGTCTTCGGTCTCCTGGCTTCTGTCACCGAGGCCGCAAGGCCGACATCAGCCATTATCTTCTCCGATTTCCGCGATCCCTCCGACCAATCCAGACGGTAAAATTCAGAAGCCAAGAAACCAAGAAGCAAGCACGCTGCCCTCCGATTCCTAGCCTCCGATTTCAGCTTTCAGCCTTTCAGCTCTCAGCTTTTCCGCCAGCTCTCAGCTCTCAGCTTTTTCCGCCATTCAAACCTGACATCCGCTGCAGCGCAGCCAGATGGCGATCAATCTTGTTCGCCGTGATGACGCCATAATTGATGGTGCCAAGCCAGCCGGACATGATGATGCCCACGCTGCCGGCGTGGAACAGGCCGGGCAGGTTTTCGGGCAAATCCATCGAGACTTTCAGCCCCTCGAACTTCGTGCCGAACGACGTGCCGCCGAGATGCGTTGTGTAGCGTTCAATGGTGCGCGGTGTCGCCGCCTCCATCCAGTCAATCTTTGCGCGCACCCCGGGGATATAGCCCTCCAGCGCCGTGAGGGACTCTTCAATGAGCCGTGTCTTCTCCCGTTCGTAATCCGCTTCGGAAAGCCGCGTCCAGTCCGCGTAATTGCTGTTCAGCGAGACGACGACGGTGTAGCGGCCGGAACCGGGGCGCGTATCCGGGTAATAGACCGAAAAGGTGCGGCTGGTGGTGTGGAAATCCGTGAGGGCCGCGCTGCTGAACGCCGGCGAAGCCGAGGTGAACACGAGGTCGCCGATATGCGGGATGCTCTCGCCCTGCCGGATGCCAAGATAGACCTGGCAGGAGCTGTGGTTGATGCGCACGGCTTTGGCCGCCGCCACATAGCCGGGATGCGCCGGCAGGAAGCTTTCCTCGCCGGCCAGACGGAGCACGGTGTTTTTGATGCTGGCGTTGGACAGCACGGCCTTGGCGCGGATGACGCGCCCGCCCTTGGCCACGATGCCGCAGGCGATTTTCCGTCCGTCGTGCTCCTCGACCAGGATTTTTTCGACGAGAACTTTCTTCCGCAGCTCGACCCCGTTCTTTTTCAGCTCAGCGACCATTTTTTCGATGAGGAGGTCGGAGCCGCCGCGGAAGGTGAAGACGCCCGCGCCCATGAAGTTGGAAAACACGATGCCATAGGTGATCGCCGGGTCGTCGGTCGTCGAGCCGTTGGCATAGGCGATGGGTTCCATGAGCAGCCGGTGGACGTCGGGCCGGCCGGGAAAAAACCGCTCAAACATCTCGCCGGTGGTCTCGCGGTTGTCGTCGTAAAAATTCATCGCCCGCAGGTGATCGTAAAACTTTTCCACCTCGGCACGGTCGAGCTTGAACTGCTCGGTGAGCACGCGGGTGTAGTCCTCGCGCGTGAAAGTCGTCCACACGTCCATCTGCGGGTTGATGAAGCGGATGTCCTTCAGCGGCACGATCGAGTCTGCGATCTCCTTCGTCCAGTATTTGCGGCAGGACTTGATCATGCCGGCGGGAAAGCCGTGCAACGAGATGTCGAAAGTGTGCCCGCCCTTGCGGGTGAACCACGTGGCGAGCCCGCCAAACTGATAGTGGTGCTCCAGTACGAGGACGCGGTGGCCGGCCTTGGCGAGCACGTTGGCGCCGGTGAGGCCGCCCAACCCGCTGCCAATGACGATCACGTCGTATTCATCTGCCGCACCTTTGAGCCAGTCATATGCCATGAGGGAGAACGGTCATGTGAAAACACCGTCCGCCTGGACGCAAGCGTTTTGCGCCATCGCCGCGAGGCGATTTTGAACCTAAACAACGCAGTTGAAACCACGGATAGGCACGGATGGGGACGACAGAATGAGATTAGTTTCGCCTCACAGCATCGCAAGATGCCCACGTCCTCCGCCTCCTCGGGCCTCTGACCTCTGGCCTCCTGCCTCAGCTTTCAGCCTTTCAGCTTTGGCGTGCGACTTGCCTGTCGCTTCGCTCGGTAACAGCTTTTCCCTCCTGGCTTCCTGGCTTCTGTTACCGAGGCCGCAGGCCGACATCAGCCATTCAAAATCCGGTCGTAATTCAGAAACCAAGAAACCAGGAATCCCGAACTAGGAACCAAGCACCAAACCTCAGTTCACTTCGCGTAGTCGCGCCACATCCATCGAAGGATGTCGGGCAGGATGGTGCCGCCGTGCAAATCGGAGTGCATGTGGTCGCCCCATTCGTAGCTCACGTCGTAGCGGGCGAGCGGGGTGCCGCCGGCACCGCCGCCGCGACGGACACCGGCAGGGTTGGCGTTGGCATAGGCAAATGCGGCGAGCATCTGCTGGTTGGAGAGAAACCAGTTGCCATGCTCGTTGTCGAGGTCGTTGGAGCCGTCCTGCAAAAAGACCCGGAGTGGCTTGGGCGGCGTTTTCCGAATCATCGTCGGGTAGCTTTCGCCGCCCGGCACGGCCGGCTGGCCGTTCTGCGCGGGCCGCCAGCCGATCGAGGTAAAGCTGCCGATCATGCTGATGACCTTGCGAAACTGGTCGGGCCGGTTCCACGCGACGGTGAAAGCGCAGATCGCGCCGCTGCTCGTGCCGCCGATGACCCGGCCCTCGGGGTCGTCGGTGATGTTATACTTTTTCTTCAGCTCGGGCAGCATCTCCTCGATGAGAAACCGGGCATAAGTGTCGTTGACGGCGTCATACTCCTGCGCCCGGTTGCCGGGGTTGCCGATTCCGAGGTTGTCGGGATAGGTGTCACTGAGGTTGCCCGGCGTGATGAACAGGCCAATGGTCACGGGCATCTCTTTTTTGGCGATGAGGTTTTCCATTACCTGCGGGATGCGGAGCGAAGCGTCGGGCGCGGGGTTGGTGGCGCGCTGGCCGTCCTGAAACACCAGCAGGCACGCGGCCTGGGCTGGCGTGTATTGGGCCGGGACAAAAATCCAATACCGGCGCACGGTGCCGGCAATGATCTGGCTCTTGAACTCAAACGGTCCTTCCAGGCGACCTTTGGGCACCCCATCCTGCGGCTTCGAATCCGGGCCGTGGGCGTAGGGGCCGGTGGTGCGCTTGCCGGGAAAGGGTGGGGCGGCCGGAGGGGTTGCCGGCGGGGCGGCTGCGCCACGCGGGGCGGCAGCCGGAGGGTTGTCGGCGGCGAGGAGCGGAGCGACCACACCGAGAAGGAGAGGCAGGCAGGAAAACAAGGCAAGTTTCATGGGGGAGGGGAAAAGCAGGACAGCAGCAAAATGCCCGCACGCGGCGGCGCGAGCCAATTTGTCGCGATGTTGTCCGGACATTCTTTCCATGATTGCGTCGGTTTTGGTGCGGGCTTTGCTAGGCAAGCTGTTCCATGGATAACTGTGCCGCATCATGACCACGTCCCTCCCTTTAACTGACATCCCCGACGCTGACGGCCAACTGGTCGCATATTTGAATCTCAAGCTGCACGAGATCGGCCAGCCGGGAGTACCGTTCAGCTCCGGCACCACCGACGGCCTCGCGCCGCTGGTGGATCATTTTCTCGCGCTGAGCCGGGAAAAAGACCGTGCGCTGGCGCGCCATCTTTGCCCGGTGGACCAGCGCATTCAGAATTTTCTCTACGACCAGCTCGACGGCCAGGACGAGGTGCCGCGCCTGCCCTCGTCCACGCTCGTGCTCGACCGGCCCGGGCTCGCGCGGCTGCTGTCGCTGCCACCCGACGGCGACCGTCACGAAAGCGACATCCTCTCCTCCTACCGTGTCCGCCAGGGCGTGCTGCACAACCCGCGCAGCGACCGCCGCACCACGCAGGGCATTTTCCACGTCGCCGAAGGCGGGCTGCCGATCCCCGACGATAAGAAGGCCGTGCCCGCCGCCGTCTATGGGCGCCTGCTGAGCGCCGCCCTGACTCCGCCGCCGGAGCTGCTGCGCCTGCCCTTTACGACGGGGGCGGCGGTATCCGCCGAGTGTTTCGTCTCACTTTATCTGCGCCCGGTGGTCTGCCCGGAGGTGCCCGGCTTTTCGCCCCAGCGCGCGATGGAGACACGTTTCTTTGTGCCCGGCGCGCTGGTGGCCAACCTGGATTTCATCGAGCGCATCTTCGGCAACGCCGGCGACCCGCATCTGCCCGAAAACGACGCCGCCCTTGATCCCGGGCACTGGAGCGGCCACACCGGCTGCGTCATTCTGGCCCCGCACCTGAACCGGTTCACGAAACGTGAGCTCGGCCTGCCGAAGTGGGCCGACGCCACTCCGCGCCAGCGCCGCGACGGGATGTGCTGGAAGACCGAAGGCGAACCCTACAACGATGGCGGCGCCTTCAAACTCACTGCACGCGATGCCTCGGGCGTGATCGTCACCTTTATTTCCGACAATTATTTCGGCTACTGCAAAAAGGAAGTGAAGACGCAGCTCAGTTTCGCGGCCAATCTCCACGGCCGCTGCGAAGAGGAACACGCCGGCGGCGCCATTGTTTTTCCCAGTTACAACCTCGGGGAAACGTTTCAGCTTGCGACCAACCGGCCCGATGTGAACCACACTTTCGCCGAGTCGCTGGCCCGGCTCGGCGGCACAGCCGATCTGCAGCCCGGCGGCTGGGCGCGTGACACCGCTTTTCCCGGCATCAGCTATGTGCCGGCTGACGCACGTTTCGACCTGCGCACCCAGCGCATTGCCTGGCGCGACACCACCGGTGCGGAACAGACGCTGAAACTGCTCCCGGGCACGACTTATGTTCTGCCCTCCGGGTATAAGGTCGAAATGGCCAAGCCCGACGACAGCCACCGCTGGTGCCTGCGCGGCACCACTGCGGAAGGCCTGCTCTGCCACAAGCCCTGCACCGTCTCCGGCGGCGGCAAATCGGAAATCTCCAAGCCCATCTCCGACGCGATGTTTTCCGGACCGGTCTATGTCAATGATCTCGTGGGCGACCTCGACGCCGTCGAGGCGATCCTGCGCCGTGACTACAGCGGGCGTTTTCGGCGGCCGCTGAGCCAGGGCGGACGTGCGCGCTCCATCCTCAGCCCGGAGCGCTCGCTGGGCTCTGTCGTCAAGCTCCTCAGCCGCAGCCCCGACTACACCGAGGAGTTCAACGCCTGGCTCGCCACCATCCCGCGCTCCGTCCGCGACCTCGTGCTCCTCCTCAAACGGCTCTATAAGCCCGAGTGGGGCGAAGATTGGCGCGCGCAGTTCAGCGTAGACACCATCAACGCCCGCCCCGGCCACGAGCTCAAGCACCACACCGAAAAACTCCTCACCCACTACTTGCGCGTGGGCTATACCCGCGAGGGCGGCTGGCGCACGTTCACGCTGCGCTCGGACTTTTATCCCGCCGAAAAAATCCAGACCGAGGACGACATCACCGCTTCCGCCGTCGCGCCGCGCAGCCAGGTGCCGGGCCTGCCGGCGTGGGTCACGGAGCCCTCGCTCAAGTTCGTCCACAACTGCGAGCAGCGGCTCTTTCAGCGGCCGGACGACGCCATCGTGCGCGGCTACGACCGGCGGACCGAGCGCGACTTCGGCAGCACGGGCCACTTTTTTTCCAATTACGAGCCGCTCAGCCACGCCGCCGCGCGTGGCATCGTCGAGGACGCCGTCGGCTTCGAGGCCTTCACGGAGCCGATGCAAAAAATGTTTGGCGGTTTCCTCGCCGCCGGCCGTCCCGCTCACCTCGTGTCGCCGTCCCACCCGCGCCTCGTGGAGGGCAAGCCCTCCAAAAATCCGCGCTATCTGCAAAACCGTCCCGACCTGGAGGACCCGCGCGCCACCTATCTCGCGCAGACCGGGGCGCGGCTTTACCGAAGGCTCGGCGCGAGTTCGCCGGCGCCCTTTCCCGTTGGCTCCGTGCTCATGGGCCGACGGCTCAATCCGCCCGAGCCGGGCGTGCGCCCGCTCTGCGTCTATGGTCCGATCCACTGTCAGGAAGTGCCGGAAGCGTTCATGGACCTCATCGCCAGCCTCACGGGCAAGTCGCCCTCGACCACCGGCGCGGGCTCCGAGGGCGCGCTAACCAAGGGGCCGTTCAACGCCCTTCCGCCCATCCACGACCTCAACGCCGCGTTTGTATCCTATGTCCTGACGGGGCTGCACATTTTCTCGACCGCCGCCGGCTGGGTCGGGCCGCACCACCGCGTGGATCACGATATCAGCCTGCTGGTGCCGGAAATCTGGTGCCGTATGACCCCGTCCGAGCGCGAGCCCGCCTATCTCATCAAGGAAGGCCACCTTGAGCGCTGCGCCGATTTCGAGCACAACGGCAGGACCGTCCTCGCCAGCCGCCTCGGGTGGCGCATCACCGCGCGCTTTGTGCAGACCTTCTGCGGCCGGGTGTTCGGCAATCCCAGCGCCGTGTTTGACGAGGAGTTTCTCCAGCCGGAAAAACAGGATCGCGACGTCTTCGCCGACGGCATGGACAACATTGTCGCCACGATGCACACCGCCGCCGGGAGCTATTTCGCCGACGGCTCGGTTGAGCTGGCTGTGCCGCCGCTCCGCGCGTTGCTGGAACTCATGCGCGACGGTGCGGTGGAGTGCCGGAGCGCCAGCGACCCGGCCTTCCGCGCACTCTTCACCCGCGAAAATTTGCTCGCGAGCGACTGGTATCGGGCGCGTCTCCAGGCTCAGCAGCGCCGCGACGTCACCGCATTCGAATCGCAGGCCCGTTATCTCGAAAAATTTCTGACCCGTCCCAACTACACCGACGTCGCCCAAAAGCTCGGCATCCGCGAGCGTCTCGCCCAGACCCTCGCCTCCGCCAAGGACGCCGCCTCGTCCGATTATCTGCCACGCCTGACCGGCACTCTCGGCCTCGACCCCGCGCTCGTCGCCCCGCGCACGACGTGAGGCGTGAGGCGGCTGGATGGCCGGCAGGGCAGGGGAGCCGCCCAAGGGGCTCAGGCTGCGGAGACGGGGATTTTGCTGAGCTACAGACTAATCGGGTGATCCCAAGGTAGGGCGTGCCCGCTGGGCGCGCCGCTCAGTGTAGCCCAAAAGGCTCGGGAGAGCCGGGACCGAACCTTCCCGGCGCTATCGGGCCCATCGTCCCAATGTTAACAGACGTTGGCATAACTTGATGCGGTACGGGCAACGAGCCTTCCGGGACAGGATTCGGTCCTCCACTCTTGAATAATCTGAAACCCTGTTCGCCGCTGTCATGGGCCATGTGATGGTGCCGCCGCCGGCCGGTGGTGGCACAGTTTGAATTTTCCGGGGTAGGTGGCGTGCTCGTCACGCCACGTTTGCCCTCTGTCGCCCGAGTTGCGCGGCGAGCGCGCAACCTACCACCGGACAACCGCTGTGCAAACCTGGGCGGTGCCGCGCCCTGGCCGATATGCCGGGCATCTTCGTGCTGCCAGCGCAGGGGTGACTCAGGGCGCGGCTTCGGCCAGCAGCACGCCGTGGGCGGCGATTTCAGGGTCGAGGATGATAAGCCGCCGCTCGCCGTCTATCTCCGCGATCGTGCAGCTCCCCGGAGGAAAATACGCCATCAGCTGCTCCTCGGTGATGTAGATCGGGCCGGAGCGCGGCACGGGCGCGGCGGCAGTGGGGGCGCTGCCGTCCGTCGGCGGGAAAAAATTCATCAGGGCGAGCGCCAGCGCGCAACCGGCCACGCCGGAGCCGCCCCAGGTGAGCAGCGCGCGTTGGCGGCGGCGGGCGCGCAACGCGCCGAGCGCGCGCTCTCTGGTGGCGGCGTTGAGTGCGTGCCAGTCGTCGTCGGCGAGCAAGCCGTCGAGGAGCGGGTGGCCGTGGGGGTCGTCAGGGGGCGTTTTCATGGCGCAGAAATTTCAGCAGGGCGGCCTTGGTTTTTTGGCGCAGGCGGGCAAGTCGGCCCTCGATGGCCTTGTAGGTCTCGCCGCGCTCGGCGGCCAGCTCGCCGAGCGGGCGTCCGTCGGTGTAGGCGGATTGGAGCAGCTCGCGGTCGGCGGGTGCGAGCTGGGCGAGCGCGTGCGGCAGCGCGTCCGTCCAGCCGGGGCGGGAGGCCTCGACAGCGAGGTTGTCGGACAGCGGCGCAACCAGCCGATCGCGGCGGGCACGGGCGCGGCAGTGGTCGAGGAAGGCATGGCGCGCGAGGGTGGCGAGCCACGCGCGGAGCCGCGCCTCGTCGTCGAAGACTTCCATCTTTCGTGCGAGCTTGAGCGCGACGGTCTGAAAAACCTCGCGCGCCTGCGGCTCGTCGCCCCGGGCGAGCGCGAGGATGTGCTGGTAGAGGCGCAGGCTGTGGCGGTCGTAAAACTCGGCAAACGCCGCCTCATCGCCGCGCCGGACGGCCTCCGTGAGCCGGCGAAGCTCGCCTGCCGCCGTGCCGGCCCCGGTGGCGTGGAACGCGGGCGCGCTGGCGGACGGCAACACGTCGGAGGCGCTCCATGCGGCGGCTTTCATGCTGGTATGGTCAACCGGCGCAGGCGGTGTGTCCACCGGTTTCATCGCTGGTGCGGGCCGGAATGGTCAAAACTGGCGCGGGTTGTTGGCTTGTTCCGCCGCGAGGACGGACTCGACGAACTCGATGTAGGCCGGCGAGCCGATGATCAGCAGCATGCGGGTGGTGGTGTTCACCTGCACGCTGCCGCCGAACTGCTGGTGAAATTTTTCGGCTTCGGCGGCGTCCAGCTTTTGCGCCAGCAGGGCGACGCTGTCGGTGATGATTCCCGGCAGTTTTTCCCACTGCGACTGCCGGACGGCACCGAGCGACACGGCCTTGGCGCGGAGGGGCTGACCATCCGCCAGGCCGGCGACCGTCATGGGGCGGCTCTTAAAGAGCGCGAGCAAGTCAGGTTTTTCCGCAGTGCCCTCAAGTCTCCAGCGCCCAAGCGCAGGCTGGCCTTCGGACAGCGCGTTGTAGAGGTTGAGGATTTCGCCGGGATTTTTGTTGGCCACCCGGATGCGTGGCACTTTCACCTCGGCCAGCTCCGGCGGCACGACGGCGTGCCCCTGAAAATCGAGCACGAAGTGTGCGTCAAGGGCGTCAAGAAAATCGCGAGGGATTCCTCCCGAAAAAGTGAATTCGTTGGCCGAGGTTCTGATCAAGTCTCCGGCCGCGATGGTGAAATCGTAGCTAACCCTGGGGCCGGGGCCGGCCGGCCCTCCTCCTCCTGTAGTTGGCGAACCACCGGGAGGGCCAACGCCGGCTCCGGGTTGCCCTCGGCGGGGTGCGAGAGCGGGATCGAAAGGCGGCTCAGGCTCCAGCTTCCCGGCCCAGTTCAGCCGTGCCGCCTTCAACCCTCTTGCATGCGGTATGGCAAAGGTGAGAAATAAATCTGGGGCGGCATCGGGTGCCATGCCGCCGGCCAGCTTGATGGCCTCGGAAACGGTGAGACCTGGCTTGGCCGGATAAAGCCCTGGCTTTTGAATGCCTGGCCCGAAGATGACGAACGACTCGTCAATCTTGGCACGCAATTGCGCGGCACGCTCCTCCAGCGCTTTTCGCTCGGGCGACTGCGGAGCGAGGCTGCCAAGGCTGGCCTCCATGCCTTGAAGATCGCGTTGGGCGACCGCCAGCGGGTGGTAAGGCGAGTAGGGTGGCGCGTTGGCCCCGGTGGTGGGGTTCACCCGTCCAAATGCTGCCAGTCGCGCGTTGGTCGCGGTGGTGGGGGTCGCCGCGTTGGCGGTGCAGGCAAATGCGAGCAGCACGAAGGCAACTTGGGTGGTGAAAATTTTGAAGGGAGAAGGATGCAGGTTTATGTGGTCGGGTGGATGGGCTTCACCCCAAAGACGCCCGCTGCCGCCCGAATCCCTCGGAAAATCTTTCGCATTGGGCTATCGTTGTGACGAAAAACGGACGCCAGGCCGCTTGCGGCCCGCGCGCGGGCGGCGGCCAAGCCGAGGGGGCAGGCCGATTTTTGTGAGTTGTTGTGAGCCAGGGGAAGCGTAGCGGCGCAGCCTTTGCCGAAGGCGGGGGACGGATTGATGGGGCAGAGTCCTCCATGCCAAAACACAGACGAACGTTCAGCGCCGAGTTCAAGACGCCGGTGGGAAGGGATGCCTGAAGGAGCTGGAACCGGTCCCGGTGATCGCCCAACGACCGGTAGTGGTACAGTTTGAATTTTCCGGGGTAGGTGGCGTGCTCGTCACGCCACGTTTGCCCTCTGTCGCCGGAGTTGCGCGGCGAGCGCGCAACCTACCACCGACCAAAACTATACCACTACCCAACGACCACCCGGCTTGCCTTCGCCATTGTCCCGGCTTTGCTCCCGGCATGAAAAAGCCCGTTAGGATTTTGCTCCTCCTCCTTGGCGCAAGCGCGATGCTGGTGGCGGTGCTTGTCGGTCTCGCCTTCACGCCCGCCGTGCAAACTTGGGCCGTGCGCCGCGCTGTCGCCAATGTGCCGGGGGCTAAGATTGAGATCGGCCGTGCAGCCATCGGCCTGCACGCGGTGCATCTGGAGAATATCCGCGTCACGCAGTCCGGCCTCGTGCTCACGCTGCCCGCAGCCGACGTCGAACTGCCGGTGCTGGCCGCTGCGCGCGGTCAAATTGACATCGCCCGTCTCACCGCAAAAGGCTGGACGGTTGACCTGACTTCAACGCCAGCGGCGCCGGCCAACACAACCCCGGCCACCGCGTTCGATGGCATCTTCAAGCGGCTCAAGTTGCCCTTCGCCCTGTCGCTCACCACCGCCGAAATTGAGGGCGATGTCATCCAAGCAGGCGGGCACACGCACCTCACGGTGAGCGGCGGCGGCCTCGGTTCCGGCAAGGAGGCGATTTTCAAAATAACCACCCGTCACGAAGCCAGTACCGCCGACGCACCGGTCAAAACAGCGGCGGCCAATGCCGAACTCCTGATCCGCATGGATGCACCCGATGCCATCCAGAGTTTTGCCCTCAACGCCGATGCCATCGCCAGCGGTCCCAAATTCCCCGACGGCACGAAAACACACCTCACTGTCCGGGCCGGGCGCGACGCGACGGGCGAGAGCTACACGGCCATCGTAAGTTCCGGTAGCCGCGAGCTCGTGAACGTGGAGGCACAGCTCCCGGCCGATGGCCAGCCGTTCACCGGCAAATGGATGCTGGATGCCAGCGATGCTGATCTGGTGCCGTTCCGGCAGTTTCTGGCCGGCATGCCGCTGCCGGTGTTTCAGGCGAAAGGGCAGGGGACCCTGAGGCTCAGTCGTGATTTCAAGGAGATCACGGCGGTTGGAAAACTGGACGGCCACGTGGAGAAACTTGAGGCCCTGCGTCCCGAATTGACGGGTGTATTGGGTCAGATGGACTTTACCACCGACTTTGACCTGCGTTCGCGTGGCGACCTGGTCAGCGTAACGCGGCTCAGTGTCCGCATCGGCGCGGCTCAGCCAGTCATCATCCTGGAGGCGCTGCAGGGTTTTGAATTTAACCGCGACAAACTCTCGGTGACAGCCGCCAATCCTGCCGTCGCGCTCGCGCGCATCGAGCTGAAGGACCTGCCGCTGGCATGGGCGCAGCCGTGGGTCAAAGACCTGAAAATCAGCCAGGGCCGGGTGAATGGCCTGATCGAAGCCGGGACACGGGATGGTGGCGTCGTGACTCTGAACGTGAAGGCACTGGATGTTGCCGGCGTGGTCACGCAAGAAGGGCAGACGCTCTGGCAGGGCAGTATCACGCTCCCCGCCGCTGCGGCCGAGTATTCGAAGGAAGGCTGGAGGGCAACGGTGCCAGCCGTGACGGTCACTGCGCCACCACCGACGGTGGCTGGCCTGACGTTGAGGGGAGTGCAAATCAGCCAGGGTTCAGCCGCCCGGGAGCCGCTCAAAGTCACCGGCTTGGCGGAGATGCCAAATCTGGCGTTATTGCCCGCGTTATCGCCCGTATTCGGCGCCCAGGTGCCTGTTTCAGCCGGTCTGGCCAACCTCAGTTTCACCGCGAGTCTCGGTGACAAAAAGGAGATCGCGGCCAAGCTCGCCGTCAGCGGTTTGGTGGCCGCCCCGACCAAGCAAGCGCTGCCCGACGCCACCCTCGATCTACGCGCGGACATCGCCGCCGACGGAAGCATCGCATTGAACGCGCCGGTCACCGTCACCCGCGGCACGCAGAAATCCGACCTCACACTGGGCGGCAAGTTCACCCCGACCAACGCCGGTGGCTGGCAGATTGATGCGCAAGCGGTGGGCGATTTGCTCTATGCCCAGGATATCGGGGCATTCGCCGACCTGAAGCCCGGGACCGCCCCTGTTTCCGCGCCGAGCACCCCGCCGCCTTGGGCGGGCGTGAAAGGGACGGTGAAATTTGCTTTCAAGAAAATCGTCTTCTCGCCGGACCGCGCGAGCAGCTTCGCCGGCACGATGTTCTTTGACGGCAGCGGCCCTCAGGTCGAGGCACATGGCACGCTCGATGGCACGCCGGCCTCGCCGTTCGTGCTCAAAGGTGGCCTGACGCATACGCCGGGTACGGCGACACCCTACGCGTTCATGACCGACGCGACGCTGACCGACTTTACTCTCGCGGCGCTGCAGCACACGCTGGAAGCCAATGTGAACCTGACGGTGTCACTCACCGGCCGGGCGGCCTCCATTGATGCGCTGATCGCGCAGACGCAGGGCAAAATCCAATTCACCAGCAAGGGTGGCGTCACCCGGCTGCTGGCAGCGAGTGACGGCAAACCATCGGTGGCGGGCACCGGGGCGGCGATTGTCGGCACTGTGGCCGGATTGCTGGGTGGCGTCAGTAGCACGGCCGGCAATGTGGCCAAGGTCATTACACGTATTTCTGATTTGCTGCACGAAATTCACTTCGATCAGCTCAGTGTGACGCTGTCGCGGGGCGCCACCAACGATCTGGTGCTCGAAGAGCTCACGCTCATCGCCCCCGAGGTGCGCCTCGCCGGTCACGGGCGCGTCCGCCATGTCGAAGGCAAGGAGCTGGCCGCCCTGCCGCTAACGTTGCAATTTCAGGTGGCAGCGCGCGGCAATCTGGGCGATGCGATGAAAAGCATCGGTTTGGTCAGCGCTCAGCCGGACAGCCTGGGCTATTTTCCCCTGGCGGTGGACTTGCCCGAACTCGGTGGCACGTTGGGCGCACCGGACACCACGGCGTTTTATGGGCGGCTGACGGAGCGGGCGGTCATCGGCGGCGTCGGTGCTGCGACCAAGGGTGCCGGCTCACTCTTGCAGCAAGGCGCCAGCGGTTTGCTCAAAGGCGTGCTCGGCCAGTGAGGCGGTAGCTCCCACGGCCGGCTGGCACGAGTAGCGCACCGCTCTGCTGGCGCTAACTTGGCGCACCTCAGCGAATGAAGTCTATCTGACCCGGCTCGGTGCGGGTCTCTGTCCCCTTGACCAAGTAGCCGCGACGCAGCTCCTTCGGGGCGCTGGTGGGCGAAATGGCCTCGTTGACCTCTTCCGCCGTCAACTCGAAGACGAGGATACCATAGCCGATGCGCGCCTCCGGCTCGCGGGCGCGGAGGTAGGCGCACAACCGGAAGAACCGCAACTGATCGTACTCAGCGATCTCTTGCAGCCAAGTTTGGTCGGCGAGCTGGATGAACTGCTGCTTGAGCTGTACGAACAGTTCCTGACCCTTCTGCTCGTAGAAATTGTTACGGGCGGCTGCATCGGGGTAGATCTTGGCCACTTCGTCCGTTTTGCCCTGCTGGGCAGCCGCCTCCATGGCAGACTGGATGGCCTGTTCGCGCGACAGGGTGATGGTCCCGGCCGTGGCGATTTGCTGTTGGGCCTGCTGCTTGACCACGTCCCGGCCAGCCCGATCCAAGGCGTTATCCAGCCCCACCGGGTCGGGAAATTGCTTGGTAAATTCAGCAGTTTTGTTCTGCTGTTCGAGAATGCTTTTGGCGAAGGCGATCGCCCGCTCACGTGAGAGCTTGGCGGGGTTGTCGGCATCGGCGAGCTTTTGCAGCGCCGTCTGTTTGACAAAATTGCGTCCGTCTTTTTCCAGCAGTTCGTTACGGGTGGCCTGGTCGGTCGTGGTCAGCAACAGCCGGAGCCGGACCATTTCAGGGGCAAGCGCTTGAAATCTATCCTCACACGAAGGCCGCCACGGCCCAAAGACCTTCGCCCCATAAACGCTCTTAAGCATCGTGGCACTGATAATGTAGGTGCCGGCTCCGAGGTCGTAAGGACGAACCGGGCGCTGGTCGTAGAACGACGGGAGCATGACGACATTGCCCTTGTCGCCGGCGCCCCAAATCGGATGGATCCCATAGTGGGGCAGGTCGGCAACGCCGAAGTAGGACATATAGACCGGCAAATTCGGCTTGCCCTCCGTCGCCCTCGCCTCGCGTGCGGCCAGCCAGCGCTTTACCTCGGGCAGGCCCTCGCCCCACTCATAGGAGCTGTCCACCAGGATGCGGTGGCCGTGCACGGAACCGCCGGCCAGCTCGTTGAAATAAGCGAGATAGTGCGGATGCACCGTCGCTGCCTCGGCCGCCGACCAGAGACATACGCCGGCGATCCACACCGGCCGCCACATCGGCCCCAGCCGGAGGCGCGTGGCAAAACCAGCCAGCAGAAACAACACCGGATAAATCGGCAGCAGGTGGCGTGCCCCGATGTTGAGATTGCCCGCCACCGCGCTCATGCCATAGACCAAACTGAACCCCAGCAGCGGCGCGAGCGACCAGAGCGCCGCCGCCTGCTCGCGCCGTGCCCGCCACAGCAGCACGACACCCACGCCCAGCGCGAACATGAAGGGCAGCGGGGTCTTGAAGAGCCATGCCATCGGGAAAAAATACCACCAGCCGTCCACCGAATACTCGCCCATGAGAAAGGCGCGCCGGATGCTGCCGGTGGTGGTGAACTGATGCAGGTCGAAGAGGTAGGCCTCGGGCAGCAGGTGATGCGCACGGCTAAATTTGATCAATGCGGGCGCGAGATGGGCCTGGACCATGGCGTTAGCCCTCCAGTTTTCTTCGAGCGACTCTTGGGAGATGGCAGTGTAGCGAAAGCCGTAAAAAGCCCAGAGCGTCACATAGGCGACGGCCACGGCGCATGCCAGTGCGAGCAAAAGCATTCTGAACCGGGCCCACCGTCCATGCGGCCCCGTCACGGGAGCCAGCCCCGGCAGTTTATATTCCAACGCCCGGCCGTCATACACACGAACAATGAGCAGCAACCCTGTGACGGGGATAATGATCAGACTGCTGATCTTGGTCGCGCCCAGCACCCCGGCCGCGAGGCCGGTCAGCACGATATTGAGCAGGCTCACCCGGTGCAGCAGCCGCCAGACGGCAGCGATCGCCAGGGTGAAGAACAGCGTCGAGGCAATATCCGTCGTTGCAAACGAACCGAGCGCAATGGTCTGCGGATTAAGACAGTAAAACACGAGTGTCACCAGACCGGCCAAATCGCCCCAGAGGCGTCGCGCCCACAGGAACAGCACCGCGCCGAGAGCGACGGCAAGAATCGTGATCATGGCCCGGCTCCAAAAGACGATTTTTTCCGTGTCGTTGCGGGAGTCGAAATAAAACAGCCGGCCGTAATTGATTCCGGTGGCACTTCCAGCCAGCTGTTCCGCTGCGGTGGGAAAATGGGGTGCTTTGTCAAACAAGGTGAATGGCACCAGGGCACGGATCATCCGGACGGGCAGGCTGACGGGCCGATATTTCGGCGCCCCAGGGTCACTGCCCAGCTTGCTGAGCAACGGCGGTGGAGCCGGGGCAGCCGGGTTGGGCGGCAGCTCAATCTCCGGCGGCGTCTTGGCCAGCACCAGCGGCAGCGCGGACCACATCTGGGTAAATGTCAGATTGATGTTGGTGTAGGGGCGGTAACCCGTCACCAAGGCATAGTATCCGACCGCCAGATGGTCGGGTTCGTCAAACGTCGGCGATGTGGTGTTCGCGATTTTGAGGCACATTCCCCCGTAGCCCGCGAGGAGCAGGCAGGCGACAAGCCAGACCAGTGGGCGCGGAAGAAAGGAGGCGGCAGATGCAGAAGGTGCGGGCGTTTCAGACATAGGGGATGAAGGAGATATATCCATCCCTTCAGCTGGAGCGGTGCAAGCCGCATCTTGTATAATACTACGCACAATAAACATTATGTCTAATACGTATCTTGATCGAGGAATCGGTTGCTTCTGGGAAACTTGGAGGCTACACCCCATCCCTACCTGTGAATCCTGTAACATCGCCGGACGTCGCCTCAAAACTTTTCGACTGGCTCTCCGCACGAAGTGCCGGCGCGCTTCTGCATCCCACGTCCTTTCCGTCCGACCAAGGCGTTGGCGTGCTCGATGGCGCGGTGGACAATTGGATCGCATTTCTGCGCGACGCGGGCATCGGCCACTGGCAGGTCTGCCCGCTCGGGCCAACTGGGTATGGCGACTCGCCTTACCAATGCTTTTCAGCGTTTGCCGGTAACCCCTACCTCATTGATCTACGGCCGCTCGTCTCCGCCGGGTTGCTGACCGACGCCGACCTTGCGCCGCTGCGCGCACTGCCCAGCGACCGTGTAGACTACGGCTGGCTTTACGCCGCGAAATGGCCCGTGCTGTTTCGGGCCCATAAAAACTTTCGTGCACGTGGTGCCCAACCCTACGGCGATTTTGCCGCGTTTCGGGCCGCGCACGCGCACTGGCTCGACGCCTATGTGCTCTACATGGCGTTCAAGGATCACCGGAACGGCCAGCCGTGGTGGACCTGGCCGGAGGATATCCGTTTTTATGCCCGCGCCAAGGCCAGCCCGCTTGCCGCCACCCTCCTCGAACGCGCCGAAGCCTACGCTTTCGTGCAATACCTCTTCTTCGGTCAGTGGGCGCAGGTGCGCGCCAAGGCGCGCGACGCCGGAGTCGCGCTTATCGGTGACGCGCCCATCTTCGCCGCTCTCGACAGCGCCGACGCATGGTCACGTCCCGAGCTTTTCCAGCTCGACCAAAAGACCGGCCGCCCGCTCGCTGTCGCCGGGGTGCCGCCCGACTATTTCTCGGCCGACGGCCAGCTCTGGGGCAACCCGCTCTACGAGTGGTCCGCCCATGCCGCTGATAATTATTCGTGGTGGCTCGCCCGCCTGCGCGCCAACTTCGCGCTCTGCGACATTGTCCGCATTGACCATTTCCGGGCCTTCGACTCCTATTGGTCAATCCCCGCCGGTGCGCCCACCGCGCGCACCGGCCAGTGGAAACCTGGCCCCGGTCTCGCGTTCTTCCGCGCTGTGCGCGCCGCCCTGCCGGAAGCGCGCCTCATTGCCGAAGATCTTGGTGACCTCACGCCGGGTGTGCTCGCCCTGCGCGACGCCACGGGCCTGCCCGGCATGGTGATCCTTCAGTTCGCTTTTGGCGGCAGCAGTGACAACGCCTATCTGCCCCACAATCTCCGTGCCAACAGCGTCATCTATCCCGGAAGCCATGACAACGACACCACCCCCGGCTGGTATGCGGCGTCCGACGAAAAAACCCGCGACCATCTCCGCCGTTATCTGCGCGTCAGCGGCGGCGAGGTCGGCTGGGATTTCATCCGTGCCGCCTACACGGCCGTGAGCAACCTCGCGGTGATTCCGCTGCAAGACTGCCTTGGCCTCGGCAGTGAGGCTCGCTTCAATCTGCCGGGCAAACCCGATGGCAACTGGCAATGGCGCTACGCTCCCGGGCAGCTTGAAAAACTTCATCGGGAAAGCGCGCCGTATCTTCGCGAACTCGGCCGCCTCTACGGCCGCCTGCCCTTTGCCGCACGCACCACCTCATCTTAAACGAAAACGCCGAGTTCGAGGCACGGGTCGCGCGAATTGAAAACCGACCCGAACCAGCTGCACCGCAGAGTATGCCGTTTCCGCGTCCTCAGGGACACGGCCGATGATGATAGAAATGGAGGGAGAGACGCGGGTGCCCGGGAAAGCCCTGCCCTTGCGGGCAGGTCTGCGGTGCGGGACGGATCTCAGGCGGCCTTCCGGTCGGTTTTCTCCCGTGCGAGCAGCGCAAGCATCGAGTCGAGCAGGCCGTTGCCGCCTTGCGCACCAGTGACCGACACGTCGGGCACGATGCGCATGTTTCGTTCGGCGAGCGTCTGCGTGAGCTGCATGAGCGTGTAGTTCGCGCCGCCGATCGCCTCGACCCCGGCGCGGTAGGCCTCGGCCTTGGCGTTGCCAGTGGCCCGGATGGCGTCGGCCTCACCCAGTGCGCGGAGCTTCGTGGACTCGGCCTCGCCGTTGGCGCAGCGGATGGCGGATTGCGCATGCAGCTCGGCGATGCGCACGCCCTGGTCGGCGTCCACCATCTGCTGCTGGATGTTGGCGAGTGCGGTGGCTTTCACGAGTTCCTGCCGCTGGCGTTGAGCGGCCTCCTGCGTCTCATAGGTCTTCCTTTCCTCCTCGGCGATCTTGCGGTCGGTCTGGGTTTTCATCAGTTCGGCGGGCGGCGTGATGTCCCCGATGAGCGTGTCAATGGCCTGCACGTCATAGGCAGCGAGCGCGATGCGGATATGGGCCGAAGCCTCGGCCTGGCGGTCGCTCCGGGCATTGAGGAAATCCAGCACGGTGTGGTGTTGCGCGGAATTGCGGAAGTAGTTTCCAACAATCGGCTGGAGGGCATGGTCCACCAGGTTCTGCATCGAGCCGATGCGCGAGATGACCTTGGGCGCGTCGGGCGCGCCGACATGGATGATCTGCGCCACATCGAGGTTGAACGCAAAGCCATCCTTGGAGCGGACCGTGATGGAGCTGAGCTTTTCATCGAAGTGGTGCGACTCCGTGCGGTTGGCCCAGTTGAGGACGATGTTGGTGGTGGGCACGAGCTCGACGCGCATCACGCGGGTGTTGACCGGGTGCTTGCCGGGATAGAGCGGCGAAACCCACACGCCCTTGTGGCCCACGTTGACAAGATCACCATGCTTGAAGGCCGCGCCGCTCACATCCTCGTGTGCCAGGCCGACAAAGGAGATGACCACGCCGACGGAGCCGATGGGGATGCTGAGCATCGGCACCTGCTCGACCTGCGCGAACCACGGGTTGAGGTTCCAGGAGCCGGAGAGCAGCACCTGTTCCTGCAGCCCGCGCCGGCCGCCGCCCGCGATGAACGCCTGGGCATTTTGGAAGTTTTCGTGACCGCCCAATAACGGCCCGGCGATCTCGCCAGGGTCAATCGGGCGTCCGTCGAGCGTCGTGACGATGCCAACCTGATCCGGCTGGATGAGCGTGATCGGACGGCCGGTAATGACCTGAAACATTGCCGGGTTGATCCGGTAGGTGCCGGCGGTAAGCAGGCCGAGCTGGCGGCCTTTCTCGCCGCCGCCGAGCAGAAACTTGCGGGCGTCCTGAAAGCTGTCGCAGGCGACCACTTTGGCGAGGATGCGCTCGGCGGGGATGGGTATGCCGGCGGCGGCGACCACGAGCGCCACCTCGCCCTGCGGTACGACCACCACCGGAAATTTCACGATGGAAAACTGCCAGAACCAGCGGCCGAAATGCACCCCGGGCGGGAGCGTGTCGGCCTGGTAGCCAGCCTCGCCGTCGAGCGCGATGAACTGGCCGGCAGGCAGCGAACGCGGGGAAAACTTCTTGATGACGACGCCGACCTGGCTTTCGCGAATGACCACCAGGCCGAGCAGCGCCGGTGCGAAGATCAGGCCGCCGGAGAGCAGCAGCGCGCGCTCCGGCCAACTCTCGGCCAGCAGGATCGCGGCGACGGCAAAGGCGAGCGCCACCGCACCGAAGCAGAGGCGGGCGGCAGGGCGGCGGCTCTGACAGGCGAAGCCCACGAGCACGAGGCCCGCGCCGATGAGCAAGAGGTGCGCGAGCAGGCGCACGACATCCGAGGGGGATGAGAACAAGGCGGTCATAGGATTAATCTCCGTGAAGTGCCCCGGCGGCACACACGGTATTCCCGTATGCACACGACGGTGCGATTGCGTTGGAGCGACCGTGGGGACATCCCGCCGAGGCGGGAGCCCTAGTGGATCACCCTTCCCATTGCCGACGAGGTTAGCTGACGGGCTTGGTCCTAGGAAGTGACCTTGGGCGCAGTCGCCTGCGTCCGTTCGCCCCGTCCGCCGCGAGAGAGCGCAGCGGATATTGGTTCCCCCGTGTTGACGCCGAGGAAGCGGCGTCGCCTTAGGCGGTGAAAGAACTCAGACGGAAGCGAACATGGGGACACGGCTCCGGCGATCAAGCATCCCGACACCCTAGTTTTCGCAACTCGCTTTTTTCAGGTCAGATGCGCACGATAATTCCTGTGAACGCCAGGCGTGATGAAGTTACTTCGCGATCAATGTCACGACCCATTCGACAAGATACCAGTCGTGGAATCAGAAATATCAGCGGAACAACTGCGGCGCGACGTCGCGCAGGGCGTAACGCCAGACGACCCATTCGTGGCGCGCGCCGGGCAGCACCCAGAACGGCGCGTGTTTGATCCCCCGGGCGGTGAGCGTGGCCTCCAGCGCGCGGGCACCGTTGCCCACGAGGGTGTCGTCGGAGCCGACGCCAAGCCAGAGGAACTTCAGCTTCTGGTTGGTCGCGGCGGAGTCGGCGAAGAAGGCAGGATAGGTCTGGTCGGAGTTGGCGACGCCGTAGCTCATGATGACAAGGGAGTGAAAAGTGTCGAGGTTGGGGAAGCCGATCTGGATGGTGTGGCCGCCGCCCATCGAGAGGCCGCCGAGCGCGCGGTGGTCGGCATCGGCGAGGGTGCGGAACTTGCCGTCCACATAAGGGATGATGTCCTGCAAGACCTCGCGCTCGAACCAGAAGCCGGGGCCGGCGGCCTCGGCGTTAAGCGGGCGGTCGGGGCCGGTGCCGATGCCGGTGCGGGCATAGCCGAGGGGGTTGACGAGGATCATGGGCCGGGCCTTGCCGTCGGCGATGAGGTTGTCGAGAATGGTGTTCTCGCGGCCGGTGAGGAACCAGCTCGAATCGGTGTTGCCGGAGCCGTGCAGAAGGTAGAACACGGGGTAGCGGTCCGTGCGGGCGTCGTAGCCGGGCGGGGTGTAGATCCAGAGCGTGCGGGCCGCACCGCCAAGGGATTTGGCGTGGTAGGTCTCGAGGCGAACGGTGCCGTGCGGCACATCGCGCGTGTCCTGAAAGGCGGTCTCGCTGCCGGGGATCTCGACGAGATTGGCGGGCGGGAACGAGCCGAAGCCGAGCTTCACATTGGGGTTGGCGGGGTCCATGGCGACGATGCCGTCCACGCGAAACTGGTAGTTGTAGGTGTCGGGCGCGAGGGGACCGATGGTGGCTGACCAGACGCCGTTGTCGGCCTTGGTCATGGGGTGCTCCCGTCCGTCGAGCTCACCGATGACGGTGACGGTCTGGGCGTTGGGTGCGCGAAAGCGCACGGTGAAGGTGCGCTCGGCGGCGTTGACCTCGGGAGAGTTGAGCGCGCCACCACCCCCACCGCGACCGCCCCGGCCGCCGCCGGGCCCGGGACCACGCGCAGGCGGGGCCGCTGGCGCGGGGGCGGGAGCGGCCGGCTGGGCAGGCAGCGGGAGGGCGCAGACGGCGGCGAGCAGGGCGGCGGCGAGGCGACGGGAGGCGGTGAGCGTGGACATGACGGAAAGGGAATGCGATGACGGGGACGGAGACTCGGGGGGGGGGAGGAGAAACGAAATGCGGTGAGAACGGGGCTGAGTTTAACCATGGCGCGGGGCGCGGGGCGAGAGAAAGTTTTGTCGTCGGCCGGAAGGGCTAGGCCGGGGTTGATCTGGGTACATAGGTGACACTCCTGTGCTATGTCCTAGCCAAACCAAACTCCCATATGATTCATTGCTACAACAATACAGTTTTAGTCATAGGCCAGAAGAAACTTCGCGATCAATGGCACGACCTCCGTGTCAGCGTCCTCAAGCACATAATGGCCGGCATCGCCCAGATAGTGGGTGGCGGCTTGCGGCAGCCGGCGTTTCCATTCGGCGAAATACCAGTCGTGGAAGCAAAAATCCTTGCCTCCCCACACGATGAGCGCAGGCCGATCGGAAAATTTGCTCAGCCCTGCCGCCGCCATCTCCAGCTCCCCCCAACTCGCATGCGCCGCGTCCATCGGGATATCTTTCACAAAAGCATCCACCGCCACGCGGTTCGCCCAGGAGTCGTAGGGAAAGAGATAGCCACCTCGCTCTTCGGCCGTGAGCTGGCGGCGGTTCATACTCATGCATACGGCCGGGCCGGCGAAGCCGTTCAGGCCGCGCACGATGGCCGTACCAGGGAAAGGCGTCTTGCAGAGTGCGATGCGCGCCGGGATATGCGGCGAAGGAAAGGCCGCCGTATTCAGCATGACCAGCCGGCCGATCAGCTCAGGACACCGCGCCGCCAGGCCGAAGCCAATCGCTCCTCCCCAGTCGTGGACAACAAGGTGGATTTTTTTCAGCCCGAGTGACGCGACCAGCGCCATCACGTCGTCAATGCGCGTCGCCAGCGTGTAGGGATAGTCCTGCGGCTTCTCGGAGAGTCCCATGCCGATGTGGTCGGGCACGACGCAGCGAAGCTTCAGAGCGAGGGCAGAGACCAGCCGGCGGTAGTAAAATGACCACGTCGGGTTGCCATGCAGCATGATCACGGCCTCGTCGGCGCGCGGGCCTTCGTCGAGATAGCTCATCCGTGCGCCGCGCGGCGTGGTGAACACCTGTGGAGTGAAGGGATAGAGCGGCCGGAGCCAGTCGGGGAAGGAAGCGGCGGTGCTCATGGTTTGTCCCGCTCCTCACGGAGCGGGCTACGCCGGTCCTCGTGGCCCTGCGCGTGAGCGCAGGGACGGTTGTGCCGCGCGTTCACCATTCCAGCGCGAGCATCAGTGAGTTCAGGCCGCTGCCGATGCCGAGCAGCGCGACCTTGTCGCCGTTTTTCACCGCGCCCGCCGCGATGGCGGCGGCCAGCGTGGCCGGCAAGGCGACCGAGCCGGTGTTGCCGAGCGTCTCAAATGTCGAAAAATCCTTCACCACCTCCAGCCCAAGCGCCTCGTAAAGCTTCCGCCGGTGCGTGCTGCCGACCTGATGGCAGACAATGCGACCCACGCCCGCCGCGCTCCAGCCCGTCAGCGCCGTAAAGTCGCGCCATGTTTCCTGCGCGAGCTCAAGGCCGGCGATGAGCAGCGCCTCGCTGTCGGTCTGCATCGCCAACGAGTCCGCGCCATGCGTGTCGCCCTGGCAAAGCTCGCTATGCCGCGTGGCCGCGCGCGCCACGCCGCCGATCAGCCGGTGCGCAGGGCCTTGGACGAGATCGCGATGGCAGACGACAGCCGCCACCGCGCCGGAGCCGATGGTGAGGTTTGCAAAGTACGGCTTGATGCCGTTGCGATCGAGCGGTTGGGTGAGAAGCGTGTGCAGCGTCTGCTCGACGAGCGGCCCCCCGTTTTCGCCCGCGGCGACGAGCGCGCACCTGATCTGTCCTGACTCAATCAGGCCCGCCGCGATGGTGAGCGAGTTGAGGAAGCCGAGGCAGGCGTTGGACACATCGAAGATCTGCGCCGTCGCCGGCAGACCGATCTTGCGGTGGGCAAACGCCGCCGTCGCCGGCTCCAGCATGTCGCGGCACACCGCCGCGTGGATGAACAGTTCAACCTGATCCGCACGCAACGCCGACTGCGCCAGCACGGCGCGGCCGGCGGCGGCACTCGCGTCGGATGGCCGTGTGCCGGTCGGCCAGACACGCCGCTCGCGGATGCCTGTCATCAGCTCCAGCCGGCCTTCG
Organism: Opitutia bacterium; assembly: GCA_947475065.1. Classification (GTDB taxonomy): domain Bacteria; phylum Verrucomicrobiota; class Verrucomicrobiia; order Opitutales; family Opitutaceae; genus CAIYUN01. The sequence continues at coordinate 47,429 of CANJLB010000003.1, read as the reverse complement.
GGCAATTTCAGCCGTTCGTATAACGGGCGCAGCCGTTTCTCGATCTCCGCCGAGGTGAGAATCTCATCCGGCAGAGTGACAGCGAGAGACTCGATGCAGGTGTTTTTGAAAATCATCGAAGAATTTTAGCCTCTGTTCTTCGCTTCGGGCCGCATGGCGAGGCGGATGATTTCCTGGTCGAAATAGTTCAGCCCCAGCCCGGCATCCACCACCAGGGTGGTGCCGGTTACGCCACTGCTGCGCTCGCTGAGGAGAAACAGCGCGACGTTGGCGACCTCGGCGGTGCCAAGGGCGCGTTTGCGGAAGGTCATTTTCTCGGCATAGAGGTAGCTTTCAAGATATCCGGGGATGCCTGCCGACGCGCTGGTCTTGAGCGGACCGCTGCCAATGACATTAAAGCGCACCTCGCTGTCGGTACTGAACGATTTGGCAAGAAACCGCGTGGCCGATTCCAGCGCGGCCTTGATCGGGCCCATGTAGCCGTAATTGTCCGGCGTGACGAGCAGAGACGAGATGCCGATCGTCACAACCGAGGCGTCGCGCGCGAAGTGCGGCTTGAAGGCGTGGGCCAGCTCGACAAGTGAAAAGGCCGAGACCGCGGTGGCCTGCAGAAAATCCTTCCGCTTCGTCGCGTGAAACGGCTGGAAGCCCTCGCTGTAATTGGCAAACGCGATGGAATGAACAAGGCCGTGCAGTGGCGCGTGGCCGGCCGCAGCGACCTCGGCCGCGAGCCGCTCCGCCGCGCCCTCCTGCTCCACGTCGCACACAAAGACTGACTTACCGGCGAGCTGGGTGCCGAGGGCTTGCTTGCGCGCCTCGGAGCGGATGCCGTAAATGACGCGCGCGCCCTGCTCCTCCAGCGACTTCGCGACAAACCACGCGACACTCTTGCGGTTGGCGACACCCAGGACGAGAAAAGTTTTGCCGGTGAGCTGGAGGAAATCGGTCATGAGAGACGGGAAAATAATTAAGCAGGAAACCAGGAAGCCAAGAAGGCTGAAATCAAAATTCCGGGGTTTATGGCTTCCTGCATAAATTTCTCAGGGCTTGGTCTGGCCGCCCATGGGCGTCTTCCACGCGACGGCGAAATCCACGGTCAGCACACGGGTGCCGTCGGCCTTCTTGATGGCTCCGCTCATCATCGTGAAGCCGCCGAGCGCCTCCTTTTTTTTCACCTCGATGAGGGTTTCGTCGCCGGGATAAACGGGGTTGCGGAAGCGCACGTCGCTGATCTTCGCCAGCAGCGGCACGCCCTCGCCGGGCTGGCCGCCCGCCGCCTGCGCCTGCCGAGCCATGAAGAGCGCGCCCGTCTGAAACACCGCCTCACACAGGAGCACGCCGGGCGTGATCGGCGCAGCGGGATAATGGCCGCGGTAAAAGTCCTCGTCGGCGCGCCATGTGCGGCGCGCAGTGAGGCTGTCGGCGGACTCGGTCAGAATGTCGTCAACAAACAGGAACGGCGGACGGTGGGGAATGAGATCGGTGACAGCGGACATGGTTTCCAACTGAAAGGCAGAGGCAGACGAACGCCAAGCCGGGAAAAACGAAAATCTTGCCCGGCCGGACGGGAGGCGTACCCGGGTTTCTCAGGTTTTTGGCCGAGCGGCCGGTTGCACCACCGGAGCTGCCGGCGCGGCCAGGGGCAGCTCACGCACCTTGAAATTGCGAAACCAGCACTCGTCGTCGTGATACGTGAGCATGATATGGCCGGTGATTTTGTCTCCAAAGCCAGGCTGATCTTTGAATTTGCTTCGGGCCAGACCTGCCTTCACCTCGGGGCTGCCCAATTCGTATGCGAGGATTTTTTGACCGTTCAGCCAGTGCTCGATATGGGAGCCCTGCACCAAGAGCCGCGACGAGTTCCACTCACCGGCAGGTTTGAGCGGCTTGTCGGCGGCGGGCGGAAGCACGTCATAAAATGCGCCGGTCTGGTAAAGCGGACCGCGTTTGGCATCGGAATGCCGGGCATCGTCAATCATCTGGTATTCGGGGCCGGGAGCGCCGGGCCGCTCCTCGGTGACAAAATATTTCACGCCGTTGTTTGCGCCTTCGGCCACGCGCCATTCCCAGCTCAGCTCAAAGTCGGTGTACTGTCGCTGGGTGATGAGCTCACTCCCTCGCACGCGCGGCACGGTCTTGAGCAAACCGTCCTTGATTTCCCAGCCGGCGGCCGGCGGACCTTGCACACGGTAGCCGCGCCAGTTTTGAAGAGTCTGGCCGTCGAAAAGCAAAACCCAGCCGGCAGCCTTTTCTGCTGCGGTCAGCGCGTTGAGCGTGGGGGGGACGGCCACGGTTGGCAAAGCGAGTGCCGGCGCAGGGACGGCGGGCTGGCCGGCCGCATGCAGGGCGGTGCAGACAAGAAACAAGGCGATACCCGAGGCGGATGCGATGTGATGATGTTTCATAGGGCAGTTGGATACGGCAGAAGGGTAAATCACCTCGGACCCAGCTTCGCAATCCTATTGCCACACAGCGGACAAACCGGGCCGGGCCTCAGTTGCCCGACGCATAGGCATCTGCCTCGCCGAGCGACGTCCGGAGGGTGGCGAGGGCGACGGCATGGCGGTAGTTGGCCGAGAGCTGGTTGTTACGGGCCTGCGTCAACGCGACCTGCGTCGAGAGCACATCGAGCTGGGTGGCCGTCCCGGCAAGGTTGCGAACAGTGGCGAGGCGGAGCGCTTCCTCAGCCTGTCGCACGACCTGCGACGCAGCCGCCACGAGTTCGGCGGCCTCCTGCAACGAGGAGAGGGCGCGGCGCACCTCCACCTCGACAGCCAGCGTCTGCTCGTCGCGCGCCAGCCGGGCCTGTGCAAGCTGCGAGCGGGCCTGCGCGACCCGGCCGTCGGTCAGGTGACCGTCAAAGATCGCCCAGCTCGACTGCACCCCGAGCGTCCAGCCGTGCGCGCTGTCACCAAAGCTGTTGGAGCCAAAGGCCTTTTTATATTCGAGCCCGCCGACGAGTGCAACTTCGGGACGGTAGCCGGCCTGCGCGTTACGGATGGCCGCGCCGCGTGCCTGCTCAACTTTGGCGAGGCGCTGGAGTTCGGGGCGGTGCAGGCGGGCGGCGTCGAGTGCAGACTGCAGCTCGTAGGTGGCGGGCGTGACGTCGAGCGTGCCCGTGAACTCGGGGGTTTTTTTCAAATTGTCCGGCGTGCGGTTGTCATAGCCGAGGGACTGGCGGAGCTCGTCTATGGCGAGGCGGTAGTTGTTACGCGCGGTGATGAGCGGAGGCTGGGCGTTGGCGAGCTCGACCTCGGCACGGAGCACCTCAAAGTCGGAGACGGTGCCGGCGGCACGGCGGTTTTGGGCGTTGCGGAGCTGCTCCTGCAGCAGATCGACGCTCTGCTCCTGCACCTTGATCTGTTCGCGGGAGAAGAGAACAGCGTAGAACTTCGTCCGCACCCCGAGCAAGGCCTGATTGATAGTGCTGCGCAGGTCGAGCAACGCAGACTCACGGGCATAGCGCTGGGCGTCGAGCGCGCTGGTGATCGCGCCGCCGGCGTAGAGGGTCTGACGGACATCGAGGGCGATGCTCCAGTTCTGATAGGTGGGCGGGGTGCCGCCGCCAAGACCCGGATCGTTGCGCGTGTAGCTGCCGTCAAGCGAAAGCGTCGGCAACGCCTGCGCCCTGACCGCAACGATGAGGCCCTCCTGCTCGCGGATGCGCTCACGGGCCTGCTGGATGGTGAAGCTGTGCTCGACGGCGTATTTGACGGCAGTCTCGAGGTCGAGTGTGTCGGGCACGGGTGGAGCAGTAGGCGTGAGGGCAGGCCGCACCGCCGCCAGCGCTGTAGGGCTGAAGTAATGCAGGCCAACGGCCAGCAACACGAGCGGCACAAGGGACCCAAGGAGGGCGTGAAAGACGATTTTCATGGCAGGAAATTTCATTTGGCGAGGGCCGGAGTCGAGCCGGAAGCAAGGGCAGGGGCGGGTGCGGCGGGTTTCCGTACAGGCTCCTTGGCGTGGTTCTTAGCGATTAGAATGTAGACAGATGGGACGACAAACAGCGTGAAAATCGTGCCGACAGTCATGCCGCCAACGAGCACGAGTCCGATGGAGTTGCGGGCCGCCGCACCCGCGCCGGTGACGAGCGTGAGGGGGAAATGGCCGGCGACGGTCGCCACCGAGGTCATGAGCACGGGGCGGAGCCGGGTCATGGCAGCCTCTCGCACGGCGGAAACCTTGTCATGGCCCTGCTCCTGAAGCTTGTTGGCGAACTCGACGATGAGGATGCCGTTTTTCGCCACAAGGCCAACCAGGGTGACGAGGCCGACCTGCGCGTAGATGTTGAGCGTGGTTGTCCACCCGTCGGTCCAGAACGGCATGTTGGGGTTGGGCATCTTCAGCACAGTGAAGATGAGCGCGCCAAACAAAGCCAGCGGCACCGATCCGAGGAGAATGACAATGGCATCGCGGAACGAGTTGAACTGCACCGCGAGCACGAGAAAAATCATCACGACGGCGAGACTGAAAGCCGGCAGGAACTTGTTGCCCTCCTGGCGGAGCTGGCGCGACTCGCCAGTGTAATCGAGTTTGTAGCCGGGCGGCAGCACCTCACGGGCGATGCCCTCTAGCGCGGTGAGCGCCTCGTCGAGCGTGCGGCTGGTCGCACCGGATAGCTTGACGGCGTTCATCTGCTGGAAACGGCCAAGGGAGCGCGGCACGGCTGTGCTTTTAAGGGTCGCAATGGCACTGAGCGGCACGACCTGACCGTTGGGTCCCGACACATAGATATCCTTGAGCTGGTCGGGATTCAACCGGTCTGAGCGCTGAATCTGCGGGATGACCTTGTAACTGCGGCCCGCAATATCGAAGCGGTTGACGTAGTTGCCGCCGAGCGCTGCTGAGAGGTCGGCACCTACCTGCGAGAGATTCAGGCCGAGGGCCGCGACCTTTTCGCGATCAAGCACGACCTCGGACTGCGGCTGGTCAATCTTGGTGTCAATCTGAAGGAATGGGAAGAGCCCGGTCGCTATCGCCTTAGTGTATATTTGCTGGGTGAATCCCAGCAACTGGTCGGCCTCGGCAGTGCCTGCGATTACCACTTCAACCGGGAATGTGCTGCCACCCGGCAGGGCCGCCGGGGTCGCGGCGAACGCTTGGAAACCGGGCACCGTAGCGAGTTTACCTGACACCTCGTTTTTGATCTCAAAAATGGTGCGGCTGCGGGGATTGTGCCACGGTTTGACGACCATGCCGCTAAAGCCGTCGGCACCGGCAGCGGCCCGACCGACAGGGTTCGACGGAGGAAACATGATCTGGAACGTGAGATCACGCTCCGGTATGTCCATGAACACTTTCTCGGTGGCACGTCCGAAGGCGCTCTTTTGGTCGCCGGTGGCGTTGGCGGCGCTGGTGATGATGCCAAAGACCACACCCTGATCTTCGGCGGGGGCCAATTCCACGGGCGAGAACAGGAACATGGGGAACGTCGCCAGGAAGAGGATGATCCAGACCGCATAAACAGCCGGACGGTTCCGCAATGTCCCATCGAGCGCATGGCCATAGGAGCGGCGGAGCTTGTCGAACTGATGGTTCACCCAGCCGGTGAAGCCTTTCTCCTCTTCCGCGGCGCTGCGCAGAAGTCGCGACGCCATCATGGGCGAAAGCGTGAGGGCGACGATGCCGGAGATCACCACCGCCCCCGATAGCGTGAGTGCGAACTCCCGGAACAACGTGCCGGTAAGCCCGCCTTGCAGCCCGATGGGTGCATAGACCGCAGCCAACGTCACAGTCATGGCGATGATAGGACCGACTAGCTCGCGTGCGCCGACGAGGGCTGCGTCCATCGGTGTGCGTCCTTCGCGTAGATGGCGTTCCACATTTTCGACGATGACGATGGCGTCGTCCACGACCAAACCAACAGAAAGCACGATGGCGAGCAGCGTGAGCAGGTTGAGCGTAAAACCGAAGAGCTGCATCAGGAAGATTCCGCCGATGAGGGAGACAGGAATGGCGAGCACCGGCACGAGCACCGAGCGCCACGAGCCGAGGAAGAGAAAGATGACCACGACAACAATAAGAAGCGTCTCGACCAGCGTGTGGGTAACATCATGGATGGCGTTCGCGACATAGGCTGAGGCGTCGTAGCCGACGATGGCATCGAGCCCGGCGGGTAGGTTGTGCTTGATGTCCTCCAGCGCGGTGCGCGCACGACCGACCACGTCGAGGACGTTGGCGTTGGGCAGCGGATAGATCGCCATGAAGACGGCGGTCTGGCCGGTGAACCGCACCTCGGTATCATAGTCCTCGGCGCCCAGCTCCACGTCGGCGATGTCGGCGAGGCGGACGATAGTGTCGTTCTGGTTGCGGATGACGAGGCGCTTGAAGTCGTCCACGGTGTGCAGGTTCGTGTTCGCCGTGAGGTTGACCTGCACTAGCGAGCCCTTGGTGGAGCCGACCGCGGAAAGATAGTTATTGCTGCCGAGCGCGGCGCGAGCTTGCGAGGGACTGATGTTGAGCGCGGCCATCCGGTCGGGCTTGAGCCATACGCGCATGGCGAAGGTTCGCGCACCCATGATGTCGGCTCGCTGCACACCTTGAAGGGCGGCGAGGCGCGGCTGCACCACGCGCACGAGGTAGTCGGTGATTTGCGCTTGGGAGAGAATTTTCGAGGAGAAACTCAGGTAGCAGGATGCAATCTGCGAGTCGGCCGACTGCACGGTGATGGACGGAACCTCCGCCTCGGGCGGCAAGTTGTTCCGGACCTGGTTGACCTTGGAGGTGATCTCCGCAAGCGCTTTAAGCGGGTCGTAATTGAGCTTGAGGCGGGCGGTGACGATGGAAAAGCCCTGCATGCTGGACGACTCGACATAGTCAATGCCGTCGGCCGAGGCGACAGCCTGCTCGATCGGCGTGGTGACGAAGCCACGCACCAGCTCCGCGCTTGCCCCGACGTAGACAGTGCCGACCGTGACCGAGGCGTTGTCGCTGCGGGGATACTGGCGAATGTTGAGGGATTTCATCGCCTGCAGGCCGGCGATGACGATTACGAGGCTGACGACGATCGCCAGGACTGGCTTGCGGATAAAAAGATCTGTAATGGCTTTCATGGTGCGAAGGCGCGCGGGCAGGAACAGCGATCGGGGCAACGATTAGGAATTGGCGGGCTTGGGCGTCGGCTGCGCGTTAGGCGCGTAGGTGTTATCAATCACAACCGCCCCGCCGGAGTGGAGCTTGAACACGCCACTGGTCACGATTTGCTCTCCGGCCTTGAGGCCCGAGGTCACGTTGACGAAATCACCGCGGGTCGAGCCAAGCTGCACGAACTGCTGGCGGAGAGTCATGGTTGGCTTGCCGGTCTTGGCGTCCTTCTTCTCCTCGATGACAAAAACCGAGTCGCCGGAGGGTGAGTAGAGGATCGCCGTGGCAGGGATGGCGAGCACCCGCTGAACGCTCGGGAGCACGATCTCGACGCTGGCAAAAACGCCGGGGCGGAGCCTCTCCGACGGGTTGGCGAGCGTGGCCTGCACGCGTACGCTGCGGGTAGCTTGGTCAACCTCCGGGCTGATGGCGTTGATACGGCCCTCGAACTTCTCGCCCGGCGCGACGTCGCTCGAAAGCCGGACAGCACCGCCGGCCTTGAGGAGGGACAGTTTTTGCTGCGGTACGGAGAAATTGACGTAGATTGGGTCGAGCGTCTGGAGGCTGCTGATGGCGTCGCCGGCGTTCAGGTTTTGGCCGAGGTTGACGTAGCGCAAACCGAGGCGACCGGCGAAGGGTGCGCGGATGGACTTCTTGGCGATGACGGCGCGGATGGCGGCGGCGGCCGCCGCGGCTTGTTTGCTCTGGGCTTCGGCGCTGTCGAGATCGGAAGGGGAGTTGGTTTTTTGATCACGGAGGTCGCGCTGGCGGCGGAGATTGAGCTCGGCGAGTGCGACCGTGGCCTCGGTGGAGGCGAGCTGCGCCTCCTCGGTCGATGTGTCGAGCTGCACGAGCAGGTCGCCGGCGGCGGCCGTCGCACCCGGCTCGAACGTGATGCGCGTGATCTTACCCGCTACCTCGGCGCTGACGGTGACGCCCTGCACCGCGACCAGTGTGCCGGTGGCGGCAAGGCTGTCCTCCCATGTGTCCTCATTCACCGTGGCGGCGCTCACCACGTCGGGCGGCATGACCATGGCAGCCTGGGCAGCGCCCATGGCGGAGAATTGGGTGCCTTTGACAAAGACAATGGCTGCGATGAGGGCGGCTACACCGATGAGGGTGAGGATGAATCGTAGGATCATGGCGGGAAAAACAGGTTTGGAAATAATTGAAAATGGACGGTTAGTGGCTGGCGAGGGCGAGGGATTCAGCGCTTTTGCCACCGTCGGGCGCGATTTCGGAGGCGCGTTGAAGCACCTTGGTTAGCAGGCGCACGAGCGTCTTCCGCTCGGGCTCGGACAACGGCTCCATGAGCTGCGCCAGCTGGCGAAAATGGGAAGGCAGCACCTTCTGGAGCAATTTCTCACCACGTGGCGTGAGGCCCACCGCGAGCATCCTGCGATCATCCGGGTCGGGCGTGCGGGTCACGAGACCGTCACGCTCCAGCGTGTCCACAAGGCCGGTCATGGTCGCGCGGGTGACTCCCGTATGCTCGGCCAACTCGGCCGGGCTGAGCGGCGCGTCACGTTTATCCTCCGCACGGCAGCGGCCCCACAACGCCATCAACACCCCGAACCGGCCCTGCGTGAGATGATGCCCGGCCAGGTTGGTCTCAACCACGCGGAAGGCCTCGTCACCGGTTCGCATGAGGTGCAGAAACGCCTCCGCCGCCGACGGGTCAAGGTCGGGGAACTGCTTCGCAGCCTCGAGCAAGCACTCGTAGCGCGGAAGTTCTTTGAGCAGGAGGAGCGGCATGACAGATCGTGAGCTTTGAATCGATAAGGTGGCTGACAGTTAGCTTCCTAACGATTAATGCAAGCGCTATTTTTCGCCTGTGGCCTTGGCGAAATATTTTTATCCGTCGCAATTCTGAGTTTTTTGCTTTAATGTTTCTTTTCACCATGACCTTGACGCCCGAACAAACCGCCACCGTGGCCAGCTGGCTGGCCGCCGGCGACAACCTTTCCCAAGTCCAGAAAAAGCTCCGCGATCAGTTCGGGGTGGCACTCACCTACATGGACGTCCGCTTTCTCGTGGATGACCTGAATCTCCAGATAAAGGATCCTCCGCCCAAACCGGAGCCCGCCAAGCCGGCCGCCGCCAGTCCGAGCGGCAGCACGGCAACCGCGGCCCGCCCTGCCCCACCGGAAAAAAAGGGTTTCATTGAGAAGGCGAAAGAAAAGCTCGGCCTCGGAGGCGCCGAGCCGGCCGACACCCCGCCCGGCGACGACGTGGAGGACGACGCAGCCTTGGCCGAAGAGTTCCCAGCAGCCGGAGCTAGTGCGGTAACCGTCACCGTGGACAGTATTACCCTGATCCCTGGTGCCATTGCCAGCGGTGCCGTGATTTTCAGCGATGGCGTGACGGGCAAATGGATCGTGGACCAACAGGGCCGCCCCGGCTTTACTGAAATCAGCCAGCCGGGCTACCGCCCTACCCCGGCCGACGGCCAGGCTTTCATGCAGAAACTCAGTGCCGAACTGCAAAAGAAGGGGTTCTGAATCGGCCTTGCGACGGACCTTTGTTAGCTCGGCGCTGACCTGCCGCTGTCACTTGCTGGCGGCCGCTGGCGTGGCTGCGGGGACCGGGACAAAACGTACTTCGTCGGCAGCGAGAAACTCGCCATTGCGCGGGCCGCTGAGATAGACGGTGGCGATGGCCGGAGCCTTCAGCGTGACCGTGAGAAATGGCACCGGGTCCTCGGGAGCCTTGCGGCCGGGAACGGAGGCGACGGACTTTTGATCCACCAATTTGCCGTCTTTGTCATAGGCCTCCACGAGCACCGGGCAGCCGGTTGAGCCCCACAGCACGAGCGTGACAGACGACGCGCCCGCACCCGGCATCGCCATCTCGAGCGGCACGCTCTGGTCGGTGGACATGGCGTTGAGGATGCCCTTGTGGTCGGTGGCGATGTGCGGAAAAAACATCACGCGCGGCTGGGCGGCCGGAGTGCGCTGCAGCGGGCCGTAGAGGCGGAACTTCACGCCTTTCTCCTCCCAGCTCGGCATGGGCTGGCCGATCTCGGCCTTTTCAAAATCCACGACGATCTCGTCGGCGGCCGGCGGCGGCACGGCGGCCAGCGCGACCTTGGCGGCCGGCCTCGAGGCGTACGGCGAGGGCGCGGGTGTGAACGTGGTCGCGGCCGCGCGAACGGTGACGGGTGAGAGGGCCGCCAGCAAAATTCCACAAAAAACTGATGGAGAACCCCAAATGAACGCGAAGCGACGCGAAGTTAAAAATGACCGGGCGCAAGTTTGAGACGACATGGGGAAAGAATCCGTGACTGCATTACAGCCGGCAGCTGTAGCCCATCGGGATTGGTGGAGATTTGTATCCATAATACTGATTCAGAGTCCGGCCAAGCGGTTTTCTGCCTGCTCAGGCACCGGCTTTGGCCTCCAGGTTTTTCATCGTGCCGGTGGAGGAGGCAAATTTTTGATCCTCAAAGCCGATGCGCTGGAGCATCGAGACGAAGAGGTTCGGCAGCGGATAAATGCCGCCGGCCGGATCGAGCGAGACGTGCTGGCCGTGGCGGAAGCCGCCGCCGGCAAAGAGCGTGGGCAGGTTGGTCGTCGAATGCGCGTTGGCGTCGCCGAGGTTGGAGCCGTAGAGGATCATCGTGCGGTCGAGCAGCGTCTCCTCGCCTTCCTTCACCGCCTTGAGCTCGGCAAACAGGGCGGCGAGCAGCTTCATGTGGCCCTCGTCAATGATCTTCAGCTGAGAGAGTTTCTCGTCGGCCTTCCCGTGGTGGGAGAGGTTGTGGTAGCTGTCGGTGAGCGTCTCGCCCGTGTCGGTGATGACGGGGGTGCCGACGCTGTTGAGCATCAGGGTGACCGCACGCGTCGAGTCGGTCTCAAACGCGAGCTTCACGAGGTCGTACATGACCCTGATCTTGGCCATGTATTGTGCGGCGTTGGCGGGATCGGTCGGCGCGGCGACGCTGACGACCGGCTTGGGCTTGCTCTCCCAGCCCTTGGACTCCTGCAGCCGGTGCTCCAGATCGCGCACGCTGGTGAAATACTGGTCGAGCCGGCTCCGGTCGCGGTCGCCGAGATTGCGCTGGAGGCTTTTGGCCTGTTCGGAGACAGCGTCGAGGATGCTGCGGCCGGTGTCGAGCTTGCGGATCTGGGCCGCCACCTGCTCGGGCGTGCCCTGGAGGAAAAGCTGGTTGAACACCGCCGATGCACTCTGCTCCGGCGGGATGGCGACACCCGTGCCCGTCCACGAAAGGGCGCGTCCGCCGCCGTTGACGGCCAGCGTGAGCGACGGGAAACGCGTGAGCGTGCCGATGCGCTCGGCGATGAGCTGGTCGAGCGAGATGCTGTTGCGGAACGAACTGCTCGCCGGATGCGGCGCGGCGGTAAGGAAGGAGATGTCCGACGGGTGGCCGCCGTCCACGTTGGGATGCGACACGCCGCTGAACACCGTGAAGTCCTGCCGGTGCTCCTGGAGCAGGCCGAGGAGGGGCGACGGTGTGTAGCCCGCGCCGCTGTCCTTCGGGAAAAAGAGGTCGGGCCGAAGGCCGAGGTTGTTGCAGATGCCGAACATCCGGCGCGGCTTCGCACCGGGTGCGAGCGGGGAACCCGATGTCGCGGCACGGGCGAACGGCGGCACCATCGCGTCGAGCAACGGCAGTGACAGCACGATGCCCGCCTGGCGGAGGAAACTCCGGCGAGACATCGCGTGGCGGGTGGTGATGAAGGGGACGGGATAGGAGGACGCGGAGCCGGGGGGAAGGGGGGAAGTTTTCATAGGCGCGAAGGGCGGGCGGAAAGAGGAAATCCAAACGGGTGTATTGATTCAGGACTTGAGATTTTGATTTGAGACTGGGGGAGGCTTGAGACTGGCAGATCGTCTCATTTAGCCTGGAACAGCTCACTCTGCACGAGCTCCTGGACCAGGGTGCGGACGCCGTAGTGCTTGGCGGCGGCATTCTGCAAAACCTTCTCCAGCTCCTCGCGGTCGCTGAAGCGCACAGGTGAACCGGTGGCAAAGACCACGAGCTGCTTGGCGAGGTTGCGTGCCACGGGCACCTCATCCTTCACGATCAGATTCTTGAACTCGCGCACGTCCTGGTAGGTGCGGCCGTCAGGCAGTGCACCAGCGCTGTCCACCGGCAGACCGTAGTGAAAGGCGAATGCCTGCCCACTCATTCCGAAGCCGCGCACGGGCTTCACATCATCGGACACGGCGCGGTAGCGGTCGCGGCGGCCGCCCATCACGTCGAAACTCTCCAGCGCAAAGCCCGGCGGATCCATCTTGTTGTGACATGACGCGCAGCTCGGGTCGGCACGATGTTTTTCGAGCTGCTGCCGGATGGTGACCGCGCCACGGATGTCGGGGTCCACGGCCTTGATGCCCGGCGGCGGCGGAGGTGTTTCCAGGCCGAGGATGCGCTCGGTGATCCAGTGACCGCGGAGCACGGGCGAAGTGGTGGTGCCGTTGGCTGTGACCTTGAGCACGCTGGCCATCGTCATCAGTCCGCCGCGCTCGCTGCCGGGCGGGAGCGTGACGCGGCGCAACTGCGCGCCTTTCACGCCAGGGATGCCGTAATGGTTGGCCAGATGCTCATTCAGGTATGTGAAGTCCGAGTCCACAATGTCGCGGGCGGGCAGATCGGCGCGCACCAGTTCATCGAAAAACAGCCGCGTCTCTTCCAGGGCGGCGAGCTTGAGTGGGTCGTCCATCTCATAGTCGTTGTAAATGGTCGAGGACGGCGAAGTGTCGTCAATCTTGCGGAGGTCGAGCCAGTAGTCGGTAAACGCCTCGGTGAAACGGGCGGAGCGTGGGTCGTTGAGCAGGCGCTCGGTCTCGGCCCGCAGCACCGCCGGCTGGTGCAGCTCGCCCTTCTCGGCGCGCGCACGCAGGGCGGCGTCGGGCGTGGAGTTCCAGAGAAATAGCGACAGCCGCGTTGCGAGCGCCAGGTCGTCGAGCTTGCCGGGCTGCTCTGCGACAAACACAAAGCCGGGTGAGGCCAGCACGCCGGTGTAGGCGGTGAGCATGGAGCGCGCGAAACCGGAACCGAGGTCATACTCGCGGTCAAACAGGCCGAGAAACAGTTTCACGTCCTCCTCCTGCACCGGCCGCCGGTAGGCGCGCTGCATGAAGCCGCGCAGCAGCCGTTCGGCGTCATTTCTCGGATTTTCGGTGAAGACATCAACCATCAGTCCTCCGCCACCCCCGCCGCCTCGGCCTCCCCTGCCCCCGCCACCGCCCCCAGCCCTCCCGCCCCTCGCCGGTGCGGCACCGCCGCCACGAGCCCCGCCTACCGCGCCGCGCCCGCCGCCGCCCACTGCAATACCCTCCAGTGGCACGCCGCCGTCCGCGCCCGCGTCGAGACGCCGCATCGGCAGGTCGCCAAACAAAAGCTTGTAGCCCACGGTCGCCGCTTCATCGGGCAGCGGCCCCTCGACCTCCAGCCATTGCACGGCGTAGCCGGGCATGCCGTCCATGGTAGCGAGGGGGTTGACATATTGCTCGTCGGTCCCGTTGACGCGCGTGCGGAAAAACCGCATCGCGTCCGTGCGGATGCTCTCACCGCCCGTGAGCTGCGCCTCGATTTCGATGACGGCAGGCTCCGGCGAAAAATCCCCCACACCGATGGGGCGCGTCTGTCCTGTGCTGGAGGCATAGAAACCGATGGGCTCGTTGTTGCGGCCCGGCCAGACCTCGTCGGCGTTGGGGCGGTGCCAGACCGGAAGCCAGTAGGTCGGCACTTTCGCCGCGCCCTGGCCGTCGAACAGCCAGCGGCCGATGCCGCCGCCACTGACCCAGATGGAATAGCCCTTCAGGCGGATGCGGTAGCGCCCGGCGGTCGGCGCGGTGTAGCCCCACGTGTAGCCGCCGGCGTCGCTGAAAATGCTGGAAACCCGGCCCACCGCCTCGCGCTCGCGCGTATCATCGCTGGTGTTGGGCGCGCGGGCGTAGCGCACGTCAATCTGCGCATGCGAGTCGAGCACGGGAAACGCCAGGCGGTCCGGCAGAGTGCCGTTTTCGCGCGGCTGGTAGCCGCCGCCGGAGTCGCGCGCGTAAATTTTCCGCACCGTTTTCTCCGGCCGCTCAAACGCCGCCGCCATCGCCTGCCGCATCGCGTAGTCGGAGGCGGTCAGGTAACGCTCCATCTGCACAAACGAGACATCCAGTGCCTCGGCGCTCTTGTTGAAGCCATAGCGCTCGCCGTCGAGTGGCAGCTTGTCCTTCACCTGCGCCCACGGCACGTTGAGCAGGTCGCGCAACGCGTTCTCGTATTCGTAGCGGTTGAGCCGGCGCTGCACCGCGCGCCCTCCCTCCTGCCCGATCATGGCCCGGTCATCGGCAGTCAGTGTGGATGCCAGTCCGCCGACGAAGGCGGACAAATCCGCCGCCACGGGCCGAGGCTCGTTCTTCGGCGGCATCTCTCCTCCCTTCACCCGGTCGTGGATTTTCGCCCAGAGTGCAAAATTGGCCGCGTCCTGCGCGTCGTATTTCAGGCCCATCAGATCGAGCCCGCCCTTCTTGGTCTCAGCATCATGACAGTCGGAACAATTTTTCTCGATGAAGGGCCGCGCCTCCTTGGGCAGTTCCGTGCCGCGCGCCGGCAACCCGGCCAGCAGCACGGCAACCAACGCCGGGACCAACCGCGCAGGCCGGAAGATTCCATATCGCACTGTGAGGGGAAAGGCAGGTGGCAATCGGCTCATGCCACCAGCTAGGCATATTCATCCGCGTTGTCTAGTGTGAATCGCACGGCTGTCTCCGGTTTGAAATAAGCCCCAGACATAGAGGGGGCTGAAACTCAGCGCGCGGGTGCGTTGGCGGCGGGCCCACCCGTGATTTTCGGTGCGGCATAGGGATCGTCGGAGAAAAATTTGCGTTCGAACATCTCACGGATGTAGCCGCGCCAGCTGTGCCACGTATGCGTGCCCTCCGGGGTCATCCACTCGTTCTTTAAGCCGAGACCGGTAAAGTACTCGATCACGCGCGTGCTTTGCGGGAAGCTGCCGGATTCGGCGTTGCCGGCCATCATGGTGAGGTATTTGATGTCGCGCTTGGCGGCATCCACATTCAAATTCTTGAAATTGGCGGCCAGATCCATGTTGGCTCGGAAATTGGCGCTCGTCGCTGTGACGTAGCTGAACGTGCCGGCGTAGTTCATCCCGATGGTGATGGCTTGGTAGCCACCCATCGCCATGCCGAAGATGGCGCGGTCGGCGGGAGACCTGCCGGCATGAAATTGTTTTTCGACGAAGGGGATGATGTTTTCGACGATGTCCTTGCCGATGACGGCTACGTCGTAGAGGTCGTTGCCGCCGGCGCCTTCCTCGGGGCCGCGCGGCACAGAGACATGGCCGAACGGCATGACCAGCAGCATGGGCTTGGCCTTTCCGTCGGCGAGAAGATTGTCCAAGATGAAGTTCACGCGGCCGATGCGCGACCAGAAGGTCTCGTTGTCGGTGGTAGAGTGCAGGAGGTAGATGGCTGGGTAGGCGCGGGCGGCGGCGGGGTCGTAGCCGGGCGGCGTGTAGATGACGACGCGGCGCTGGCCGAGGGAGGCGTTTTTATACCAGACCTCGTGCAACTGGCCGTGCGGCACCTCGCGCACGGCCGTGAACTGCGTGGCGTCGCCGGGCACCTCGACGTAGCTTTTGAGAAATTCGGTGCTGGACGAGACCAGCAGGTTGCTTGGGTCGGGCAGGCGCAGGCCGTCCATCCGAAAATAATAGCCATGGACACCCGGCGGCTGGGGCGGAACGGTGTGTGACCAGACGCCATTGGATGCTTTGGTCAAAGCGGGGCCGTTGCTGTTGTTGCTGGCAAAAAAATCGCCATTGAGCGTGACCGACTGGGCGTTGGGCGCATAGAGGCGGAAGGTGATCGAGCGGTCGGCCGCCACTTCGGGCGAAACGACCTGCACGGCGCCGTTGGCGGCGTTGGTGGCCGGCTGCGCGCAGGCCAGGCCGGCGGAGACGAGGGCAAGCAAAAACACGGCAAGGCGGGGTGTGTTCATAGGGGGGATCGGCTGGTGATGCCGTCCCGCCTGCCGCAGGTCAAGCCGCAGCGGCGATGCCGATTTGATCAGGGCAGAGTGATCACCTCTGTGGCACAGCTGCATTCTGGCACCACCCAAATTTCTGTTTGCCCTCGCCTGTCGCCGCCTTAACAAAGTCAGGCGACCTTCGCAAGCATGGCGCGGTTTTCACATCTTCACCCACTCAACCCTCAACCACCTCCATTATGGCCCGCATTCTCAACGACATCACCGAAACCATTGGCAATACCCCGCTTGTCCGCCTCAATCGTACTGCCGCCCTCCACGGCGCGCAGGCCGAGGTGCTCCTCAAGCTTGAGTTCTTCAATCCGCTTTCCAGTGTGAAGGATCGCATCGGCTTTGCCATGATAGATGATGCCCTTAAGTCCGGCAGAATCACCCAGGATACAGTCCTCATCGAGCCGACCAGCGGTAACACCGGTATCGCGCTCGCATTTGTCGCCGCCGCCAAAGGGCTCAAGCTGATTCTCACGATGCCCGAGACGATGAGCACCGAACGCCGTAAGCTCCTGAAAATACTCGGGGCACGACTGGTCCTCACCGAGGGGCCGAAGGGCATGAAGGGTGCCATCGCCAGGGCCGTCGAACTCCAGCAGCAGATCCCCGGCAGCGTCATCCTCCAGCAGTTTGAAAACCCCTCCAACCCGGCGGTGCACCGCCGCACGACCGCCGAAGAAATCTGGCGCGACACCGACGGCAAGGTGGACATTGTCGTCGCCGGCATCGGCACCGGCGGCACCATCACCGGCGTCGGCGAGGTGCTCAAGGCCCGCAAGCCCGGGGTGAAAATCGTCGCTGTCGAGCCCGACTCGTCCCCCGTCCTCTCCGGCGGCGCGCCCGGCCCGCACAAGCTGCAGGGCATCGGCGCCGGCTTCATCCCCGGGGTGCTTAACACCAAGATTTATGACGAGGTCATCCGGGTGAAAGAAGCCGATGCCGGTCCCGTGTCGAAGCAGGTCAACCAGCTCGACGGCATCCCGGTCGGGATCTCGTCCGGCGCAATGATCTGGGCCGGGCTCCAGCTAGCCAAGCGCCCCGAAAACAAGGGCAAGCAGATCGTCATTGTCGTCCCGTCGAGCACCGAGCGCTATCTCTCCACGTGGCTCTTCGCCGACGTGAGCGTCGAAAGCGACAACATTGACGACTTGATCCGCAAGGCCTGAACCACCGCACTCTCCCCCACCCTCCCCGACGGCGGCCTGTATTCACAGCCGCCGTCATTTTTTAGCGAAACCCTTTACCTTCTTTTATCATGGCTGGCGTTGGCAAACTTCTCAAACAAGCCCAGAAAATGCAGCGCGGCATCGAGTCGCTCCAAGCGCAGCTCGACGCCAAGGAAATCGAAGTCACGAGCGGCGGCGGGGCGGTGCGCGTGAAAATCAGCGGCGGCGGCAAGTTTCTCGCACTCACGCTAGATCCGGAATTCCTCAAGGAGGACGCCAAGCTCGTGGCCGACACCGTGCTCGCCGCCGTGCAGGACGCGGCCCAGCAGGCCAAGGCGCACCACGACGCAGAGATGCAGAAAGTCACGAGCCAGTTCCAGATGCCGGGGATGTTTTGAAATGCGGATTGCGGAATTCGGAGTGCGGAATGAGATGACGCGAACCCGCTGAAAATTTTCACGGCGGCGCCCACTTTTTCACCTCCGAAAATTCCGCACTCCACAATCCGCAATCCGTATTTCCCATGTCCTCCTTCGAGCAGCTCCAGCAGCAACTCAAGCAGCTGCCCGGCCTCGGCTACCGCTCGGCGGAGCGAATCGCCTTGCACCTGCTCGTGGAGAAACCCGGCAAGCTGCCCGCGCTCGTCGCAGCGCTGGAGGCGGCGGCGCAAAGCGTGCGGCGCTGCGCGCGCTGCGGTCATCTGGCCGAAGCCGAGCTCTGCGCGATTTGTGCGGACGAACGGCGCGAACACTCGGTCGTGTGCGTGGTCGAGCAGGTGCCCGACCTCGTGGCCGTCGAGCGGGCGGGCGCCTATCGCGGCGCCTATCATGTCCTCCACGGCCGGCTCTCGCCCATCCACGGCGTCGGCCCGGAGCAGCTCAATCTCGCCTCGCTGCTGGCGCGCGTTGCGGGGGGCGACGTGCGTGAGCTGATCCTCGCGCTGGGCAACGACGTTGAAGGCGAGGCGACCTGCCACTATGTGACACAGCACCTGCCGCCCGGCGGCAGGGTAAAGGTCTCGCGGATCGGTTTCGGCCTGCCCAGCGGTGGCGGCGTGCTCTACGCCGACCCGGTGACGCTAAAAAGCGCGCTGGAGGCGCGGCGGGAGTATGTGTAACGCCCTCCGATTTGGGCTTGTCGTGGCTGTTCGGAGACTGCAGGCTGCGGACCAGTCTGAATTGCGCCGGTAGTTCATCGGTAGAACGTGAGCTTCCCAAGCTTGAGAGGAGGGTTCGATTCCCTCTCGGCGCACCAATCTCATAGGAGAGCATAAACCGCACACGATATGCACACAGCATTCACCCATTAAGGGCTGTTTGGCAGGGTGTGAATGCGCCTAAGTCCCCAACTCTAGTGCTTGGGGCGAATTCGACCCAATTCGACGCTGATAACTGTGCTGACAGGAAGCGAAGGCCACACTAGATGCGGCCGTTGTTCGACCTGATTTGTGCCAATTCCGCACCCAGATTTGCTTGCCGGCAAGGTCCGCTTCCCATCGCTTTTCGTGGTGAAGCAGAAACGTGGCGTCCATGGTGTGCTCGATGGCCTCAAGTATGACTACTTGGAGAAGGTTTTTTGCGGCAAGAAAAAGTCGGCTTCTTTCGATCTGCAAAACCATCTCCGTCAGGTCTGGTGGTGGACGGACGGCTGGGGACGGAGGCCCAAAATGGTTGATTTTTGGGCCATGAACAGCATCGCTCACATGGAGGATGGCGGGGTCGAACTGGCCTATTCGTATGAAGCCATCGCAAGATGCTCTGGGGCTTATCCCTACGGGAAACCATTCCCGATGCTAAGCTCGGAAGAAATTCGAGAGTTTCTCACCCAGTCCGGGATCACAGCGAGTGAAGGCAATGCGGACGGAGTGATCATGGAGCCATACCGTCATCCTCAACCGTGTCTTGATCCTTGGTTTTTTGAGCCTGAATTCAGGATCGAGAACGGCGGCTGTTTTTCCGCACCGTTTTTTTGTGTCCTGAATTTGAAGCAGCCGGAAGCAACCATCATGGATGAGCTGCGCCTTGAAATCAGAAAATTGAAGGCTGCCGCCAACATCACCAAGACGAAAAAAGGTGGTCCGCGAGCAGTGCCACGCAAAATGGAACTCCTTGAGGCATGGGATTGTTCCCGTTGGCAACAGGATCGACCAGACGATCCGGCCTTGCGCGACCTACCCCAATTCAGAACGGCTGGCGGTAGTTACCGGCTTTCCGGCTTTGGAAACGTCCGGCGAACAACCCTCAAAAGATTCAAGTGGCTCCGCGAATGGATAGTCAAGCACCCCCCGCAATAGCCCCCTGATCCGTGCTACATACCCTTGAGTAAGGGCGTCCTGTCCTCTCATCCGCCCCGGCCTGCCGACCGCAGCCGGGGTGTTTCATGTCCAGCGGTCGGCACGAAAGGACAACCATGTCTGTCATCCTTGAAGTCAATTACTCGAAGAAAGTGGGCCTGCCCAACTATTCGTCGCACTCGCACTCGGTCACGCTCCGCGTCGAGCTAAGCGACCTCAGCCAGCTCGAGAAAACCAACGCCGATCTCTACCAGCGCATCCAGGCCTCGGTGGACTCGCAGATCGTCAACGCCGGCCACCTGCCCGGTGAGACGGCCCCAGCCGGTCGCCTGCCCGCCCCCACCACGTCCGCGCCGGCCACTGCCAGCCCGGCCAGCCGTCCCGCCACGGACGACACCTGGCAGTGCTCGCCGAAGCAGCGCGAACTCATCGAGAAGATCATCCGCGAAAGCCAGCTCGACATCGCCAACATCGAGACGCTCGCAAAGGAGCGGTTCGGCACCGGCTTGCGTCAGCTCAACAAGCTCCAGGCCTCGTCGTTGATCGACGAGCTGATCGAGACGCACCAGCGGCAAGGTCAGCGTCGCGATCGCCGGCCCGCCTACTCCGGGAGGGGCCGATGATCGCCCCGGCCTCACCACCGGGATCCAACGGCACGGCCAAGCACATCCCGGAGCAGAAA
Source organism: Opitutia bacterium (assembly GCA_947475065.1). Taxonomy (GTDB): domain Bacteria; phylum Verrucomicrobiota; class Verrucomicrobiia; order Opitutales; family Opitutaceae; genus CAIYUN01. The sequence goes on along the minus strand of CANJLB010000003.1, from coordinate 27,180 downwards.
AGCACCGACCCTTTGGAATACGTCAGCCCCTCAAGGCTGAAGAACTTCCTCTCGTGCCGGTTGCGGTTCTACTTCGAGAAAGTGCTGGCCCTGCCGCGGCCGCTGGCACCGAAGCTCCACTTCGGCAAAGCCGTCCACGCCGGGATCCAGCACTACAACAAGGCGAGGTGGCGCGGCGGCGACGCCTCGGAGCCTGCCGTCCTGTCCGCGTTCGCCGAAGCCTTCGCTCACCCGGAGGACAACAAAACCGTGGCGTGGGACGAGCCCGACGAGGAAGCAGAGATGAAAGCGAAGGGCGAGGTCTTGCTGAGCGCGTTCCTCACGCATCAGCAGCACGTCATCGAGCCCCAGCCGATGGGCGTCGAGGTGCGACTCTCGGCCGAGGTGCAGGGACTGGCGCTGCCGCTCCTCGGCATCATCGACCTCGTGAAAGCCGACCGCCGGGCCGTCGATTACAAGACGATCGGTGCCACGCCCAAACTTGAGCTCGAAGCCTGGCAGCATAAGGTGCAGCTCACCCTGTACGCGCTCCTCATCGAGGATGCGACGGGAGAGCCCAGCCCGGGCAGCGAGCTCGTCTTCCTGGTGAAAACGAAAACGCCGAAGGTTCTCGTGCATCGTTCGCCCACACCGTCACAGGTGCAGCGCGACCGGTTTGCGAGGCTCGTCGAAATCTACGCGAACGGCGTTGCAAATGAGTCTTAACCCCCGTCCGCCGCCCAGGAGGCGGTGGCGCCATCGTTGAACTTAAGCAACGCAAGCGTGCGTTCCGCGAATTCACCCTGCTTAAAATGCGCGGCCGTTTTCGGCCAGGCCACATGCCAGGCCACGGCCGGCGGCACCCGGCTTTCGTGCCAGGCATACCAGCAGCCAGTCAGCGCCTCCGTAGCCATGAGCCAGCCGCAGCCGGTGAGGGCGAACCAGTGCGGAAACGGCGCGCGGGAAAATTCTGTCTCCGCCTGGCGCGGCGGCACCCCCGTGACCGCCGCCCGGTGCGACCGGAACCATTCGGACAGTCGTGGATGCCGGGCTCAAAACAGGCGACGTGATTGTGAGGGAACGGGGCTACGCGGTCACTGATGGCAACCGGTATACGCTGATCCGTGATCTGGCCCCGGATGAACCCATTGCGCTGAAGATCTGGCGCGATGGCCGCTATCTGGATCTCAAGCCGATTCCGGCCGGCTATCGCTTCGGATTTGATTTCCCCGATTACAAACCCTGAAATGGGCCCGTACGAATTTCGCGCCCGAGCTGGCTCGTCATGCATTTGTCCGAATCGAGCTGGGCAAACCCAGGCACGGCGTTTGGTTGGAGAAACTTCCCGTGCGCCAACGGCGGGGCAAGACCCTGGACGGACGAACCATGAAACCACAGGGTGGCATTTGCCGGCACACATCCCGGCATTGACGCCGCCCGCACCGGGACCTTTTCTCGCTTCATGCCAGAATCTTTCCCGGCTTCCTCAGCCGCCACACCCGTCGCCCCATCCGCCGTCAAATACCGGCGCATCGTGCTCAAGCTTTCCGGCGAGGTGTTGCGCGGAAAGTCCGCCGACCCCATTGACGCCGCCGTGCTTGAGCGCATCTGCGCCGACATCAAGGGCATCCACGAACTCGGCGTGCAAGTGAGCGTCGTCATTGGCGGCGGGAACATCTTCCGCGGTCTCGCCGGCTCGCAGCGCGGTGTGGACCGCACCACCGGTGATTACATGGGGATGCTCGCCACGGTCATCAACAGCCTTGCGCTCATGGACTGCCTCGAAAAAATGGGCGTCAGCACGCGCGTGCAGAGCGCCATCCCGATGGAACAGATCGCCGAGCCGTTCATCATGCGCCGCGCCGTGCGCCACCTTGAGAAAGGCCGGGTCGTCATTTTCGCCGCCGGCACGGGCAATCCTTACTTCTCGACCGACACCACCGCCGCGCTCCGCGCCTCCGAACTGCGCGCCGACATCATCCTCAAGGCCACCAAAGTGGATGGTGTGTACAACAAGGACCCGAAAAAACACGCCGATGCCGTGCGCTACGACGAGCTCACCTTTGCCGAAGCGCTGCGCCAGCGCCTCAATGTCATGGATTCGACCGCATTTTCCCTCTGCCAGGACAACCATGTCCCCATCCTCGTGTTCGACCTTAACGCGCCCCACACCATCCGCCGCGCCGTACTCGGAGAAAAAGTCGGCACACTGGTCCACAACTGAGGTTGCAGACGCTTGAAGAATGAAAGCTGAAGGCACGAAGCCTTGGCCTCAATTCACTGCCGTCGGCGCAACACTCCGGTCTTTCAATCCACGCCCTGCACCCTTCAACTCCAGCCATCCCGCCACCATGCCACATCCCGTCGTCACCACCGCCACCGCCCAAATGAAAAAAGCCGTTGACCACACGCTGCACGAGTTCAGCGGCATCCACACCGGCAAGGCCACGCCGGGGATGGTGGAAGGCGTGATGGTCGAGGCCTACGGCTCGATGCAGCCGCTGAAAAGCTGCGCCGCCATCTCCACACCCGATGCCCGGCTCATCCAAGTCCAACCATGGGACGCCTCCTTGGTCAAAGCCATCATCAAGGGTATCCAGGAGGCCAATCTAGGTTTCAACCCGATCCCTGATGGCAAGGTCATCCGCATCCCCCTCCCCGACATGAGCCGGGAACGCCGGCAGGAGTTTGTAAAAGTCGCCAACCGCCTCGCCGAGGAAGGCCGCGTCCACGTCCGCAACGTCCGCCGTGACGCCCTCGAGACCCTCAAGAAAGCCAAGCTCCCCGAGGACGAGTCCAAGCGGACTGAAAAGGAAATCCAGACCCTCACCGACAAGTCCATTGCCGACATCGCCCAGCACCTCGCCCATAAGGAAAAGGAGCTGCTCGCGGTATAAGCGCAGGCCTGGCCTCCCATCGTCGGGTCCTCCCGGCCCAATCTCCGTCTCCTCCGTGTCGAGAACTAATTCAGCCACCGCCCCACGACGCGTCGTCATCAAGCTCGGCACGGGTGTGCTCACCTCGGGCATCGGCCAGCTCGACACGGCGCGCATCGCCGCCGTGTGCGCCGAACTCGCCGCGTTGCGCCGCGCCGGCTCCGAGGTCATCGTCGTTTCCTCCGGCGCGGTCGGGCTAGGCATGGGCCGGCTCGGCCTGAAAAAACGTCCCTCGGCCCTGGCGCAGAAACAGGCCTGCGCCGCGATCGGCCAGTCCCTGCTCATGCAGACGTGGCAGCGCGGCTTCGAGCCGCACGGCCTGACCGTCGCGCAGGTGCTCCTCACCCACGACGACCTGCGCGAGCGCGCCAGACACCTAGGCGTCAAGGCCGCGCTAGCCGAGATCATCGGCTACGGTGCCATTCCGATTATCAACGAAAACGACACGGTGAGCGCCGCTGAGATCAAGGTCGGTGACAACGACACGCTCTCCGCGATGGTCGCCAGCCTCGTCGCCGCCCAGCACCTCGTCATCCTTTCCACCGCTTCTGGCCTGATGGATCTGAAAGGCACTGGCGCGATCATTCCCGTCGTGGAGAAAATCACCCCCGCCATCGAGGCGATGGCCGGCGGCACTGCCAGCGAAACCGCCGTCGGGGGCATGGCGACGAAAATTTCCGCCGCACGCCTTGCCACCCGGGCCGGCTGCGGCGTGTTCATCGCCAGCGGCGCGGAGCCCGACATCCTCGCCAGGATTTTCAGCGGGCGCAATCCTGGCACCTTCTTCGTGCCCAGCGGCCTGCCGTTGGAATCGCGCAAACGCTGGCTGGCCTATTACCAGCGTCCGGCCGGCACGATCCGCGTCAACGCCGCCGCCATCCCCGTCCTGCGCGAGCAGGGACGCAGCCTGCTGCCCGTGGGCGTGACCGGCTGCGCGGGCACCTTCGCCGCCGGCGACGTTGTGGACATCGCCGGCCCCGACGGCAAGGTCTTCGCGCGCGGCGAGACGGCGTTTGCCGACGGTGAGATTGCCACCATCGCAGGCAAAAACAGCGGCCAGCTCAATCCGCTCTACCCCGGCCGCAAGCGTCTCGAAGTCGTCCACCGCAACGATCTCGTGTTGTTGTAAGGCGGATCGCGGGGCTTCTTCCCCCCCCCCGCACACAGCAGGCAAGGCAAATGGAGTTCTTCAATTTTGTCGCTCTGCATGTGAGCGCAGTTGACACCGCTTTGTTCAGCCGGGCCGGTGAAACTCAATTGCTGCCGGCACCGGTGGGTGGCGGCTTGGGCGGTTCCGCCCGTAAAATCTCATCCAGCGTGAGGCCGGTGAGCGCCTTGAGGCCATCGAGCAGCCGCCAGAGCGCAAACGCCATGACCGCCATGCTCGGCAAGCCGATCACCAGCAGGCTCATCCAGTGCATGCGCGCGAGCTCCTGGTTCGACAGCTCGGTGCCCAGCGGGCTTCGGATGATGTGGCGGGCGAGAAAATAATTCAGCCCTGCGCTCGCGCCAAACGCCGCCGCCAGCAGCCAGCCAGCCTCCCGCAGCTTGCGCTCGAAGCCAGACCGCGTGCCGCGTGCGGCCAGGGCGGCGTCCACACGCTCCACATCAATCACCTGCGGGTTGCACAACAGCTCCTGTACCAGCGGCGTTTTAGTCCGGACCGAGGCCAGCACCGCGAGCCCGATGGCGGCCGGGATGGCCGCGTCCTTCACCGCGAACCAGAATACATCCACCTTCATCAGCCCGAAGCCGCCCGTGATGAGCACGCTCGCAAAGCCGAGCACGGAAATAAAATTGGTCCGACGCCGTTTGGCGAAGTCATGCACGCCGTAGGCGAGCGGAAACGCCAGCGCGACGAGCAGCCCCCATTTCGGCCCCAGCCGATGCGCGCCACTCAACCAAGTGAGGATGGCAAACGGCGCGCCGACATTGCAGGCGAGATTGAGCAGCAGGTTTTCCGGCTTGGATTTGGCGTCAGACACGACGGGAAGTAATAGCGTATCGGGAAAAACAGGAACCAGAAAATTGCGCAGGCCCGCCTTTCCGTTTTGCACCAAGGCAGTCGTGGTGGCCACGATAGGCCTCGGAAAATTTGTGTTCCTTAGCAGACATTAGTGGCTTCAATCCCTATCCATGCCCACGGTACTCATCATCTTGCCAGAGGGATTTGAGGAATTGGAGGCGGTGGCGCCCATAGACCTGCTGCGCCGCGCCGGTGCGGAAGTCGTCACCGCCGCGCTAGGCGACGGCATCCATGTCACCGGGCGGAACGGCCTCACGGTCCACGCCGACACCACTTTGGCCGCCGTCGGCGAAAAACTGTTCGACGCACTCGTCCTGCCTGGCGGTCCCGGCGTGCAACACCTCCGCGCCGACCCGCGCGTGCGTGACACAGTGCTACGCCACGACGCGGCCGGCCGCTGGCTCGCCGCCATTTGCGCAGCGCCGACCGTGCTCCATGACGCCGGCCTGCTCGCCGGCCGGCGCTACACGGCCCATTTTTCCGTCGCCGCCGAGCTCCCGGCGATCCTCACCGCCGAACGCACCGTGGCCGATGGCCGGCTGCTCACTGCACGCGGGGCCGGCACGGCGACTGATTTCGGCATGCTGCTCGTGGAAAAAATTTTCTCACTGGAAAAATCACGTGAAATTGCCGCGTCCATCTGCGCCCCATGACTTCGCAGTCCAACCTGCGCCACACAATGGCATTGCACCTTTCAGACGGGACGCTCTCTCTTTGTTTCGGCTAGGGTAAAAACCCCAGCCATCAAACACCCGTGACGGGCAGACATCGTTCAAAAGTTTTTCTGGTTTCTTCCTCGGGAAGCGACCGGGCGAAGCCTGCTCCATTTTTCATGGCTTTGCCTCAGGTCTGCCGCTTTCCCACTTCCATCACATGTGCGGCATAGCAGGATTTCTCAGTGCCAATATCGCCCCTGCCGAGCGTGCCATGGCCGTCGCACGCATGAATGCGGCCATGCTCCACCGCGGTCCCGACGACAGCGGCCTGAGTTCGTGGGGGCCGGCCACGCTCGGCATGCGGCGGCTCGCCATCTTCGACCCTGCCAACGGCCGGCAGCCGATGAGCACGCCTGACGGCCGCTGGCACATCGTGTTCAATGGCGCGATCTACAACTTCCGTGAACTACGCGCGCAGCTTGAGTCGGCCGGTTGCGTTTTCCACACCCAATGCGATACCGAAATTCTCCTCGCCGCCGTGGCCGAGTGGGGAGAAGCCGCGTTACCGCGCCTGCGCGGGATGTTTGCCTTTGCCGCGTGGGACATGCGCGAGCAGACGCTTCTTCTCGCGCGCGATCCCTTTGGCATCAAACCGCTCTACTACGCCACGGGGGCTGACGGCACACTGCTCTTCGCCTCCGAACTCAACGCCCTGCTCGCCTCCGGCCGTGTGCCAGCCACGATTGATCCGGCCGCCGCCGCCGCCTATCTCGCCTGGCTGGCCGTGCCTGCACCCCAAACGATCTGGCGTAACGTCTTCAGTCTGCGTCCCGGCGAAAGCGCCATCTGGCGCGACGGCCAGCTCCGGCAAAAAATCTACTGGAGCGTGCGCGACGCCGCCGACGCGGCAGCCGGTCTCACTGCGTGCAGCTCGCGGAGCGAGTTCATCGCCGGTCTGCGCGGCCAGCTGGAAGGGACCATCCGTGCGCACCTGCTTGCCGATGTACCCGTGGGTGCGTTTCTTTCCGGTGGGCTCGACTCCACCGCCGTTGTCGCGCTGATGACGAAGCTCGGCGGTTCTCGCCTCAAGACATTTTCCCTCGGTTTCGACGAAGCCGGCTACTCGGAGGCCGAGGCCGCCGCCGCCAACGCACGTCATCTCGGCGCCGAACACCACCCGACCGTACTCACGGGCCACCGCGTCGCCGCGGATATCAGCACCCTCATCGCCACGCTCGACCAGCCGACTGGCGACGGCATCAACACCTACTACGTCAGCCAGGCCGCACGAGCCGGCGGTGTCACCGTCGCGCTTTCGGGGCTTGGTGGCGACGAGCTGTTCGGCGGCTATCCTTCATTTCGGGAAGTGCCGCGCCTCTCGCGCTGGCTGCCCGTGTGGCGGCTCATGCCCGAACCGGCGCGTGCCGCGCTGCTCCGCCGCTGGCGCGCGGGCGGCGATACCCGCTGGCTCAAGCTGGCGGACGTGCTTGACCATGCGCGCACGCCCGCCGCGCTCGCGCTGCTGCAGCGCCGGGTTTTTGCCGAACCGGTGCGCCGCGGCCTGCTTAGCACCGACGCGCCGTATGCCCCGCATCCGGCGGAAGACAAGCTCGCCCGCGATCTCGTCGGCACCCCGCTCGACAACGTCATCAGCGCCGCCGAATTACGCGGCTACATGGCCGACGTGCTCCTGCGCGACAGTGACGTGATGAGCATGGCGCACTCCATTGAGCTGCGCGTGCCGTTCGTAGACGTGCCGCTCATCTCCTGGCTCTGGCGGCAGCCTGCCACGTGGCGCACCGAACCGCCCATTCTGAAAACAGCCCTGCTCGATGCGACCCGCGACCTGCTCCCTCCGGGCCTCGCCGACCGGCCCAAGCAGGGATTCACGCTGCCGTTCTCCGAGTGGATGCGTAAGGAATTACGCCCATTTTTGGAGGAAACGTTTTCTCCGGCGAGTGTCGCCGGCAGCGGGCTCTTTGCCACGCCCGCCGTACAGGTGCACTGGCGGGGGTTTGTCGAGGGCCGCGACCCGCGCGCGTGGTCGCGCGTGTGGAGTCTCGCGGCGCGCTCGCCGCCGTCGGCCTGCTGCTCGCCTCGCCCGTGCTCGGGCTCGCCGCGCTCGCCATCTGGCTGGAGGACCGCGGTCCGGTGCTGTTCCGGCAGACACGCATCGGCAAAAACCACATCCCCTTCTCGCTCCTCAAGCTCCGCAGCATGCGGGTCAACGCCGAGGGAGGCCGCTACACGCAGCCGGGCGACTCCCGCATCACCCGCGTCGGAAAATTCCTGCGCGCCAGCCGGCTCGACGAGTTTCCCCAGCTCCTCAACGTCCTGCGCGGCGACATGAGTATGATCGGCCCGCGCGCCGAGTGGGACGTGCTCGTGCGCGACTACGAGGCGCAGATCCCGTGCTACCATTTCCGCCACCTCGTGAAGCCTGGCATCACCGGCTGGGCGCAGGTCAACTATCCTTACGGCGCCAGCCTCGACGACACCCTCCGCAAGCTCGAATACGACCTCTATTACATCCGCCATTTCTCGTTCCTGATTGACGCCGCCATCGTACTGAAGACGGTGCACATCATGATTTTTGGCAAAGGGCGGTGAGCAGAATTTTAAAATAAATAGCTCGTTTTAATATGAAGAACCCAGACGACGTTATTATCGGCGCCAATGGGAATCCTACTTGGGCCTATGCATGTTACGGACGTAAAATCGAAGCTGCGATTCGTCTCCGCAGAATAGGGCATCCGTTGCTGATTGTGCATGAAATCGATTTTTGGGATGCGACGATTGACTGAACCCGCCATGAAAACCTACGACTTTCTCGTGATCGGTGGCGGCAGCGCGGGGTTCAACGCCGCCCGCACCGCCGTTTCGCTCGGCTTTCGCACCGCCATCGTGGACGGTGCGCGCGACCTCGGAGGCCTCTGCATCCTGCGGGGCTGCATGCCGTCCAAGACACTCATTTATATGGCCGAGGTACTCCACCTCGCCCAGAAGGGCAAAATCTTCGGCCTCAAAATCCCCTCCGCCCGCGCCGACATGAAGGCGATGCATGCCCGGAAGAAAAAAATCATCGCCGACTTTGCCCGCTATCGCGTGGATGCTCTCACCGGCGGCAAGTTTGACCTCATCCGCGCCCACGCCCGCTTCCTCGACCCGCACACGGTCGCGCTGTCCAACGGAAAAAAAATCCGCGCCCGGCACATCCTCATCGGCACCGGTTCCAAAGTCAGCGTCCCACCCGTGCCTGGCCTCGCAGAGGCGAAAGCCTGGACGAGCGACGACGTGCTCGACCTCAATTTCATCCCCAAGAGCGTGATCGTGCTGGGCGGAGGCATCGTCGCGTGCGAGCTCGCCCAGTTTCTCCGGCGCCTTGGCTCGCACGTCACCCTCGTGCAGCGCAGCCCCAACATCCTGCGCGACCACTCCGACGAGGCCTCGCAGGTCGTGCAGCGCGCATTTGTGGAGGAAGGCATCGAGCTGTTTGCCGGCACCAAACTCCAGTCGGTCGCGTCGGACGTCCGCGGCGTCACCGTGAAGTTTCTCCACGACGGCCGGGCCGTCACCCGCCGCGCCGCGCACCTCTTCAATGCCCTCGGGCGTGAGCCCCACACAGCTCCGCTTGATCTCGCCGCCGCCGGCGTCCGCACGCGCCCCAACGGCCAGATCATCATCAACCGCTGGCAGCAGACCACCGCGCCGCACATCTACGCCGCCGGCGACTGCTCCGGTCCCGTGGAGATCGTCCATATCGCGATCGAGCAGGGTGTGCTCGCCGCCCGCCACGCGGCTGGAGTGAAAAAACTGAAACCCTTGGATTTTTCACTCCTCCTCAATGTCGTCTTCACCGACCCGCAGCTCGCCACCATCGGCCGGCTCGAACGCGACCTTGACGAACACGGCGTGAAATTTCTCGCCGCCAGCTACCCGTTCAACGACCACGGCAAGTCCATCCTAATGGACGCGAACCATGGCTACGTCAAAGTCCTCGCCGACCCAAAGCGCGGCCGCATACTAGGAGCGGAAATTGTCGGCAAGGACGCCGGCGAACTGATCCACGTCTTCAGCGGCCCGCTGGCGATGCGCGCGACCGTCTTCGATCTGCTCCGTGCACCGTGGTATCACCCCACCCTCGCCGAGATCATCACCTATCCGCTCGAAGAGCTGGCCGATAGGATTCACAAAAAATAGGCCCTTAACGCGGTCGGACCGAAAAGCAAAGGCCAGCCCGCCTGCGTCCGTCCGCCCAACTGACGCGTCCGCGAGCCGCAACTCCACGCCAGCGATAAATCTCCGTGCCCACACAGACGTCGTCCAGATTTGGCCGGCGTTTTTTTGTGTCCGCCCGCCACTGAGCCGCCGCGTCGCAGTGGCAAAACCAGTCATGGGCCCTGTTGCCAACACCCGCGCCTACCAAGCAACGGTTTCATGGCCTGAAACTTAATGTTATACGAGGGGGAAACGTGGGACGAGAGCATCCGGACCATCACCGTCCAGTCGCGCCGCCTTGATGACATGGTCGCGTCGGGCGAGATCGCCGCGCCCGATTTCATCAAGCTCGATGTCGAGGGCCACGGCCACAAGGCGCTCGCCGGTGCGCGGGCGACGCTGGCGAGAAAACGTCCGGTCTTTCTCATGGGTCTGCACAGTGATGATGAACTCGCCGGCATCCGCGCCGCGCTGGACCCACTGGGCTACCGCTACACGGCCATCGCCGCCAACGCACCCCGTGAGCCGGCGATTGGGCACGACTATCTCGCGGAGCCGGTGTGAGGCGGGGCGACGGCCGCTGGATTGAATGCCCTACCGCGGCCGAAGGAGCAGCAAGGTGCGGTCGTCCACGTGCTGGTCGAGCGGGGCAAATTGGGCGAGAGCCCGGTCCACGGCGACGGGCAGCTCGGCCAGCGGGCGGTCGCGATGCAGGCGGAGGACGGCCGCAAGGCGCTCCCAGCCAAATTCGATTTGCGCCGCATCCGCCGTCTCGGTGATGCCGTCCGTGTAGAGCGCAAACAGGTCGCCGGACTCCAGCTCCGTCTCACCTTCCTCCAGGACGGTGTCGAACACGGGGCCGGCATCGAGGCCAAGCGCAAGGCCGCCCGCTCGCAAATGTTCGGTCGGGCCGCCGGCGGCGCGCAGCAGCAACGCCGGCTCATGGCCGGCGCGCACATAGCGCAGGCGGTTGGTGGCGAGATCGAGGATGCCGTAGAAGAGCGTGATGAACATCCCCTGGGGCATGTCCCCGTGCAGGGCCCGGTTCACCCGGCGGACGACGGCGGCGGCGCTGGTCTCGCCTGCGGCGCACTGGCGCAACGTGGCACGGCACGCGGCCATCATGAGCGCGGCCCCGGGGCCATGCCCGGCGACATCGGCGATGACGAGGCCCCAGCGTTTTTCGCCCACGGGCAGCATGTCGTAATAGTCGCCGCCGATGTGCGCGGACGGTTGCGCGAACACGGCCACCTCGATCTCGGCACTGTCGGGAAAGGCATGGGGGCGGAGGTGATGCTGCACCTCGCCGGCGAGACGCAGGTCGCGCTCCTGCTGCTCGCGCTCGCGCGCCTCGGCCTGGCGGCGCTCGGTGATGTCGGTGAGCAACCCCTCGTGGTGGGTCACCCTGCCGTTCGGGTCGAAACGCACGACGGTGTGGTCTGAGACCCAGCGGGTGGAGCCGTCGGCGCAGACGAGACGGTATTCCTGGTTATACTCGCGGTGTTCAGCGGTGGCATGGGCGTTCATCTCGGCCTTCACCCGCGCCCGGTCCTCGGGATGGGTGATGCCTTGGAACGAAAACCGCCGGCTGACAAAATCCTCCGGTGAGTAGCCAAACTGGCGGATGCTGGCCGAGACAAATTCCACCGGCCAGCTGGGCGCGGCCTTCCACAGCACGACCACCGAGGGGGAGCGGTTGACGATGCGCTCCAGTTCCTCGCTGCGCTTCACGGTGTCGCGCAGCACCTCCTCCACCTGCTTGCGTGCGGTGATGTCCTCCAGCATGGCAAACTGGTGCGTGACGCGACCGTCTGTCCCGCGCAGCACGGCCACGGTCAGGCGGCCCCACACGATGTGGCCCGACCGGTGCCGGTAGCGTTTCTCCAGCGAGAAGCTGCCGCCCTCGCCGCGGTGCAGCGCGGCGGTGAGCGCGTCCTGCTCCGCGCGGTCGTCAGGATGCGTGGCGAGGCGGATGTTGTTGTAATCGCTCGCCTCGGCCGCGGTGAAGCCGAGGATTTCGCAGAAGCGGCGGTTGGGATGAAACACATCGCGCCCCCCGTCGCGGCCCAGCTCGATCCAGCTGATGCCGATGGGCGCGTGGTCATAGAACAGCTGCAGCTGCTCGTGGATCCGCCGCGCCTGCTGTTCGGCGGCATCGCGGGAGGTCTCCGCGCGCTTGAGCTTCGTGACGTCGGTGCGGAGGGCGAGGTGGAACTGCGGTCGGCCGTCGGCCCCCGGCAGGGGCACGATGGTGCTCTCGACCCAGTAGGGCGAGCCGGCCTTGCTGCGGTTGCAGATCGTGCCATGCCACACGCGTCCCTCGTTGATCGTACGCCACATTTCGGCAAAAAACTCGGGCGGATGCGCGTCGGACTTCACCAAGCGGTGCGTGCGACCGAGCAGTTCCTCGCGCGTGTAGCCCGAAATCGAGCAAAACCGGTCGTTCGCATAGACGATGAACCCCTGCGCGTCGGTGATCGCCGTCAGTGAATGCTCGTCCACCCCTTGCCGCAGCCAGCTCAGGAGCTGGCTGTCGTCAAAGCCGACGGTGCGGGGAGTTGACAGCGGTTCGGACATGGGCGGCAAAAAGGGACTTACGAAAGAAAAGACCGCAACCATCCTGAGGCCCACGCCCACCCACCGCCAGCGCAGAATGAGGGACAAAAGCCGGTGCCAGGCCAGGCGACCGGACAGGCTGTCCCCCCCCCCCCAAAAAAAAATAATCACCCTGGGGGAGAAACCGGCGGCGGCGCTCCCCAGCCTGTCAGGGGGCAGCCGGCTCGATCAGGACGCGGAAAAAACTTCTCGGTCCGACGGTGGGAAGCAACTGCACAAAGGGTTGCACGAGGGAAACGGGCTGCACGGTTTCCAACGTCGTCCAGGTCTGCAGGTCGGTGCTGCGCTGAAAGCGATAACGCGTCCCGGGCTGGACCTGTGAGAGCTTGAGCTGAAAATTTCCTGCGCCGGCGGCGGTGCCGGCCAGTTCAAAGCGCGAGGCCGGGTTGTTGGGTTCGTAGCCGGTGAGAAACTTGAAAAGGTTGCTCTGCCCGTCGAAAAGCGGTTCGGCCGTCGGTGCGGCGAGCGGGTTGTTGAGCCCGAAGTATTGCACTTGCCAGGCGTCGGGCAGGCCGTCGTGGGCGTAACGGCCGAGGTCGTCGTCGGTGAGATTGAGCACCGTGAGCGAAAACGTGGCGGTCAATCCGTAGGCCGCGACGCCGGCGATGGCACCGGTGTTTTCATAGACCGCCTCGGCCGTCGCCAGCCCGCCGGCCGAAATCGAGGTGATCGGGCCGGACACCACGCTCCAAGCCACGGTGCTCCCCGGGGGCTGCGATGTCGTGGCGTCTTCCGCCAGCAACGTCGGTACGAGCTGGAGCGAGCCGGACTCGCCGACGGATGTGCTGCCTGCCTGGATTTGCAGCCCGATAAACTCGTAGATCTGGCCGGCATAACCCGATTTGACGACGAGGGCCGGACCGGCCGTCACCGTTGGGAGGCTTGCGATGCCGCCCACCGAGGCATCCATCCGGTAGCTGGTGCTGCTGAGGGCCGCGCCACCGAGGTCAACCGTTTCAGTCGTCAGGCTGTAGCTGGCGCTGGCCCGGGTTTGCGCCTGCAGCGGCGTGAGGGCGGCAGCCGCAGCGAAAAGGAGAAACGGGGCGCAACGCTTCATGGTGGGAACAGGATGCCAGCCGCGGGGCGCTCAGTTGCTCACAGAAAAATTTACGGCGGTCTCCGCCGTCGGCGGTGACGTGGGCTTGATGACAAAGCTCCCGGTCGTCGCGGAGGACACCCGAGCCCCCGTCATCGTCGCATCGTCGCCCATCACCGTGACCGTGATGATGCTCGTCGGGAGGACGTTGCTGTTGGTGACCGTGAGCGAGGTGGCGCTGGCGGCGAAATTCACACGGCCCGTGGCCGAATTGATGGTCCGGCTGCCGGTGGTACCGGGCGGGGTGATGGTCTTGGAAAGCACCAGGCCGGAACCCTTGATGTTGCCGACCACCTCCAGCAGCTCGGCCGGCGCCTTCGTCCCAATGCCCACCCGGCCGTTCTCGTTGATCACCATCTTGACTTGGGTCGTGTCCCAACCGCTGATGACGGAGTCCTTCGCTCCGGTTGGGGCGAGGTAAAACCGGATGTTGGCGCTGCCATCGTCATCGGTCATGCGGACTGCCTTGGCCGTGCCGGCCTCCGCACGTTTCCAACTGCCGTCGTAATAGGCGTTTTCCGCCAGCGACAGCTGGGCATTGATGATGTTCTGTAGCACCATGCGGCTGCCGAGTTGGAAGGTATCTGTTGGACAACGGCCATCTGCTGCGGGCCGCCACGCTGAACGCTCGCGGCGCGGGCGGTCGGCGCGGACCAGCCGGCGGCGTCCCCGGCGGGCGTGGCGCACTCGGTGGCGCGGGCGCAGGCGGCCGCATCATGGAAATTGATTGGGACGGCACCGTCCTTTGGGATTACCCGTTTTCGACCGCGACCCAGCTCCAGCACCACGACATCACCCGCCTGCCCAACGGCAACATCCTCATGCTTTCCTGGGACGCCAAGACGGCCGAGGAGTCCATCGCCGCCGGCCGCAAGCCCGAATACCAGGCCAGCGGCGGCGAACTGCCGCCCGACGCCATCATCGAGGTCAAGCCCACCGGCAAGACCACCGGAGAGATCGTCTGGGAGTGGCACATCTGGGACCACCTCGTGCAGGATGCCGACAAAGCCAAGCCCAACTACGGTGACGTGGCCACACACCCCGAGCTGATTGACATCAATTACTCGGAAAGCTGGATGGACCCGCCAGCCGCCGCACCCGGTGGAACAGCCCGCGGTGCGGGCGGACCGGGCGGACGCGGCGGCGGCCGGCTCGCCACCACCGACTGGACGCACGTCAACGCCATCGCCTACAATGCAGCCCTCGACCAAATCATCGTCAGCAGCTACACCTTCAGCGAGTTCTGGATCATTGACCACAGCACGACGACGGCGCAGGCGGCAGGCCATACCGGCGGCAAGGGCGGACATGGCGGCGACCTGCTCTACCGCTGGGGAAATCCCGAGGCTTATCGCGCCGGCACCGGCGCCGACCAGACGCTCTTCTGCCCGCACAACGCCCAGTGGATCGCCTCCGGCCTCAACGGCCAGGGCCATGTGCTCATCTTCAACAACGGGCCGAACCGGCCCGGCGGTGAACGTTTCTCCTCTGTGGACGAGTTTGAGCTGCCCGTGGACAAGGACGGTCGCTACGCCCGAGCGGCCAACGGCGCATTTGCCCCACCTAAGCTGGCGTGGAGCTACACCGCGCCCAACAAGACCGACTTTTATTCCGTGAATATCGGCGGGGCGCAGCGCCTGCCCAACGGCAACACGCTCATCAACTCCGGGGCCACCGGCCGCCTGTTCGAAGTCACCGCCGCCAAGGAAATCGTCTGGGAATACCGTGTGCCCGCCGGCGGCCCGGCGGGCGCAGGTGGAGCGGGCGGAGCGGGCAGGCTGGGCGGCCCGGGAGCGCCTGGTGCTCTTCCAGGTCGGGGCGGCCCAGGTGGTGGAGGCGGAGCTCAAATTTTCCGTGCCTATCGCTACGGGCCGGACTTTCCGGGACTCAAAGGGAGAGACCTGACGGCAAAGTGAAAACTCCGATTCCAAAAATTGAACCACTGAGTCACAGAGGACACGGAGCCAAAACAGGAGAAAAGCGGAGTCATTTCAACGCGGAGTTCGCGAAGAGCGCGAAGGCGGGAAGTCTATTCTTAATTTCAACAGGAGAACACAGAGGTAATGGAGACCGGTTAATACCCCAAATGAATAAACTGAAAAAACTTCGGTCGGTGGCGATGGTCAGCCTTGGGCTCGTCAGCGTCTTGGCGTTTTGCCTGGGCATAAGCGGCTGCGCTTCGGTGGTGAACGTCGTGTCACGTGAGTATCGGCCGTTGAGTTTTATTGGGCACATCGCGTTTGGCCCACCGGCAGTTGAAGGACGGAAGGTCGTTGTGCCACTGGTTTTCTCAGGCGGTCTTTTGGAGGAGAGTTCGGCTTTGATCGTGCAGCGGGTGGACGCCCAGGTAACGGAGGGAAAAATCGTGATGTCAGTCGTCATCGCCAGCACGGACGAAAAGCCCGAGAAGAAGCGCGAGCTCGTTTTGCGTGGCTGCCCCCCCGGTTCGTATGACGTTCTTTATCGCGACCCCGACGGCACGCGGCATCTGGTGGGACGGATAAACATTCCCAAATGAACTTGGAAATAAAACTTTTCAGCAGGGAGGTCGCAAAGATCGCGGAGGCAGAAGGCGACCGAGGGCGGTCGCGCTCCCAAGTTCCTTACATCCGTTGCAATGTGCGCAGGCCGAGGAGGTCGAGCCCGGTTTCGAGCATGAGCAGCGTGCGGGCGCACAGCATCAGCCGGCGGGCGCGGACGGAGGGATCGTCCACGGCGACTTTGTCGGCCGCGTAGAACGCGCTAAACTCACCGGCCAGCTCGTAGAGATAAAGGCACAAGAAGTGCGGACGAAGCTGCGCGATGGCCAGTTGCACGGCATCGGGAAATTTCACGAGTTTGCGGGCGAGCGCGAGTTCGGCGGGCGTTTCCGGCTCGGTCGCGCCGGAGGGGAGAAGGGAGGAGGGAGAAGGGAGAACGGCGGCCGGCGCGTTGCCAACGCTTTCGGGTTGGGCGTTGGGCATTGGATGTTGGGTGTTGGATGTTGCGACGCCACCGGCGGCGGTGGAGTCGGAAGCGACCGGGGGCGGTCGCGCTCCCACGGAACCCAGCTTGCGGAAGATGGAATGGATGCGCGCGACGGCGTAGAGCAGATAAGCCGCCGTGTTGCCGTCGAGCGAGATCATCTTGTCCCACGCAAAGACGTAGTCGCTGGAACGGTTTTGGGTGAGATCGGCGTATTGCACCGAACCGGTGCCCACCGCCGAGGCAATGGCCCGCCGCTCGGCCTCGGGGAGCTCGGAGCTTTTTTCGCCCACCAGCGCAAAGGCGCGCTCTTCGGCCTCGGCGAGCAAATCTTTCAGCTTGATGTTTTCGCCGCTCTTGGTCTTGAGCGGCTTGCCGCCCTCGCCAAGCACCGTCCCAAAGGAGACGTGCTCCAGTCGCGGCAGACGGCGACCGGTGGCGGTGAACCATTTTTGTGTGGTGAGGAAGAGCTGTTCGCAGTGGTCGCCCTGCCGTGAATCAATGACGTAGGCCACGGCGTCGGCGTGAAAATGCTCCGTGCGGTAAAGCACGGTCGCCAGGTCGGTCGAGGCGTAGTTGGCCGCGCCGTCGGACTTGCGGATGATGAACGGCTGCTCCTTGAAGCGCGGGTGCTCCGGATGGAAGACCACGAGCGCGCCCTGGCTCTCGGTGGCGAAGCCGGCGGCGGTGAGCTCGTCATAGACCTGCGCCACCGTGTCGTTGTAAAAGCTCTCGCCAAGCGTGTGATCGAAACGGATGCCGAGCCGGTCGTAGATCTGCTGGAACGCGTCGAGCGAGGCGTCGCCGATTTTCTTCCAAATCGCGAGGTTGTCGGCGTCGCCGTCCTGTAGCTTCACCAGCTCTTGCTGCGCCTCTTTCAGGGCCGCGGGATCGGCCTCGGCGGCGGCATGGCCCGCCTTGTAGAGGCGTTCAAACTCCTCCAGCGGGTCGCGTGCAAACGCGGCCGTATCAAGCTGGCGGCGGTAGGCCCAGATGATTTTGCCGAATTGCGTGCCCCAGTCGCCGATGTGATTGTCCCGGATGACGCGCGCGCCGCCGAACGCCAGCAGCCGCGCCACCGCCTCGCCAATCACCGCTGAGCGCAGGTGGCCGACGTGCATCTGCTTCGCGGTGTTAGGCGAGCTGTAGTCCACGACCCAGGTCTGGCCGCGCACCGGCGAGTTTTCCGCCGCGCCTTTTTCAAGGGCGGCGCGCGTGGTGTGGGCGCCCAGCCAGGCGAGGAGGGTGGCGGGCTTGAGCGTGATGTTTATAAAGCCGGGGCCGGCCACCGCGAAGTCGCACGCGGCGCGCACTTCGGGCGCGAGCGCCGCGATCAGTTGCTCTGCGACGGCGCGGGGGTTGAGCTTCCGCGCCTTGGCATGGCCGAGCACGCCATTGGCCTGAAAGTCCCCGTGCCGTGCATCCGCCACACGCACCTCGGGCGCAAAGGCCCCGGCGTCGGCGAGGCCGGCGGCGGTGGCGGCCGACCTGAGGGCCGCGTCGAGAACGGCGGCAAGGTTGAACGAAACGTGCATCGAATCACGACACGCGGCGCGGAAGCTCCGGGCAAGGGCGTTTTTGCGGGAATGTCACGCCCACGCAACTATTGGCTCGACAGCGGGCCCTCCTTTTGTTCTGGTGGCTCTTAGCGTCAAATCGCTCTACGATGTCCTACCGACCCACCAACACCAAACGCACGCCGCCGCAACGGAGATTCGTCAAGCCTTCCTTCACATCCCTGATTGAGAAGAAGCGCGACGGGCTGGAGTTTTCCCAGGAAGAAATCCGTCACATCATTGACTCGACGCTGGATGGCGAAATCCCGCAGCACCAGCTCGCGGCGCTGCTCATGGCCATCTATTTCGCCAACATGTCGGCGCAGGAGGCCACGATCTTGACCGAGGAGATGATGCTCTCAGGCGAAGTGATTGATCTTTCGCATATCGCGAAGCCGAAAATTGACAAATACTCCACCGGTGGCGTGGGTGACAAAACTTCGCTGGTGCTGGTCCCCTTGGCCATGGCGGCCGGCGTCGTGGTCCCGATGATGTGCGGTGACGAGCATGATCACGTGATCAGCACGCTCGACAAGCTGGCCTCCATCCCCGGCTGCAAGACCACCCTGTCCATCGAGGCTTTTCAAAGCCAGCTCGCCAAGGTGGGCGGCGCCATCATCGCGCAGGACAAGGCGCTGGCCCCCGCCGACGCAAAGCTGGCTGCGCTGCGGCAGGAGACCGGCACCGTGCCCAGCCTTCCGCTCATCACCGGTTCCGTCCTCTCCCGCAAGCTCGCCGAAGGCTCCGAAGGCCTCGTCATTGACGTGAAATGGGGCAACGGCTCCTTCATCAAGAACCTGGAGCAGGCCAAGCAGCTCGCCCGCTCCATGACCCGCGTCGGCCGTTCCATGAAACGCCGCTGTGTCGCGCTGGTGACCGATATGAACCAGCCGCTCGGTGACAGCGTCGGCACCGCCCTGGAGGTCAAAGAAGCCATCAAATTGCTCAAGGGTGAAGGCACCGATGACATGAAGGAACTCGTTCTCAAGCTCGGCATGGAGATCGTCCGTCTCGCGGGTGTCGCCGGCTCCACGCTCTCGGCCAAGCAGACCGTGCAGCGTCACCTCACCGACGGCTCGGCGCTCGCCAAACTTAAGGAGCTCGTGAAGGCCCAGGGCGGCGACACCAGCTACATTGACCATCCGGAAAAATTCCCCGCGGCGAAACACATCCGCAAGCTCCCCGCCCCGAAGCGTGGCTACGTGCATACCATCAACGCCGCCATGATTGCGCAGGGGGTTCACATTCTCGGCGCGGGCCGCAGCGATCCTGGCGACAAGATTGACCACGCGGTCGGCGTCTCCGAGATCCGGAAGGTCGCGACGCAGATGAAGCAGGGCGAGCCGCTCATGATGATCCACTACAACGACGAGTCGAAGTGCGAGCAGGCGCTCAACTTCTTCAAGGACGCCTACCGTCTCGCCCCCAAGCGCCCCACCCCCCCGCCGCTGGTCGTCGAGCGCGTGGCGTGAGGAGGGCGGATTAAGCGCAAAGATGCCAAGGCGCGAAGCATCCAGCCAAGGCCCCGGTCATCATGCCGGGGCTTTCATTTGGTTCCGTCCATTTGCCCCTTCGCGTCTTTGCGCTTAATCCGCATGGCCGAATCCGACAAAGTATCCGCACTACGCCCAGAACCGCCCGCCCGCGCGGCCGTTGACCGCTCGGCCTGGCCGGCGCCGTGGGCGCAGTTGAAATACTTCACCTTCGCCCCGGCGATCTTTCCCCGACTGCTCGGGGAGGTGTCGCGCGACGCGCGACCCGGCGACTTCGTCAACGTCTTCGACAAGAACGGCAATCTCTGTGGCGGCGGGCTCTTCAACCCGCGGGCCAAAATCCCCCTCCGCGTCGTTTGCCACTCCACGGAACCGGTGAACGAAAGCTATTTCGAGGCCGCCATTCGCCGCGCCGTCGCGCTGCGCCGCGACTTGTTCAAACTCGACGAGACCACCGACGCCTACCGGCTCATCGGTTCCGACGGCGACGGCCTCAGCGGCCTGATGATTGACCGGTATGGTGACACGCTGCTCTGTGAGATTTACTCGCTGGGCATCGCCCAACGCCTGCCCGCGTGGCTCCCTCTGCTGCACGCGCTCGCCGGCACGAAGTTCGCGCGGGTCCATGTGGATCACGATCTCGGCAGTCTGGAGGGCATCAAGCCGTCCACGTTCAACGAAACCAACGCCGCCGCGCCCGACCGGGTTAAAATCCGCGAGCACGGCATCCGTTACGAAGTGGATTTTGCCGAAGGTCACAAGACCGGCTTCTTCTGCGACCAGCGGGAGAACCGCCGCGCCCTCGCCCGTTTTACGAAGGACGCGCGCGTGCTCGACCTCTGCTGCTACACCGGCGGGTTTTCGCTCAACGCCAAACTCACCGGCGGCGCGGCCGAGGTGACCAGCGTGGACCTCGACGAAGCCGCGCTCGCCCAGGCGAAACGCAACGCCAACCTGAATCAGGCCCGGCTCAAGTTTGTCCATGCCGACGCCTTCGCCTACGCGCGCCAGATGCAGCAGAACGGGGAAAAGTGGGACGTGGTCGTGCTTGATCCGCCGAAGTTTATCTTTACCCGCGACGAGGCTGGCAACTGGGAGGGGCGCCAGAAATACGAGGACCTGAATTTGCTCGCCATCTCACTCGTCAAATCCGGCGGCATTTTTGTGACCTGCTCGTGTTCGGGCCTGCTGTCACTGGAGGACTTTGAAGCGCATGTCATCAAGGCCGCGCACCGGCAAAATCGCCGCCTGCAATTCTTCGACCGCACGGGACCCGGCCCGGATCACCCGGTCTATTCCAACTGCCTCGAAAGCCGCTATCTCAAGGTGTTCTGGGCACGGGTGGTATGAGCGGGACATTTGCTGCTGGCCATTTGTCGGAGCCGTCTCATTGAGGCAACCTGCAAAGGGCGCAGGTTGCATTTGCCCTTGTCTTGCCGTGGGTGCCGAGGCTGGCGGCGGTTTCCATGCGTAGAAAATCTACCCCCGTACTCACGGGTGTCACGTTCGGCGTCGCAGCACTGACCTGCGTGGCGCGCGGCTTCGCCGCCGAAAACGGCACGCCTGCGCCACCCCCGACGATGCCGGTCTATCTCCTTGCCGCGCCGGTGCAGGGCGGCGACAATCTGGACGGGTTGGCGAAACTTTTCGGCACTTATATTAAAAATCCTGACTCACAGTTTCGCGTGTGAGCCATCGCAGCAAGGGGTGTTCTTGGTGTGCTTGCAGGCGCACCAGGCGACCTTTTTTGGCTCGGTCAGCTCGACTTTGACGGGTGCGAAGCCGGTGCCTTTGTGCGATCCGTCACAGAATGGCTGGCCTTTGGAGAGACCGCAGGCACACCAAAATAGGTGCCGGCCGGCATGGCTTTCACGATGGGAGATTTTTGGGCGATGGTGGGCTGGCTCATGGGCTATGATTTTGAGGCTGGCAGTGGGGACACTGGAGGGAGCTTGGGTCGCGCATGCCAGCCCACCAGCAAAAAGGGCGTCCACAAGGGACGCCCCTAAAAATCGAAAACCCGCGGGAAGGCTCGCGGATTTCCCCTATCTCGCCTGAAGACGGAACTCCGAACGGTCACTTCGCCTTGTAGGTTTTCCAGACCCATTCCACGGCTTCCAGCATGGTCTGCCTTTCCACGCCGCGTTCGACGTGGCCGGCGCCTTCAGACCAGATGAATTGGTATTCATACCCTTTGGCTTTCAGGGCGTTGGCCATGTCGTTGTTGTGCTGCGGCCAGCTGCCATACTGGTTGTTGAGGTCGTTGGAGCCAACCTGCATCCAGATGCGGAGGGGCTTTTTGGGTGAATTCGGGATGAGGGTATCCGGATAGGCCTGGGCACCGGTGGGGTAGGCTGTGCTCCTCTGGATCGGCACCACAGATGGGGAATAAATGATCAGGCGGGTGAAGGCCGGTTCGTGGAACCACGCCATGCCCAATGCCGCCGGTGCGCCAGAGCTTTGACCGATGGAACCGCGGGCGTTGGGGTCCTGCGAGAGTTTCACACTGCCGGTCTTTTCAGCGAGGGGAAACACGATCTTCTCAATGTAGTCGGCATAGACGCCGGAGACCGTGTCATATTCCTGGGAGCGGCTCACGGGGGCGATGAAGACGCCGGCCATCATGGGAATCTTCTTTTCGGCGATGAGGATGTCCATCGCGGCGATGAGCTGCGTCTGGACGGCGGCCGTCGCCGAGCCGTCGTGGTCAACCATGAAGGGGAGCACGTCGCCTTCCTTGTATCCGGCGGGAATATAGACCCAGCTTGCACGGCCACCACCACCGCGCCCGCCTCGTCCGCCTCGTCCGCCCGCTGCGGCGTCGCCTGGCGCTGCGACGGGAGCAGTCTCCGGAGCAGCGGCGGGGGCGGCAGCCGCTTCCAGCGTGGGAGGAGCGCTAAAAGCAATGACCTTGCCACGGGGGATGCCTTCCGGCACCACAATGGCCGGCACATCCGCCCAGGTGGTCTTGGGCTTGTGCTTGAAGTTGCCCTGCTCCTTGTCCAGCGGGGGCGCGAACTCGACCTCGACGGCATCTGGCAGAGGACTCACGGTGCCCGCCTGTGGGCCGGGGTTTCCTCCGCCCCCGCCCGCACCGCGCGCCGGCGTGAAGACTTGGGCGAGGGCAGACCGCTGGGACTCGTTCAGGATGGCGGTGATCGCGGCTTGGGCCGCCGCGCGAGCTTCGGTACTGGCCGTCTGCGCGCTGTTCAAGGCTTGCTGGCCTTGGTTGATCGAGTCGAGCAATGGAGTAATTTGGGCGACCTGCGCATCCGTAAGGGTGAGTGCGGTTTTGAGGTTATCGATGGTGAGCGGCGCAGGGGCGCCGCCCGCCCGGCCCGCGGCGGCAGGAAGGGACGAACTCAGCAGGGTGGCGAAACCGATCGCAGCGAATGCGAACAGATGTTTTTGGGTGGTGGTGTGCATGGCGGGAAAAAGGTTCAAGAAACTGAATGATTGAAGATGGAAGGTGAAATCCTCAAGGGTGAAGGGATATCGGTGATATTTAAATTAAGGGAGAAACCAAGCGGACCGCACGGTGAAGCACGGCCCGCCGAAAACTTCAGGCGCATTCAGCGCGCATGCGTGCCGAACGGCACGATTTTGAAATATTTTTGGATCATCTCGTGGTATCGCGCAGTCTCGGCGGGCATGGGTGTATGGCCGCCGATGTGGTTGTAATGCACCAGCGCACCGTCGCCGACAAAGGTGTTGGGCGCGGGCGGATTGGCCGTCGGGAAGTTTCCTGCACCGAGCAGCTTGTAAACCTTGCCGCCGGAGACGCCGGACCAAAACACGCCGACGGGGTCGGACCACTGGTCGTCGGTGCCACCCGTGATAAGCAGAGGACGCGGGGCCATGAGCGCGACGAGCATGTTGGCGTCGGCCGGCATGGCATCCCAGTTGCCCACCCATTTCTGGAAGTTGGCGCAATAATTGCCGGGGGAAAGCTGGCCGATGTCGTCAATCGTCTCGCCCCAGTCGCGGCGCATCATGGAGGCACCGCCCTCGCCGGAGCAGCTCGCGAACACGAGGCCCACACGCTCATCCATCACGCCCTTCATCAGCGCCTGCTTGCCGCCGATGGAATGGCCGGTGAACGCCGTCTGGTGCGCGTCCACTGTCGGGTCGGTCTCAAGGAAATCGAGGCCGCGGCTGTTGACCCAGGCCACCTTGCGGATCGCGCCCCAGTCGTCGGGCCGGCCGCTGCTGACATTCGGGGCGTTGCCACCGATGTTCAAGGTGCCAAAGCCCATCGCATAGATCTGCTGGGCGTTACCGCCTTGGATCAGCGGCACCGCGCCGGTCGCGCCAGCCGGGATGGTGTAGGTGACTGTGATGTTTGCACCGCCGCCACCACGGCCACCGCGGCCACCCGCACCCGCCGAGGCAACAAAGGGAGTGCCGTCGGCATTGACGTAGGTGCCCAACGCCGTCGTGGTGATGGAGCCGTCCGCATTGGTCACCTTGCTGGAAGTCCAGGTGACCTTCGGCACGTTGGCCGGCACCTTGCCGAAGATGTTTGTCTCAACCAGATCCATGACCTCGGCGCGGCGTTGGCTCGTCCATTGGGCGGGAGTGCCCACAATCTGGCCGTTGTTAAACTTGAGCGGGTCAGGCGGGTTTTTGTAGGACTCGCCCGCGAGCTTTTCATCGTAGTTCGACCAGTGGCCGGACGAAGCCCAGCGGTAAAGGCCGGTGCCGGTGGCATTGCCGCCGCTGGCGTTGTCGTAAAAATTATTACGTCGCTGGATCGTGAGCCCCTCAGGCGGGAGGAGCAGGGTCTCGGGGTCGCGCACATTGCCCGGCTCGGGGGGGATGGGGCGGCGGAGGTCAAATTTCACAGTCGGGAAAACATGCGGGGGCGTGGCGGCGACATCGGAAGTGTTGGCACGGGCGGCGGCGACGGCGGCTTCCTGCGGAGTGGCCGTTTTCCATGTCACGGGAGCGACATTGGGCTGGGCGGCTGGTGCACCGCGACCGGCCCCGCCGGGGGCGGCAGAATACAGCTGCGCGAGCAAGGGCTTCTGGGCGTCGGTCAGCTCCGCGCTGATGACGGCGAGCGCCAACGTGCGGGCCTCGGTGTTGGCTGTCTGCGCGCTGTTCAAGGCTTGCTGGCCTTGGTTCATCGAGTCGAGCCAGGGCGTGATCATGGCAACCTGCTCGTCGGTAAGCGTCAGCGCGGTTTTGAGGTTCTCGATGGTGAGCTGCGGCGCGGGGGCGCCGCCCGCGCGGCCGGCACCGCGTGTTGCGCCACCTCCGGCAGGAGCGGCGGCAGGAAGGGACGAACTGAGCAGGGTGGCGAAACCGAGCGCAGTGAGGGTGAACAGACGTTTGGAGATGGTGGGGTGCATCGCGGGATTGATGGGGAAGAGTACGCGTAAACGACGAACGAGCGCCAAGGCTGGGGCGGGGAGCAAGGCCTGCCTTTTCTGCACCCTGCGACTGAAGCGTTCAAGGACAATTTTGGGGAGGCTCACCTCAGCAGGGCCGCCGCACACCAGAGCACCGGGGACTGTCCGTGAAAATCGCCGGCGGTGCGCGGGCGGTCGAGATAATACTGGCGATTGTCGCGCGCACCGGTGCCGACGCAGACAGCACGGAGATTGGCGTCGGCATCAAGGTAACCAACGAAGGCGAAAAAATAACTCAGTGACTGAGCCTTGTTTCGGCACGGTGGAAGATTGACGCGGACGGTGGCACGGCCAGCATGATGATCCTTTCTCCCCACCTTCAACCCCAGCCCCCCACCTACCATGATCCGCCAGCTCGCCCACCTCTGCCTCATGTCCCACCAACTGCCGGTGATGACCGCCTTCTACCGCGACGGCCTCGGCCTGCCCATCAAGTTCACATTCAAGCATGATGACGGCACCGTCTTCGGGCACTACTTTCAGACGGGCGCGATGACGTTTGTGGAAATTTTCGACCGCGCGGGCATGGTGAAGCAGTGGGGTGGCGAGTTTTCCCAGCTCAAAAGCCATGTCGGCACGCACTTCGGCCACCTGTGTTTCGAGGTCACCGGCCTGGAAGGATTTTGTGATACCTTGAAAGGTCGCGGCATCGCCATTGACCGCCCGCTCAAGGTCGGCATGGACTTTTCCAAGCAGGCATGGATCCATGATCCCGACGGCAACGTGATCGAGCTGATGGAATATACCGGCAAAAGCTGGCAGCTCTGAACGCCAACTTCGCGAGCGGTATTTCAACCGGGTCGCAGCCGCCCGGGAAAATCAGGGTGTTAGGGTGCCGGAGGCGCGATCAGGCGCGCGGTGAAATTGCCGTCGGGCTGCTCATCGAGGATGTTGCCCGACTGCTGCTCCAGTGCGTCGCGCAACAGCCTGATCGCCTCCGTGCGCGGCGCGGCGTTGAGGTTCAGCGTGACCGGTGGGCCGCCCAGTCTGGCCGGTTGTCCAGCCGCATTGGCGATGGTTTTCTCGGTGAGGCTTCGCAGGTATGAAAAAACTTGGGTGGCGGGCGTGTTTGCCAACTGCATGCTGTAAGTCATTTTGGCAGCCGCACTCGTGCTGAGTTTCAGGTCAACCAGCCGGGGACTGTAATCCCTCGCCTCGGCGACGATTTCAGCCTGTTTCTCCAGCGCGGCCAGCACTTGCGCCGTTACCCGGCTCACCGGCGCGCTGTCGAGATGCAGGGTGAGGCTCCGGCCAACCAGTTCGGGTGGCCACAGAGCGGGAGCGGGGTCGGCTGGCAGTTGAGGCGGCGCGCCGGGGTTGTAGCCCCCTCCCCTCGCTCCTCCGCTCGCCCCACCCCCAGGGAGCGGCTGCGGCAGCGCACTGCGAAAATTAAACCCCTGTCCTGTGGTGTCCTTGAGATAGCTGATCACCTCCTCAATGGGCGCGTCGGTGAAATCGTGCGCCGGCATGATCGGGTCGTTGTCGCCGGTTTCCAGCCGGAGCCGCAACGTGCGGTCGGACAGGATCTCCGTGACGATGCCGGCCTGCTGCCGGAGCGCGTCGGCCAGTTGGTTTCTCGCTTCGGCGAACGAAGCTGCCACAACAATCCTGACCCGCGTGCTGCTCTTCCACACTCCGGGTGAGACATCAACCCGGGCAGCCACCGGTGGCCCCCAATGGGATCCATCTATTTTCTGTTGAAGATAGTTTTCCCCGTTGCCCAAGAGATGAGTTCATCTACGGCCCGCAGTGGTTGACCATCTGCCATACGAACCCCAAACTCCAGATCGATTGTATTGATAACCAGAACGAAGCTCGTGGGTCGCCCGCTGGCCGGAACGACCCGCGCCTGCCAGGTTCCATCCGGCTGCGGATCGAAAAACACCCCGTCGCTCTTTTCGAAGGAATCCCGCAGAAGCGTCACCCATTCCTGCTCGGACAACTGACCGGTCATCCTGAAACTTAGGTTCGACGACGCCACCACGAGAGCGGGCGGTGCATTGATGACGACGTGCGCCGTGTGGCTCAACTGGTCAAGAATCTGATACATGGGAGTCTCCGGCAGCACACTGGAACTAATTAAGGATCCTCTGAAAAACACACCGCTGCTGCCGAGACCAGCGTGCGGAAAGTTTTTTTGCGCGAGGCGAGCAGAGGTTTGAGGACGAAAAGCAGCATGGTGGAGGGGGCCGCGGTGAGTGGAGACGGGAGCTGCGCCGGGTTCCG
>CANJLB010000002.1 GCA_947475065.1 Opitutia bacterium | reverse complement strand
GCGTTCCACGGCTTGCTTCGGGCCGGTGCGGCTGCCCGCCAGCCGTTCCAGCGTTTGCTGATCGTCGGGACTACAGGTGATGCGGGGGGCGGTTCGTGCCATGCCACCTAACTTGACATCTATCTCTTTTCATTGCAAGCAAGCACTAGCACCCCGATGACGACGAGCTCGATCAGCTCGCGCTGGCCGAAGAGGACGGTGTCGAGGGTGTCGAGCAGGCGCGTGAGCGAGGTGGTGGCGGAGGCGATCTCGGTTTCGGAGAGGGGCGTGGGCATGAACGGAAGTAGGATAAGTTATGAAGGGAGAAGGATGAAGACCGAGTTTTTGACCACGGATTAATTCAGAAGCCATGAAGCCAGGAGTTGGCGGAGTTGGGACACAGTGACCGCCGGGAAACCAAGCCGAGGTCACGGGGGCATTGCCCTATGTCCTCCCTGGGTTGCCCCGGTTGAAGGGCTCGACCTTGTGCCGGGCCTTTCGAACTAGGCCTCACGCAAGGTGAGGCCCTGCCGCCTGATTGATCCGTGTTCATCCGTAAAGTCTGTGGTTAAAATTGGGTGGGGTTGGACTCACTTGAAGAAATTTTTCAGGGCGGCGCGTTCGGCCGGGGTGAGGCGGTTAACCCAAACAGCTTCGCCACCGGCGGCAGGAGCGGCGATGGCACCGGCGGCGGCCGGGCCGACGGCCTTCGCCGGGTCAACCTCGTGCCGGCCGGACGTCTCCCCCAGTTTGTCGCCCAAGGCGGGGATGTTCGGCTTGTCGCCCGTGAGTCCCTCGGCGTTGCCCAGGCCGGCGTTGCTGAGATTGCCGAAGGTCAGCGGTGCGGGCGGACCGCCACCGCCGCGGCCACCGGAACCGGGCTGGTTTCCCCCCGGACCGTCGCGCCAGGAGGGGAGCCCCCGTGCGACGGACGCGCCCGGGCCGCGGCGAGCACCAGGAATGCCACGGACGCTCTGGCCGCCTTGCGCGAATTGCCGCGCGAGGTCGGCGGCCTGTTCGGGTGTGAGTGTGCCGAGATTCGCGCCGGCGGCGGCGAGCTGGGAGAGGAGCGCAGCGTTGGCCGAGAGCGTGCCGTCCTTCATGCCCTGCAGGGCCGCCCCGAGCTGCGCGGCCAGGGCCTTGAGCTGCGCGTCGTCGGGCGCGGTTTTCGGGTCGGCAAACGGGGCGAGTGCACCGGCGGCCGCTTCCAGCGCACGGGCGAGGTCGTTGGCGGCGGCCTCGGTCTGGTCGCGCAGGGTGTCGGCGGCTTCAAGGGCGGAATGGGTGTACTGCTCGTCGGGTGATTTTTCAGCGAGATCCCGGGCGCGGTCCTCGAGCGGCTTGAGCGATTCGGGTTTGATGACATCAAGTTTGGCGAGTTCCTTGAGCCAGGCCTCGGTCTCGGCGAGGGCGGGCGGTTTTTCAACGGGGTGGACGTTGGTGGAATCAAGCGCGGGCACGGGCAGCCACAGGCTCGCGGCGAGCAACGCCAGCGCGCCCGCCAGCCAGCCGAGCGTGCCGGGGGCGTGCCACCGGAGGACACGGGGCAGCGGGCCGGGCGCAGGCCACGCGGTCACGCCGTCAGTCGCGGCGCTCAGGGCGGCGTCGAGGCCGAGCTGATGCTCAAGCAAAACCCGCGCATGCCCGCGGCTGAAAAACAAGCGTCGCGCCAGCCACCAGGCGACGACACCCGCCGCCAGCAGGCCGGCCGCGAGACCGAACCACGCCCAATGCTCCGGACCACGCAGGCGGCGCAGCGCATAGAGCGCGACGGCGGCGGCGGTGCCGGCGGCAAACGCGCCGGGAGCAAAAGCATCAAGCCACGCGGCGCGGTTGATGCGGGCGGCAAGCCCGGCGGCGGCGTTTTCCCAGTGGTGTCGCGCAGGGTCGGCGGACGGCATACCGGCCACGTTGGGGCGCGCGCAGGTGTTGGCAAGCCTGCGTCCGCAGGTTATTTCACCACGAGCACGCCCCTCATGCCGGCAAGATAGTGCCCGGGCGTGCTGCAAATGTAGATGTACTCGCCGGGCTCCTTGGGCGCCTTGAAAGTGACACTGTCGCTCTCGCGCGGGCCGACCAGGCGGGTGTGTGCAATAATCTCGGCCTCGTAGCCGGGCGGGATATACTCGGTGGCTTTGGCCATCGGGGTTTCCTGACCAAATGACTCCAGATCGATGCCTTTGTTGAAGAGGACGAAGTTATGCCCCATCGCTTCCTTGGGCATGGAGCCCGTGTGCGTAATGGTGACCTTGAGCTCCTCACCAGCCGTGGCCTCGATGCGTTTGACGCTGAAAGCCAGCGTGTCACTCACGATGATTTCGATCACGCGAGGACCGGCGGGGGCGACAGCCGCAGCGGTCGTCGCGGGTGCCGTCGCAGGAGCGGCGGCGGGCGCAGGCTTGGGGGATTCCTTGGGAGCGCAGCCGGCAAGCGCAAGCATCGTGGCGGAAAAAACGCTGGCAAAGATGAGTTTCATGCCGAGTTAGCTTGGGCGGAGGAAGCCGGCTGGCAATACCCGTGTTGCACCTGCACGCTGCCTTATGGGCGGCGCGCGGGGATTTAATAGCGGGGTGGAGGACGCGGACGGGCACTGAGATAGTGCTTGAAATGGCCGGCGGCCTGCAAACGCTCAGGTGCGCCTGTGTCCGCGCCTGCGCGGGCCGGCCTCAGCTCAACGACATCATGCGATTCTCCGCCTTCCTCCGCTCCTTGGCGCGCCGCGCGTATCCCGCGCTGGCGGTCGCTTTGCTCGCCTTGCCCGCCTCGGGCGCACTGTGGCTCGAAGGCCCCCAGTCCACGTTTCAGACCGCCGGGCCTGTCGCCAAGGACCAGCTCCACCTGTTTTATATCACTCTCTGGGTGACGTTGATTCTCTTTGTGATCACGGGCTCCGCACTGGCCGTTGCGACATTGAAATTCCGCGCCAAGACCGAGGCGGACGAACACGCCGCGCCGCCGCCGCAAAGCCACGGCAATCCCGTGGTCGAGCTGGGCCTCACCATCGGCTCCATCGTCTGCCTGCTGTTCATCGCGGTGCCGACCCTGCACAGCATCAAATACACCTACGATGTCGAGAACGGTGAGACGCCCGGAAAGCTCGCAAAGCTGGTCGAAGAGGGCAAGGCTTACCGGATCAAGGCCACCGGCTACCAATGGTGGTTCAAATTTGAGTATCCCACGGAAAAAACGGCGGCTGGATCGGACCTCGTGACGGCCAACGAGCTGGTCATTCCGGCCGGCATGCCGGTGCATATTGATTTGCGGACGGGGGACGTGATCCACTCGTTCTGGGTGCCAAAACTGGGCGGCAAGGTGGACATGATTCCCAACCGGCCCAATCACCTATGGCTGCAGGCGGACGAGCCAGGCTATTACTTCGGACAATGCGCCGAGTATTGCGGCGACTCGCACTCGATCATGAAGTTTCGCGTGATCGCGCTCGCCAAGGACGACTTTGCGAAGTGGCTGGCGGCCCAGAAGCAACCCGCCCGCGCCGCCGCCCCGCTCGCCCCCACACCGGCCGCCAAAGGCACGATGGCCGTGCTCAATCTCGACGGCCGCGACCGCCTCGCCCCGCTCGCAGGCACGGGTGATGCCAGCGTGGCGTTCACCGCGTGGCAGGCCCGCCAGCAACCTGCGCCCGCGCAGGAAAATACCGCGCTCATCTCGGCCGGCCGGCGGCTGTTCCGGGACAACAATTGCATCATGTGCCATGCTATCCGCGGCCAGGAAGGCATCGGGACCAACGCCCCGGATCTCACCCACGTCGGAGCCCGTTCAACGATCGCGGCCGGCCTGCTGGAAAACAATCCGGAGCGCATGAAGGACTGGCTCATTGAGCCGGACTACTGGAAGCCGTCCAACAAGATGTTTCACGGCATTACCTATCCGGTCAAAATGGCCGGCTATCTCAAGCTCGACGAAAGCGGCCAGCCGCAAATGAACCCCACCGGGCAGCCGGTGCGCAACATCGCGCTGACGGACGCCGACGCCACCGCTCTCACCGCCTATCTGCAAAGCTTGAAGTAACCCGCCTCCGCCCGCAGCCTCCACCCACCACTCACCGACATGGCCGACGCACTGGTTAAATCTGAATTTCTTCCCAAGGAGGCGCATGCCCCGGCCAAGGCCGGCCTGCTCTTCGCGCGTCCGACCGCCAAGACCGGACTGATGAGCTGGCTCACCACCGTGGATCACAAGAAGATCGGTGTGCTCTACGCCGCATTTGCCATTTTCTTCTTCCTCGTCGGCGGCGTCGAGGCGCTGCTGATCCGCACCCAGCTCATGGTGCCGAACAACCATTTCCTCGGTGCGCACACCTACGGCGAGCTGTTCACGATGCACGGCACGACGATGATCTTTCTCGCCGTCATGCCGCTCAATGCCGCGTTTTTCAACCTGCTCATCCCGTTGCAGATCGGCGCACGAGACGTGGCCTTTCCCCGGTTGAATGCCTTCAGCCTCTGGGTGTTTGTCGCAGGTGCGACGGTCATGAACATCGGCTGGCTGCTCCCCTCCGGTGCGCCCGCCGTCGGCTGGTTCGGCTACGCACCGCTCACCTCGAAGCTCTTCACGCCCGACATCTCCGCCGACCTGTGGGCGATGGGCCTGCAGATCCTCGGCGTCTCCTCCATTGCGGCTTCGCTCAACTTCATTGTCACGATCATCAACATGCGGGCGCCCGGCCTGACGATGATGCGGCTGCCCGTGTTCACCTGGATGGCGCTGTTCACGAGCTTCCTGCTGGTGCTGGCCATGCCGGCCATCGCCATCGCGCTGGTCGAGGTGATTTTTGACCGCCACTTCAACACGATGTTCTTTGAGGCTTCCCGGGGCGGCCAGCCCATCCTGTGGCAGCACTTGTTCTGGGTTTTCGGCCATCCCGAGGTTTACATCCTGATCCTGCCGCCGATGGGCTATATCTCGGAAATTCTCCCGACCTTTTCCCGGAAGCCGCTCTTTGGCTATGCGGTGGTGGTGTTCTCGGGCGCGACCATCGGCTTCATCGGCTTCGGCGTCTGGAGCCACCACATGTTCACCACCGGCCTTGGGGCGGTCGCAACGGCGGCGTTCGCGCTCGCCACCATGGCCATCGCGGTGCCGACCGGGGTGAAGATTTTCAACTGGATCGGCACGCTGTGGGGCGGGCACCTCCAGATGCGCACGCCGATGCTCTTCGCCCTCGGCTTCATCTGGATGTTTATGCTCGGCGGCTTCTCCGGCATCATGCACGCGGCCGCGCCGGCCGACGCGCAGCAGCAGGACACCTACTTTGTCATCGCGCACTTCCACTATGTGCTGATCGGCGGCGCGACGTTTGCCCTGCTGGCGGCGATCCACTATTGGTTCCCGAAATTTTTCGGCCGGATGGTGGACGAGAC
The DNA here is from genome assembly GCA_947475065.1 of Opitutia bacterium. Lineage (GTDB taxonomy): Bacteria > Verrucomicrobiota > Verrucomicrobiia > Opitutales > Opitutaceae > CAIYUN01. The sequence continues at coordinate 150,528 of CANJLB010000002.1, read as the reverse complement.
CTGGGGCAAGATTTCGTTCTGGGTCATCTTTGTGGGCTTCAACTGCACGTTTTTCCCGATGCATTTCCTCGGGCTGAACGGCATGCCCCGCCGCACCTGGACTTATGACTCCAACATGGAGTGGAACGGTCTCAACATGTTCTGCACGATCAGCGCCTACGTCCTCGGCCTCGGCATCTTCATCTATTTCGCCACCGTCGTCTGGAGCTATTTCAAGGGCCAGAAGGTCGGCAATGACCCGTGGGACGGCCGCACGCTCGAGTGGAGCATTCCGTCGCCGCCGCCCGAACACAATTTCGACGCCATCCCGACCGTCCGCGCCCGCGACGGCTGGTGGCACGCCAAGCAGAATCCGGCCGAGGCCAAAAAAGACGCCGATGCCGCCATCAAGGCCGAAGCTGCGCACGGCGGCATCCACATGCCCGACCAGTCATGGTTCCCGTTCTTCGGCGGTGTCGGCATGCTCATCGCCGGCCTGGGCTTCGCGAACTATTTCCCGCCCGCGTCGTTCACCGGCCTCGGGATTCTGGTCCTCTCGATTTACTTCTGGGCGCTGGAAGGCCCCGGCGGCTACCATATCCACCTCGACCAGGGCGCTGGCGAGGGCCACGGCCATGGCGGCCACTAAACCACTCACCTTTCCCTTTTCGCCATGAGCAGCCACGCCGCAGCCGGTCACATTGACCACCATAACGACCCGACGACCTCGACGGGCATTCCGAATAAGAAGCTCATCATGTGGGCATTTCTGGCGTCGGACTGCATGTTTTTCGGCACGCTCATCTCAACCCATCTCGTCTACCGCCAGAACCCGATGCCCGAGACACTCGGGCCGCGCGCGGTGTTCAGCCTCGAGCTGACCTCGTTCTCGACGTTCATCCTCCTGATGTCGTCGCTGATGATGGCGCTGGCGGTGAGCGCGATCCAGCGCGGCAACCTGCGGGCCATGCGCACCGCGCTGCTCACGACCATTTTCTTCGGCCTGATCTTCCTGTGGTGCCAGGTGTACGAATTCAACCACTTCGTCCACGAGAAGCACCTCACGATCACCGGCGACGTGTTTGGCATGACCTTTTTCACGCTCACGGGCACGCACGGCACACACGTGGCCATCGGGGTGCTCTGGCTGGTGCTGATGTATGTGCGCTCCTTCAAGCCCGCCCGGCCCGCAGGCTTTGGCTGGGTCGCACGCGGCGGGGCGCATGTCGCGGTGTTTGCCGTGACCATCGTCGCGTTGATGAATGCGACCTATCATCTCTACCTGCTCGTGCAGGAAGGCCAGGCCGGCACTTATTTTGCCACGCTCGGCGACTCGGCCTGGATTCTCACTCCGACCGCAGTGATTCCGCACTGGCTCGTGCTCGCCATCGCCGCCGTTGGTCTCGCCGCCCTGGTTGGTTTCGCCCGGCGGCGCGGCGAGGTGGATTTTGCCGAGATCAATGCCATTGATGTCGAATCCATGGGCCTCTACTGGCACTTCGTTGACATCGTCTGGATCGTTATCTTCACCGTCGTCTATCTGCTCGAATACGTGACCTGACCGGCCGCAAGACTCACCGACCTTAAGACTTCTCCCGCCATGTCCTCCCACGCTGCCGCCCACGCGCCCGACACCGCTCATCACGAGAGCCGCTTCCATCTCTATGTGCAGATCGCGATGCTCCTCGCGGTCATCACCGGCGTGGAGGTCGTGGCAGTCTTCCTGCCTTTTCCTGCCGCGCTGGTCATCACCGGTCTGGTGGTGCTCTCCGTCGTGAAGTTCATGTTCGTCATCTTTTACTTCATGCACCTGCGCTGGGATAAAATTTTCTGCACCATCCTGTTCTTCATCGGGCTGGTGCTGGGCGGTGGCACGTTGCTCGCGCTGGTCACTCTCTTCCGCATGCACGCCAGCGTCCCGCTGACGTTCTCCGGCCTCTGAGCGGCCAGGGACCCTGTAGGCAGGGGCGACACCGGCCGTTGCGCCCAACGGTCCTTCCGTTTTGTCTGGGTGTTTCCCGGCGGTCCGTGCTAGACCCTTCGCATGATTGACTGGCGCCACTGGCACAACGAGCCGCACCTCGTGGGCGGCTTGCTCCTGCTGGGCTGGCTCTATGCGCTCCTGACCGGCCCGCTGCGCAGCCGGTTCGCCGGGCCGGAGGGTCCCACCCCGCCCTATCCCCGGGCCCAGGCATGGAAGTTTTACTCCTCGCTGGCGGTCTTCTACCTCGCGGTCGGCTCGCCGCTGGATCAGGCGGGCGAACGCTTCCTGCTGAGCGCGCATATGGTGCAGCACCAGCTCATCATCTATCCGGCGGCGGTGCTGTTTCTGCTCGGTCTGCCCGGCTGGCTGGTGCGGCCGGTCACGGGCCGGCGGGCGCTGCGTCCCCTGCTGGGTGTGCTGGCCAATCCGCTCGTGTGCGGGGGCGTCTATACCATCACGCTCGCGGTCTGGCACATGCCGGTGCTTTACGGGCTGGCCTTGGAAAACCGGCCGGTGCACATCGCGGAGCACGTCATGTTTTTCGGCGCGGCGCTGTTCTACTGGTGGCCGTTGCTCAGCCCCTCGACCGAGCTGCCGCCCCGGCCGCCGGCGGTGCAGATGCTCTATCTGCTCGGTGTCATCATCGCGATGACGCCGCTATTTGCCTGGCTGGCTTTTTCCGCCGATGTGCTTTACCCGATGTATGAGTTCGCGCCCCGCCTCATCGCCGGCTTTACTCCGCAGGATGACCAGTTCCTCGCCGCCGCCATCATGAAGCTCGGCGGGATGCTCGTGGCCTTCATCGCCATCGCGGTCGCCTTCGCCCGCTGGCACCAGCCGGAGAACCGGAGCGGTCTGAAGTGAAGCCCCCGCTTTTTCTCCCCAGCCGATGCGTCTGTGGACACTCCATCCCCGCCACCTTGATGCGAAGGGCCTCGTAGCGCTCTGGCGCGAGGCGTTGCTCGCGCAGGCCGTCGTGCTCGGCCGCACGAAAGGCTACCGGCATCACCCGCAGCTCCATCGCTACCTCGCCGCGCCCGATCCCGCCGCTGCGCTCGGCAGCTATCTCGCCGGGGTGCATGCCGAGGCGGTGGCACGCGGCTATCAGTTTGACGCCGCCAAAATCAATCCCGCCCGCCACTCCGGCCGCCTGACCGAAACGCGCGGGCAGCTGCTCCACGAGTGGGCGCACCTGCGTCGCAAGCTCCGCGTCCGTGATCCGGTGCGCTGGCGCACGTCCACCACCGTGCGGCCTGAGCCGCACCCGCTCTTCAGGCTCACACGCGGCGGCGTCCGCGCTTGGGAAAAGTCCACCGTCCCGGCGAGCCGGCCGAAACGGTCCGCGCACCCGCCCGCCAGCAAGCTGGCCTGATCGGAGGGGGGTGGGAATATAAATCTGCCGCCACCCCATCTCCGGGCTTGCGCCGCCCCGTGCGGGCGTCTGTCCTGTCTGCGTCCCGGCCGATCTACCCCTTTTCCTCCCGTGTCCAAACCCATGCGCCAGTCTCTCCGCGCGAGCGCCCTTTTTCTTGGCGAATGGCTGCGCCGGCCGCAGCAAATCGGCTCGGTCCTGCCGAGTTCGCCCCAGCTCGGGAAGGCGATGGCGGGCTGGCTCTCGCCCGATCCGGCCGATCTCGTGCTGGAGCTTGGTCCTGGCACCGGCTCGATCACCTCTTCCCTGCTGTCCCACGGGGTCCCTCCCGACCGGCTGGTCGCCATCGAGATGGGTGAGAAGTTCGCCGAGCTCCTGAAGCTGCGCTTCCCCTCCGTCCATGTCATCCAGGGCGACGCGCAGGAAATGGAACGCCTGCTGCGCCCGCACACCGCTGGCACGCGCCGCGTCGGCACCGTCATCTCCAGCCTGCCTTTGAAGCAGTTTAGCACCGAATTTACGCGGGAGCTGGCGGGAAAAATCCTCGCCCAGCTCCGCCCCGGCGGCTGCTGGGTGCAATACAGCTACGACCTCGTCCAGCGCCGGCACCGCGGCACCGAGCAGTTCGGCCTGCATGGTTCCAAGATTGTGTGGATGAATTTTCCGCCGGCGCGCGTCAGCGTCTACCAGAAGCTGGCCGCTGCGGCGTGAAACGCCCGGGCCTGCCGCCCGCAGCAATCAAACTCAGTCTCAGGGCGACGACCCACGATGGATTGGCGCTGATTTTATCCCGATTTCACGGAGCCATCATACGAACTTCATGCAGGTTTGCTTCAATTGACCCATGCCTCTTCTCATCGTTCTCCTGGTTCTTTCCCTCGCCTTGGCCTTCCCGGGCGCGTTGCACCAATCGTTGGGCACATGGAAGAGCCCAACACCCGGCACGACGCGGCCCGCCGAGTCATGCACCTGCTCCTGCGCCAGCACCACGGCCGCCCGCAGCGACGAGGCCTGCAGCCGCGCGAGCAGATGCTCCACATAAAGCCGGTCAAAGTCGCCCTTAAGGGTCGCCGGATCCATCCCGATGACGCGGCAGAGAAAATTCGACTCGATCCGGTGCCAGGCCGAGTCCGCCTGCAGCCAGCAGCCTGTCCCGCCCGCGCCGATGCCGACGATGTGAACGTGCCCGTCAACCGGCGGCAGCCCGGCAGACGAAGCAGAAGCGGCGGATGGGGCGGACCGGGGCATGCGGCATTCCGGTCCGCTCATTTCCTGACAGTCAGCAGCTCGCAGCGGACCGCCCTTCTGGTGACCGGATCGTAATCCACCACGACACCGGAGAGCCGCACGTCGCCCTCGGCCACGTCGAACCGGCGCGGCATCCCATCAAGAAACCGCGCGACCACCGGCTCCACCGCCCGCCCGAGCACGCCCGCGTAAGGTCCGGTCATGCCCGCATCGCACAGGAACGCCGTGCCGCGCGGCAGCACGCTCGCGTCCGCCGTCGGCACATGCGTGTGCGTGCCGATGACCGCCACCGCCCGCCCATCCAGATGCCAGCCCAGCGCCTGCTTTTCGCTCGTCGCCTCGGCGTGGATTTCCACAAACGTCGCGTCCGCCGCACCCGTTTCGCCGGTGCCCGTCAGCCGTGCGAGCAACGCATCCGTCGCGAGAAACGGACACTCGGCCTTGAGGCCCATGAACGTGCGCCCGAGCAGTGTGAACACCGCCAGCCGCACGCCCTTCGCCTCGACGATGACATGGTCGCGGCCGGGGCAGCCCGGGGGCAGGTTGGCCGGACGGCACACCCGCTCCAGCGTGGCGATCTCGGTTTCAAAGCCGCGCTGGTCCCAGACGTGGTCGCCTAGCGTGATCACGTCTACACCCGCCGCGAGGATGGACCGGGCGAGCGCGCCGGTGAGGCCCGCGCCGGCGGCGGCGTTCTCGGCGTTGGCGATGACGACATCCAGCCCCAGGTCCTGGCGGAGCTGCGGCAGGCGTTCGGTCACGATGTCACGCCCCGGCCGCCCGACGATGTCACCGATGAACAGGATTTTCAGCATGGCCCGGCAGCGTGCGCCAGACGCCGCCCCGCGGCCAGCCGGAAAATCCGGGATTGCCACCTGCCGCCCACCCCGGCTTAGTTCGCCCCTTGCCCAAACCCAAATCCGCCATGCCCAAGCCCGCCAAGCCCACCGCACCCGCTGCATTTCCCCAGCCCGACATCGGCCGTGAGATGAACGGCGCCGACTGCGTCGTCGAGTGCCTCATCCGCGAGGGCGTGAATGTCATTTTTGCCTATCCCGGCGGCGCGTCGCAGGAGCTCCATCAGGCACTCGCCCGCACCGACAAGATCCGCACCATCCTGCCCCGACACGAACAGGGCGGCTCGTTTGCTGCCGAGGGCTTTGCGCGCGCAACGGGCAAGGTCGGCGTGTGCATGGCCACCAGCGGCCCCGGCGCAACCAACCTCATGTCGGCCATCGCCGACGCCTTCATGGACTCCATCCCGCTCATCTGCCTCACGGGGCAGGTGTATTCGAAATTCATCGGCAAGATGGCGTTTCAGGAGACGGATTTCTACGGCATGACGCTGCCGGTGGTGAAGCACTCCTACCTCGTGATGGACGCCAAGGAGCTGCCGCGCATTTTCAAGGAGGCCTTTCACATCGCCCGGAGCGGCCGGCCCGGCCCCGTCATCATTGACCTGCCCAAGGACGTGCAGCAGACGCGGCTGCAGCCGGTGTTTCCCGCGACGGTTGAGTTCAGCAACCCGCTGCTCACCTCCGAGCCGCGCGCGACGGACGAGCAGCTCAGCCAGATCCTCACCCTCATCGCCGAGGCGAAGAAGCCCGTCATCTACGCCGGCGGCGGCCTGATCTCGTCCGGCGCGCACGCGGAGCTGAAGACATTTGCCGAGAAGGCCAACCTCATGGTCGCCACCACGCTGATGGGCGTGGGCGCGTTTCCCGAGTCGCACAAGCTCTCGCTCCAGTGGTTCGGCATGCATGGCGCAGCCTACGGCAACTGGGCCGTGGACCAGTGCGACCTGCTGCTGTGTCTGGGAGCTCGATTCGACGACCGCATCACGGGCAACACCGCCCATTTCGCCGCCAGCGCGAAGATCGTCCATGTAGACATTGACGCCTCCGAGCACAATAAGAACAAGCGGGTGCTCCTGCCCGTGGCCGGGGACATCCGCGACGCTCTCCGGCGGCTCAACGCGCTCATGACCGCTCGCGGGTTCACCCCGCCCGACACTAAGCCGTGGCAGACGCAGCTCAACGCGTGGAAGCGCGACTATCCCTTTGCCTACGAGCAGAGCCGCCACATCGTGCCGCAGGAGGCCGTCGCCACACTCTACGAGCTGACCAAGGGCGACGCCATCATCACGACCGGCGTGGGCCAGCACCAGATGTGGGCCGCGCAGTTCTACCGCTTCAACGAACCGCGCCGCTACCTCAGCTCGCTCGGCCTCGGCGCGATGGGCTTCGGCTATCCCGCCGCGATGGGCGCCAAGGTCGCGTTTCCGGACAAGCAGGTCATTGACATTGATGGCGACGGCTCATTCGTGATGAACATCCAGGAGCTCGCCACCTGCCACATCGAGAAGATCGCCGCGAAGGCGATGATCCTGAACAACCAACACCTCGGCATGGTCGTGCAGTGGGAGGACCGTTTCTACAAGAGCATCCGCGGCAACACGATTCTGGGAGACGAAAACAACATCGGCAGCCCCGACAACCCCGACGCGCTCTATCCCGACTTCGTGAAGATCGCCGAAGGCTTCGGCGTGAAAGGCCGGCGCGTGATCAAGAAGAGCGAGCTCAAGGCCGCGATCCAGGAGATGCTCGACCACGACGGCCCGTATGTGCTCGACGTGATCGTGCCCTACACGGAACACGTACTCCCGATGATCCCCGCGGGCAAGACGGTGAAGGACATGCTGCTGAAGTGAGGGGGGCTTGATTGGGATCAGTTTCGCCAACGGGAGAAACGGTTCCCCGAGCCGGCCGCCTGATTGCAACGCGCGCGGGCAGATCGAACCATGGCAGATCGTCTGATGTCGGTAGAGATTTGAGGATTTGAAACTTGAGAGACTGGCATGACGGGATGCTTGCCTCCGTCTTGGCCCCGCGTTCAGGCTAAAACCGCTCAGCCCCTAACGACACTTCATGAAGCTCTTCCGCCATCTTTACGTCTGGGTTTTGATGGCGGCGGTGGGCGGGGCGTTGTTCGGGCATTTCTTTCCCACGCAGGCGGTCGAATTGAAGCCGCTGGGCGACGGGTTTGTGAGCCTCGTCAAGATGCTCATCGGCCCGATCATCTTTTGCACGATCGTGACTGGCATCGGCCACATGGCCGACTTGAGGAAAGTGGGGCGCGTCGGCCTGAAGGCGCTGGTGTATTTTGAAGTGGTGACGACGATCGCGCTGGTGCTGGGGCTGCTGGTCGTCAATTGGGTGCAGCCGGGCGCAGGCCGCCACATGGCCATCTCGCCCGACGACCTCGCCAAGGCCGCCACCTACAGCAAGCCGATGACCACGGTGGGCTTTCTGCTCAACATCATCCCCACGACGCTGCCGGGCGCACTCACCTCCGGCGACATCCTGCAGGTCCTGCTCGTGGCGATTCTCTTCGGCATCGCCGTCGCACGGCTGTCCCGCACGGCGGAGCCCCTGCTCCATCTCCTGGAGCTGGTGACGAAGGTGCTGATGGGCATCGTCTCCATGCTGATGAAACTCGCGCCGCTCGCGGCGTTCGGGGCCATCGCCTACACCGTGGGCAGTCAGGGCGGCGGGGCGCTGCTCGCCCTGGGCAAGCTCATCCTGTGCGTCTATCTCACGATGCTCGTGTTCATCGCCGTGGTGCTCGGCTCCATCATGCGGCTGAACGGGCTGAGCATGCTGAAATTTCTCCGCTACATCCGCGAGGAGCTGTTTTTGGTGCTGGGCACCTCGTCATCAGAGTCGGCCCTGCCGGGCATGATGACCAAGATGCAGCATCTGGGCTGCGCGAAGTCGGTCGTCGGGCTGGTGCTGCCCTCGGGCTACTCGTTCAACCTCGACGGCACCTGCATCTATCTGACCATGGCGGCAGTCTTTCTCGCCCAGGCCACCGACACGGCGCTCACCTTTGCGCAGCAATTCGGCGTGCTGATGCTGTTGCTGCTGACCTCGAAAGGGGCGGCAGCCGTCACCGGCGGCGGGTTTGTCACGCTGTCGGCGACGCTTTCCTCCACACCTATTCCGGTCGCCAGCCTGTCCTTGCTGGTGGGGATTGACCGCTTCATGTCGGAGGCGCGGGCGCTGACCAACCTCATCGGCAATGGCGTGGCGACCATCACCGTGGCAAGGTGGGAGAACGAACTCGACCTCGCACGGGCGAAAAAAGTCCTCGCCGGCGAGCCACTGGAAATCGGCTCGCAAACCATCAGGCAGGCGGAGGCGAACGTCGGGTGAGCGAAGGAGGGCACAACAAGACTGCGCCCCTACAGACTGGCATGGGGGAAAGAGGCGGCGTGACCGCCGCCCGCCTGTACGTCAGGCAAACTCCGGCTTTTTTCGCTTCCGCAGGGTGAGCCGCAGCCGGCCACCAAGCTTGGTGAGCCGCACCGGCGTGCCGAAGGCCGCGCCCAGCGTGCGGGCGGTCAGGGCCGTGCGGCGCGGGCCGGCGGCGATGACCCGACCGGCCCGGAGCACGAGCGCGTGCGTGAAAGCCGGCGTGATTTCCTCGACATGGTGAGTCACCAGCACGAGCGCGGGCGCATGGCGGCGGCGGGCCAGCGCGGTGGCAAATTGCAGAAAATCCTCGCGTGCGACAGGATCAAGCCCGGCGCAGGGTTCGTCGAGGATGAGCAGGCGGGGCCGCGCCATTAGCGCGCGGGCGATCAGCACACGCTGCCGCTCACCCTGTGAAAGCACCTCCCACGGGCGTGACACCAGAGCCGCGCCGCCAGTGAACCGCAGCCAGCGCATGGCCGCTGCACGGTCGGCGCGCGTGTAGTCCATCCACAGGTCGAGCTGGGCATATTTGCCGCTGATGACTGTTTCCAGCGTGGTTTCGGCCGGCGGCACACTGGCCTGCAACGCGCTCGTCACGAGGCCCACCTGCAGGCGCAGCTCGCGCCAGTCGGTCTCGCCGTAGCGGCGGCCCAGCAGCGAGATTTCACCCGCGCCCGGCGTGAGATAGCCCATGAGGACACGCAGCAAGGAAGTTTTGCCGCAGCCATTGGGACCGAGCACGGCCCAGTGTTCGCCCCGCCCGATGCGCCAGTCCACGGCATGGAGCAACGTGACGCGACCGCGCGCGACCGTGAGGCCGCAAACTTCCAGCAAGAGGGAGGACGGACGGGCAGGCATGAGGCCAGACGCTTTGCCGGCCACGTGTCGGCGTCAACGCGGCACATACCGCAGCCCCGGCGGGACGGGCCGGCATTTTACTCCTCAGGGCCGCACGACCGCAGCGCTGGGCGCATCGGCCGGCGACAGGCTGAGCAGGCGGCGGGCCCAGATAACCAGCGGTTGGGCGGCATCCTTTTCCTGGGCGACAAGGCGCTGGAGTTCGGCGATGGATTTTACGCCGGGGAAAAATTCGAGGCTCCCGGTCGCGTCGAGGCGGCAGCGTGCGAGCGCCTCGGCGAGGTCGGGTAGCCACGCGGGCATCGCGTCGCCGGAGGGCCAGACGCGGATGGCGTCGTGACGTGCTGAGTCGAACGTGAGCAGGTGGTGGCCGTCGGATGTGATGACGATGGTGACGATGGCAGGGGTGGGCGGTTGCTGCGTTAGACCGGCCGGACCGCTCTCGCGCTCCACGGGCGCGGCGGCGAACGGCACGGAGACGGGCAGGCCGGTGGTGGGGTCCCACACGCGCGCGATTTCGCCATGCGTCACGACCCAGCGGCCATCGGGGCTGAACGCGGCGGAGAATGGCGCGGGGCGGTTGGCTAAATTTGGGCCGGGTTGATTCGGGCTGGCGGAAGTGTTTTCAACTTGGATGAGCGCCGACATCGGCTCGCCGGTGGCGGCGTCCCACACGCGCGCGGCATGGTCGCCACGCGAGAAGGTGAGCAAGCCTGCACCGTCGGCGCTGAAAGTGACAGACAGCGGGGTTTCACCCTGTTGGATGGGGTCAGATGCGGGCTCGCCGGTGGCGGCGTCCCAGAGGTGCGCGATACCGTTGTCGGTCGCGGTGGCGATGCGCGTGCCATCAGGGCTGAAGGCGACGGTGCGGAGGCTGCCGCTGTCGCGCGCAAACTCGCGCACCTGCGCGCCGGTGGTGGCGTCCCACACGCGCGCGCCGACACCATCGGCATTGAGCGTGACGATGCGAGCGCCGTCAGGGCTGAACGCGGCGGCGACGGGACGCGTGGCCTCCATCGGCTGGAGCGCCGGCACGGGCTGGCCGGTGGCGGCGTCGCGCACGCGTGCGGTGTCGCCGGTGAGCAGGAGGAATTTACCGTCGGGGCTGAACGCGACCGTGAGGGTGCGCCCGTTGTTGAAGCCACGCTGGCGACCGGGAAAATCGTCAGTGATGACAGGCGTGGCCGGCTGGCCGGTGCTGGCGTCCCACACGCGGACGTCGTTGGAATTGGCCGTGACGGTGGCGATACGCCTGCTGTCGGGGCTAAAGGCGGCCTCGAGCATGCCACCGTATTCGATCAGGCGCGGGGAGAGCGGGCGGCCGGTGGTGGCGTCCCAGAGACACGAGTTGGAAAAATAAACGCGGCCGTCGGGACTGAGGAACACAGGGCCGTTGGTATAGGGCAAAGTGCGCAGGAGCGCGGGCTCGGCGGGCATCGCCCACGTTTCCCGATGTTCCCACACGAGGTGCTGCTCCGGTGCCAGCTCACTTGTGATCGTGGTGAGTTGTTTGCCGTCGGCGCTGAACGTGGCGGTGCGGAAGTTGCCTGCGAGGCGCATCGGTTCGAAAACAGGCAGGCTGGTGGAGGCGGAAAGCAGGCGGACAAAATTTTCCTGTGGGTCGCTGTGGAGCGTGAGCGTGCCGTCGGGTGACCGGATGGCTGACGTCGGGGCCAACGGCCCGCCGCGTCCGTCAGGAGCACCTCGCCCGCCGCGTCCGCCAAGGGCACCCCGCCCACCGCGTCCGCCGCCACGCGCGGGAAAGAGGCCGCCGCGATTACCTGGTTGACCGCCACGCACGGCCGGTGTGACGGCGACGGGCTGGCTCGTGCTCGTGGAGGCGACGGGCACTGCCCAGGCGCGCTGCGTAAGCATGGAGGCAAGCAACGTGGCGGCGGCGCGGTCGTCGGGCTGGGCGCGAAGCGCGCGCACGAGATGGGCTACGGCCTCGGGATCTTTGTTATCCGCGAGGAGATCAATCGCACGGAGATAATCGGAGCGGGCGAGCGCGGTGACGGTCTCGGCCCGTGCCTCACGCTCATTGAAATAGGAGCGGAGGGCTGCGCCAAAGCCAAGCAGCAGCGCGAGACTCACGGCGGCGGCGGTCGCAAACACCACCCGGTGACGCCGCACCATCTTTTGCAGCAAGTACAGGTTGCCCGGCGGGCGGGCGGCGATGGGCTCGTTGCGGAGGTGGCGCGTGATGTCCTCGGCCAGGGCGCTGACGGAGTCGTAGCGGCGGGCGCGGTCCTTTTCGAGGCAGCGCATGACGATCCAGTCGAGATCACCGCGGATGCCGGAGACAAGGCGGGTCGCGTCAGTGTCGTGCTGCCGCGCGCGGGCGGTGAGAGTATCTCCGGTGAGCATGGTAAGCTGCGCGGAGGGCCGCAGCGGCTCAACCTCACGGACGAGGCGGCGCACCTCGTCCACGCCGGCGGCCAGCAATTTTTCCGGCGCGAGAGGCGGCTGGCCGGTCAGCAGCTCGTAGAGCAGCACGCCCAGGCTGTAGATGTCGGAGCGGGTGTCCACATCCGCGCCGCCGAGCCCGGCCTGCTCGGGGCTCATGTAGGCGGGCGTGCCGACGAACTGTTCGTAGGCGGTGAAGAGAGTTTTGTCGGTGAGGCGGCCGGCGGTGGCCTTGGCGATGCCGAAGTCAATGACCTTGGGGGCAGGCACGCCGTCGTGCAGCCCGACGAGGATGTTCGAAGGCTTGAGGTCGCGATGGATGACGCCCTTCTGGTGCGCATGCTGCACGGCTTGGCAGATCTGGACAAACAGCCGCAGCCGCGCGGCGGTGCCGAGCCGGTGGTCGTCACAGAACTTGGTGACCGGCTCACCGCGCACCAGCTCCATCACAAAAAAAGGCCGGCCCGCCGGCGTGGCACCGGCGTCGAGGACTTGCGCGATGTGCGGGTGGGCCATGAGCGCGAGCGCCTGGCGCTCGGCCTCGAAGCGCGCGACCACTTCCTCAGTGTCCATGCCCAGCCGGATGATCTTGAGCGCGACCTGGCGTTGCACCGGCTCGGTCTGCTCCGCGCGAAACACGATGCCGCAGCCGCCCTCGCCAAGCCGCTCGGCCAGCCGATAACGGCCGATGATGCTGCCCGGCCCTTCGCCGAGCGCAGGCTTGCCCGAGGCCGGCCCGGCGACCGTCTGCTCGCGCAGGCAGCGCTCGGCGTAATCGTGCAACAGCGCCCCGACGGCGGCGCGCAGGGCGGTGTCGCCGGCACACGCCGCCTCGACAAACGCCGTGCGCTCCTCAGGCACCAAACGCTCCAGCGCCTGCTTGAAAATGGCCTCGGCCTGCGCGCCGGGCGATGGCGGCGAGACGCTCATAGCCGGGCGGCAGTGCGGCGATTTTTCCGCCGCAGGACTTCAAAAATGGCAATGGCGTCGAGCATGCCGGCAAACTTGGTTTGCATGGCAGAGGAAGTCCATGCCGGAAAAACACTGGGACCGGACATGGGGACCGATTTCAGCCGGACGCTGCGCGGCGACGAGCCCCGCGGTCCCGGCCATGTCATGGGCCCGCCAACCCGCTCTCAAGCGGCCGCGCCGCAGCATTTCTTGTATTTCTTGCCGCTGCCGCAGAAGCATGGGTCGTTGCGTCCGAGCTTGGGTGTCTCGCGGCGGACGGTCTTGCCGGGGGCGTTGGCCGCGCCGGTATAGACCCAGCGGCCGTCCTCGCGGCCGAAGACGGCGACCTCGTGGTGCTCGCGCTCCTGCCCCTCGGTCTTGAAGCGGGCGGTGAACTCGACCAGCCCGACTGTGTCGGCCGGGCCGCCCTGCTCGGTGCGGTGGATGGTAAGGCCGAGCCACTCGGAGTTCTCCGCCCAGCGCTGGGCGTCGTCGGGGGCGAAATCTTTCCGCTGCTCGGCGGAGAGGGAGGAGCCGAGGTGGGCGTAGCCACGCGTGACATAGGCGCTGTAGCGCGAACGCATCAGGGCCTCGGCCGTTGTCGCCGGGGTGCCGGCGATGATGGGGCCGCAGCAGGCGTCAAGGGAGAGGCCGGAACCGCAGGGACAGTTGCTCATGGACGGCGTTTATCGGCGGCGAGGCGATGGCGTGCAATCCCCGAAAATCGGCAAGCGCCAGGACGCGAAGCTGCGAAGAGCACAGGGGCAGGGCCGGACTTTGACCGGTCCTGCCTGCCCACGACTACGCCGCGTTCCTGCGCTCACCGCTTGAGCGCCGCCGCGATGCGGGCGAGGGCGGTCTCGACGTTTTCGCGGCTGTTGAAGGCGCTGATGCGCACGTGGCCCTCGCCGCACTTGCCGAAGCCGGCACCGGGCGTGCAGACGACCTGAGCCTGGTTCAGCAGCAGGTCGAAAAACTCCCAGGAGTCGCGGCCCACGTTGATCCAGATGTAGGGCGCGTTGTCGCCGCCGACGCAGCTGAAGCCGAGCTTGGTGATGGCGGCGCGGATGAGCGCGGCGTTGCCGAGGTAGAAATCGGTCATGGCGCGCACCTGCTGCTGCCCCTCGGGGGTGAAAATGGCGGCGGCAGCCTTCTGGATGGGATAGGCGACGCCGTTGAACTTCGTCGTGTGGCGGCGGTTCCAGAGGGCGTGGACGGGGTGGGCCTGGCCCGCGGCGTCGTAGGCGAGGAGGGACTTGGGCACAACGGTGTAGGCGCAGCGCGTGCCGGTGAAACCGGCGGTCTTGGAGAAGCTGCGAAACTCGATGGCCACGTCCCGCGCGCCCTCGATTTCGTAGATGCTGTGCGGAATCGCGGGGTCGCGGATGTAGGCCTCGTAGGCAGAATCGAAGAGGATCACGGCCTGATTGGCCCTGGCATAGGCGACCCAGGCGGCGAGCTGCGCGCGTGTGGCGACGGCCCCGGTGGGGTTGTTGGGAAAGCAGAGATAGATGAGGTCGGTCGCAACCGTCGGGACGGCCGGGACGTAGCCGTTGGCGGGCGTGCTGTCGAGATAGGTGACGCCGGCGTAACGGCCGTCCACGTTGCCGCCGGTGCGGCCGGCCATGACGTTGGTGTCAATGTAGACGGGATAGACGGGATCGGGGATGGCGAGGCGTGTGCCCGCGGTGGCGAAGATTTCCTGGATGTTGCCGCAGTCGCACTTCGCGCCGTCGCTCACGAAAATCTCGTCTGCCTCGACCGGGCAGCCGCGCGCGGCGTAGTCGTGCCGCTGGATGGCCTCGCGAAGAAACGCGTAGCCCTGCTCGGGGCCGTAGCCCTTGAACGAGGCGCGCACGGCCATCTCGTCGGTCGCGGCATGGAGGGCGGCGGTGCAGACGGGCGGGAGCGGCTCGGTCACGTCGCCGATGCCGAGGCGGATGACGGGCTTGGCGGGGTTGGCCGTGGTGTAGGCCGTCACGCGCCTGGCGATGTCGGAGAAGAGATAGGAAGCCTTGAGCTTCAGGTAATTTTCGTTGATGCGGATCATGGGAAAGGAGGCGGATGCCGGGCCGGCCGCGCGGAGCGGAGGCGAAGAGAAAACCTTGAGCTAACGCCGGCGGGCTGCTTTGTTCAAGCCCAGCGTTTTCGGCGGCGGGGTCCGCCCGCCGTTTTCGCCGTGCCCATGCAAACCATCCCCACCCTTTCCGAGATGCAAACCCAGGCGCAAGCCCTGCGCACGCAGGGTCGGCGGATTGCGCTGGTGCCGACCATGGGCGCGCTGCATGACGGGCACCTCAGTCTCGTGCGCCTCGCCGCCACCCGCGCGGACGTGGTCGTCGTCTCCCTCTTTGTGAACCCGACTCAGTTTGGCCCGAGCGAGGATTTCTCCCGTTACCCGCGCGAATTGGAGTCCGACCTCGCCAAGTGTGCGGCGGCCGGCGCGCACATCATGTTTACGCCGGGGGTGGAGGAGATCTATCCGAAAGGCTATTCCACCTACATCACGGAGGAGACGGTGGCGAAGCCGCTCGAAGGCGTGTCACGGCCGGCGCATTTCCGGGGCGTCACGACCATCGTGGCCAAGCTGTTCAACCTCGTGCGGCCCCACCTCGCGGTCTTCGGCCAGAAAGACGCTCAGCAGGTCGCGGTCCTCAAAAAGATGACCGCCGACCTGCACCTCGGGGTCGAGCTCGTCATCGGGCCGACGTTGCGAGACGCCGACGGGCTGGCGATGAGCTCACGCAACCGCTATCTCACCGCCACCCAGCGGGCCGACGCGCTGGCGATCCCGCGCGCGCTGCGGCGCGCGCAGGAGATGGTCGCCGCCGGCGAACGCCGGGTGGACCGCCTCGTCGCCGAGGCCACCCACCTGCTCGCGCAGCACCGCCGCGTGCGCGTGATCTACGCGGCCATCGTGGACCGCGACACCATGGAGGCCGTGCGCGAGGTCCGCCCCGGCCAGACCCTGCTCGCCATCGCCGCGTGGGTGGACGAGGTGCGGCTGATTGACAACGAAATCCTGTGACCCAGTCCTTCGACGTCCTGGTCATCGGCAGCGGCATCGCCGGGCTGAGCTTTGCGCTCGACGTGGCCCGGCGCGGGCGCTCGGTCGCGATTCTGACCAAAAAGGACAAGGCCGACTCCAGCACCAACTGGGCGCAGGGCGGCCTCGCCGCCGTCACGGCGACGACGGACGACTTCGCCGCGCACGTGCACGACACGCTCGCGGCGGGCGACGGCCTGTGCGACCCAAAGGTGGTGCGCGCCATCGTGCGGGACGGCCCGGCGTGTGTGCGCGAGCTGGCCGAGTGGGGCGTGCGGTTCTCCCGCGACCCGCGCGGCGGCTATGAGCTGGGCCGCGAGGGCGGCCACGGCGCGCGGCGTATCCTGCACGCGAAGGACATGACGGGCCGCGTGATCGAGGAGGCGCTGCTCAAGGCCATCGCACGCGAGCCGCGCATCGCGCTTTTCGAGCATTATTTCGCCATTGATGTC
This sequence comes from Opitutia bacterium, assembly GCA_947475065.1. GTDB lineage: Bacteria > Verrucomicrobiota > Verrucomicrobiia > Opitutales > Opitutaceae > CAIYUN01. The sequence goes on along the minus strand of CANJLB010000002.1, from coordinate 133,976 downwards.
ATCACCCGCCGCAAGCTCTCCCGGCGTGTCCCACGCGGCGGCGACCGGGTGCTGGGTGTCCACGCGCTCGACGTGCGCGACGGCCGCGTGCTCACGTTTCGCGCGCCGGTCGTGATGCTCGCCACCGGCGGCGCAGGGCAGGTTTATCTCTACACGACCAATCCCGACATCGCCACCGGCGACGGCGTCGCGATGGCGTGGCGCGCGGGCGTCGAGGTGCGGAACATGGAGTTCATCCAGTTTCACCCCACGGCGCTCTACTCCACCACAGGCCGGCGGTTTCTCATCAGCGAGGCGCTGCGCGGCGAGGGCGCGGTGCTGCGGAACCTGCAGGGCGAGGCGTTCATGCGCGGCGTCCACCCGCTGGCCGACCTCGCGCCGCGCGACATCGTCGCCCGCGCGATTGACGCCGAGATGAAAAAATCCGGCGCGGCCCACGTGTGGCTCGACATCACGCACCGCAACGCGGCGTGGCTGCGCCGGCGTTTCCCCCAGATTTTCGCCGCCTGCCGGGCCGCCGGCCTCAACCTCGCGCACGACCTCATCCCCGTCGTGCCGGCCGCGCACTACGTCTGCGGTGGCGTCGCCACCACCATCGCCGCGGAGACCTCCTTGCCCGGCCTGTATGCCTGCGGCGAGGTCGCCTGCACCGGACTGCACGGTGCGAACCGCCTCGCCAGCAACTCCCTGCTCGAGGCCGTCGTCATGGCGCGGCGCGGCGCGGAGTCCGTGGACCGCTACCTCCGCACCGCCACCCGCACGCCGCTGATCGCGATCCCCGGCTGGGAGGACCTGGGCGGCGGCGACACCGACGAGCGCGTCGTCATCGCCCACAACTGGGATGAACTCCGCCGCACGATGTGGGACTACGTCGGCATCATGCGGACAACCAAGCGCCTGGAGCGCGCCCGCCAGCGCATCACCAACCTCGCGCGCGAAACGCAGGACTACTATTGGAACTTTTCGGTGGACGCCCGCCTGCTCGAGTTGCGCAACGTCATCGAGGTCGCCGGCCTGATCGTCAACTGCGCGCTCCAGCGCAAGGAAAGCCGCGGCCTGCATGCCATCAGCGACCACCCGCGCAAGCTCCGGATGGTCCGTGATTCGCGCCTCCGGCGCACCTGAAAACCGGGAATTTTACCCTATGTGAATAACGTGTCAGGAAGCTCCCGTCCCGTTTGCGAGCAGCCGGTGAGGCCGGCCGGGTGGTATTTATTTAAATCGCTGATAAATCGAGAGTAGCATAGGATTATGGCGGTTTTAGAGCTGGATAATGTGTGACAAAGACGTTACCGCCGCGCTGTGAGCTATTCTGTAAAATCACGTCATCAAAGGGTTAGAAAAAGTATGGGGTGGGGTCCAAACGCATCCGCTGGGGGAAAGAGGCCAGATGTCCGAAGCCAGATCGCGGAAACACGGAGGAGCGGAAGAGCGGAGCCGGAGATTATTTCCGCCGGAAGGCGTGACTGATGAGGGCAAGTAGGGCGCGGGTGGCGGCGGCATCGGCGAGCCAGTGGGCCGAGAGAGAGGCGCTGGCGGAGACCAAGGAACCCAAATCCATTGCTGGAGTGCCGGCAAGACGACGAGGGCGGGACACCGATTTGGCTTTCGCCAGGACAGGCACGACCACAAAAATCAAATAATCTTCCGCACCGTCGTTTGAAAACAGGCTGGCCCCAGGTCAGAATATTTGGCTTTCTACGGTCTCATGCACCCCCAAAAACCCAAGGCTGGCCAGCCTAATTAACACTGTTAGGCAAAATATGCGCAAATCTCCCATCGGCTCACGGGTGCTATCGGCTTACGCGGTTCTCTTCGCCGGACTCGCCCCGTTGGCGCTCTTGCTTACTGCGTTTGCGAATGGGATCGCGATCCGGCTGATCCCGACGATGACACTTGCACTAATGCTCACCTATTTCGGAGTTCGCGTGTTTCTTGGCCATACGCGATACATTGTGCCGTTCGCTCTGGCTGTCATCGTTCATTATCTCGGCATAAGCATCGGGAATATTTTGAACTATGACTCATATCCCGCCGACTCCCGCGCTTATCAAATGGCGATCCCACGGGTCGTCCGTGGCATACTTTTTGCCGGGGTCTATTGCTGGTATTTTCTTCTCCGAAAGAAGACACGCGATGCGTTCCAAGCCTAACCCAAGCCGTCAGAGCCAACTCGGGCCTTCGGCACGAGCCGCTCATCTGAACGTTATGCCGACTAAAGGGGCTCCTTCATCGGATGAATTCATCCCGCTCTACGAGCGTGCACTCGCTTCGCAGGGTTGGAACGCCATCGATCCTTTGGTCCACGACGATGCTTGTCTGACTTTTTCGGACGGCGCGGTGCACGTCGGCAAGGCCGCCGTCCAGCGGGCCGTCGAAAGCAACTTCGCCGCGATCGCGGACGAAGAGTACCGAATCTCGAATATTCGTTGGGTGCATCGCGGGGCAGAGATTGCAGTGTACCTCTTTGACTTCAACTGGAGTGGGCGCGTCGGTGGCCGACCTGCGAGCGGTTCCGGCCGCGGCACCTCAGTGTTGCATCACGACGATGACGGATGGAGGTTGCTCGTTTAGCATTTGGGTCCGGCGGCTGCATAACACCACCATGCAGCCGACAAGCGGCACGCACGGTGTGGACTTTATGGAAGGATCGGTTCTCCCGGGCATCCCAACCAAACCGACCCATGGTTCAGGCACCTTGCGGCTTGCCGCGACACGAAAAGCCATTCGACTCGGCGTTCCATGAACACCCGCACCTTCGGCCCCACGGGCCGCTCCTTCGGCGAAATCGGCCTCGGCACCTGGCAGCTGGGCGGCGACTGGGGCGATGTCAGCGAGGACGCCGCGCTCGCGACGCTGCGCGCCGCCTACGACGGCGGCGTGACGTTCTTCGACACGGCGGACGTCTATGGCTCAGGCCGCAGCGAGATCATCATCGGGCGCTTCCTGCGCGAAACATCGGGCGTGCGCAGCAAGGTTTTTGTCGCCACCAAGTTCGGCCGCATGAACTGGCCGAACGGCTTCACACGCGACCAGATCCGCAGCTTCACCGAGGCGTCGCTCCGCCGGCTGGGCGTGGAGGCGCTCGACCTCACACAGACGCACTGCATCCCGTTTGACGTGATGCGGCGCGGCGAGGTCTTCAACTGGCTGGAAGAGCTGAAATGCGAGGGAAAGATCCGCCACTACGGCGCGAGCGTGGAGTCGGTGGACGAGGCGCGCTTCTGCGTGGAGCACGGCGGGTGCGCGTCGCTCCAGATAATCTTCAATATTTTCCGCCAGAAACCGGTGCATGAGCTATTTGCCGCCGCCCGCGCCAAGCAGGTCGCGCTCATTGTCCGCCTCCCGCTCGCCAGCGGCCTGCTCGGCGGCAAGCTGACGAAGCAGACGGTGTTCGCCGCGACCGACCACCGCATCTATAACCGCGACGGGCAGTGCTTCAACGTGGGCGAAACTTTCGCCGGCCTGCCGTTTGCCAAAGGTGTGGAGCTGGCCGAAGCGCTCAGGCCGCTGGTGCCCGCCGGCTGGACGATGGCGGACCTCGCGCTGCGGTGGTGCCTCGATTTCGACGCGGTGAGCGTGCTCATCCCCGGCGCGAAAAGCCCCGAGCAGGCCCGCGCCAACCTGCGCGCCGCGTCGCTCCCGCCCCTCGGCGCGGAGACCCATGTCAAGCTCGCCGCCTTCTACGAGCGCGCCGTGGCGGCACATATCCGCGGGGCGTATTGAGCGTCCATTTTGCGACGATCAACCAGCCGCGCCCGCAAGCAACTTTTCGGACCGAGCCCGGGAGGCCGATGCCCGGCCCATCTAAACTCGCAGCACCCCTTCCGCATTGTTCTTGCCACTCGGCGGCGGGGGTGCGCAGCCTTACCACACCATGTCCGAAACTCCCCGCCATCCCTTTCTCCAAGGCCTCAGCAAACATCGCGGCGCGCCGCCCACGGTCGTCGTCATCTTCGGCGCGTCGGGCGACCTCTGCGCCCGCAAGCTCATCCCCGCCATCTACAACCTCGGGGCCGACGGCCTGCTGCCGGCGGAGTTCTCGCTCGTGGGCTTCGCCCGCAAGGCAATCCCCGACGACGAATTCCGGAAGCTGGCGCACGCCGGCATCACCGAGTTCTCCCGCCGCGCGCCCGACGCGGCAGTGTGGGACCGCCTCGCGCCCAACGTGAGCTATGTCTCCGGCGGTTACGACGAGAAGGCCGCGTTTGACCGGCTCGCGGAGAAAATCGCCGGGATCGAGAAAAAACTCGGCCGCGAGGTGCAGTCGCTGTTCTACATTTCCACGCCGCCAAATGTCTTTTCTTCCATCCTGACCAACCTCGGGGCCAGCGGGCTCGCCGCCCGCTACGTCGGCCAGCCGCACCAGTCGAAATGCATCATCGAAAAGCCGTTCGGCAAGGACTTCGAGTCGGCCAAGGCGCTCAACAAGACCATCAACTCGGTCTTTGAGGAACCGCAGGTCTTCCGCATTGACCACTACCTCGGCAAGGAGACCGTGCAGGACCTGCTGGTGCAACGCTTCGCCAACTCCATCTTCGAGCCGCTGTGGAACCGCGACTTCATTGACAACGTGCAGATCACCGTGGCGGAGGAAGTAGGGGTCGGCACGCGCGGCGGCTACTACGAGCAGAGCGGCGCGACGCGCGACATGATCCAGAACCACACCATGCAGCTGCTCGCGCTCACGGCGATGGAGCCGCCCAGCTCGCTCGACGCCGAGGCGATCCGCGACGAAAAGGTGAAGGTGCTCAAGGCCATCCAGCCCCTCACGGTCGGCCCGCATGGCGACGTGGCGCGCGCGCAATACTCCGCCGGCCTGATGGGCGGCAAGCCCGTGAAGGGCTACCTCGAGGAGGAGGGCATCGCCCCGCAGTCGGCGACCGAGACCTATTCGGCGATGCGGCTGGCAATCAACAACTGGCGCTGGCAGGGCGTGCCGTTCTACCTGCGCTCCGGCAAGCGCATGGCCCGGCGGGTGTCGGAGATCGCGATCAATTTCAAACGCCCGCCCGGCACGCTGTTCCACGGCGAGGGCGCGAAGTTCGACCTCGCGGCCAACACGCTCGCGTTTCAGATCCAGCCTGACGAGGGACTGAGCCTCATCTTCAACACCAAGATCCCCGGCTTGGAGACACGCACGCAGCCGGTCAAGATGGCGTTTCGCTACGCGACCACCTTCGGATCCAACACGGCCGAGGCCTACGAGCGCCTCATTCTCGACGCGATGATCGGCGACGGCACGCTCTTCATCCGCGGCGACGAGACGGAGGCCTCCTGGAAAATCTACACGCCCGTGATTGATTACTGGCGCAGCGTCGGCCGCACCGGCATGGACAGCTATCCCGCCGGCTCGTGGGGCCCCCCCAACTCGGACGCGCTCCTCGCCCAGCGCCGCCGGCGCTGGCGCGAACCGTGACGCGCGGCGGCATCACCGCGCGCTGGGCCATGGGTCATGGCCCGGCGCCGGGTTGATGATTTCAGGCGGATGCTTCCGCCCAAGGTCCTAGAAACCAGCACCACCCGACCGGCAAGAAATCCTCCCTTTCACCCATGTCCGAAATATTCTCCGCGCTCCCCGGCATCGAGGTCCCCGTCGGCGGCATTGCCAAGGGTTTTGCGCGGATGTGGACCGACACCGAGGCGCAGGGGGGCCATGCGCCCGCGACCGACGACGCCCGGGCCACGCAGGCGAACTTCGTCATCATGCTCGGCTTTGGCACCACGCGGGAGGACGCGCTCGCGCAGTTTCAGACCGCGCTGCGCTTTTCCCAACGTGCGCCCAGCCGCGTGGTCGTCCTCTGCCCGCAGCGGGATGGCGACGGCCCGCCCGAGATGCGCGCAAAGATCTACGGCGAATGCTTCCTCGGCAAATCCAAGACCGACAAGCGCTGCGTCGAGTTCGTCATCCTCAGCTATCCGCACGCGCTGCGCGAGCACCTCGAGAACCAGGTCTCGCTCTGCCTCTCGGGTGACCTGCCGCTCTACTACTGGGTGCACCGCTTCACCTCCGCCGCGCGCATCGCCAACTACCGCTACCTGCTGGAGCGCGCGAGCCGGGTGCTCTTTGACAGCGCCACCGCGCCTCCCGACGCGCTCACGTTTGCCTGGCCGCGCCCCGAGATCGTGCGCGACCTCGCCTTTGCCCGGCTGCTCCCCGCGCGCCAGACCATCGGCCAGTTTCTCAGCCGCTATCCCGAGGCCACGCTGGTGGCGGGACTGGACACGGTCACGCTCGCCCACGCCCCTGCGCTCGCCGCCGAGGGACGGGTGCTGCTCGTCTGGCTCATGGAGCGCCTCGGCCAGTGCGGCGAAAACCTGGCCGCCGGAACCCTCGCGCCCCTGCCGCCCGGCGCGTCCGGCTCGTTTGCGCTCAACTTTGGCTACGCGGATAAAAAGTTCTTCCGCTGGACGGGCGACTTTGTGACCGGCCATGCCCGGTTCGAGGCCGACTTGGGCAATGGCCGTACCACCCTCCCCGCCCCCGCCGGCCTCCTCTCCCCCGAGGCCGCCCTGAGCGAGGCGATGTTTTTCTGAGGAACCCGGTCCATCGGCCGTCCACCTTGGATTTTTAGCCCTCCGCCCCTCCGCCGTCGCGCGGGCAGCCTGCCCGCGTCTTGATCGAGCCAGCCCGGTCAGATTGACTGGGCTACGTCAGGCCTCCTCTGGTGTCTTGGTCCTTAGCTCCCCTCCTGACTCCTCCCATCCCGACTCCTTTCAGTCCCCCTTTCGGCTGCTGATTTCTGCCTTTCCTCCCGCGCCTTTCGACCATAGACCTTGGGCGTTCTGACCCCAGATATCCCTCAATAATCCCCATGAAAACCTCCCCGCTCCCAGCCCTGCGTTGCCTGAACCTCCTCTGCGCCCTCGCGCTCACCGCCGGTGCTGTCCGTGCCGCCGATGCCGTCGCCGCCCCGGCCGCGCCAGCTCCTGCGGCGGGCGCCGGGCCAGCCGGCCGCGGTCTGGCCGCCCCGGGCGGTCGCGGTGGTCGCGGCGGCGGAGGCCCGGTGATTCCGCCCGGCCCGCCCGCGCCGGTGCCGGCAGCCGTTGCGATCCCCCGTCCCACGGCGGACGAACTGGCGCAGATGAACGCCGCGCTGAAACAATTCGTCACCACCAACACCTCCCCGGCCAAGGCCCTGCTGCAAAAATACCAGTCCATGGTCACGATCCCGGCCCCGCGCGCCAACAGCGCCATCGCGCCTTCGCTCAATGCCGGCTACATGGCGAAACACACCCGCAATCTGGAGGAGGCCAAGCTGGGCGACGTGGACATCCTTTTCATGGGCGACTCCATCACCGACAACCTGCATGGCGGAGACCACAAGCCGGTGTTTGACCAATATTTTGGCACGTTGAAGACCGCGAACTTCGGCATCGGCGGCGACAACACCCAGGGCGTCCTCTGGCGCCTGCAAAACGGCGAGGGCCAGGGCTTCCAGCCCAAGGTGATCCAGCTCATGATCGGCACCAACAACAGCGGCGGCAACACGTCCGCCGAGATCGCCGAGGGCGTCGGGGCCATCGTGCTGGAGATGCGGAAGGATTTCCCGGCGGCGAAAATTCTCCTGCTCGGCATTTTCCCGCGCGCCACTCCTGGCAGCGCCGCCCGCAACACCGTTGCCGGCGTCAACGCCATCATCTCCAAGCTCGACGACCGGCAGCACGTTTTCTTCCTCGATATCAGCGCCAAGTTTCTCGACGCCAACGGTCTCATCCCGTCCGATGTGATGGCCGACATGCCCCCTTTGCACCCCACGGCCAAAGGTGACGCCATCTGGTTCGAGGCGGTGAAGGGGCCACTCGCCAATCTCCTCAAAGGCGTGGCACCGTAAGGCGAGGAGTCAGGATGAGAGGAGTCAGAAGTCAGGAGGAATCCTGTCCGCTGGCTCTCATTTCCGTTGTTTCAGCTTGTGTGCATGACGGTTGTTTCCGCCTGTTCCCATTCTTCTTCTGACGATCGACTTTATTCGTTCAGAACCTCAGACCACTTCAACCATGACCTCCCTCTCCACCGCCTGCGGGCGCCTGATCGTTGACACGAAGGAAAACCATTTCGCCCGCGCCGCCACGCTGCTCGGCGAGACCCAGGCGCGCGCCACCGGCCCCGCGTTCACCGTGGCGTTCAGCGGCGGTTCGACGCCGCAGGACTGGTATCGCTGGTGCGTCGCCCAGCGCGCGCTGCCTGCCGCCGTGGCCGCGCGCGCGCATTTCACAGTGAGCGACGAACGCCACGTCCCGCTCGCCGACGGACAAAGCAATTTCGGGAACACCACCCGGCATCTGCTCGACCCCCTCGCCATCCCCGCCGCCCAACGCCACCCCTGGCCGGTCGAGCTCGCCCCGATCGCCGCCGTCGAAAACTACCGCGCGACCCTGCGCAAGCTCGCCGGCCCCGGCAAAGCCTACGACGTGTGTTTCCTCGGCATGGGTGACGACGCCCACACCGCCTCGCTGTTCCCCGGCACCCCCTTGCTGCGCAACGAAGGGGGGGAACTCTTCGCCGCGCAGGAAGTGCCCGGCAAAGGCTGGCGGCTGACCATCACCCCCGCCGGGCTCCGCGCGTGCGGCCAGATCGTCGTCCTCGCGCTTGGGGCGAACAAAGCCCCCGCCCTCGCCCGCGTCCTGCACGGCCCCGACGATGTGCTCAACACACCCTCGCAAATCCTGAAAACCTGCGCCGACCGGGTGCTCTGGCTCGTGGACGAGCCGGCGGCGGCCGAGGTCAAGGGCTGAGGGAAAGGCGGGAGATCGCGGAAGCGCGGAGCGGAGGGAAAGACCGGAAGCCAGAGGCCGGAAGCCAGAGGCCAGATGTCAGAAGCCGGGGCGCGGAGCAGCAGTAGCTCGGCGGCCAGCTGGAATCCTGAATTCAGAAGCCACGAAGCCAGGAAAAAAGCCTGCCTTGGATCTGAACTGTTTTTGAACCGCCAATGAACGCGAATCCACGCAAATGGGGACCGGGCCGGGCGAGCCGCAGGCAGATTGTCCACGCTACGGCGGAGGGCAGAGGCCGGGGATGGCAACGTGGTGGCAGGAGGCGGGACCAAAGGCTGGCCGGAGCGAGGCAGATTTTAAAAGGGCCGGGGCTAAACACTTGCATCGTGGGCCGCATTGGTCTCTCGTGGGAAAACTCATGCACCGACTGTTTTCACCGTTCCGAATCACCCTCCTCCTGCTGGCGGCCGCCCTGCCCTGCGCCGGGCAGCCGATCGTGCTCAGCACCTCCAGCGTGATCGGCGGCGGGCCCATCTACGACAGCCCGGCGTTCACCGGCGGGAGCTTTCCGGCGACCTTTGTGGTGAACGAGCAGACGGGCGCGATCAACAACGATGTCTTTGGCGGCAACTACTGGCTCGGGCCGGACAGCGTGAACTCGGATTACTTCGTGCTCGATCTGGGCGCCCTCTACAGCCTCACGCAAATCACCCTTTTCAACACGCACAACGCCAACTTCAACGACCGCGCGACCAGCGCCTTCCATATCACCGCGTCGAATGCGGTGTCGTTCGTTGACGCCAATCACGGGTTTGCGCTGGACTCCCCGACAACCATTCTCTCCGGCACGCTGACTTTGCCTACCGACCCGCCGCCGGGCATCGTATTTACCTCGGGCAACGGCCTCAGCACTGACGGCTTTTACCGCTACATCAGCTTCACCTATGATTCGTTTGCGGGCGGAGCCGGCGGGGGATTGCATGAGATCCGCGTTGAGGGCGCGGTGGTTCCGGAGCCCGCGACCTCCGCGCTGTGGGCCGGGGCAGCGACGCTCGCCGTGCTCGCGTATGTGCGGATCAACGGCATGGTACCACCCGCCCCGGTACGTGGTGGCGGTCAGCGCGGTGGTCAGGGTCGTGGTGGCCCCGGCGCAGCGCCAGCCCCCGCACCGGCCGCGCCGTAACTTGTGCGCCATCGGCGCATCGGCGGTAAAATGGAACTGCGGGTTTTAGGATGATGCCCTGCAGTTAGCTCATGGCTCCATTAGAATCGGTCCAAGGGAGAGGCCGTCGGCGTGAGCTGCCTCGCGTCGGCGGCCTCCGGTCCGATAGACCGTGATCTGGCTCACCAGCCAAACCAGCCCTATGCCAGACTGTCCGAAGGTAAGCCAAAACGGGGCTCCTGTCAAATGGGTCGCGGAGGAGGCCGGAAGCCAGAGATAGGAGATCTTCGGTGGAATCCTAAACTCAGAATCCAGAGAAAATCCTCCTTTCGTTCTGAATCGTTTTTGAACTGCGAATGGATGCGAATGGACGCAAATGGGGCCTAAGCCGCGGGCAGGTTGCCCGTGTTACGGCGGAGGGCAGAGGCAGGAGAGGAGAAGGAGCAAGGATGGAGGCAGGAGACGGAGGAAATCCGGTCCTAATTCAGAAGCCATAAAGCGAGGAAACGGAGGGACGGAGGTTTGAACCACAGGGGCACAGAGGGCAGCGAGAGGAGGAAAAGGCTGAAGAGCTGAAGGACTGTTACCGAGCGGAGCGACAGGCGCGTCGCGCGCCCAATTGGTGCTTGGTGCTGAGGCCGGAAGAGCATGTCCGGTCGCAGGGCGTGGCGGGCTGGACGCATGGTGAGACAATTTCACATTGTATCCAACCGGACGGGGGCGGTATTATGAGAGTGAGATTCTCCCACAGAACATCCGATGGACAACCCGCCGCCCGACCAAACCCAGCTTGTCACCGAAATCATTGACCAGCGCCGTCCACAGACCAGTTGGGCAAAGTATGCGGCGTTTGCCGCAGTAGGGCTGACCGCGATCGGTTGCGCCGCATGGATCGCCTATCAGTTCACACCCACCCAGGTTGCAAAAACCGGGGCGAGGACGATCAAGGAGTGCACCGAATATGGAGGGAAATTGCTGGGCGAATTCTGGAATTTTCTGGGCAACGAAGCCAAGACCACGCACACAACGGCGGCGGTGAACCGGATTCTTTCCACGGACAAGCACGGTCCGTTCGTCGTGGCAGAAAATCGCTTTTCCCGCCAGTTCACCACCACCAACTCCTCCCGGCTATTCGGGTCGAGCACCGCAGAGGTGCGAGTGTCGGGCACCGCATTTTACGTCGTCCCTCTGCTTGATCCTGACGCGAAGTGGACCATTGACGTCAGCTTCCGGGACGGGGTTCGGGCCTGCGTGATTCATGCCCCCAGTCTCCGGGCGCTCACTCCGGTCAGCGTCGATACCCGCACCATCGAAATCAAGGTGGAGACGGGCTGGCTTCGCTTTAACGGGCCGGAGATGATGACGGCGGCGCTCGCCGAGATAACTCCGGAACTCACCCGCGAGACATTGATGCAAATGCCCAGCATGCGCGATCCGGCCCGCCGGACCATCGCGGCCTTTGTGCATAAATGGCTGCTGAGCGCGGGCGAGTGGGGCGACCAAAAAATCAATTCGATCCAGGTGCTGTTTCCTGGGGAATCGGTCACGGACATTGATTTTTCCATCCCTGATTTTCATAAGTGATGAAACGCACCATCATCATCAAGGACGGAGGCCCGAATATCCCGGCAACTACGGCTGGCCCCGCCCGCTGGATCGTCTGCCTGCTGTGCGCACTGGCGGCAGATGCATTTCAGTGGGTCTTGCCGCCGCTCTGGTTTTTACCCGACGCTGCCATGGTCCTGGTGCTCCTGTTCATCTGGGGGTGGCGATGGGAGATCATGGTGGCCGTGCTCCCAGAGGCTGTTCCGGGGCTGGATCTATTTCCAACCTGGACGCTGTTCGTCGGCTTTCTCATCGCAAAACATCGCAACCGGGTGCCAAGGTGAACCGGTCTAATTCGCCAGCGGTCTGCCCTGCAAGAAGCAAGCCCACTGAACAAGAGGGTCAAAGGCATCAGACAAGTTGAGCCACAGAGGTACGGAGGGCACGGAGGGGAGAAGGGAGACGAGACCGAAGTTTTTAACGCGAAGGGACGCGGAGGGGAGGGTCGGAGAACGAGAACGATTAAGAGAACGAGAACGAAGGGACAGAAAGGGGAAGGATGGTTCAGGCGTGGGAGAGCTGGCGCGCGAGGGCGTGGAGGGGGGCCAGGCTATTCTTCGGCCATGATGGGCTGCAATGCGACTGCTTCATCGGGCACTCAAGCTTGCCGGGATTCGCGCCGTCGAAATTATCCGCCATAAGTCCTTTAAGATGCTGGGAATTACCGGTGTGATATTTTTGCCAAGCCGCTCGCAGCGGGACTTCAACTCAGTTAGAACCACCTTTATACGTTCGCTCGGAGGCGACGCGATCGCCAAAGGCCTCGCCCCCCTGTGCGGATTTGCACTCGACGGGGTCCGAAAATGTGGATAAATCGTTTCGCGACTGGATGGCGTCTTTCTGCCGAGTCGCATCTTTCGTCGGCGGAAGGATAACTTCGATTTTTTGCTGTTGGCTGAACCGGGCCGACTGCGGATCCTGTTGCGCCGCCTTCATCTGGCGAGGCTCGCTGCAAACGACGACGGGAGCAAAGACATCCGGCCGATGCATCTGGCGGCGGCCGATTTGAGGTCAGTGCCGGCACCGGATGACGATAACGCTTTAGAGGGGGATCAGGGCAGGAAAGGGGTTGCGGCGTGAGGGCGTCCGCGCAATCTCGGGAGGTAGTTGGCGGCAGTTCGGCGGCGCTGTTGTAACGATCCTGCACCAGCCTTGCGACACCGTAAACACTCCCAAACCTATGCAAATCCGCCCCTACCAAACCCCGGTGACAGCTTCTTAGGAAATTCGCGTCGCTTCGTGTTCATTCGCGGTTTCAACTTTCCGCCTCCCATCATGTTCGAATCCCTCACCGAAAAACTCTCTTCCGCGCTCCGCAATCTGCGCGGCGTTGGCCAGCTTTCCGAGGCCAATATGGCCGAGGCGCTCGGCGAGGTTCGCACGGCCCTGCTCGCGGCCGACGTGCATTTCAAGGTCGCTCGCGAGTTTGTCGAGCGCGTGCAGGCCCAGTGTGTCGGCCAGGCGGTGCTCAAGGGCGTCGCTCCCGGCCAGCAGGTCGTCAAGATTATCCACGACGAGCTTGTCCGCCTCCTCGGCGAGGGCACGACCGCGCTCTCGCCCGCGCGCCCGCTGAAAATCCTCATGGTCGGCCTCCACGGCTCGGGCAAGACTACCTCGACGGCCAAGCTCGCCAAGCTTCTCAAGAAACGCGGTTACTCCGCGCCGTTTGTGGTGGGCTGCGACATCTACCGGCCCGCCGCCATTGATCAGCTCGAAATCCTGGCCAGGCAGGAGGAGCTTGGTTTCTACTCCGACCGGGTCTCGCGAGATGTCCCCGCCATCGGTGACGCCGGCCTCGCCGCGGCGAAGGCGGCGAACGCCGATGCCATCATCTTTGACACCGCCGGCCGACTGCAAATTGACCACGACCTCATCGCCGAGGTGAAAAACCTCCGCGCCCGCGTGCAGCCCGACGAGGTGCTGCTCGTGGCCGACGGCGCGCTCGGCCAGGAGGCCGTCAATGTCGCCAAGGCGTTCCACGACGCGCTCGCGCTGACCGGCCTCATCCTCACCAAGCTTGATGGCGATGCGCGCGGCGGCGCGGCGCTCTCGATCAAGAGCATCACCGGTGTGCCCATCAAGTTCGTCGGCACCGGCGAAAAAACGGGTGACTTCGACACGTTTCATCCCGACCGCCTTGCCTCGCGCATCCTCGGCATGGGCGATGTCGTCTCGCTGGTCGAGAAGGCGCAGGAGAACATTGACCAGAAGGAGGCCGAGCGCATGGCCGAAAAAATGCGCAAGGCCGACTTCAACCTAGAGGACTTCCTCGCGCAGATGCAGCAGGTGAAAAAAATGGGCTCGATGCAGAGTATTATGGGCATGATGCCTGGCATGAGCGGAATGCAGGTGCCTGACGGGGCCGAGGCGCAGATGGCCCGCACCGAGGCGATCATCCACTCGATGACGCCGCAGGAACGCCGCAAGCCCGAGCTGCTCAACGGCAGCCGCCGTAAACGCATCGCCGACGGCTCCGGGACGAAGATCGTCGAGGTCAACCAGCTCATGAAACAGTTCGGCCAGATGCAGCAGATGATGAAGATGCTGAAAGGCGGCCCCAATGGCGGTGGCATGAAAAAAATGATGCGCCAGATGGAGGCGATGAAGGGCAAGGGCGGTTTTCCTGGGATGTGAGGGGTTTTGCTCACGATAACGCCAGTGAAAAATGGTCAACCCATCCGAGGGCTTGATTCCAAAGAATACCGCAAGGCCTCCGAATTTTGCCGGAAACACTGGCGCGAGACTGATGTCACGCTCTATGCGCTATGCCAAAGCTTTCCTGTCCGAAGTCGAACCGAATGTTCCGGTGAAACTGCTCGATAATTATTTGCTCTGGCAGCAACGACTTCGAAAAAGTCTCGCCAATGACCGCAAATGAACTCCGCCGCGCGGAAGCGCACCTCTCCAAAGCTGACCCCGTCATGGCCCAGCTCATCGCGCGCCATGGGCCTTGCCGGCTGGACGCACGCGGGGCGGCCTCGCCGTTCGAGACGCTGGTCGGCTCGATCATCAGCCAGCAGTTGTCCACCAAGGCGGCGGCCACCATCAAGGGTCGCGTGGCCGCGCTGGTGGGAACACCCTTTCAGCCGGCCGCCTTCCTCGCCGCACGCGCGGAGGAACTGCGGGCCGCCGGCCTGTCGGGTGCGAAGGCCCGCTACATCCGCGAACTATCCGAAAAGGTGGCGGTTGGGACGTTTTCGTTTGAGATGGTGGCGGGGCTCGATGACGAGGCCGCGATCACCGCGCTGACGGAGCTGTCCGGCATCGGTCGCTGGACGGCGGAGATGTTTCTCCTCTTCCACCACCGGCGGGCGGACGTGCTCGCGCTCGGCGACGGCGGCCTGCAACGCGCCGCCCACCTGCTCTACGCACGCGGCCGGAAAAGGCCCGGCCTGCTCGCCCGCGTTGGCGAGCCGTGGCGGCCTTATCGCTCGGTCGCGTCGTGGTATCTCTGGCGCTCCCTCGACAACGACGCCGGTTGACGGCGCGCACGTTTGCGCATTGCCTTTCCCCGCCCCCGCCAAGCCGGCCTCTGCCATTCAACCAAACGTCCTCCCATGACATTCTTCTTCACCACCTTTCCCACCCCTGCTGGCGATTTTTCCGTCGTCGTCAACTATGCTGGTGCCATCGTCGCCGCCGTCTTTGGCGACCAAGCCGCTTTGCCGGTTCTTCCCGCCAATTGTGAGGTGAGGGGCGACGACGATAAAACCGCCGAGGCGCGCGCGCAACTGCTCGCCTATTTCGCGGGCGAGCGGAACGACTTCGACCTGTCACTGGCTCCGGAGGGATCACCCTTCCAGCACCGCGTGTGGGCGGCTTTGCGCGAGATTCCGTTTGGCGAGACGCGCAGCTATGGCGACCTCGCGGAGCTGCTGGGCAGCTCGCCCCGTGCAGTCGGCCGCGCCAACGCGACCAATCCGATTTGCGTGATCGTGCCGTGCCATCGCGTCAACGGAGCGGACGGCTCGCTCACCGGCTACGCCGGCGGGCTGGACCAAAAGCGCTGGCTGCTGGAGCACGAGGGTGCGCTGGCCGCGTGCCTGCTGTAGGGCGGGGTCGCCGTGCGCCGAGCTGTGATCTGTGCAGGGCGTTCCAAAGGGTCGGGCGTGCCCGCTGGGCGCGCCGTCGGGAGCTGTTCGAGCCGGGGAATCACGGCGGGACCAGCGGCCCCGCCCTACCTTTCGTTCAGCCGCACGACGAAGCGTTTGAGCTTCTCGCAATCTTTCATGCCGGGCGCGGACTCGACGCCGCTGCTCACGTCCACGAATTTCGCGCCGGTCGCCCGGAGCGCTGCGCCGATGTTTTCGGGGTTTAGGCCGCCGGAGAGTATCCACGTCCGCGCCGGGTGGGCCTGCTGGTGGCGGGAGAATTTTGTCCAGTCTCCCGTCTGGCCCGTGCCGCCGAATTTCTCGGTATGAAACGTGTCGAGGAGGAAGATGCCGGCCAACGGCAGCAACTCGGCGGCCAAGTCAACGGTGGGCGGCAGTTTGGGCGCAAGCCAGAGCTTATCCGGCCCGACGGCTTCGGCCCACGCCGCCACCGTTGCGAGCGGCGTGTCCGTCGGAAAATGAACCTGAAAAAAGTCGGCACCAGCCCTAGCCCACGCGCGCAACTCCTCGGTGGTGGGTGACACGCTCACAGCGACTTTCCTGCCCGTCGGCAGCCTGGGCTGCATGGCTTGGAATTGGGTGAGGGTGATCGCGCGCGGTGACTTCGGATAAAAGATGAAGCCGAGGTAGTCGGCGCCGCAGCGGCCGGCCAGCTCTGCGTCACCGGGCGAAGTGAGGCCGCAGACTTTGATTCGGATGCCGTCAATCATGTGTTTTTAACCGCGAATGGACGCGAATACAGGCGTATGGAAACCCGGTTCTCGATCGGCAGCAAATGCCCTGCGGATTTCATCAGAAAATCTAGTCCACGCTTGGCTTTCCTTTTCGCGTTCATCGGCGTGCATTCGCGGTTAATAGGAATTGATGGCTTGGATGACGTGCTCGACCTGCGCGTCGGTCAGCTCGGGGAAGATTGGCAGGCTCAGGCAGGTTGCGCAGGCTTTTTCTGCGACCGGCAGCGAGCCTTCGGGCTGGCCGAGGTGCGCGAAACATGCCTGCCGGTGCAGCGGCACGGGATAGATGAGATCGGTGCCGATCTCGTACTTGGCGAGGTGCTCGCGCAGCGCGTCTCGGCGTGGGTGACGGAGCGTGAACTGGTGCCACACGCTTGCGCCATAGTCGGGCGTGGCGGGCAGCGTCACATCGGCGAGCCGGATGCCGGCGAGGTAGCGTGCGGCGATGGCCTGCCGGCGGGCGGTCCAGGCGGCGAGGTGCGGCAGCTTCACGTTGAGCAGCGCGCCTTGGAAGCCGTCCATGCGGAAGTTGCCGCCGATGATGTCGTGGTAATAGCGGCGGTCGGAGCCATGCACGCGGATGTGCCGGGCGCGCGTGTGAATCTCCTCGCGCCGCGACACGATTGCGCCGCCCTCGCCGCAGCCGCCAAGGTTTTTCGTCGGATAAAAGCTGAACGTGCCCGCGTCGCCGATCGCGCCGACCGGGACGCCGCGTGGGAGCGCGACCGCCCCCGGTCGCTCCGGCTCATCTGCGACCGAGGGCGGTCGCGCTCCCAAATACCGCGCCCCCACCGCCTGCGCGCAGTCTTCGATGACGAAGAGGTTGTGCCGCCGCGCGACGGCCATGATCTCGTCCATCCGCGCCGGCTGGCCGAAGAGGTGGACGACGATGACGCCCTTCGTGCGCGACGTGATGGCGGCGGCGAGCTTGGCCGGGTCGAGGTTGAACGTGCCGGCTTCGATGTCGGCGAATACTGGCGTCGCGCCGACGTAGCAGACGCCCCACACCGTCGAGATGAACGTGAACGGCGTCGTGATGACCTCGTCGCCGGGCGCGAAGCCCGCGATCATGCAGGCGACATGGAGCGGCGACGTGCCGCTATTCATCGCGAGCGCCCGCGGGTGGCCGAGCGTTGCGGCGAAGGCTTTCTCGAAGTCCTCCACGTCCTTGCCGAGGCAGAAGCGGTTGGCGTCGTAGGTCGCCGTCAGCGCGGCGAGCGCCTCCGTGCGGAGCGCGCGGTGCTGGAGCGAGAGGTCGAGGAAGGGGACTTTCATTGGCACCCGACAATCTTCGCCAAACTCGGCGGATTGGAAGCCGGAAGAATCGGGTGGGAAGACTTACATCCTGATCGCTGGGCTCAGGCCAACACGGAGATGCAATGTAGAATATGCCAGCAGGGCAGTTTCGATCATCAGAAACAAAACCAATGAGGATAGGACGGTGTAGGCCTTCGAGCCTTTTCCCTTAAAAAGAATCCAGATGGCCGAAGAAATCGCCAGCAGGCCCGCAGTTTGAAATCCAAGGCCGAACGAAAGAACAAAACTCTGAAGCCCGGAAACATCTGGGTGAAGAGAGGCGAATAAGCCCTTTAAGCGCGGAATCAGCAAGCAGTCCAAACCGCCGAGAAAAACAATTGGCGCGACCAAGAACAGACGCATCAGAAAGGGCAGCACAGTCTCGTGTGAAGGGAGCATCTCACGCAGCCGGTTGACAGATTTTGGGGCTGGCATCGGCTGGCTCATGCCTTGATAGACGCTGGCGGCGGGAAAGCGTTTCACGTAGCGCCGCGTTCAACGCCAACGGGCGCCCGCTACAGCCAGCTTCCGGTCAGCTTTTTCATCAGGCGGAAAAAGCGGAGGGCGTCGCGGACGGGGCTGATCTTGCTCTGCTCCTCGCCGTAGATGGTGCTGACGGGGACGCTGGCGATGGGGCAGCCGGCCCGGGCGGCCCGCACGAGCATCTCGGTTTCAAAGTCGAAATGGTCGCTTTCGCCGAGCACGGCTTCGATGCGCTCACGGGTGACGAGGCGGAAGCCGCACTGGGTGTCCGGGATGGGGGTGCCGCAGGCGCGGCTGATGCGCCACGACATGAAGCGGTTTACGCATTTGCGGACAAACGGCATGGAGCGGGCGTCGCCGAGGCGGTTTCCGACGACGAGGCCCGCGCCACCCTCGGCAGCCGCGACGAAGCGGGAAATTTCCGCTGCCGCGTGCTGGCCGTCGCCGTCGAGCAGGACGATGAAACGCGCGCCGCGCGCACCCAGGGCACGGAGACCGGTCTTGATGGCGGCGCCTTTGCCCTTATTGACCTCGTGGCGGATGAGTTTGGCCCCGGCGGCCTCGGCCACCGCGGCGGTGTCGTCCGGTGAACCGTCGTCCACGACCCAGACCTCGTCCACGTGCGGGAGTGTTGCCCGGACCACGTCGGCGATATGGCGGGCTTCGCGGTAGGCGGGGATGAGCGCGGCGACGCGGGGCGCGGCGGCGGGCGGCGGGGAGGCGGACGCGGGAGACGGGTTGGTCATTGGGGCGCGGCGGCGGGACGCTGGCGCGGGCAGGGAGCCTTTGTCGGAGGAAGGTGCGGGGTTGGCAACCCCGAACGCGGCGGGCGGTGGTTTCGTTTGACGGCGGCGGGCGGAGTGCGTTGCTCTCTTCCATGACCGAATTCCCTCTGGCGGGACTGTCGCCCGCGAGCCGGGTGACGGTGCTCGCTCCGCATCCCGACGACGAGGCCCTCGGTGTGGGCGGACTGATCCAGCAGGCGCTCGCCCAGGGTGCGATGGTGCGGGTCGTGCTCCTGACCGACGGCGACAACAATCCCTGGCCGCAACGGTTCGCGGAGCGCCGGCTGCGGATTGACGCCGTCGGGCGGCGGCGGCTGGGCGCGCAGCGGCGCGAGGAGGCCATGCGATCGCTGGCCACGCTCGGGGTGGGGGCGCACGAGACTGTTTGCCTTGGCTTTCCCGATGCGGCGCTCCTGCCGCTGTGGAAGAAACGCGATCCCGCCGTGCTGGCGGCGCTTGTAAACGAGTTCACCGGCGCGCCGCCGGGTGTGCTCGTGACGCCCTCGGAGCAGGACCGCCATCCCGACCACCGGGCGGCGTTCGCGCTGGCCGCGGAGGCGCTGCACCGGGCGGGGCAAACGCCGGCGATGTGGCTCACCTATCTCATACACCGCCCGTGGCTGCGCCGCTGGGCCGCCCTTCGCGGGGTCGCGGTGCGGCTGACGCCAGAACAGCGGGAAACCAAGCTGCGCGCGATCCTCTGCCATGAGACACAGATGAAACTGAGCCGCCGCCGCTTTACTTCCTTCGCGAAACCTGCGGAGGTCTTCGTCCCCGTGCCGCCGCCCGCCGCCGCACGGGCCTGAGTGTCACCGTTTTTCCCTATCGCCAACCATTTCCTGATGAACAACACCCGCCTGCATGCCCTTGCACTGATCGCCGTCACCGTCTTCCTGTTCTGGTGGCGGCTCGGCCATATCGGCCTGATTGATCCCGACGAGCCGTTCTACGCCCTGACCGTACGCGAGATGGTGCAGCGCGACGACTGGATGACTCCGCATATTTTCGACAAGCCCCAGTTCGAGAAACCAATCCTGTTTTACTGGCAGGGCATGGTGGCGCTGAAGTTGTTTGGCGACGGCCAGGGCGACGAACTGGCGGCGCGGGTGCCCTCGGCGCTGTTTGCCACGGCAATGGTGTTTTTGACGTGGATTTTCGGCCGGCGGCTCTTTTCGCCCATGGTCGGCTTCCTCGGTGCGCTCGTGCTGGCCACGGGCATGGAGTATGTGTTCATGGCGCGGCTGATGCTCACGGACATCTCGCTGGCATTTTTCATCACCGCCGCGCTCTACGCCCTGTGGATGGCGGTGCACGACGAGGCGCATCGCGACCGCTGGGTGATCCTGCAGTTTGTCATGTCCGGTCTCGCCACGCTTACGAAAGGCCCGATCGGCGTACTGTTGCCTGCGCTGGGCGGGCTGGCGTTCCTCTGGTGGACGAAGACCCGTTCGCCATGGCGCGGGCGCGGTCTGTGGATCGGCGTGGCGCTGTGGACGGTCATCGTCGTGCCGTGGTATGCCATCACGCTCGTCCGCTATGGCTGGGAGTTCTGGGACGAGTTTTTTGTGCGGGACAATTTTGACCGTCTGATCATCGCCGAGCACCCGCGCAACAACACGCCGTGGTATTATCCGATGATCCTGCTCGTCGGCATGCTGCCATGGATGCCGCTGGTGCCGGCCGCCGTGGCGCGGGCGTGGCGCGGGGCGCGGACCTGGCGGGTGGCGGACGAGCACCGCAGCGTGCTGTTCGTGATGTGCTGGTTCGTTCCTACGCTGATCTTCCTGACCATCGCGCAGAGCAAGCTGCCGAGCTACATTTTTTTCCTTTTCGTGCCCCTTGCGCTGCTGATGGGCCGTACGCTGGATTCGTGGCTTCGCGCCGGTTTCTCCGGCCCGGTGGAGCGCTGGCTCTCGGTTGGGCTCGCACTCGTGCAGGCCGTGGCGCTGGTTGCGGCGACCTATGTGAAGCCTGAATATGTGGCCCACCGCTGGGCGGCGCTCATCATCAGCGCGCCGCTGGCGTTGGGTTTGCTGCTGCTGCTGATCGGGAAAATGCGCGCCTGGGCTTGGGTTTCGGTGGCGGCGAGCCTGACCGTGGTGGGCGTGGCTTTCACCAGCCTTGCGCCCGATTTGGAGGCGCACACCTCGACCAAGGGCATTGCGGCGCAGATCGCCAAAGTTCGGAAGCCCGGGGAGAAAATCGTGACGGTGAAGTTCATGGTGCGGGCGGTGAGCTACTATGCCCGCCAGAAACCCGATGCCGTGGTCCACGGCGACAACCATCCATGGTTCTCACCCCATCCCATCGAGGTGGCAGTGAAAAGCCAGGGGCTCGCCGAGTTCGCCGCCAAAAACGGCGGCACCGTCCTGTGCATCGGCCAGGAGGTGAACTGGCGCAACCTGAA
The DNA here is from genome assembly GCA_947475065.1 of Opitutia bacterium. Classification (GTDB taxonomy): domain Bacteria; phylum Verrucomicrobiota; class Verrucomicrobiia; order Opitutales; family Opitutaceae; genus CAIYUN01. Next base: position 112,677 of record CANJLB010000002.1, on the reverse strand, counting down.
CGAGCCGAAGGACCCGGCAGATTCCGCGCTGCGCGGTCGCTGCGAGCTGCTCGCGCAGGTGGGTGACCGTGTGATCTTCCGGGTGACCGCGCCGCCGCAGGTCACAGCAAACTGAGGGTGCCTCTACAATTTTGCGTTGGCGCACAGACGTGAAACGGATGAAGCTGCGGCATGGATTTGGTCTTCCCTGCCGCCGTCGTGCTGATCGTGCTCAAGCTGTTCGCCGAGCTGGCGCTGGCGCTGCTCAACCGCGCCGAGGTGCGCCGGCACGCGGCCCGTGCGCCGGACGCCGTCGCCGCGATCATGGACGGGGCGACTTACGCCAAGTCCGTGGACTATACGCTGGCGAAAAACCGCTTCGGCCTCGTCGAGGGAATCTTCGAAACCGTCGTGCTGCTCGCGGTGCTGGCCGGTTGGGTGCTGCCATGGGTGTTCGTCCGGGTGACCTCGTGGGGTGTGCCGGGTGCGGCGTGGACGGGGGCGCTGGCCATCCTGCTCACGGGCATGCTGCTGAGCGTGCCGGGGCTGCCGTTTGACTGGTGGGCGCAGTTCCGGCTCGAGGATAAGTTTGGCTTCAATAAGAGCACGCCCATGCTCTGGATCGCCGACAAGCTCAAGGGCGCGGCGCTCGGCCTCGTGATTGGTTTTCCGCTGCTGTGGGCGCTGCTCTCGCTCGTGGGGCGGCTCGGTGCATCGTGGTGGGTCTGGGGCTACGCCCTGCTGTTCTCCTTTCAGCTGTTGATGCTCGTGCTTTACCCGAAGCTCATCCTGCCGCTGTTCAACAAGCTCACGCCGCTGCCCGAAGGCGACCTGCGCACGCGGCTCATGGCGCTGGCGGGGCGCACCGGTTTCGCGGCGCGCACCATCGAGGTGATGGACGGCAGCAAGCGCTCGGGCCACTCCAACGCGTTTTTTACCGGCTTCGGCCGCTTTCGGCGTATCATTCTCTTCGACACCCTCATCGTCCAGCTCACGCCGGAGGAGCTGGAGGCCGTGCTCGCCCACGAGATCGGCCACTACCGGCGCGGGCATATCCCGAAGATGCTCGTGGTGTCGGCTGTGATGCAGTTCGCCGGCTTCTGGGCGGTGGCGGAACTGGCGCGCAGCGCGTGGTTCAACCCGGCCTTCGGTTTTCGCGCGGGCGAGCTGGCACCGGCGTTTCTGCTCTTCGGGCTGCTCGGCGGTGCGGCGACCTTCTGGCTGACACCGCTGATGAACCTGTTCTCGCGTCGGCACGAATACGAGGCCGACGCCTTTGCGCGCAATGCCCTGGGTAGTCCGGGCGCGATGGTCGCCGCTTTGCGGAAGCTCGCGCAGAAAAATCTGACCAATCTCACCCCGCATCCGTGGTTCAGCGGTTTCTACTACTCGCATCCGACGATGGTCGAACGCGAGGCCGCGTTGGTTCGGGGTGGCTGACCTAGCCGAAAATGCGAGGGTTCCACCATGAATTCTGTCTCTAGCCTCCGCCTGACCGTCCGCCGCCTTGGGTTTGGCCTCGGCTTGTTTTTGTGCGTGTGGGGTCTGGTGACGGCCAACGCCTTGGCGGCCGGGCCTGGCACGCTCACAGTGGCGACTTACAACGTCGAAAACTACAATTCCGCCGACCGCCGGACCGAAGCTGGCTACCGCCCGGACTACCCGAAGCCCGAGGTGCAGAAAACCGCATTGCGCGCCATCATCCGCCGGCTCGACGCCGATGTGCTCGCGTTGCAGGAGATAGGCCCCCGGCCATATCTGGAGGAGCTGCGCCACGACCTGAAAAACGAAGGGCTCGACTATCCTCATGCCGCCATCCTTGAGGCCGACGGGCTGGATCCGGACCGGCACGTTGCGGTGCTGTCGAAACGGCCTTTCACGACGGTCGCGCGGCACGCCGACCTGACGTTCAAATACTTCGGCGGCACGGAGCGGACGAAGCGCGGCCTGCTCGAGGTGCGGCTGGCCGCAGGTGGCGCGGAGTTGACCATTTTTGTCGTCCATCTCAAAAGCAAGCTGACCGAGCGGCCTGATGACCCGCAGTCCGAGCTGCAGCGTGCGGGTGAGGCGGAGGCGGTGCGCGACCGCGTGCTCAAAATTTTCCCTGATCCGGCAGCGGCCCGGTTTCTGATCCTCGGCGACTGCAACGCGGGCCGCACCGAACGTCCGTTGCGCGCGTTGCTCGACCGGGGCAAAACGCCGATCACCACCTGGCTGCCCGCCGCCGACAGCCATGACGAGGTGTGGACGTATTTCTGGCGGCAGCAGGACACTTACGAGCGGATTGACCACGCGCTGGTGTCACCCGGCCTGCGTCCGTCCGTCGTGTCGGCGAAGATCTTCGATGCCCCCGAGGCCATGACGGCCAGCGACCACCGGCCGCTGGTGGTGACGCTGAAAACGGAGTAATTTCTGCACCCAGCGGCAGTTTTTTCCACGCTGGCCGTTGCTGGCGCAGCGATTGCGTGCTCAGGTTGTGCGTACAAGCGCAGCAGAATCAGCCAGCCGCGGTGACATCCTCGCTCACGGCGTCACGCGGATCGGTATGGCGATTTCGCCGGTCCCATAGCCTTTGAGAAAGAGGCTGCCGGTGCCGGGCGCGCGGCCGCGCACCTGTACGCGAACGCTGTCGGAGCCGGCGGGGACTATGACCTCGGGCATGATGACGCTGTCGGGCACGTCGGTCATCACATCGATGAGGGTGCCGGCGGCGGTAGCGACCACGGAATGGATGAAGGTAAGCGTTTGGGTTTCGCCGACGCGGAGGTCGAGCGCGGCGGGAGTGATGGTGACGTTGGATGTGTCCACGGTGAAAGTGCCGGCGACGGTGGTGCCGGTGGCGTTGGTGATCTTCACCTGATAGCTGCGGCTGGCGGGGACGGCAGGGACATAGAAGCCTAGGGCCGTAGACGACTCGGGAATGGTGCGGGCGGGTGCGTTATCGAGCGAAATTTGGTCCTGCGGGGTGAAGCCGCGTCCCAGGATGCCGATACGCGCACCCACCGGGCCGCGGCCGGTCTCGAGCGAGAACACATAGCGGCCGGAAATTTTGGCGTGTTGGAGCGTGGTGTATTCGTCACGCTTCATCACGGCGCCCCGCTGGTCGCGTGAGCTGTAGGTGGCGAGAATGTAGTAGGAGAGCTCGGCCTGCCCGGCTGCGGCCCGATGGTCGTAGGTGTAGATGTCCGTGCCGGCCGGGCTCTTCGTCATCGGGTGAGGCTGGCCGTCAATGACAATCTGGATGCTGACGCTGCCCGGCACGACAATGGCGGCGTGTGGCGCGAAGCGCACCGAGAGCGTGTAGAGCTGCGACGGATTTTCCGGCAGCAGGTCCGGCGTGAGCGTGGTGAGGACGGGCGTGGTGCAGCCGACGAGGAGGGACAGGCCGAGGATGGCGGAGGCGGCGCGGAGGATTCGGCTCGCGTGGGAGAAGCGGGTGTTTTGCATGGAGGCGTGGAAAATAAAATCCGCTATCACCGCAACAGAAACCCTGCCGCTTGGCAATGGGCGAAATGACCGCCATGCCGCCGGGCTGCACGCAGGTGGCAGCCCCCGGGTCCCCGCGTTCGCCCGACGGCCCGCTGGGCCTCTATGTGCATGTGCCGTTCTGTGCGGCGACCTGTGATTTCTGCGCCTTTTACCAGACGGTGCCGACGGCGGACGGCGTGGGGCACTACCTCGAGGGTATCGCCGCCGAGGCGGCGCTGGTGGAGTGGACGCGGCCGGTGAACACGGTGTTCTGGGGCGGCGGCACCCCGGGGCTGCTCGCGCCGGTCGATCTGCTGCGGCTCGGCACCACGGTGCGCGCGCGGCTTGGCGGTGAACCGGAGGAGTGGACAGTCGAGCTCGCGCCGGCGTCGGTCACGGCCGCGCGGCTGGAGGTGCTGCGCGAGCTGGGCGTGACGCGCGTGTCGCTGGGCGTGCAGAGTTTTCAGCCGGGACTGCTTGACGCGCTCGGGCGGCTGCACACGCGGGAACAGGTTTTCCGTGCCTACGGGCTCGTGCGCGCGGCGGGCTTCGCGAGCGTCAACCTCGACCTCATGTTTGCCCTGCCCGGTCAGGACGAGGCGGCATGGCTGGCCGATCTGGGCGCGGCGCTCGCGCTCGCGCCCGACCATCTCTCGACCTATTGCCTGACCTTTGAAGAGGACACGAAGCTCTGGGTGAAGCTTTCCCAAGGCCGCGTGAAGCTCGACCCCGAACACGAGGCGCGCCTCTACGAGATGACGTGGGCGCGGCTCGCGGCTGCAGGCTACGCGCAATACGAGGTCTCCAACTTCGCGCGTCCCGGCCACGCTTGCCGCCACAACCTCAACACCTGGCGCATGCACGAGTGGATCGGGCTCGGCCCATCGGCGGCCTCGCAGCACGCCGGCTTCCGCGGCGCGAACATCGCCGACCTTGGCCGATGGCTCGCGCATGTTGCGCGCGGTGAACGGGCGACCGAGGACCGCGTCATGCTCACACCCGCGCTGCTCGCGGAGGATGCGCTGATTTTCGGCCTGCGGATGAACGCGGGCGTGGATCTGGCCGCCCTGCGTGTGCTCTTCCCGGCCGCACCCTGGACGGATGTGGCCGCCACCATCGCCCGGTTGGTGGACGGCGGACTGGCGAAACGCGACGACGACATGCTCTGCCTCACACCGCGCGGTCGTCTGCTGGCCGACGCCGTGGGGACGGAGCTGCTGGGCGCGTTTGGCGCGAACGCGGTCGGGTGAGCTACGCCAAGGACGGTCTTGCCTTTCGCTCCGGCCTGCGGAAACTCAGCCCCATGCCCTCAACCTTCCCCATGCAAAAAATCTCCCGCCTCCTGCCGCTGCTGTGTGGCGTGCTCTGGTTGCTTGCCGCCGGCTGCAACTCCGTCACTTCCTCCGTTACCCCGCCGCCCCCGGGAGTCACGCCGATCATGGCCCAGTTTTTTCTCGAGGTGCGTGGCGGAGATCCTACCACCGCCAGCCCGCTGCCGGTCAGCGGAATGCGTGTCCCCATTGATGCCAACCGCCCGGTGTTGAATCGGGACGGCGGGGACATCGCGGGGGTCACGGTGGGCCGGAAAGACCCCGAGGGCTGTTATATGGTCTTTCATTTGGCGGGCGAGTCCGCGATCCGGGCGTTCTCACAGATGACTGCCTCGCATCAAGGCTATCGTCTGGTCATGACCCTCAATGGGGTGGCTTTTGCCACCTACAAGATTGAAACTCCGATTAGTAATGGCGTGCTGGCAGTTTTCCCCGAGATGCCGGCTGCTCCGGTGGTGCTCAGTCAGGAGGAAACAAAGGGGCTGACGGAGGAGCGCATTGACGCGCTCAGGAAACAGAAAACCAGGCTCCTTGAGGAGAAGCAGATCGTGGACATCGCCAACGGCATCAACTACGTCAGCGGTGAAATCCAGCGGCAACTCGCCCAGCGGTGATCGGAAAGATGCGCGCAAACGTGGCCCTACGGTTCGGGCTGGCCGCAGTCTGCTGGCTGGGCGTGAATCCGACGGCCTCTGCCGCGGCGACCGGAGCGCGGCTCGAGATCGTCTGGCCCACGCCGAATCCCGCGTTCATCGAAGGCCGGCCACGCGCGGAGTTTTTGCAGGCGACTGCGTCGGGCGATCCCGCGTCGGGCGGCTTCGGCGGCGTGCGCGACAATGGGGAGCGGTTTCACGAGGGCATCGACCTCAAGCCGGTTGCGCGCGACAAGGGGGGCGAGCCCGCCGACAAAATTTTTTCCGTCCTGGCCGGCATCGTGAGTTACGTCAGTGACCGGCCGGGCGACAGCAATTACGGCCGCTATGTGGTGCTCGAGCATCCCGGCACCGAGCCGGCCATCTACACCCTGTATGCCCATTTGCGCTCCATCGCGCCGGGCGTCGTGCCCGGGGTGGCCGTGGCGCGCGGGCAGTTTATCGCCATGATGGGTCGCAGCGAGGGCGGCAGCGGCATCCCGAAGGAGCGCGCGCACCTTCACTTCGAGATGGGCCTGCGCGTGACCGACGATTTCCAGCGTTGGTACGGGCGGCAGAAATATGGCAGCCCCAACGAGCATGGTCTTTGGAACGGCTACAACCTGATGGGCTTCGACCCGCTGGACTTCCTCGACCGGTTTCGCGCCCATTCGGTCAATAATTTTGCCGGCTACTTCGCGCAGATGAAGCCCGCCCTGCGGGTGCGCGTCGCCGCGCGGCAGAACCCCGATTTCATCCGGCGCTACCCGTCGCTCGTCGTGCCGGCGCCGGACGGCGGCCTGCCCGCGCCCGCCTTTGGTCCGCCTGCCGGCTGGGACATCGCCTGCAACGCGACTGGCCTGCCCTTCCGCTGGACGCCGCTCGGCGCCGCCGATGTGATCGGCTACGCGCCGAACGAGGCGCGGATCGTGGAGACGGACGCCGCCGTGCTGGCGGCGGAGCACGGCAGGACGCTCGTCGTGCAACGTGCCGGCCGCGCCGTGCCGGGCAAGGATTTGCAGACGGTGCTCCAGCAGCTTTTCGGTTTCTGAACGGTTGCCGTGCGACATGGCGCTTGCCAGCGGTCGGCCCGCGCGGTGAAGTCGGCCCATGGCTCTCTTTGGTCCTCTATCATCGCTGCGCGCGCAGCTTGCCACCTCGCCGGCGCTGCGCGTTGCGCTGGACTACGTCGGCGAATGTTATCGCGACGGCTCCGCTCCGCGCGCACGGCTGCTGGCTGCGGCTGCCGGCCACAATGCGCGGGTCGAGCTGGGTGGCGGAGTGTTTGCGCTGGAGCAGGTTTATCTCACCAAGCCGCGCGCCGAGGGCCGTTGGGAGACGCATGTCGCCCATATTGACGTGCAGGCGGTCATCGTCGGTGCGGAGCACATGGAGACCGCCGACCGGGCGCGGCTGACCGTGGTGGAAGATCGAACGCCAGGGCAGGATGTGGTCTTTTACGCGCCATTTGAAGAGGGCAGCGTGCTGCGGCTCGGTGCCGGCAACGTCGCCATCTATTTCCCGGCCGACGCGCACATGGGCTCGCTCGCCATCGGCGGTGCGCCGTCGCTCGTGCGCAAAACGGTGGTCAAGGTGCCGGTCGGGTCCTCCGCCGCGCCGGCGTAGGACGATGGGCGCGTGAATTACCGGCATCATTTTCACGCGGGCAACTTCGCCGACGTGTTCAAGCATGCGGCGCTGGTGCGGCTTGTGCGCTCGCTCCAGCGCAAGCCGGCGGGCCTGCTGCTGCTGGACACCCATGCCGGACGCGGGCGTTACGACCTCGCGGCGGCGGCGCATGGCGACTCGCTGGCGCGTGCCCCCGAATGGCCGGACGGCATCGGGCGGCTGTGGCTGCGTGGGGACCTGCCCCCGGAGCTGGTGGAGTATGCCGCGCTGGTGCGTGACTTCGACCGGCAGCAAGGTAACGCCGCCGGCGCGCCCACCGCACGATTTTACCCAGGCTCGCCGTGGCTGCTGCGCGCGCTGGCGCGTCCGCACGACCGGCTGGCGCTGTGCGAGCTGCAGGCCGACGAGTGCGTGATGTTGCAGGGCGAATTTCAGTTTTCCCCGCGCACGACGGTGCAAAAGCTCGACGGCTACACCGCGGTGCGCGCGATGCTGCCGCCGCCGGAGCGGCGCGCGCTTGTGCTCATGGACCCGCCGTTCGAGGCGCCGGACGAATTTGTCCGGATTGCCACTGCCCTGGACGACGGTCTGCGCCGTTTGCCGGGCGGGACGTTTGTGGTGTGGTATCCGCTGACAGAACGGGCGCGGATCGAGGAATTTTTTGCCCGGTTGCGCACGCTGTCACTGCCGCCGACGCTGGCCGTGGAGATGGTCGTTGCTCCCATCGCGCCCAAGCTGAAGGGCTGCGGATTGGTCATCCTGAACCCGCCGTGGCAGTTTGAGCGGGAGGCGGAGCCGCTGGCGCAATGGCTGGCGGGCGTGCTGGCGCAGTCGCCGGGCGGCGGCGCCGCACTGCGCTGGCTCGTGCCGGAGAAGTGAGCGCGGGTGGGCTGGTGACGGGCAGGGCACGGCCTGGCTGATGGTGGGCGAGATTATTTTTGCGGCGCCGACAAGTTTCGCCACGCTGCCGGCATCATGGCCGCCCTCACCGACTCCTTCACGACGATCGCCGAACTCAAGGCCCGCGTGCTCGCCTTTGCCCGCGAGCGCGACTGGGAGCAGTTTCACGCCCCGAAAAACCTGAGCATGGCGCTCGCGGCTGAGGCGGCCGAGCTGATGGAGCATTTTCTGTGGGCCACGCCCGAGGCGTCGCGCGCCGTCGTGACGGACACGACGAAACGCCAGAAAATTTCCGAGGAGCTGGCCGACGTGGTGATTTACGCGCTGGAGTTCGCCAACGTGACCGGTCTCGACGTGGCCGCCGCCATTGAGGCGAAGATGGCTGCCAATGCGAAAAAATACCCCGTGGAAAAGGCGCGCGGCCGGGCGGAGAAATACACCGAGCTGTAGGCGGCGCAAAGTGGAGCGGCTTGCCCCAGGCCGCTTCTCGCTGGAGCCCCACGCCCTCATTGCGATTCGAGGCTGGGAAATCGTGACGAGAAGGTCGCGTCACGGTTGAAAATTGGTGCCACGCCGGCGCGAAAGAGGCGTTGCCAGGGGCGAGGGCGGCCCGCAGGGTGTTAATGTCATGCCCACTACGCTCGGTCTGGATATCGGTTCCTCCTCAGTCATCGCCGGAATTCTGCGCGGCCCCAAGGTCATCGCGGAGTCTCCGCGCGCGTTTTTCCGCTCTCACTGCGTGGGGGCCAGGGTCGAGGTCGCGCCGGACGAGTTGCTCCAGGCGATGCAGACCGCCATCGCGGGGCTCGGTGCGCGCGCGCGGCAGGTGGATGCCATCGCCTTGGCGACGATGGCCCCGGCATGGATCGCGATGGACCGGCAGGGCCGCGCGCTCACCCCCATCGTGACGCATCAGGACCGGCGCAGTGTGGCGCTCGCCATTGAGCTTGAGCGCCGCATGGGCAAGGCAAAGCATCTTGCCATCTGCGGCAACCGGCCGTTTCCCGGCGGCATCAGTTCGACAACCTGGGCCTGGTTCAGGGCGAACCAGCCGGCGCGGCTGAAACGCGCGGACCTGGTCGGCCATCTCAACACGTTTCTCCACCGGCAGCTCACGGGTGCACGTGTGACCGACCCGTCTAATGCGTCGTTTACCGGGCTTTACGACACACTTGGGCTTTCGGGCTGGAGCGAGGAGCTGTGCGCGAATCTCGGGGTGAGTGCGGCGCTGCTGCCCGAGGTCGTCGAGGCCGACGTCGTCGGCGGCACGGTGACGGCGGAGGCGGCTGCGCGGTTCGGGTTGCGCGCGGGGACCCCGATGATGACGGGCATCATGGATGGCAGCGCGGGGATGCTGCTCGCCGGCGCGCAGACCGGGCAGCTGTTCAACGTCGTCGGCTCCACCGACGTGCTCGCGCTCTGCACCCACCGGCCCAGGCCGCACGAGCGGCTGCTCACGCGCGCGCTCGGCGTGCAGGGGCTGTGGCTGCAGGTGAGCACGATTGCGGCGATGGCATCGTCCATCTATTGGGCGCGCGACCAGTTCTTTGCCGGCATGCCGCTGAAGGAATTTCAGACGGAGTTCCGGCGGCTGAGCCGGGCGGGCAGGGCGGCGGCGGGCGGTGTGGTCTTCGAGCCCTACATGGCGGGCGAGCGCACGAGCATTGAGCAGCGCACCGGGGCGTTTCGCCATGTGACGCTCGCCACAACCCGCACGCACCTGCTCGCGGCGATTATCGAAGGGCTGACGCAGGCAAGCGCGGACCGGCTGCCTCTGCTCCAGGCGACCGGCACGCGGATCAAACGCACGGTGGCGGTGTCGGGTGGCTCTGACCGGCTCGACCAGCTGATGCACCGCGACTGGCCGGGCGCGTGGAAATTCCGTGCGGTGACAGACGCGACGATGCGCGGGCTGGGGACGATGGTGATGCGTGAGCGGTGAGCGGCCGCCGCGGAGCAAAACTGACGGGTGTGTCGCAGTCCCTCGGTTGCCATCCAGGCCTGCTCAGTTTGCGGATGACTTGCGACGGCTGATCGTGACGAGCAAGGCTGCTGCGCCGATGAGGGCGGCGCAGGCGGAAGGCTCGGGTATGGGGCTGTATTGCAGATCGAGCGCATTTCCATTTTGTACCAGTGCAAAGCCGCCGGCAAAGGCCTGGCCGAAGCCGCTTGTGTCTAGGTTGAATTTGTCGGTGGCAAAGGTTCCGGTCAGCGAGGCGAAGGTGACAACGGATCCGAAGGTGTGGCTGCTCTCCGCATCGAACGTGCCGCTCAGCCCGGTGAGGGTGAGGTTCAGCTGCGAACCGCTGCTGAGGGCCGAGATGTCCAAATTTCCGACCACTGCAAGAAAATCGGTGACCAAGGTGTCGCGGATGAGGCTCAGGTTGATCGTGCCTCCGCCGACAAGCGCCAGACTGGAAACCGTGAGCGTGCCGGTGGCGGCGAGATTGCCAGGGGCAAGGGTGCCGCCGCTGGCGAGTGCCACCGTGCCGACGGTGCCGGTGCCGCCCAAAGTGCCAGCGCTGACCGTCACCGTGCCGGTGCCGGTGGCCGAGCCGGTGGTGTTGTTCGCCAGCAGCAGGCCGGCGCTGACCGTGGTGCCGCCGGTGTAGGTGTTGGCATTGGTCAGAACCCATGTGCCGCTCCCCGACTTGAGGAGCGAGGTCTGGCCGGTGGACGCGTTCTCATCCGAGAGGAGGCCGGCGAGGGTGTTGGCTCCGGTATTGGTGCCTTTCAGCGTCAGGGTCTTGGGGCCGGCGACTGAATTGACCGTGTATCTCCCTGTGTTCGTCCAGTTGAGCGCCCCGGATCCCGAGGCATCAATCCCGGAGTCGGCATTGAGCCGGAACAAGCGGTCGGTGCTGGCCGCAGCGCCGGTGTAGCGCAGGGTGCCGCCGTCCAAATTGAGGTTCGTGGCGGCATTGCTGCTGATGCCGAGGCCGCTGGCATTGTTGCCGCCGTTGCCAATCTGGGCGATGCTCAGGACGCCGCCGTTGATGTTCGTGGCACTGGGGTAGGTGTTCGCGTTGGTGAGAATCAATGTGCCGGGACCCTGCTTGGTGAGCTGGGAGTTGCCGTTGCCGTTGGTGACGTTGGCGGTGATCGTCAGCGTCCCCGCGCCCCAGGTCGCGATGATGATGCCCCGGGTGTTCTGCGTGCCTGAGCCGGGGATGCTGTTGCCAAAGGTGCCGCCCGAAATGGTGTAGTCGTCGGCCCCGACAAAAAGCACGCCTTTTTGGGCGGAGATGTCGCCCGTGTTGGTCCAGGTCTGGCCGGTCGTGGTGGTGTTGATCCTGATCTGCTGTGCGCCTCCGGCCGCACCGGTGAAGCTGTCGGTGGTGTTCACATCCGCCGTGGCCCGGGAAACCACGCTGCCGCTTTTTTGGGCGAAATAGAGATTCGCCGGGTCGGCGCCGCCATCCAGTGTGTAGAGAAACGACCCGGTGACAATCCCGCCATTGTCAATCGAGGTGGTGGAGTTTAAGTTGAACGTGAACTGCGTTTCATGCCTGTGGCAATGCCGGCGGGCTGTATCCCTTGCAAACCGAAAGGGCGCAGCAAGGCTGCTCCCCTGCATCAGGTAGGCGGCGGCTCGATCGGCGGCGTGGAGTTAGCCTCCAGCTCCTCGGCGCTTTCGACTACGCGGGCGATGCTCAGGAGCTTGTCGCCGTCGGCGAGGGTCAGGAGCTTCACGCCCTTGCCGCCGCGGTTGACTTCTCGGATGGTGTTCACTGGGCAGCGCACGCTCTGGCCCTTGGCGGTGAGGAGCATGATCTCGTCGCTGTCCTTCACACTGAGCGCGCCGGCGAGCTTCACCGAGCCGTCCTCCGGGAGGTCAATCGCCCAAACCCCGCTGCCGCCGCGGTTGATGAGGCGGTAGTCTTCGAAACGGGTGCGCACGCCAAGGCCGGCTTCGCTGGCGACGAGAAATTTCGCCGTGTGGTCCACCACCTCAATGACGTCGAGGTGGTCGCTTGCCAGCTTGAATCTCATGCCTGTCACGCCGCCAGTGGCGCGGCCGGTGTCACGGAACAGCTCCTCGTTGGTCTCGGGGTCGCGTTCGCGGAAGCGGACGGCGAGGCCCTGGTGCGAGACAAGGATGATCTCGTCGCTGCCGGTGGTGAGCACGGTGCCGATGACCCGGTCACCCTCGGCGAGGTTGATGCCGATGAGGCCGCCGTCGCGCGTGCAGTTTGCGTAGTCGGAGAGGGCGCTCTTCTTGATGACACCGCGTTGCGTCGCCATGACGAGATAGCGGTCGGGCGCGAAATCCTTCACGCAGAGCATCGCGGCGATCTTTTCGCCTTCGGCGAGGCGGAGGAAGGATGACACCGACTTCCCTTTCGAGGTGCGGGTCCCTTCGGGCACATCGTAGGCCTTTTTCGCATGGCATTGGCCGATGCTCGTGAGAAAGAGGATGTAGTCGTGCGTGCTCGCCGTGAACAGATGCTCGACGAAATCCTCGTCGTAGGTCTCCGCGCCGATGACGCCCTTGCCGCCGCGTTTCTGCGAACGGTAGTCGGCGACGCGGGTCCGTTTGATGAAGCCTAGATGGGAGACCGTGATGACACAGCCCTCATTGGGGATCACGTCTTCCATGCGGAAGTCGCCGGCGGCGGCCTCGATCACGGTGCGGCGCGGCGAGGTGTATTTCGCCTTCATCGCGGCGAGCTCGCTTTTGATCAGGGCCATGAGCTTGGCCTCCGAGGCGAGGATCTCGCGCAGTTCGAGGATGAGCTTTTCCAGCTCCATGTATTCTGTCTCGATCTTGCCGCGCTCGAGGCCGGTGAGCTGGTAGAGCCGCAGCTCGAGGATGGCGTCGGTCTGCCGCTCGCTGAGCGGATACTTGGCCATCAGACGCTGCTTGGCTTCCTCCTTGTTGGAGGAGGCCCGGATGATTTTGACGAAGTCGTCGAGATTATCGAGGGCGATGATGTAGCCTTCGAGGATATGGGCGCGGTCCTCGGCTTCCTTGAGGCGAAACTTGGTGCGGCGCGTGACGACATCGCGGCGGTGCTCGATGTAGCACTCGATGAGCTCCTTGATGTTCATCTGCTTCGGCCGTTTTTTGTCGAGGGCGAGCAGGGTGACCCCGAAGGAGGACTCGAGGGCGGTTTTTTGAAAAAGCTGGTTGATGACGACCTTGGCCTGCTCCCCGCGCTTCAGCTCGATGACGATGCGGGTGTTTTCGTCGGACTCGTCCCGGAGGTCGCGAATACCGTCAATCTGCTTTTCGCCGACGAGCTCGGCGATACGGAGGACGAGGGTGTTGCGGTTGACGTTGTAAGGGATCTCCGTGATGACGATCTGCTCCATTCCGCCCTTGAGTTCCTCCGTGTGGGCCTTGCCGCGCGTGCGGACGATGCCCTTGCCGGTTTTCAGATAGCTGAGGATGCCCTCGCGGCCGGAAATGACGCCGCCCGTTGGAAAGTCGGGCCCGCGCACAATTTCACACAGCTCGTCCACGGAGATGCGCGGGTTGTCGATGATGGCAAACGTGGCGGCGATGATCTCGTCGAGATTGTGTGGCGGGATGTTCGTCGTCATGCCGACGGCGATGCCGGTCGAGCCGTTCATCAGGAGGTTCGGCAGCCCGGCCGGGAGGACCGTCGGCTCGGTGGTGGACTCCTTGTAGTTGGGGACGAAATCAACGGTGTCCTCATCAATGTCCTTCAGCAGGTCCTCGGCGATGGCGTTGAGGCGGGCCTCAGTATAGCGATAGGCGGCAGGAGGGTCGCCATCCACCGAGCCGAAATTGCCCTGCGGGTCAATCAGCGGGTAGCGCATCACCCAAGGTTGGGCCATGCGGACCAGCGTGTCATAGACGGAGGAGTCGCCGTGCGGATGGTAATTTTTGAGCACCTCGCCCACGACACCGGCGCACTTGTCAAACGGCCGGTTGTGCAGCAGCCCCTCCCGGAGCATCGCGTAAAGGATGCGGCGCTGGACGGGCTTGAGGCCGTCGCGTGCATCCGGCAGCGCACGCGAGATGATGACCGACATCGAATACTCGATGTAGGCTGTCTGCATGATGTCGGTGATGTTGGCCGAGGAGAGTTTTTCGGAACCGGTGTACATTCGGGAAAAGTAGCGAGCAGTGAGTAGCGGGTAGCGAGTAGTCAGGAGGCGCTGCGCTCTAGGCCGTTGATGTAGCCTTGGAGGAGCCGGGAGACTTCTTCGAGATCAGCTTGGAGCGTGGTCGTGTCAACGTAGCGTAGGTCGTGGGCAAGGATGAGCTGGTAGAGGCATTCGTCGGCGGAGCCTTGGGAGATATTGTAGAAACGGAGCTTGTCGGGTGTGGTGCGCTTGCGAAAGCCCTCAACGAAATTCGAGGGGAGGCTGGCTGCGGCGCGGCGCATCTGTGAGGTGAGCGCAAAGAGTTCGTGCTTGGGAAACGCCTCGGTGGCGCGATAAAGCGCTAGCGTGAAGGCGTGTGCCTTCTGCCACACGAGAACGTCCCGGAATGATTGTGATTTGTTTGCCATGCTCGCTGCTCGCTACGCACTACTCGCTACTCACACGTCCAAGAATTGGACGTTTAGCGCATTGTCCTCGATGAACTGGCGGCGCGGGGGGACTTCGTCGCCCATGAGGAGGGTGAAGAGGCTGTCAGCCTTGGCCGCGTCATCGACGGAGACTTTGAGCAGGCGGCGTTTTTCCGGATCCATCGTTGTCTCAAAGAGCTGTTTGGGGTTCATTTCGCCGAGGCCCTTGTAGCGCTGGATGCTCAGGCCCTTGCGGCCGTTGGCGCGGATTTGGGCGACGATGTCGAGGGGGGAGCGCAGCTCCGTCTTCGACTCGGATTTCTGGCCTGGGTTTTCGGTGATGACGAAGCGCGGCTCCTCGGTCGCGCTGAACCGGGCGATTTCCAAGCCGATCTTGGCGATGGCACGGAGGAGCTTGGCCATCTCGGTGCTCTCAAAAATCTCGTGGATGGTCACGCGTTTCGTGAACATGGCCGGCTTCTTCTCGCCGACGGACGGGGTGGAGTCGGTTTTGTCGGAACCGTCGGCGTTGAGGCCGTGCTTTTCGTTGAATGCCGCCCGGGCTGCGTCGTCGGCGAGAAACTCAAAGGTCTCCTTGTTGCCCTCGCGGACCCGCGCGACATAGCGCGGAAGGTCCTGCGTTTCGGGGTGATGGCGGTCGAGATAGGCGGGGAGCGACGCACCGTGGCGGGTGACGCCGGCGCCGAGCTGCTCGAGCGCGGCGAGACACTCGACGATTTTGTCAATCTGTGCGGGGGCAAAGACGTGGGCGTCCTTGAGGCGCGTGAGCACGACATCCTCGGAGCCGAGTTCGAGGAGGATGCGGTTTAGCTGCTCGTCGTTGTCCACGTATTGTTCGCGTTTCTTGCGCTTGATTTTGTAAAGCGGCGGCTGGGCGATATAAACGAAGCCGCGGTCGAAGAGACCGCGCATCTGGCGGTAAAGAAAAGTCAGGAGCAGCGTGCGGATGTGCGAGCCGTCCACGTCGGCATCGGTCATGATGATGACCTTGTGGTAGCGCGCCTTGTCGGCCTTGAAGGCATGCTCGTCCTCGCCGGTGCCGATGCCTGTGCCGATGGCGGTGATGAGGGTGCGGATTTCCTCGTTGTTGAGCACCTTGTCGAGCTGGGCCTTTTCGGAGTTGATGAGCTTGCCGCGCAGCGGGAGGATGGCCTGAAAGCGGCGGTCGCGGCCCTGTTTGGCGGAGCCGCCGGCGGAGTCGCCCTCGACGATGTAGAGCTCGCACAGCGCGGGGTCGCGCTCCGAGCAGTCGGCGAGCTTGCCGGGGAGCCCGCCGCCGGAGAGCGCGCCCTTGCGGATGGTCTCGCGGGCCTTGCGCGCGGCCTCGCGGGCCCGGGCGGCCATGAGCCCCTTGTCCACGATGCGTCGGGCCACGCCGGGATTGGAGTCGAAGTAAAACATCAGGCCTTCGTAGCTGACCGAGCCAACGACGCTTTCCACCTCGGGTGAGAGCAGCTTGACCTTGGTCTGCGACTCAAACTTGGGGTCGCTGTGCTTGATCGAGATGACGGCGGTGAGGCCCTCGCGCACATCGTCGCCGGTGATCTGCGGGTCCTTGTCCTTCAGGAGATTGTTGGCCTTGGAAAATTGGTTGATGGCGCGGGTAAGCGCGCTGCGGAAGCCGGAGAGATGCGTGCCCCCGTCGGGGTTGTGGATCGTGTTGGTGTAGCAGAGGACGAGGTCGTTGAAGCCGTCGTTGTATTGGAGCACAATCTCGGCATGGATTTCGACGGGCTTCCCGTCGTTCACCAGCTGCGTCTCCTTCTTGAAGGCGATGACCTTGGGGTGGAGGACATCCTTGTTGGTGTTGAGCTGGCGGACGAACTCCTCGACGCCGTTTTTGTAAAAAAATGTCTCAGTTTTGCCGCCGGCGGGCCGCTCGTCGGTGAAGACGATTTCGAGCCCGGAGTTAAGGAACGCCAGCTCGCGCAGGCGCTGGGCGATGCGGTCGGTCTTGAAGACGGTCGTTTCGCGGAAAATCTCCGCGTCGGGCTTGAATGTGATGAAGGTTCCTGTGCCCTTGGCCTTGCCGATGACGGTGAGCTTCTTCGTCACCTTGCCGCGCTCAAACCGCATGTGGTGGACCTTGCTGTCGCGCGAGACCTCGACCTCAAACCACTCCGAGACGGCATTGACGCATTTCGCGCCGACGCCGTGGGTGCCGCCGGAAAATTTATAGCCGCCCTGGCCATATTTGCCGCCAGAATGCAGCGTGGTGAGCACCAGTTCGACGCCCGGCAGGCCGCTCTCCTTGTTGAGGTCCACTGGGATGCCGCGGCCGTTGTCGCGGATGCTGATGGAGCCGTCCACATGGATGCCGACTTCGATGCGCGAGCAATGGCCGGCGAGATGCTCGTCCACGGAGTTGTCGAGCACCTCGGAAACACAGTGGTGCAACGCGCGTTCATCGGTGCCCCCGATATACATGCCGGGCTTTTTGCGAACGGCCTCCAAGCCCTTGAGCTGGCCGAGCTGGTCGGCGTCGTAAGCCGGCTGGGCAGCCGTATTTTGAGCGGGATTTGGCTGATCAGAGGCGTCGGACATGAAGGGAAAAACGTGATGAAAATAGAAACTAATATCTCATCGTAAAAGGTGGCGTCGAACAACCACTTTTTTCGTCGAAAAACGCGAAAGTTTCGCTTGCGAAAACCGGGGCGGGTAATGTGCCCTCGCCGGTCGTTTTCGGGGGTCCCCACGTGGCACCGCCCGGCTGTGAGGCCGGTGTTGCATTTGGTGGTGGCGGCGGCATCAACGAACGCACCATGCGCCACCCCGCCCTTGATAACCTGCTCATCCTCCAAGACCGCGACCAGCGGCGGCTCAGCCTGGAGGCGCAGATTGCGTCGGTGCCGGCAGAAACTGCTGCCGTCGAAAAGAAAATTGCCACCGAGAAGACGGCCATCGAAACCGCCAGGGCCGAGCTGCTGGCGCTGGAGGTGAAAAGGAAATCGCTCGAGAACGACATCGGCGCCGCCGAGGCCAAGCTTGCCAAATACCGCACCCAGCAGTCACAGGTGAAGAAGAACGACGAATATCAGGCGCTCGGCCACGAGATCGAGACCACCGAGCAGGCTATCGGTGAGTTCGAGGGGCAGGAGCTGGAGGTGATGTTCGCCATTGACAAGGCCAAGGAGAAATTTGCCTCCGCCGAGGCCCTGATGAAGGGCAACATCGCCGGCCAGGAGGCGCGCATCCGTGCCTTGCGCGAACGCGACACCTCCCTCCGGGCCGAGTTGACCGCCGCGCAGGCGGCGGTAGCCGGAGCGCGCGGGCCGCTCGACACATTGGCCCTGAAACTCTACGACCGCGTCGCCGCCCGCACCCAGCCGGTGTGCGCGGTCATCCATGACGGCAAGTGTGGTGGCTGCCACCTGAAGATCTCCGGCGAAGCCGACTCCGCCGCCCGCAAGGGCGACAAGCTCGCCACCTGCGACCAATGCGGCCGCATCGTCTGGTGGGAGGCGGTGTGAAGGGGGAGGTTTCCGCAACTGGCTTGGCGGCTTTGCCCCTCGCGCCTTGGCATTGAATTCATTCCGCGCTTGCCCACGCGGCGCGCGCGCCGCACCTTGTCCCCCTTGGTTTCGGGGCCTGGCCGTCGCTCCGAGTTCTTTGATCCCAAGGTGCGGGTAATGCCGCGCCCGTTGAATCCTCGGAGAGGAAAGTCCGGACACCGCAGGGCAGGACGCTGCGCCAGCCGCAAGGCGAGCGCAGGCGCCGCGTTTCAAGGCGCGGCGACGGACAGTGCCACAGAAAACAGACAGCCTCGCGGGCAACCGCGTGGTGATGGTGAAAAGGTGGGGTAAGAGCCCACCGCGCCGACGGCGACGTCGGCGGCACGGCAAACCCCGTCTGGTGCAAGGCAAAATAGGTGACTGGGCGGCTCGTCCTATAGTCACGGGTATGCCGCATTCTGTGTCGCTCCGCGCAAGCGGAGCGACGCGGAACTCGTCCGCAAGGACGTTGAGAGAAATGACGGCCGAAGCGCCGCAAGGCGCAGAACAGAATCCGGCTTACCGGCCCCGAAACCAAGAATCTTTAACCTCGTCAAGACGTGGGGGTGTGGACCGGATGGTCCGCCTTCAGCAGTCTGGGAGGGCGAATTCGCCCTTGACTCGCCGGGGCGCGGCTGAGTCCTTGGGCGTTCACCTGTTTCCGCACCTATCATGGCCAACACCAAATCCGCAATCAAAGCTGCCCGCAAAGCCGTCCGTCTCTCCGCCCGTAACAAGGGCGTCAAGACGCGCTTGAAGTCGCTCCACAAGAAATTCGAGGCCGCCGTTGTCGCGAAAGACGCCGCTGCGGCCAAGACCGCCGGGAGCGCCTATGCCTCCGCGATGGGCAAGGCCGTGAAGTCCGGCGTCGTCCACAAGAACGCCGCCAGCCGCGCCACCGCGCACGTCGCCAAGGCCGTCTTCGCCAAGTAAGCGCCATCTCGCGTCAGTCCTTGCTTTCCGCCCCGCCGCTCATCCGAGCCGCGGGGCTTTGCTTTTGGCCTGCGGCAGAGCGCAGGGCCATGCCGACGGTACGTCCTGATAATGCCCACTCGTGCTGACGGCCTTTCAAATCAGGCTTTTTGAAAAGAAGATAACGAAGGGAACGGAGGCCCAGCTTGGTGCTGTTATTCGCGTTCATTCGTGTCCATTCGCGTTTTATTTTAATCCCAGCCGAATTTCTCCTTCGGTTCCGGCAGCGGCAGTTCTTCCAGCTTGCCGGCGGCCTTGACGACCTCGTAGGCGGTGCGGAAGTGCAGCTTGGCAAACTCGCCGAGCGCCCGCGCACCAAATCTTTGGATGATCTCGTGCGCCTGCTGTTTGACCAGCGGGCCCGCGCCTTTCTGGAGCTTGGCGCCGAACTTTTTCGAAAGCGTGTGCATCTGCCGGACAAACTCGGCGCGCGCCACGACCGACGCCGCCGCGACCACGGGATCTTCTTCCGCCTTGGTCCGCATCCGCAGGTCGAAGTCCTTCACACCCTTCTTTGCCAGCTCGCGTTGCACGAGCGGCTGTTTGGTGAACTGGTCGAGCAGGCCCCATGGCACGCGTTTCTCGGCGAGCGCCTGCTCCAGCGCCGTCGCGTGCTGCCAGGCGAGCAGGCGGTTGAGGTTGGCGTGCGGGCGCGACATCAGCTCGTTGTATTTTGGCATCCCGCAGAGGCAGGTTTTCACCACCGCGCCATGGGTGGCGCGGATGACCCCGTCGAGCCTGATGATCTGGCTTTCGGCGATCTTTTTGGAGTCCTGCACGCCGGCCTCGCGCCACGCCGCGATCATGGTGGGCTGCGCGATGACGGTCGCGGCCACGACCGGGCCGAAAAAATCGCCCTTGCCGCTTTCGTCGAGGCCGGCGTGCGCCTCGAACCAGTCGGGGTGCAGCACCTCGTCGTAGCCGAGCTTGGGTGCGCCGGTCACATCGGGCTCGAGCGTCATCGTGACAAATTCCCCGGTGCCCTTGCCGGCGATGACGACTTTGCCGCTTTCGTAAGCGGTGACGTTGACCTTGAGGTGGTCGGCCTTGAACGCGAAGCGCGCATAGGCGACCTCGAACGGCATCCAGCCGCGAGTCTCGCAGATGGCGCGGAGCTTCTGCATCTGGGCGTCGTCGAGCTTCGCGGTGTAGGACGCGAGCTTCTTGGGGGCCTCTTCTTTCGCGGGCGGCTTGGGCATGACCGGAAGATGGCCGCAAAAAGACGCCGGAAGCGCAAAGCAGAAAATACCGGTGCCGGCGGGCATTTGTCTTGCGCCGGCGGCATCACTTTGCGGCTCAGGCCGGCGATGTCGGGTCAGCTCACGCTCATCGCGGACATGTGCCGCGAAGGCACGCCGTTTCGCGGCTATTTTGGTTGCGCTCGATGGAGCCGGAGCGGCCAATCGCCCGTGCCCAAATCGGCTGCTGCCATCCTTTCCGCCCACCGCGTCGGCTTCCAGCGTGCGCTGCTCGGGTGGTATCGCGCGCACGCCCGGCCGCTGCCCTGGCGCGTGGCGCCGTCACTCTACCAGACGGTCGTGAGCGAGTTCATGCTCCAGCAAACCCAGGTCAAAACCGTCCTCCCATACCTTGCCCGCTGGCTGGTGGAGCTGCCCGATTTCAACGCACTCGCCGCTGCGCCCGAGGCGCGTGTGCTCAAGCTCTGGGAGGGCCTCGGCTACTACTCCCGCGCGCGCAACCTCCACCGGCTCGCCCGGGCAATCGTGGCCCGCCCGGAAATACCGCGTACGCCGGAGGAGTGGCGCGAGTTGCCGGGCGTGGGGCCTTATACGGCCGCGGCGGTCACGAGCATCTCCTTTGGCGCGCGGGTGGCGTGTGTGGATGGCAATGTCGTGCGCATCCTCGCGCGGCTTACGGCCAACGGAACCCCGTTTCGTGACAGCGCCAGCGCGGCGAAGGTGCTGGCCCCGCTTGCCGCAGCGCTGCTGCCGGCGGATCACCCCGGCGACCACAATCAGGCCATGATGGAACTGGGGGCGACCGTATGCTTCCGGCAAAAGCCGGCCTGCCTGATGTGTCCCGTGCACAGGTTCTGCGCGGCGGGACAAGGGGGAGAGCCCGAGGCCTACCCGAGGCTCGCGCCGAAAAAATTGGAGCGGCGCGAAGTCATCCGGGTGTGGTGCGTGCGCGACGGCAAAATTTTGCTGCACCGTGCCGCCGCGGGGTCCCGCCGCCTCGCCGGCCAGCACGAACTGCCCACGGCGGCCCAGGTCGGGCTGACGGATGCCGCTGCTGCGCAGGGTGAACTGCTCGCCCGTCGGAAGCGCAGCATCACGCGCTTCGCCATCACCGAGACGATTTTCCACGTCATACCGCCGCGCGGGAAATTCGGAGAAGGCTTGGTGTGGGTGCCGCTGACAAAGCTCGGCACGCTCACTCTCTCCGGCCCACACCGGAGGTGGGTGAAGGAGATTTTAGGTGTCACCACTGGCAAAGGCGTGGCGTCATAATCAAAAGCTGCCGATGCACTTTTCCAATCACATCACCGCTTGGGCCAAACATCGTGCTTCAGTTCATATTTCGTGGGTTGTGCTGCTAACGATCATCGGAGTGCTGCTGCTTCTTGCCATGCCAACCGTACGCAGACCAACGGACGTGGAAGCAAAAGCAGAGCAAGCAGGTCTGATTGTGACAAGGGCCATGAAACTGCCATTTGCCACCTATAAATTCGATATGGGCAGCGACCCAACAACCACGGAAGGATTGCAGGCATTTTTCACGGCTCCAGTAGGCAAGGAGGATAAGTGGAGGGGACCCTATATCGACATTTCTTACAAGGCGATGCTACGCGACCCATGGAATGAACCTTACGTCTACCGCCAGCCCGGCACGCACAACCCAGACGGCTACGATCTTTTCTCCAAAGGCCCGGACAAAATCGCCGGTACTGCCGACGACATCGGCAACTGGTAAAAGGGGTATGCGGGAGGCGCAGGACGAACGACCGGCGGCTCACGCCAGCGCCGGCGCCTCAGCCATGAGCTTCTCGATCCGCTCCTTCGACCAGCGCACTTCGTCCAGGGTCACGCGCGGGCTGAACTCCAAGGTGAGCAACTGCCCGGGCCGCCAGAACTCGCTGACCATCTTAAAATCAATTTTCCCGGTGCCGACCGGCTGGTGGTCCTTGCCCTCGTTGCTCACGTCGTGCAGATGGAAGCCCAGCAGGCGCGGGGCCATTTTTTCCAAATGCGCGCGGTGGTTGAGGAGGCCGAGGTTCTGCTTGATCTGGGCGTGGCCCGTGTCGTGCCAGTAGCCGCAGGGGTTGGGCTGCGGGAGGCTGTCAAACAGGGCGGCGTAGTCGTCGTCGAGCGGCAGCTCCTCAAATTTCTCCCGGTTTTCAAAGCCGAGCTTCACGTTGCGTTCGGCCGCGTAGGTGAGGATCTCGTTGATGCCTTTTTTGACGCGGGCGTAGAAGTCCGGCATCTGCTTGCGGAGCTTGGCGACGGCCTTTTTGAGCGCGGCCTGATAGGCGCGGTTTTCGGCGACGGGGGTGTCGGGGCTGGCGGCGAGGAGGGCCTTCAGCTTGCGGCCGGGGTTGAGCCAGAAGAAGCGCACGCTGCCGAGGTGGCAGACGAGCGCGCTGGCCTTGACCTGGGCGGCAAAATCAATGGAGCGCTTCGTCTGCCGCAGCCATTGCTCACGCTCGCGCTCGTCGGGGGCGGACGGCTCGAAGAGGTTGGGCGCGGGCATGATGATGCCGGCGGGCAATGGGCAGAAATTGTGGGTCGAACTGATCTTGATGAAACCCTCCTCGACGGCCTTGAGGATGCCCGGCACGAGGACAATGCGAATGCCATGGCTCAGCTCGGCGTGGGTGAAGCCGAGGTCGGCCATCTCGCGCAGCATGGCATGGCCGTCCGTGTGGCGGAACGAGTTCCAACTGGAGGAGAGGGCGAGCGTGGGTTTCACCTTGGGGCGGCAGGATGCAAGGCGGGGGCGGGGCGGGCAACAAAACAAAAGCCGCGCTCCGGCGAGGGCGGGCGCGGCGGCGGACGGCGGAGCGGAGCCCGCTCACTCGGCGTGGCGGCGGCGCAGCATGGCGGTGAACGCCATGACCTTCTCCTTGCGGCGGCGGCGCTCACAGGGCTTCTCGTTGTAGCGCTTGGCGCGGACATCCTTGATGATGTTCTCGCGTTCGAGCTTCTTTTTCATGCGGCGCAGGGCGCGGTCAACGGGCTCGTTTTTACGGATTTTGATTTCGATGGACATGAGGGCGGACGTGAGATGGACGGATTTTGAAGGTAAAAGGGGTGCAGCAGGCCAGACACCGGCCCGCACGTCAACGGCATTTTTCCCGCCTGGCGCGAGACGATTCACTGGCAGGTGAGATCAAAGCTCCGCCGTTTGAGCCGCTTTCCGGCCTCCTGCACCGGTTTTCCCGTTTCGCTCTTGCTCCGTCCGTCCCGCGCTTTTGTCTCGCACCGCCCGTGCCGTCCGCCGACCCAAATTTCGTCCATCTCCACGTCCACAGCGACTACAGCCTGCTGGACGGTGCCTGCCGCATTGACCAGCTGATGGACCGCGCCGCCACGCTGGGCATGGGCGCCCTTGCGCTCACCGACCACGGCAACCTTTTCGGCGCCATCGAGTTTTACAGCGCGGCCAAGGCCAAGGGGATCAAGCCCCTGATCGGCTGTGAACTTTACCTCGTCGAGACCTCGCGTCTCGAAAAACACGGCCGGTCCGACGATGACGGCAAGTCCATCTTCCACCTTGGCCTCCTCGCCAGGAACCACGCCGGCTACCAAAATCTGCTCAAGCTCGTCTCCGATGCGCACCTCAAGGGCTTTTACTACAAGCCGCGCACCGATTTTGAGATGCTCGCCCGGCACGCCGCCGGCCTCATTGGCTTCACCGGCTGCCTTGCCTCGCTCGTGCCGCAGCATCTGCTGCACGACCGCTATGATGACGCGCGAAGGGCCTGCGGGCGCTTCGTGGACATCTTCGGCCGGGAAAACTATTTTGTCGAAATTCAGGATCATGGCCTGCCGGAGCAGCGGCAGATTATCCCCGGCCTGCTCAAGCTCGGGGAAGAGTTCGGCCTCAAGGTCATCTGCTCAAACGACGTCCACTACGTCAATGCGTCGGATGCCGGGCCGCATGACGCCATGCTTTGCATTCAGACCGGTTCGAAAATTGAAGAAACCAACCGGATGAAGTTCACCGGCGAGCAATTTTACCTCAAGTCGCGCGACGAGATGGCCCGGCTCTTCGCCGAAGTGCCCGCGTCCGTGACGAACACCCAGCTCGTCGCCGAGATGTGCGACCTGAAAATTGAATTTCCCAAGGGCAGCGACCGCTATCCGAAATATCCGCTTCCGCCCGAAATCAAAACCGACCGCGCCGGCTATTTGCGCGACCTTTGTCTCGCGGGCCTGCAGACCCGCTATGGTCTCGATGCCGCCGCGCCGGGAAAGTTTTCCGATGCCGCGCTCGCCCGGACCCTCACGGAACGGCTCGACTTCGAGCTCTCGGTCATTGGCAAGACGGGCTTCATTGACTATTTTCTGGTCGTTTGGGATTTCATCGCGTGGGCCAGGGCGCAGGGCATCCCCGTCGGCCCCGGCCGCGGCTCCGGGGCCGGTTGCATCGTCGCCTACCTCCTCGGCATCACCAATCTCGACCCGCTCCGCTTCAAGCTCCTCTTTGAGCGGTTCCTCAACCCCGAGCGTGTTTCGCCGCCTGACTTCGACATTGATTTCTGCATGCGGCGGCGCGGCGAGGTCATTGACTATGTCCGCCGGAAATACGGTAAGGACTGCGTCGCCAACATCATCACCTACGGCACGCTCGGCGCCAAGATGGTCATCCGCGATGTCTCGCGCGTCCACAATCTCCCCTACGCCGACGCCGACCGGCTGGCCAAGATGATTCCCGACGAGCTGAACATCACGCTCGAGAAGGCCCGCGAAAAATCCGAGGAGCTGCGCAACGAGGTCGCCAATAATCCCGTCGCCAAAAAAATCTTCAACCAGGCCCTCGTCCTCGAAGGCATGGTGCGCAACACCGGCAAGCACGCCGCCGGCATCATCATCACCGACCGGCCGCTGGAGGAGTTTGTCCCGCTCACCCTGCAGGAAGACGACGTGACGGTGCAGTTCGACATGAACGCGGTCGGCAAGCTCGGCCTGCTCAAGATGGACTTTCTCGGGTTGAAGACCCTCACCGTCATTGCCGACGCGGTGGACAACATCCGCCGCACCGTTGATCCGAAGTTTGACCTCGAGACCGTCCCGTTCGACGACGCCAGGACCTTTGCGCTCCTCAACTCCGGCCGCACCACCGGGGTGTTTCAGCTGGAATCCGGCGGCATGCAAAACCTCTGCCGGCAGATTGGCCTCTCGACGATTGACGAGATCGTCGCCCTGATCGCGCTCTACCGTCCCGGCCCGATGGACTGGATTCCAGACTACGTGCGCGGCAAAAAGGATCCGAGCACCGTCACCTATCCCCACAGGCTGCTTGAGGAAGTGTGCCGCGAAACCTATGGCGTGATGGTCTATCAGGAGCAGGTCATGGAGGCGGCGAAAATCGTTGCGGGCTACACGCTCGGCGGTGCGGACATGCTCCGCCGCGCAATGGGCAAGAAGGATCCTGTCGCCATGGCGCAGGAGCGCGGGAAGTTCGTCGCCGGCGCGAAGTCACTCCATGGCATCGAGGAAAAAACCGCCAACGCCATCTTCGACATCCTGCAGAAATTCGCCGGCTACGGCTTCAACAAGTCGCACTCGGCCGCCTACGCCGTCCTCAGCTACCAGACCGGCTACCTCAAGGCGAACTACCCGGTGCAGTTCATGGCCGCGATGCTCAGCTCCGAACTGGGCAATGCGGAGAAAGTTTCCCACTTTATCGGGGAGTGCGAGGCGATGGGCCTGAGCGTTCTCGGTCCCGATGTGAACGAAAGCCGGGAGATGTTCACCCCGGTCTTCAGAAAAGCTGAGAGTCCAGAGCTAAGCGATAGGAGCAAATCCGATTCCGACCTCTCAGCTCTCAGCTCTCAGCACTCAGCTGGTGACGAAGCCGCTTCCGCCGCCATCCGCTTTGGTCTCGCCGGGGTCAAGGGCGTGGGCGAGCAGGCCGCGCAAAAAATCATCGAGGAACGCGAAAAAAACGGCCCGTTCGCCGATTTCGCCGGGTTCGTCGCCCGGGTGGACGCCCGGGCGCTCAACAAACGTGTGCTCGAGCACCTCGTGAAGACCGGTGCGTTCGACTTCAGCGGTGCGCCGCGCAAGCAGCTTTTTGACGGCATTGATGCCGCCCTTGCCGGCGCGGCCTCCGCCGCCCGCGACAAGGCCGCCGGCCAGCACAGCTTCATGGACACGATGCTGGGGGAACCGCCGGCCAAATATGGGGCCGGGATGCCCCCGTCCCGCTCTGTCTCCGCCGCCTCAATCCAAAATCCAATTTCCCAATTCCAAAATCCCGCCGCCGACTTTCCCGCCTCCGACCGCCTCGCTTTCGAAAAGGAGCTGCTCGGCTTTTATATCTCCGGCCACCCGATGAATCTCTATGCCGGCCTCGCCGAAGCACTCGACACCTTCACCGTGGACGAACTGCTGCGCCAGACCGACCGGGTCGAGTTCCGCCTCTGCGGCATTGTGGGCGGCATCGCCAGGAAACTTTCCAAGAAGGACAACCGCCCGTGGGCTGCGTTCACGCTCGCCACGAAAAGCGCCACCGTCGCGCTCAACATGTTTGCGGACGCCTATGCCGCGCACGGCGCGGTGCTGGCCGAAAACGCCCTCGTGCTCGTGCAGGGCAACATCATCGCCGGCAACGACGGCCCACGCATCAACATCAAGGAATGTTATCCGCTCGACGCGCAGATCGGCAGCCTCGTTCGCAAAGTCATCTGGCTCCTCCGCCCTGCGCACCCTGGGCTGCCCGCGTTCCTCCGTCTGCTGCGCGAGACAGTCAACCGCGAGACCGGCGACACGCGCCTGGAATTCGCCTTCCTTTTCGAGGATCGCGCCGCTCCCGTCGCCGAGGCCAGCGGCGCGCTCGGTTGGAAGCTGAACGCGCCCGTCTTCCAGCAGCTCCATGCCCACCCCGCCGTCGCCGGCGTACAGATCGAGACCAGGCGGCTCGAATTAAAACAAGACCGTCGCTGGGGGAAACGCGGGTAGTTGCCTGTCAGCGTGTGCTGGCGGCCCCATTGAGGCGTGAGGATCGCTTGCATGTTCTCATTTCGCACTCCGCACTCCGCATTCGCCACTCCGCATTTCTTCATGTCCGTTTCCGCCACGCTCAACCACGCCGCCCAAGTGCTCGCCTCCCTCGGCGCCGACCAGCGCGCCGACACCGCGCTGCGCCTGCACTTCGAGGCGCACCGCTATCTCCAGCCGGTCGCGCGGCGCGCGATCACGCAGGGCGTCTTCGCGTATTTTCGCTGGCACGGCTGGCTCGACCCCAAGGCCTCGCCACAAAAACGCCTTGCCCACGCCGCCACACTCCACGCCCGCTTTGCCGCCGACCCGAAGTCCGTGAAACCCGAGGCGCTCGCCGCCCGGGCCGTTCCTGGGTGGCTCGCCGACGAGATGGATCAAATTCCCGTTGAGTGGCTCCGCCAACTTCAACGCGACCCTGCCCTCTGGCTCCGTGCCCGCCCCGGCACCGGCGCTGCGCTCGCCAAGTCGCTCTTCGCCTGCGAACCGGCTTCGGCGGCGGTTCACAGTTCACTGTTCAGGGTTCGTACTTCGGCGGAAGCCACGGTGAACCATGAACCGACAACCGTGAACCTTTCCGATGCCCTCCGGTTCACCGGCACGCAGGATTTGTTCAAAACCGAGCAGTTCAAAACCGGTGAGTTTGAGATTCAGGACCTCGCCTCGCAGCTCGTCGGTTTTGCCTGTGCTCCCCGCCCGGGTGAAAACTGGTGGGACGCCTGCGCCGGTGAGGGCGGCAAGACGCTGCACTTGGCCGACCTGATGGCCAACCAGGGCGTCGTGTGGGCCACCGACCGCAGCGCGCGCCGCCTGGACACGCTCAGGCGCCGCTTTGCGCGCGCAAAACTATTCAACTACCGCACCGGTTTGTGGGCCGGCGGTCCGAAGCTCCCGACGAAACAAAATTTTGATGGCATTCTGGTGGACGCCCCATGCAGCGGTGTCGGCACGTGGCAGCGCAACCCGCACGCCCGCTGGACCGTCACGCCTGATGATGTGGGCGAACTCGCCGCCACGCAGCGCTCGCTGCTGGACCATGTGGCCGGCTCGCTCAAGCCCGGCGGCCGCCTCGTCTATGCCGTCTGCACGCTCACGCGCCGCGAGACCACGGCGGTCGCCGCCGACTTTACCGCCGCGCACCCCGAGCTGGAGCCCTCGCCGGTGTTTGCCGCCACCGCTGCGACTCCGGCCCTAGCAACCGCTGTTACCTTCTGGCCCCACGAGCTCAATGCCAACGGCATGTTCATCGCCGCCTGGCGGAGAAAGACGTGAAGCCTCGCACCATGCTTGATCCCGAGACGCAGGGGAACGGAGACTCTAAAAGGATGCAGCCGGCCAAACTGGCTCACCGTCCAACGGCCAGTCTTTCCCCGTTTCCTGCCTTTCTCAGTGCCTCCGCCTTTTCGCGCTTCCGCGATTCCCATTTTTCTTCACACTCCACGTTTCGCCCATGCGCTTCCACAAATACCACGCCCTCGGCAACGACTACATCGTCCTCGACCCGCGCGATTTCCCTGCGTGGGCGCCTGCGCCCACGACGGAGCAGATCCGCGTTGTCTGCCACCGCAATTTCGGCGTCGGTTCTGACGGTATTCTGTGGGGGCCGCTGCCTTCCCGGCAGAGCGAATTCGGCCTGCGCATCTTCAACCCCGATGGATCCGAAGCCGAGAAATCCGGCAACGGCCTGCGCATCTTTTCGCGCTATCTCTGGGACCAGAAGCTGGTCCAGAATCCGAACTTCACCGTCGAGACGCCCGGCGGCCACGTGCAGGTTGCGATCAAGGACGGCGGCAAGCTGATCACCATTGCGATGGGCTCGGTGAGTTTTTCCTCCGATAAAATCCCGGTTGTCGGCGTGCCGCGCGAGGTGATCAACGAAACGATCGCCGTGCTCGGCCGCGAGTTCACGTTTTGCGCCGCGACCATCGGCAACCCCCACTGCGTCATCCCGCTGCCGGAAATTTCTTCCGAACTCGCGCACCGCTACGGCCCGCATCTGGAGACCCATCCCAATTTTCCGCGCAAGACCAACGTGCAGTTTCTCCGCGTGCTGGACCGCGCCAACATCCAGATCGAAATCTGGGAACGCGGCGCCGGTTATACGCTCGCCTCGGGGAGCAGCTCCAGTGCGTCCGCTGCCGTCGCGCACCGGCTCGGCCTCGTGGACCGGAGCGTGACCGTCCACATGCCCGGCGGCCAGATCGGCATTGAGATTGGCGATGGTTTTGCAATCAGCATGACCGGCACCGTCAACAAAGTTGCCGAGGGCACGATGCACTCCGAGCTGTTCGCGGTGAAGGTATGAAAAAAGCCGGGCCCGACAGGCCCGGCTTTCGCTGGAGAGAAAAGCTGCAAACGCCTTTGCCGTTATTTGGCCGGATTGGCGCCTTTGACCTTGGTGGGGATGCTGTAGAGGCTGGTGCGGGCGGTCATGATGAGGGTGTCGTGGTTCTTGCCGCCGAAGGCGAGGTTCGCGGGCTGTTCGGGGACGGTGATGAAGCCGACGAGCTTGCCGGTCTTGGTGTCCACGATGACAACACCCGAGCTGCCGGGGCCGCCGGGTCCGCGCCCACCGCCGCGTCCGCCCGCGCCGGGAGCGCCGCCGGGAACCGGAGGCACTGCGCCCGCCACACCGGGAGGAGGGGTGGCGACACCGGGAGCGGCCGCGACCGCGGCACCGCCGGGAGCCGCCGCGCCGGGGCCACCCGCACGGGGAGCCGCGCCGGCGGGAGGCTGGCCACCGGGGCCGCCCGCGCCCGGGGCACCTCCACGGCCACCGCGCGCGCCGCCGAAGCCGCCGCCGAGGCCGGTGGTGACATAGAGATTGCCCTGGTTGTCGAGGGTCATGCCGTCGGACCCATAGTTGGCGACCAGGTGGCGGTTGGTGAGCGACCCGTCGGGCTGGATGTCGAAGCCGTAGGTTTTGCGGGCGTTCATGTCGGCCACGTAGAGGGTCTTGCCGTCCGGCGTGCCGATGATGCCGTTGGGCATCTGGAAGTCGGCGGCGACCCGCTTCAGCTCCTTGCGGTCGGGGCCGAGGTAATAGACGGAGCGGATGCTCTGCGAGGGGCGGGTGACGGACGGATCCCACCAGTTGCGGCGATAAATCGGGTCGGTGATGTAGAGGCCGCCGTCGGGGCGAACCCACACGTCGTTGGGACCGTCGAGGGGCTTGCCTTCGTAGCCGGCGGAAGTGATGAGCACGGTGTGCTTGCCGTCAGGGGTGATGGACCAGAGCTCGTTTTTCTCGTCCGCGCAGGCGATGAGGTTGCCCTTGGCGTCGAAATATTGGCCGTTGGAGTAGCCGGTGGGCTCGAGGAAGAGGGAGACCTTGTTGTCGGCGGCGCTCCATTTGTGGATGCGGTTGTTGTTCTGATCCACGAAATATACGTCGCCGGTCTTGGCGTCGGTCGTGGTGCCCTCGGTGAAGGTGAAGCCGCCTTGGACCTTGGTGACGGTGGCGTCGGCGGCGATGGTGGGCCCCATGCCCAGATTGGAGGCAGTAAACTCGGCAGGGGTGACGGCGGGGGCCACCGCGGAATCGGCGGCGGACACCGGGGCCGGGGCGGCGGGCTGAGCGGCGAGGTGCTGCCAGGCGGTGAGGGAGGCGAGAACGAGGAGGGATCGGAGCGGTTTCATGGGGAGGAGAAGAGACAACATGTTGAGGTGGGAAGGGAAAGGTCAAGGCAATCGCTGAGCAGCCGCAGAGAGGAGACCGGAGAAGAACGAGGCAGATGGGACGCTGTGGGGCGGAGATTGTTTCAAGTTTTCGCGTTGCCGCCCTTCCGTGTCTCCGCGTTACAGCTGGGCCGCTTTTGCCGTGCTCACTTGCCGATCCCGAAGGCGCGGAAGCCGATTTGACGGAGCTTGGGGAGGTCAAGGATGTTGCGGCCGTCGAAGGCAAAGGCAGGCTTTTGCATCGCGGCGAAAATCTTCGCGTAATCAAGGGTCTTGAACTCGTCCCACTCGGTTAGCACGGCGAGCGCGTGTGCGCCGGTGCAGGCCTCGGCGGCGCTCTGGGCGATGATGAGGCGCGGGTTCACTTGGCCTTTGCCGAGCACGTCGGCGCGAATTTCGTCGGCGGGGACTTTCGGGTCGTAGACCACGACGGTGGCCTGCTCGGCGAGCAGGTCGCGACACACGCTGATGGCGGCGGACTCGCGGGTGTCGTTGGTGTCTTTTTTGAACGCGAAACCGAGCACCGCGATGCGCTTGTCCGCGACGGTATTAAACAGCGTGCGGACGATGCGCGCGGCGAAGCGGTGCTTCTGCCAGTCGTTCATCTGGACGACGCCTTCCCAGTAAAGCGCGACCTCGGGCAGGCTGAAGTGCGCGCAGAGATAGACGAGGTTAAGGATGTCTTTTTGGAAACAGGAGCCGCCGAAGCCGACGGACGCCTTCAGGAATTTCGGGCCGATGCGGCTGTCTTTGCCGATGGCGTTGGCAACCTCGTCCACGTCAGCGCCGGTAGCCTCGCAGAGCGCGGAGATGGAGTTGATCGAGGAAATGCGTTGGGCGAGGAAGGCGTTCGCGACGAGCTTGGAAAGTTCGGACGACCAGAGGTTGGTTGTGAGGATGCGCTCACGTGGTACCCAGCGGGCATAGACGCCAACGAGGGTCGCCATCGCTGCTTCGCCCTCGGGCGTGCGCTCGCCGCCGATGAGCACGCGGTCGGGGTTGAACAGATCGACCACCGCGGTGCCCTCGGCGAGAAACTCGGGGTTGGAGAGCACCTGAAACTTTACGCCGTGTGCGTTGGCCGCTAGGATCTGCTGGATGGTCTCAGCGGTCTTCACCGGGATGGTGGATTTTTCCACGATGATCTTTGGGGTGGTGGCGACCTCAGCGATGGTGCGCGCGACCGACTCGATGTAACGCAAATCAGCCGCACGGCCTGCGCCGACGCCGTAAGTCTTGGTGGGCGTGTTGACGGCGACGAAAATAATGTCGGCCTCGGCGATGCCGCGTTTTACGTCGGTTGAGAAAAACAAATTGCGCCCACGCGCGGCTTGCACGACGGCGTCGAGGCCTGGTTCGTAAATAGGGAGAGTGGGGGAATTCCACGCGGCGATGCGCGCCTCGCTCATGTCCACGACCGTCACTTGGATGTCGGGAGCTTTTTGCGCGATGACGGCCATCGTGGGCCCGCCGACGTAGCCGGCGCCAATGCAGCAGATTTTCATAGGGAGTGGGAGATGATGGTGATTGTCTGCCTGCGCGAGGCCAAGCCGAATTACACGTCGCCGCCCGCACAAAATCGGCTGGCCTTCCGCTACGCCGATCGGGAAAGTTCGCTCCTATGTCCGATCAACCCCTCGTTACCCACCTCTACACGGCCGATCCGTCCGCCCATGTCTTTCAGGATCGAATTTACATCTACCCCTCCCACGACCGCGACAGTGGCGTGCCCGCCGACGACCTTGGCTCGCATTATGACATGGTGGACTACCATGTGCTGTCGCTCGACCGGATCGGTGGCCCCGTTACCGACCACGGTGTTGCCCTCACTGTCGCCGATGTGCCATGGGTGGACAAACAGTTCTGGGCGCCCGACGCCGCGGTCAAAAACGGCCGCTATTATTTGTTTTTTCCCGCGAAAGATAAGACCGGCGTTTTCCGCATTGGCGTCGCGACAAGCGACCAGCCGGGCGGGCCGTTTAAGGCAGAACCGGAGCCGATTAAGGGCAGCTTCAGCATTGACCCGTGTTGCCTCGCCAATGGCGACGGCCGCTTTTTCCTTGTATGGGGCGGCATTTGGGGCGGGCAACTCCAACGCTGGCGCACCGGGGTCTATGACCCCAACGGCCGCGAACCCGCGCCGCACGAGCCCGCACTCGGCCCCCGCATCGCCGAGCTAAGCGACGATTTAAAGTCGTTTAAGGGCGACATAACCGAGCTGCAAATTCTCGACGAGCATGGCCAGCCGTTGCTCGCGGGTGACCACGATCGCCGCTACTTCGAGGGGCCCTGGATGCACCAATACCAAGGCACCTACTACCTCTCCTACTCGACGGGCGACACGCACTACCTCGTCTATGCGACCAGCCAAAGTCCGCGCGGGCCGTTCACCTATCGCGGACGTTTCTTAGAGCCGGTGATTGGCTGGACGACGCACCACTCCATCGTCGAGTTCCAAGGCCGCTGGTGGCTCTTTCACCACGACGCCTCGCTCTCGGGCGGACAAAGCCACCTCCGCTGCGTGAAGGTGAAGGAGTTGTTCTACGACGCGGCCGGTAACATCCTTCCGGTAAAGTAGGGGTGAGTGTGGCCACGGCACCGAAAACACGGTGCTTCCACCAGCTTCCCACGCGCATCGTCCCACCTCAACTACCCACTGCCCAAGACCGAAAGTCCGACCACCTGGCCGGAATATTTCTGGGGATTACTCGTGGCGTAACGCCTCGATGGGGTCGAGGCCGGCGGCTTTCCAGGCAGGGTAGAGGCCGAAGGTGACGCCGATGACGGCGCACACCAGCAGGCCGGCCAACGCCCAGCCCCACGGGAATACCACGGCGATGCTCAGCACCGCGGCGACCAGGTTTCCGCCGATGATGCCCGCCGCCACGCCAGCCAGCCCGCCGAGCAGCGAGAGCGCCACGGCCTCGAGCAGAAATTGGGTGAGGATGCTCCGGCGGCGCGCGCCAATGCTCTTACGGATGCCGATCTCGCGCGTGCGCTCGGTCACGCTGACGAGCATGATGTTCATCACGCCTACGCCCGAGGCGACGAGCGCGATGGCACTGACAATAAATGCGGCGATAGCGATCACACCTGCGACTTGGTCGAAGGCGGCGATGAGCGAGTCGTTGGAGGTGACCTCAAAGTCATTCGCATCCTCCGGCTGCAGCCCGCGCACCAGCCGCATCAGGCCGACCGCACGGTCGGCCTCGGCGGTCAGTGCCATCGCGTTGGGTGCTTGCACTGAGATTTTGATCGAGCGGTTGGCGCGGTTGTAGATCTGCAGCCAGCGCGTGATGGGCGTAAGGACGAAGTTGTCGCGGCTCTGTCCGAACGACGCGCCCTTGGGCGCGATCACCCCGACGACGGTGTAGTTCTGGCCACCCACGCGTACGGCCTGCCCGAGCGGACTCTCGTCGGCGAAGAGCGCCTTGGCGACCTGATCACCGAGCACGCACACCGGACGGCCCAGGTCCACATCGCCCGCGTTGAGATCGCGGCCGAGGGCGAGGGAGAAGTCGAGACTAGCCAGATAGTTTTCGTCGGAGCCCACGAGGGCGATATCGGGATTGGTCTTGCGGTCGAGGTAGGCGGCGGCGAGACCGCTGCGCGCGATCTGCAAGCAGACGGGGGCGCCTTCGCCCATCAACTCCTTGAACCGCGTGGCCTGCGCGTAATCAATGTTGCGGCGGTTGGCGGTACGCGAGCGGTCGCCGTTACCGCGGTCGAACGGGGGATTTTTTTCGAACTGAAAAGTGTTGGCGCCGAGCGTGCTCAGGCCGACCTCGATCTGCCCACGCAGCCCGCTGATGACCGTCATCACGCCGATGACGGAGAACACGCCGACAGAGATACCGAGCATGGTGAGGGCCGAGCGGAGCTTGTTGGCCCCGAGCGCGGCGAAGGCCAGGCGGAGAATCTCTGAAAATCTCATTTTGGATTTTGGAGTTTGGATTTTGGATTGTGCGGCAGTCGCGAAACGCGCACCGTTTTTTGGGCGCTGACCATCATGGCCGTGATCTCACCGGCCTCCTGGAGGAGCGCGGCGACTTTACCCTGTGGCAGCATCCCGTCCTCAGCGATCAGTTCCAGCCAGAGGGCGGTTTCGTCGGCCTCTTCCTCGACCACGCTGAGTTTGTAGATGAAATCCGCGCTAGACTTGGCGCGGCAAGCGGCGCGATAGCCGGAGGCGACCGCCGTGCCTGAGCGCACGACCTGACGATGGAGCACATCCGCCGCGATGGTGCGCGGCATGGCCGCCGTGAGCCGGAGCAGGTGCAGCGCAAAACGCTTTGTCCGCAATTTCATCTCCGTTTCAGTCATGGCTGGGTTGTTAATCCAAAATCGAAATTCCAAACTCCAAAATTACTCATATCTGAGCGCCTCCACGGGATCGAGTTTGCTGGCCGACCAGGCCGGGGCGAAGCCGCTCAGGATGCCGGTCAACATCGCCGCGCCGAGCGCGAACGCCACCAGCCACGGCGGAAACAGGATCGGAAACGCCGGCGCTGCCGCCGCGACCGCCGCCGTGAGCGCGCGGGTCAGCACCAGGCCGGCCAACCCGCCGACCACGCAGATGCTCACCGCCTCGACGAGAAACTGCAGCAGGATGGTGCGGCGGCGCGCGCCGAGGGCCTTGCGCGTGCCGATCTCTTTCGTGCGCTCCTTCACGCTCACGTAGGTGATGTTCATGATGCCGATGGCACCGACGAAGAGCGAGAGGCTGGTGATGGCCAGGCCGCCGAGGAAGATGCCGTTCTTAATCGGGTCGAGCTCGGCCCGTAAGGCCGCCTGCTCGTTCAGGTCGAAATCATCCTTTTGCGCCGGATCTAGGCCGCGCAGATTGCGCACGAGGCCGCGCAGTTCATCGCGGGCCTCGGCCATACGCGCCGTATCCACCTGCACGCGCACCTCGCCATCGTTGTTCCATGCGAAGTAGCGGCGGAAGGCGGTAACGGGCACGACCACCTGTGAGTCCCAGCTCCATGCGCCGAGAAAGCTGCCCTGTTTCGAGGCGACCCCCACGATCTGGAAAATACGCCCGCCGACACGGATGCTCTGCCCGACCGCGCCGCCGGCGGGAAACAGTGCGTCGGCAATGTCGTAGCCCACAACGGCGACGTTGCGCGCGGCCTGGGTCTCGATCTCGTTGAAAAAACGGCCCTCTGCCATGTCGGAACGCGTCATGCGCGGGTAGTCGGCAGAGACCCCCATGAGCCAGATAGTATTTACCCGGAGATCGCCCCGCACGACATTGGAAAAGGTGTTGGGTGCTGGCACCGCGAGTTTGAGCGGGCTGGAAGGGTGGGCGGCGATCCAGTCGTTGATCTGGTTGGCGTAGGTAATCTGGATGGGGCGGCGGTTGCGGTAGGTGACCCAATCGCTCCACGCATTCCACGGTTTTTTGCTCACGTAGAGCTGGTCGTCGCCGAAGCCGGCGAAGCTCTGGTCGACGCCGGCGTCAATGCCTGCGATGGCCGTGCCCATGAGGGTGACAGCGACGATGCCGATGATGACGCCAAGCGCGGTGAGGGCGGAGCGGGCCTTGTTAGCGCGGATCTGGGAAGCGGCGATGCGGACGGATTCGCGCAGATCGTCCCAGAACGCGCGCGCGCCATAGTCGAACAGCCCGAACACGGGCGCAAGCAGGAGGAGGGCCGGTCCCGCCATGAGATAAATGCTGCCCATCGGCGCGAACTTGACGAGCCAGGCGTATTTCGGGTCCACGCCGGGAGCCGAGGCGATCCGCGATGCCACAGTCAGGCCGAGGCCGAGCACGAGCGACAGCAGCCCTGCGACAAGCGCAGTGCGCCAAAGAACGGCCCAGAGTTGGCGGCGAGACATGGGAGAAGGCGGAATTCGGATTGCGAAAGGGCGGACGGCGGGAGCGGAGTGGTGGATTTCGGGTGCTGCTGGGTTTCAATCCGCATTCCGTGTTCCACTTTCCGCAATCGTCTGATCCGACTCGATCAGGCCGTCGCGCAGACGGACGATGCGGCGGGCGTGGCGGGCGACATCCTCCTCGTGGGTCACGACGATGAGCGTGTTGCCTTGCGCGTAGAGCTGCTCAAAGAGCGCTAGGATCTCAACCCCGGTCTTGGAGTCCAGGTTGCCTGTCGGCTCGTCGGCCAAGATGATGGAGGGGCGGGTGACGAGGGCGCGCGCGATGGCGACGCGCTGGCGCTGACCGCCGGAGAGTTCGTTGGGCCGGTGATGGACCCGGTCGCCGAGGCCGACATGCTCCAGCGCCTCGCGGGCGCGGGAGAGGCGCTCGGCCCGGCCCACGCCGGCATAGATGAGCGGCAGCTCGACGTTGTGCAGCGCGGTCGAGCGCGGCAGCAGGTTGAAGGTTTGGAACACGAAGCCAATCTCGCGGTTGCGGATGCCGGCGAGCTCGTCGTCGTCCATCTCGGCGACATGCTTGCCGGTAAAATCATAATGGCCGGACGTAGGGGTGTCGAGGCAGCCAAGCATGTTCATCAAGGTGGATTTGCCGCTGCCCGACGGCCCCATGATGGCGAGGTATTCGTTGCGGCGGATTTTCAGGGAGACCCCGCGAAGCGCGCGGATGGTCTCCTCACCCATTTGGTAGAGTTTGGTCACGCCCTCGATCTCAATCACGAGCGCGCCGGGCGGGCGGACCGCGTGCGGGGCGGCAGCAGTGGAGGGCAAGGGCGAGGGCGACTGGCTCATGGCGGCGCGGGAGAACAGCCGACTTATTTTTTGTCGGCCGCGCCAGCCGTGCCGGTGGCGGGCGTGAGCGTGATCGCCATGCCGTCCTTCAGCGTGCGCGTGATGGTGGCGTAGCTGCCGCTCACGATTTCCTCGCCAGCCTTCAGGCCGGACTTGATCTCGATGTGCGTGGTGTCCTGGATGCCGGTCTCGACCGGCACCTGCCGCACTTTGTCGCCGTCGCGCACGAAGACCACTCGTTGGAACGCCTCGCGGTCGGCCTTCTCCTGCTCCTTTTGCTGCTTGATGCTCACGGCGGTGGCTGCTCCTTCACCTTTGTTCTGCTGCGCGAGCTTGTCCCGATCGGCGGCAGCTTGTTCGATGGTGCGCGCCCCGGTGTCGCGGGTGCGGACGGTTACGGATTGGAGTGGCACGGCCACGACATTGGCGGCCGTCTGCGTCTCGATTTCGACACTCGCGCTCATGCCGGGCTTGAGGGCGGCGTCCTTGTCGAGGATGCTGATTTTGACGAGAAAGTTGGTGACCTCGTCCTGCGTGCCGCTGCCGGAGGTCTTGGCCGCGGCGGCGATTTCCCGGACGCTGGCGGTAAACTTGCGCTTGGGAAACGCGTCGATGCTCACGCGCGCCTTGTCGCCGGGCTTCACGTTGACGATGTCGTTTTCGTTGATGTTCACGCGCAGCTCCATCTTGGAGAGGTCGGCCACGCGCATCACGTCCGCGCCGCCATACTGGCCGGTGCCGGCGACGCGCTCGCCCAGCTCGTTGGCCCGAAAGCTGATCGTGCCGTCAATGGGGGAGAAGACCGCGGTCTTTTCGAGCTGGTCCTGCGCCTGCTGGAGCGAGCCCTTGGAGCGGGTGATGTTGGCGGCGGCGTTTTCCCGGGCGGCCTTGGCCCCCTCGTAGGCGACCTTGGCGGCGGTGTAGTCCGTTTCGGCAATGAGCTGTTTGGTGTAGAGCTCCTCGTTGCGCTTGAAGTCGGCTGCGGCCTTGGTCAGGCGGCTCTCGCTGTCAATCAGCGAGGCCTGCGCCGAAAGGACGGACGCCTCGGCCTGGTTCACCTGAAACTGGTAGTTGTCGGGCTTGATGCGCAGGAGCAGTTCGCCCTTTTTCACCGGTGCGCCTTCGCGGTAGGGCAGCTCGACAATCTCGCCGCTTACCTCCGGCGCGATTTTCACCTCGGTCTCCGGCTGGATTTTGCCCGTGGCAGCGACAAACTGCGTGATGGTCTTAATGATGGCCTGATCGGTGGTGACGGCGACAGGCTTTTCATGCATCAGCTTCGCGCAACCGACGGCGGCGCCGGCGATCAGCACCGCGAGGGTACAGGCGGCGACCGGCCAGAACAGGTCGCGGGTTGGTTTACGTGGCGCGGGAGCGAAGGCAGGAAGCGAAGGCGGAGATTGGCTCATGGATGGTGAAACCGTCACACTGACAAAGAAGTTCCCTTAAAGGCACGCCAAAAACAGGCCGGCGCAGCCGGGAGCTTGATTTAAGCGCAAAGGCACCAAGTGGCCATGGCCGGAGGGAGAGACGGTATGATGGTGCGATTTGCCCCTCGCTGGCAGGAGGCTTGGGCGTCAGCAGGCAGCCTGACACAACCGAGCGCCGATGGGGTGTAATTTTCTTTTTGACTTGGCCAGGTAGCCCGGTGCTCATCGTGGTGCGGCGCATCCTTTCGGCGTCGCCTCCCCACCACCCCTTACCTCCGCATGAAAGTGCCACGCCTCTGGCCGTGCCTGCTTTTGCTTTGCGCCGCTGTCTCCGCGACAGGCCGGGACGCGGTTATTTTTTCCGCCGACGCGAAGGCGATGCGCGCGGCGGCCGAGCAGGGGCCGGATCATTTTCTCACGGCCGCCCGCATGAACGGCTGGTCGGCGCCGACGATCCTCTCGCGCTGGCGGGCCGAAAAATTGGCCGCGCCTGCGCGGCGCTCGGCAGCACAAGCCGCGCGCGATCTCGGCGGGACCCTCGCTCGTCAACTGGCGGGGCTCGCACCGAATATCCACGCCTTGCCGCCGGGCGAGGAACTGCGGCGCACGGCAGCCACGCTGTGCGGGCTCGCCGAGTGGTGCGCGACGACCGAAGGCTATGGCAACGCCCTCCTCGCGCAACGCGCGCTCGACCTCGCGGCCGTCGGCGTCGCCCGACTGGCGGCCGACGAGACCTTCCCGCTGGAACAAATCCTCCCGCTCGCCGCACGGCTGCGGCAGCCACTGGCCGATGCGGCAGCTCGGCGGCGGATCCTCAACACCGAGGCCGACGCTGAGTTGTTCGCCGTTGCCACGCAGGCCGGGTTGGAACAGACATGGGCGGCCGGCGCGCGGGATGACGCCCCGGAACCGCTGCGTGCGCACCGAAAATTTTTCACCGACGAGCGGCCGGGGCGCGGGGAATCGGTCACACTGGCCGTGACGTGGGAGCGTAAATGGCATGAGCGAATCGTGGACGGTCTCGATCTACGCTCAGTCGCGCTGGCCGTGGCGCTGGTGGAGTTTCGTCGCGCGGTGGGTAAATTTCCTCCGGCGACAAACGGGATCGCGAATCCGGCGGGTGGTGCGCGCCCGGCGGCGGGCGGGTTGCAGCTCGTGGCACCGGAACGCGCGGCCCCGGCCGGTCAGCAGGCGTTTCAACGGGCATGGCAGGCCTATTTGCAGACGGTGGCCGCGCCTGCCGCGCGCGGCACGGGAGCGGCGATGCGGGTGCCGGATGCAGCGTGGGAGGCGTTTGAGGCGGTGGGGCAGGGGTTGTTTCTCGACCAAGACACCCGCAGCGAGCGTTTCGGTCCTGGCGCGCGGTGAGCGTGGAGCTATCGAGCCCGCACCGTTCGGATTTGGGGCCAATGTGTCATCCCAATATCTGCTGAATTTCAGACTAATTGGCGCATGGACTTCCTGCCCACGTTGCGTATATCCTTTGAAACTATATATAAATACATATAACAATTACATATAACAAGATACAATATCTTCAATCATTGAAATTCATGGGCGGCCAGCGTTTCAGCACGTTCCCACACAGACGTTCATCCGGCTTTCGACGGCTCTGGATTACAAAATTCAGCAGATCCGTAAGTTAGGCCGTTTCTGCTGTGTTGCAGATGCCCGTATTACCTGCATTGGCGGCCGGTGACAGGAAAAGTCTGGAAATCTATAGGCGTTGGTGCCAAAATACGGGCTGACCGGTTTCGTAAGATTGCTTCTCAAGCACCGGTACCGAGAAGCGGCGTTTGGTCAACCAAAGATGCCGTTCCCATTCATGCTTGGCTGAGCCATTGTTGGGCTCGTTTTTGCGAAATTGAGTTTGACGGTGAAGAATTAAATAGGTGCATTAATGAATAGTTGGTTAACCGACTCTATTCCGGTTCAAAATCCCCCCCACCAAGGTTCGTCATGAGTAACTGGCATCTCCCCCGCAGAACTTTTCTTCGCGGCCTAGGCACGGCCATGGCCTTGCCGGTTCTCGAGTCC
Source organism: Opitutia bacterium (assembly GCA_947475065.1). Taxonomy (GTDB): domain Bacteria; phylum Verrucomicrobiota; class Verrucomicrobiia; order Opitutales; family Opitutaceae; genus CAIYUN01. The sequence continues at coordinate 71,745 of CANJLB010000002.1, read as the reverse complement.
ATGCTCCCGGGGATGCGCTTGCTCGGCGCAGAGCCCGGTCAGGCGGCCGGTGGCTTTCCCAAGCGCCTCGCCTACGTCTATGTCCCCAACGGGATGAACATGGCGGACTGGACGCCCGCCACCTTCGGTGCGGACTATGAGTTGCCGGCCATTTTGAACAAGGTGGCCGCGCACAAAAAGGATCTGCTGGTCATCAGCGGGCTCGCCCACGCGCAGGCGCAGGCGTATGCCGATGGCTCAGCCGCCCACGCCCGCGCCTCCGCCGCCTATCTGACCGGCTGCCACGCCTTCAAAACCGAGGGGGCCGATGTGCGTCTCGGGGTTTCTGCGGACCAGATCGCCGCCAGCCAGATCGGCCATCTGACGCGCCTCCCGTCACTGGAGCTGAGTTGCGACCGCGGCCCGCGCTCCGGCACCTGCGACACCGGGTATAGCTGCATCTATCAGTTTAACATCTCGTGGAAGTCCGAGACGATGCCGATGAATCCCGAGGTGGATCCGCGGCTGGCGTTCGAGCGGCTCTTCGGGTCGGGCGACCCGCGGCTGACGCAGGAGGCGCGCATCCGCCGCGAACGGCAGAAACAGAGCGTCATTGACTTCGTCCTCGACGATGCCAGGAGCCTGCAAAAAAAGCTTGGCGCGGCCGACAACCGCAAGATGGACGAGTATCTCACCGGCGTGCGCGACCTTGAGCGGCAGATTGCCACCGCCGAGCAGACCGCCGCGCGACTGCCCGCCGACCAGCGCGATTTTCGTCCGCCGCTCGACTACGATTTCGAGCAGCACGCCGGGCTGATGTATGAGGTGATGGCGCTCGCCTTTCAGGCCGACGCCACCCGGGTCGCCACCTTTGTCATCGGCCACGAGGGCAGCAACCGCCCCTATCCGCAGGCCAACGTCCGTGACGGCCACCACGACATCTCCCACCACAAAAACGACCCCGGGCGCATCGCCAAGATTTCGGCGGTCAACCAGTATCACATGGGGCTGTTCAACAAGTTCCTCAACCGCCTCAAGTCGGTGCAGGAGGGCGAGGGCAGCCTGCTCGACAACTCCACGATTGTCTATGGCGCCCCGATCAGCGACGGCAACAGCCACAGTTATTACGACCTGCCGGTGCTCGTGGCCGGCAAGGGCGGCGGCGCGCTGGCCACCGGCCGGCATCTCTCCGCCGGCCAGGGCCGCACGGGCACGCCGATGAACAATTTTCACCGCTCACTGCTCGCCAACCTGGGCGTGAAAACGGAGAAGTTTGGCGACAGCAGCGGCACCTTTGATCAGATTTTCTCGGCCTGAGGCCGCCTGCTGCCCCATGAATGTTTGCGGACGCAGTCTGGTTTTCGCGCTGGCGGTTGGCTGGGGTCCGACTTTGGCCGGGCCGCTGGCGGCCGCCGTCGCGCCGCCGGCAAATCCGGCCCCGGCGGCCCGGGTTCCTGCGGCGGGCCGTCCGCCGGTCGCGCCCGAGCAGGCGACTTTCGCCCGGGACATCCGGCCGCTGCTGGAAAAATACTGCTACGAATGTCACGGCAAGGGCGGCAAGGAAGACGAGGGCGAATTCCATCTGGCCGAATATCAGGATGCGGCGGGCATCGTCCGTGACGGCAAGAAATGGGAGGAGGCGCTGGCCCATGTCCGCAACCGCCAGATGCCGCCCGAAAACGCCGCCGTGCAGCCCGCCGCGCCCGAGCGCGAGCTGCTCGCCGGCTGGATCGACCGGCAGCTTTTCAAGGCGGATCCGCAGGATCCCGACCCTGGCCGCGTCATCATCCACCGGCTCAACCGGACCGAATACAATCTCAGCATCCGCGACCTGCTCGGCGTGGATTATCACCCGGCGGACGACTTTCCGGCGGACGATTCGGGCCACGGTTTCGACAATATCAGCGACGTGCTGTCGCTGCCGCCGATGCTGCTCGCCAAATACGTCGGCGCCGCCGAGAAGGCCCTTGAACTGGCCGTGCCCACGCAGCAGCTCGCCAGCGCGACGTGGCATTTCCCTGCGAACCAGGCGCAGGTCGGCTTCAACGACCTCGGCGACCGCGGCGACGGCTGGGTGCAGATTCTCAGCCTGTTCGAGGGCGACGTCGCCGTGGAGCTCGATGTGCCGGTGACCGGCGAATACCGCGTGAGCTTCCAGGCCTTTGGGCAGGATCACGACGGCAATATCTACGGTGCGTCCGGGGTCATCCCCAATACACCGCCGGAGACGCCGGTGCTCTCCCTGTTCGAGGGCGGCACCGCCGTGCGCGAGTTTAAGATCGAGGCCGTCGAGAGCGCGCCCGCGACCTATCAGGGCACGCTCAGCCTGGTCGCGGGCAGGCAGCGCGTCCGCCTGGTGATGCGCCGCCATCGCGGGGGCGAGCAGGAGCGCGTCGTTGACACGATGGCGCGCTATGTAGGGCGGCAGTCCAACGCCATCACCTGGGTCAAATGGATCCGCATCGAAGGTCCCGTGCTGGGTGCGGTCACCCGCGTGCCCGCAGCCAGCCTCGCCGCCACCGGCCCCGGTGTAAACACCGCCGACGGCGCGCGCGTGCTCACGGACACTGGCAGCGTGGCGCTGAAATTCAATGTCGCCAAGGAAGGCGACTATCTGCTGCGCGCCTATGCCGACGCCACCCAGGCCGGTCCTGAAGCCGCCCGGATGACGGTGGGTGTCAATGCCGAGTTTGCCGCCACGGTGGACGTGCTCGCGCCTTCCGCCTACCAGCAGTTTAACGACCCGCAAACACGCCGCCCATGGACCGCGCCGGCCGACCACCTGGTGGCGGTGCCGCAGATGCACGAGTTCAAGGCGCATCTGACGCCGGGCGAAAAAACGCTCACCGCCGCCTTCCTCAACCCCCAGGCCGACCCGGAGAATCCTAATCCCAACCTGCGCGCCCGCACGCTGACCGTCCGCAGCCTCGAAGTGGTCAGTCTGGCGGAACCTGCGCCCGTGCCGCCGGTTTCCGCCGTGATGCAGGAGTATTTTGGCCAGGCGGTGACGCCGCAGAACCAAGCCACCGCCGCGCGCGCACTGCTCACCCGGTTCGCCCTCCGCGCCTGGCGCCGCCCGCCGGAGCGCGAGGAAGTGGACCGCCTCATGGGTTTGTTTGCCGCCGCCGCCCGTGACGCCGGGAGCTTTGCGGCCGCCGTCAAGCTGCCGCTGATGGCGGTGCTGGTCTCGCCGCATTTTCTCTTTCGCGCCGAATTTCCGCAGCCCGACCCGCCGGCGGCCGGGAGCGGCGCTCCGGCGCGGGCGGCGAGCCTCGGCGTGCCGGTTGGGGAGTTCACGCTGGCGAGCCGGCTCTCGTACTTTCTCTGGAGCAGCGTGCCCGACGACGAACTGCTCGACCTCGCCGGAAAAAACCAGCTCCGCAAAAACTTCGCCGCGCAGGTGGCCCGGATGCTCGCGTCCCCCAAGGCCCGCGCGCTCGTGGACAACTTTGCCGGCCAGTGGCTGCAGTTCCGCGCGCTCGCCGGCTTCGAGCCCGACCGCACCCTTTTCCCGCGCTTCAGTCCCGGCCTGCGCGCCGACATGGAGCAGGAAACCGCGCGATTCTTCGAGCACATCCTGCGCGAGAACCGCAGCGTCATGGAATTTCTCACGGCTGACTACACCTTCGTCAACGGGCGCCTGGCCGATTTTTATGGCCTGCCCGGCGTGACGGGCGACGCGTTCCGCCAGGTCTCGCTTGCCGGCACGCCGCGCCAGGGGGTGCTCTCGCAGGGCAGCTTTCTCCTGCTCACCTCCAATCCGTCGCGCACCTCGCCCGTCAAGCGCGGGCGCTTCGTGCTCGACAACATCCTCGGGACGCCCGTGCCCGCGCCGCCGCCCGGGGTGGTGGTCAACCTCGATGCCCCTGAGCAGGCCGGCCTGACCGTGCGCCAGCGCATTGACCTGCATCGCTCCGACCCGCGCTGCGCCTCCTGCCACGCGATGATGGACCCCATCGGCCTTGGCTTTGAAAATTTCGATGGGGTCGGCGCGTGGCGTGACCGCGAGGCCGAGGGCGACAAGGAAGTGTCCGTGAACGCCGCCGGCAAGCTGGCGACCGGCGAGACCTTCAGCGGGGCGAAGGCGCTCATTGGCATCCTTGCGACGGGGCACCGCACCGAGTATTACCGCAACCTTGCCCAGAAAATGCTGACCTTTGCCCTTGGTCGCGGCATCGAGGCCCACGGCAGCGACCGTCTCGCCGTGGACCGGATCGTCCAGAAGATTGAGGGTGACGATCGGTTTGCCAGCCTCGTCCTGGCTGTCACTGAAAGCGTCCCCTTTCAGCAGATGCGCCGCCCCGCGCCGCTGTCGCCGTAAAGATTCTGGCGGCGCGCAGGTTGGGGCCAATCTCTCACAATCGTGATGGTTGGCCGCAAGGGGACACCGGCGGCGGAAATCAAAATTGACACCCGGGCCTGGGTGTTTTTTCTCGGCAGTTTCCCTGCCCCGCCCCCGGCCGGTTTGCGGCCGTCACCCTTGCCGCCCTTTCGCATGAAAAAAACGCCCCGTTCCCGCCGTCCCGCCGCCAAGCCCGCCGCTCCTCCGGCTTACAAGAATGCTGCCCTCCCTGCTGAGAAACGCGTGAAGGACCTGCTGGCGCGCATGACCTTGGCCGAGAAGGCCGAGCAGATGCGGTGCGTCTGGCAGGACAAGGCCAGAACGCTGGTGGACGAGCAGGGCAGCTTCGACCTCGCGAAGGCGCAGGCCGCGTTCAAGCACGGCCGCGCGATCGGGCAGGTCGGCCGCCCTAGCGACGCCGGCGCGCCCGCCGCCACGCCGGCCTTCGGCCAGACGGCGCGCGGCATGGCTGAGCTGACCAACGCGGTCCAGAAGTTTTTCCTGGAAAACACCCGCCTCGGCATCCCGGTGATTTTCCACGAGGAGTGCCTCCACGGCCACGCGGCGCGCGAGGGCACGAGCTTCCCGCAGCCCATCGCGCTCGGGGCCACGTTCAACCCCGCACTCGTCGAGGAGCTGTTCACCATGGCCGCGTGGGAGGCCCGCGCCCGCGGCACCCACCAGGCGCTCACGCCCGTGGTGGACGTGGCGCGCGAGCCGCGTTGGGGCCGCGTCGAGGAGACCTACGGCGAGGATCCCTGGCTGGTCTCGCGGCTGGGCATCGCGGCGGTGCGGGGGTTTCAGGGCGACCGGACGTTTGCCGACAAGCGGCGCGTGATCGCCACGATGAAGCATTTCGTCGCCCACGGCGAGCCGGAGGGCGGCCAGAACTGCGCGCCGGCCAATGTCTCCCTGCGCGTGCTGCGCGAGGTGTTTCTCTCGACCTTCAAGGCCACCATCCAGCAGGGCGGCGCGATCAGCGTCATGGCCTCCTACAACGAGGTGGACGGTGTGCCGTCGCATGCCAACCGCTGGCTGCTGCGGGATGTGCTGCGGAAGGAGTGGGGCTTCAAGGGCTTTGTCGTCTCCGATTACTATGCGATCTGGGAGCTGGGCTTCCGCCCCGCCACACACGGCCACAACGTCGCGGCGGACAAAAAGGAATCCTGCGCGCTCGCCGTCCGCGCCGGCGTCAACATCGAGCTGCCCGACCCGGACTGCTACCTGCACCTGGAGGAGCTGGTGAGGAAAAAGGTGCTGAAAGAGCGTGAGCTCGACGAGCTCATCGCGCCCATGCTGCTGTGGAAATTCAAGCTCGGCCTGTTTGACGACCCCTACGTCGATCCCGCCGTGGCCGCGCGTATCGTCGGTTGTGACGCCCACCGCCAGCTCGCCCTCAAGGCCGCGCGCGAGGTGGTGACCCTGCTGAAAAACGACGGCGGCGTGCTCCCGCTGGACCCAAAGAAGCTCCAGACCCTCGCCGTCATCGGCCCCAACGCCCACCGCAGCCTGCTCGGCGGCTACAGCGGCGTGCCAAAGCACAACGTCACCGTGCTCGACGGGATCAGGGCCCGCCTCGGCGGCCGGGTGAAGGTGCTGCACAGCGAAGGCTGCAAGATCACCGTTGGCGGCTCGTGGCAGCAGGACGAGGTGGTCCTCCCGGACCCCGCCGAGGACCGCCGCCAGATCGCCGAGGCCCTGGCCATTGCGGCGCAGGCCGACGCCATCGTGGTGGCTCTGGGCGAAAACGAGCAGACCTCGCGTGAGGCGTGGGGTCTCACCCACCTCGGCGACCGCGCCCGTCTTGACCTCATCGGTCGGCAGAACGAGCTCGTGCGCGCGCTTGTCGCCACCGGCAAGCCCGTCGTGGCCGTGCTGTTCCACGGCCGGCCCAACGCCATCACCGAACTTGCCGAGGCCGTCCCCGCCATCCTTGATTGCTGGTATCTCGGGCAGGAGTGCGGCACGGCCGTCGCCGAGGCGCTCTTCGGCGACTTCAATCCCGGCGGCAAGCTTCCCATCTCCGTCCCGCGCTCCGCCGGCCACCTGCCGGTCTATTACAACCACAAGCCCTCCGCCCGCCGCGGCTACCTGTTCGACGACACGCGCCCGCTGTTCCCCTTCGGCTTTGGCCTGAGCTACACCACGTTCGCTTTTGGCCCGCCCCGGCTGAAAAAGAAAAAAATCAAACGCGGCGAGTCCACGTCGGCGCTCATGGACGTGACCAATACCGGCAAACGCGCCGGAACCGAGGTCGTGCAGATGTATGTGCGTGACCTCGTGAGCTCCGTCACCCGGCCGGTCAAGGAACTGAAAGGTTTCCAAAAGATCACGCTGGCTCCGGGCGAAACGAAGACCGTCACCCTCGAAATCACGCCGCAGGACGCGCTCGCGTTTTACGACGTGAACATGAAATTTGTGGTGGAACCCGGCAAATTCGAGATCATGATCGGCTCTTCCTCCCGCGACTCCGACCTGCAGAAGATTACCCTGACTGTCCTGCCCTGATCTCGTTTTTCCAACCCCGACCTCTCCCAAAAACATCATGTCCGCTCCCACTGAAAAACTTCCTTTGGCCGAAAAAATCGGCTATGGTGCCGCCGACGCCGCTGCGAACTTCGTGTTCATGTCCATGATCCTGTTTCAGACGAATTTTTACACGGACGTGTTCAAACTCTCGGCCAGCACCGCCGCCGCCATCCTGCTCTGGCCCCGCCTGTGGGACGCCGTGGCCGACCCGATCGTGGGCATCCTCGCCGACCGTACCAACACACGTTGGGGCAAGTTCCGCCCTTGGATTTTGTTCACGGCCATCCCGTGGTTCGTCATCATGATCGCCGCCTACACGGTGCCCGAGGGCAAGAGCGTGGCCTGGCTTGCCGTCTATGCCGGCATCACCAACACGCTGCTGATGACGATCTACTCGATGAACAACATGCCTTACGCTGCGCTCGGCGGCGTGATGACGGCCGACGTACATGAGCGCACCAGCCTCAACTCCTACCGCTTTGTCATGGTCAACATCGCGCAGTTCATGGTCGGCGGCCTCACGCTGCCGCTCGTCGCCAGGTTTGCCCGCGCCCACAACGGCACCGAGGCCGGCGCGCTCACCGATGCCGACCGTGCTCACGGCTGGCAGTCAACCATGCTCATCTGGGCCGTCCTCTGCCTCGTGCTTTTCCTCATCACCTTCTTCACGACCAAAGAGCGTGTTCAGCCCGTCACCAGGCAAAAGACCTCCGTGGGGCAGGACTTCAGCGACCTCTTCGCCAACCACCCATGGTGGATCATGTTTGGCATGACGCTCGTCCACTTCGCCATCCTTTCGGGCCGGGGCGGCGCGATGTATAACTATTATCACCATTACGTGGACAAGGCTGCGATGTTCGACTGGCTCCAAAACCTCGGCCTCACCGCCGCGCCGCTCGCGCCCGGCCAGGTGACCACCGGCATCATGGATCACTGGCTGGGCTACATCGTCCACGGCACCCGCTCTGACTTGGCCAGCTCCAACGTGGCAGACGTCTTCAACAGCATCATCAACATGGTCAACACGGGCACAACCATTGTGGTCATCCTGCTCTCGGTCGGTCTCGCCAAACGGTTCGGCAAAAAGATAGTGGCCGTGTGCGGCTTCGCCCTCGCCACCGTTGTTTGGGCGGCGTTCTTCCTGATCGGACCGACCAACACCTGGGGGATGTTCTGGATTACCGTGATCGGCGCCATCGTCTATGCGCCGACCATCGCGCTTGTCTGGGCCATCTACGCCGACGTCGCCGACTACTCCGAGTGGAAGACCGGTCGCCGAGCCACCGGCATGGTCTTCGCCACCATCGGCTTCGCGCTCAAGTCCGGTCTCGCCATCGGCTCCTGGGGCTTCCTCACGATCATGGAGAAGTATTTCGCCTACGACACCAAGCTGCCCGATGCACCCGACGCCGTCCGCGGGTTCCATGTCACCGGCAACCTCGTGGTCGCGCTCATGTTTGCCCTCTGCACCGTCCTGCTCGCGCTCTACCCGCTTGGCAAAGACCGTACCCTCCAGATCGCCGCCGAGCTCGCCGAGCGCCGCAAAAAGCTCGCCACCGCCTGAGTCCCCGACGCAACCTGCGCCTCCCGCCGCCGTCTTAATCCTTCCCCCTCCCCCCTCACACCATGAAAACTAGCACTCACACGCTCCTCACCGCGCTGGCCCTTGTCGGCACGGCTGCCATCACCCTCCCGCTGCTCGCACAGCCGGCTGCCCCGGCCGCTCCGGCCGCCCCCGTCAAGCCCTTCGCCCCCAAGGCCCCCGAGTCCGCCTCACTGCGTGATGCCTATAAGGGCCTCTTCCACATGGGCGTCGCCATCGGCCCCAACCAGATCAACAACGCGACGGCCGCCGCCCTCATCTTGAAGGAATACGACTGCATTTCGCCTGAGAATGACATGAAGATGGGCCCCATCCATCCGAACCCCGGCAACGACGACAGCAGCTACAACTTCGCCCCCGCCGACCAATACGTGGACTTCGGCGTGAAGAACAAACTCTTCGTCATTGGCCATAATCTCTGCTGGCACAGCCAGATGGCCGGCTGGATGAGCCAGCCCGACGCCGGTCAGGCCACCCTTACCAAGGAGGTGCTCATGCAGCGCCTCAAGGACCACATCTTTAAGGTCGCCGGACGTTACAAGGGCAAGATCGGGGGCTGGGACGTCGTCAACGAGGCGCTGGCGGACAACGCGGGACAGGTCGGCCAGATGCCGAACGGCCTGCGCCAGGACTCCCCCTTCAACCGCATCGTCGGCAGCCCCGAATACATCCTCATGGCCTTCAAGTGGGCGCACGAGGCCGATCCCACCGCCGAGCTTTACTACAACGACTACAATCTCGACGCCAGCGACTTCAAGCGCGCGAACTGCGTCGAGCTCATCAAATATCTCAAGGCCAACGGCGCGTCCATCACCGGCGTCGGCATGCAAGGCCACTACAACAACAACTCGCCCACGGCCGCCAAGATTGACGAGACCATCGGGATGTTTGCCGCCCTCGGCGTGAAGGTCATGCTCACCGAACTCGACGTGCGCGCCACCGGCGGCGGACAGCTCACCGGCGCCGTCGGCGCGGGCGGTCCGCCCGCCGCTGGCGCGGCCCGTGGCGCCGGCGCGCGCGGCGGCGCCCCCGCCGGGCCCGCGCTCCCGCCGGTTGCCCCGCCCACCCTCGCCGACCTCAAGACCGCGCTCACCCTCACCGACGCGCAAGCCGCGCAGATCGGCCCGATCCTCGATACGCTCGCCCAGTCCTATGCCCGGGTCACCGCCGGCCAAAGTGCGCTCACGGCGGCCAACACCGCCGCCATCGCCAAGATTACCCCGCTGCTGAACGACACGCAGAAGCCGCAGCTTGCCACCGTCGGCGGTCGTGGCGGCGCCCGTGGCGGTCGTGGCGGGGCCGGCGCGCCCGTGCTCAACGACGAGCAGCAGCAGGTGCTCGCCCAGCGCTACGGCGAGATCTTCGCCGTGTTCCTCAAGCACCGCGACGTCATCACCCGCGTGACCTTCTGGGGCCTGAGCGACCCCGAGTCTTGGCGCTCGGGCGACAGCCCGCTCCTCCATCAGACCGGTTACGTTCGCAAGGCCGCGTACGACGCTGTGATCAACGCCCCCAAGGCCGCCGGCGTGAAGTAAGGCTTCGCCCAATTCTCCTGCCTCTTCCGGGCCGGGCGCGTGTCGCCCGGCCCGTTTTTGTCTGGTGGTCCGCCGGGGTGCAGGTCATTTTCCCGTTCAACGACAGCCAGGCTTGGCTGAACCGTGAAGGCGCAGATGCCGCCCCCGCTCACGCCGCTGATTGACGGCGGCATCGCGTTCCAAAAGCACGACCAAGGCCACGTTGACACACCGAACTGGCCCACGTTCATCGAGTTTGCCAGCCACTACTTCCACGCGCCGGGCCGGTGAGTGGGTGCCGGAGAACGGAGCGCGGACTCACGGCGCGACGTTTGCCATCGCGGTGCCGATGCGGATACCGTTCTCGTTCACCGCGTCCACGGCGAACCAGTAGGGTGTGCCGCGGTTGAGGCTGCGGAGGTCGAGCTGCGTGGCTTTATAGACCTGATAGCTGCCGAACAGCTTGTCGGGCGCGATGCCGTAGCGGACGACATAAAAATCCGCGCCGGTGGCTGCGGGCCACTCGACGAGCGCGCGGCGGGCGTCGGCGGCGTCGCGCGTAGCCTTCACGCTGGCGACCTGGCCGGGAAACACGCCCATGCCGTGCCCGAACACGCGCAGGCCGCTCAGTGAGAATTTTCCTCCGGCGGGCGTGTGGGTGTTGGTGATGCGGACGTGCCTCGCCATCAGGGGTTCGTCGAGCTGGATGTAGTCGTTGACGGCGTCGCGCATCGCCGTGCGGCGGTCCACGACGGCATGCCACGTTTTCGCGTCGTCGGAAGCCTCGAGCACATAGCCGTATTTCGTGTCGGTCATGGGCGCGAAGGTCGTTACGCCCTCGTCGCCGAAACTCACCTGCACAGCCTCGATGTGCTTCATGCCGCCGAGGTCAATTTGCAGCCATTCGCCGGCGTCGCCGGTCTTGGCCGACCACCAGGTGCGGATGTCCTCGTCCGCGGCCTTGCCCGGCTCGTGGCCGTCGAGGGTGGAGGAGGCGGTCACGGGCTTGTCGTAGGAGAGCAGCATCCAGCCCACGAGGCCGCGCTCGCCGTCGAGGAAGCGGGGGTAGTCGGAGAGATAGGTGTCGGTCACGAGCTGGCCGTCAGCCTCGAAGCGGGTGGGGAACAATCCGAGTCGCCGCTCGAAGATGTCGCGGATCGAGATCGTCATCGTGGCGATGTGCCACCATTTGCCGTCGGCCCCGGCAAAGGTGTTGCCGTGGCCCGCGCCGGCGATGAAGCCGGTGGGTTTGAAAGAAAACGGGCTGTAGGGCGCGTAGCTGAACGGCCCCATCGGGCCGTCGCCAACGAGCACGCCGTCGGCGTAGGTTTTGAACTCGGTGCCGGGGCCGGCGTATTGGACGTAATATTTGCCGTTGTGCTTGTTTGCCCAGGCACCCTCGAGCCACGGCGCGGTCGTGCGCTCGTTGTTGTCGCCCTGGTTTTCCCAGCCGCGGTCGGCGGGGGCGCGGCTGGCGGGCATCGTCTCGGTGCGGAGCGGGGCGTAGCCGTTCTTCGGGTCGAGCTCGGTGACGCTGAATTTCGCGCTGTTCGACAGGCCGAAATACATGAACACGCGGCCGTCGTCGTCCACGAACAGCGCCGGATCGCCGTAGTTGCCCTGCTGCCTGAGCGTGGCGACCGGAGCCCACACGCCCTTGGCCGGATCGTCGGTGCGGAAAAGCTGCTGCGGGCGGCCGCCCTCGGCGATGGCGGTCCAGTGGAGCTTGCCGTCAATCACCGCGACGGCCGGCGCATAGTCCTCGATTGGCAGGCCGGTGGGCGTGACGAACTGCCAGTCGCGCAGGTCGCGCGTGTGCCAGTAGCCTCCGGACTTCGAGGCGAACAGCCAGTATTCGCCCTGGAAAAAGACCATGATGGGGTCGGCCGCTTCGCGCCAGTTTTGGACGTTGGCGGGCCGCTGCTTGGCGATACGGAACCGGTAGGGCAGGTCCACGGGGTTGGCCCACGTCGCTGGGCGCGAGGAAGACATCATGCCGTGCGGGCCGTGCGCACAGCCGCCGAGGAGAAACAGGCCGGCGGCGAGCGCCGCCAGCCGGAGGGGATTTTTTTGATGGCTCATGGAAAAACGCGCCGAGCGCGGAGGCGGTCAGGTCGAACGCCTCCGCGTCGGGTTTCGCTCGGGGGCCGAGTTCCCGCGTCACAATCCCGGCCCGGCGAGAATCGGGAGCGGGCTGGCAAGTGGAGGCCGGCTCAGGCTTTGGCCGGAGCTTCCCCGATGTTCACGGTCTTGTAGCCGCCGATGGATTTGAAATAAATCAGCATCAGGATGTAGATGACAGCCATGGTGGCCGGGATGAACGAGTCGGCGCGCAGAGTGTGGCGGTCGCCCTCGATGCTGGCCTCGTGCACGGCCTTTTCCACCGGAGTGAGCTTGGCGTAGGCGGCGGCGGTGTCGCCCTTGGCCTCCTCGCGGGCTTTGGCGAACTTTTCGCTCACGGCGCCGAATTTCTTGCCGTCCAAGCCGGTGGCCTCCGAGAGGAAGAGGAATTTGCTGGGCGTGGCCGACTTGTATTCGGCGTAGGCGGCGGGGTTGGCCTTGTTCAGCTCCTCGCCGGCGAAACGGTCCTTGGCATATCCGAGGCCTGAGCCGCCGAGGAGGCCGCCGGCCATCATGCCGATGCCACCCATGATAGAGATGGCGATCGCACCCGTGCGGGGGAAGCGGTCGGCGGCGACGGCCAGCATGGTCGGCCAGAAGAAGGTCTTGCCCAGCGCATAGACGCCGAGCGCGAGCAGCGCGATGCCGAAGGAGTTGATGTGGCTGGTCAGGTTCAGCCCGACGCACGCGAGGATCGCGCAGATCGTCAGCAGGCCGACGGGCGAGAGCTTGAGGGTCTTTTCAATCCAGTGGGCGCAGAAGCGGAGGCCGAACATGATCGCCGAGGTGAAGATGAAGAGCCACTTGCCTTCCTCCGAGCTGAAGAGGTTGCCCGTGATGTTCTGGATCCAGCCGTCGGTGCCGAGCTCGACGGTGCCGACCATCGCGTGGGTGACGAACAGCACGAAAAGCAGGAACGAGCCAAGGGAGAACTTGGTGATGACCGCGACGGCGAGCAGCAGCACACCGGAGATGCCATACGCGACGGACGCCGGCAGGCCGACCGCGGCCGAGAAAAACACCGAGAGCAGATAGCAAATGACCAGGGCGCCGAGGATGCCGACATCCTTGAGCATGTCCCCGATGGCAATGCCCTTTTCGGAGGCCTCCGACTTCGGGGCCTTCTGGCCGAGGAACATGAGGCCGTAGAGCACCGTGGGCACGAGGAAGATGGCCACCTGGATCTGCCAGCTGACGTGCATCTTGTCGTCCAGCACCCAGCCAATGATCGAGCCGAGCGCAAGGCCGGCGGGCCAGGCGGCATGCAGAATATTTAGGTAGTGGGTGCGGTTTTTCGGAAACAGGGTCGCGACGAGCGGATTGGCGACGGCCTCCAGGGTGCCGTTGCCGATGGCAAAAATGAAGGTGCCCCAATAGAGTGTCTTAAAGGCACTGGCTCCGCTGGCGCTCAGGGTGACAGCGGCCGAAAGCAGGTGCAGCGCAAAGGCCGCGATGACCAGCTTGCCGTAGCCGATCTTGTCGGCGATCACGCCGCCGATGATGACGCCGAAACAGAAGCCGGTGAGGCCCATCATGCCGATGGCACCGAGCTGCCCCGCGTTGAAACCGAACTCGGTGCCCCAGTTGTCGAGGACGCCGCCACGGATGGCGAAGCCGACACCAGTGGCGAGGATGGCCATGAATCCGGCGCAGAGAAGGCGATGGGCGTTGGGGACGACGCCCGCGTCAGTTTGGTTGCTCATGATGATAGGTTTTTTGGCTGGGGTTTATAGGGGAAAAGCCGACGCTATGAAATGAGAGAGGAGCGGGGCAGCCGTCAACGAAACATTTCTGGAAAAAGGCGGCGGGCGGTCTCGCGCGCGAGACCGCCCGCCGCCGGAAAACGGGCGGCAGCGTTCAGCTCTGTGTAAACGCCGGGAGCCTCACGATCTTGCCGCCCGCGAGGGCGGACGCGTGGGCGCAGAGTCCGACGCATGTCCAGTTGGCGGACTGCACTGCGTTGGGCATCGGGTCGCGGTCCTCGACGAGCGCGCGGAGGAACTCGTGCGCGAGGTGCGGGTGCGAGCCGCCGTGGCCGGCGCCTTGCGTGAAGCTGAGATGCGTCTTTTTCCCGAGATCATAGACGCCCTGGGTCGTGAACCGCTGAATCCCTTTCGGCAGGCGCTTCGCGAAGTCGGGCACCGTGATCTTTTTCGGGATTTTCGGCTCGGCGAGCTTCGCGGTGTGGAGGACGTGCTCCTCGTGCTCGATGAGTGTCCACTCAAAGGATTTTTTCGAGCCATAGACGTCAATGCTCTCGCGGTATTGACGGGCGACGTCGAAGAGCGAGCGGATGATGCGCGCGGTGAGGTCCGAGTCCTTGAACTTGATGTGCGCGGTCTCGACGGCGAAGGGCGAGCCGTAGTGCTTGATCAGCTCCTTGCGGATGGTGCCGGAGCCGAAACAGGAGACATATTCGGCGGAGGCGCCGGTGAGCGCGAGCATCGGGCCGACGCAGTGCGTGGCATACCACATCGGAGGAAGGCCGGGCCAGTAGTTGGGCCAGCCGTCCATGTCCTGCTGGTGGCTTGCCTGGAGGAACTGGATTTTGCCCAGCTCGCCCCGGTCGTAGAGTTCCTTGATGTGGAGGTATTCGCGGGCATAGACGACCGTCTCCATCATCATGTATTTGAGGCCGGTTTTTTTGGTGAGCTCGACAATCTTTTTGCAGTCGGCGATGGAGGTGGCCATCGGGACGGTGCAGGCGACGTGCTTGCCGGCCTGGAGAGCCTTGATGGACTGCGACGCGTGGTCGGGGATAGGGGTGTTGATGTGGACGGCGTCAATCTCCGGGTCGCGCAGCAGCTCGTCGTAGTCGGTGTAGCCCTTCGGGATGCCGAACGCGTCCTGGATGGCCTTCAGCTTTTTCGGGTCGCGCTGGCAGACGGCGACGAGATTGGCGTCGGGGTGCGCCTGAAAGATCGGGATGAACTCGGCGCCGAAGCCGAGGCCGACGATGGCGAGGTTGATTTTCTTGGGCATGGTGGGAGCGTGAAGCGGTAGGTCGGGCTTTAGGCCCGACAGGATTACGGTGGTGGATCGGGCGTAAAGCCCGACCTTTAGGAGGGCTATGGAGTCACGACGAGCGTGCCCTGCATGAGCCGCCAGTGGCCGGGGAAGGTGCAGATGTAGGTATAGCGTCCGGGTGTCGTCGGCGCGGTGAAGGTGACATCCGCGGTCTCGCCCGGGTTGAGCAGCGAGGAGTTCGCGAGCACGTCCGCCGTCTCGGGGACGAAGCCGCGCGCGAAGCCCAGCGGGCTGGTCACGAGCTTGTCGGCGGCGGCGCCGACGGCCTCAAGCGTGCCGGCGCGGATCAGCACGAGATTGTGCTGCATGAGGTCGTTGTTTTTGAAAACGATGCGGACGGTCTGGCCGGCCTTCACCGTGAGCTCGGTCTTGTCGAACTTCATCTGGCTGGGTACGGTGCCGACCTCGAACGTGAACGCCGCCGGGCCGGCAGGCGCGGCCGGGGCGGGGGCCGGCTTGGCCATGATGAGGCCGGTGCGGAGGGCGGCCAGGTTCATCACGGTGGCGAACGCGTCGGCCACGCTGTCGTCGGCCGGGCCGACCTCGCGGAGCGTGACCTCGTCGAACCAAGCGGAGCCGGTGGTGGCGGCGGGGGTGCCGAGCGCCACGGAGCAGAGGATGGTGACCTCGTCGGCGTTGGCGCCCGTGGTCACGGGCACGCGAATCTGGGTCCAGTCGGAGGTGGCATACACGGTGGTGACGGCGGCAGGGCCGCCGCCGCCGCGCGCGCCGCCGGCCGGAGGAGCGCCGCCGCCGCCACGGCGACCGCCACGGCCGGTGTCGGGCGGGAGGATCAACGCGAGCGTCGCGCCGGTGGCGGGAGCGCCGGCACCGCCGCGGTTGCCGCGGTTGCCGCCGGCCGGAGGAGTGGCGGCGGGCGCGGGAGGAGTGGCGGCAGCAGTGGCGACGGCGGTTGCGGGAGCGGCGGGAACGGCCGCAGGTGCTGCGGCGCCACCCCGGTTGCCGCCGCGATTGCCACGGCCAGCAGGAGCTGCCGGGGCGGCCGGCAGTCCCTCGGTCTTCACCCAGGCGGTGAGCTCGTAGCGGAAGTTACGCTTGACCTTGACCTTGGTGCCCGCGCCGCCGGAGGCGCCGTCGCCCGAGAGCACGACGCGCAGGCTGTAGGCGCCGTTGTGCGCGCCGCTGGCGCGGGCGGCCTCGACTTGCCCGGCGGTCTGCACAAGCGACCAATTTTGCGGCAGGCCGGCGCCCCCGGCCAGCGCGGTGCTGGAGAGGAGCACGCGCTCCGACTGCGTCTGTGCGGCCAGAAAATTTCCCATCTCCTGCGGGGTGACGGCCAGCATGAAGCTGGCGGCCTGCGCGTTGCCGGCCATCTTGGCGGCGTCGGCGGACCAGCGGTCGAGCGCGAGCGGGGTGCCGGTGAGCCCATCGTGGAGCGCCTTGCCGGCCTCGGGCAGGTTGGGCGTGTCCGCGAGCGCAAGCATCGCGGCGAGGCGGACCTGGGCGTCGCTGTCGCGCAGGAGGTCAGCGGCGGCGAGAGCGTTGGCGCCAGCGGCGGTGTGCGGGAGCGCGGCGACAGCGTTGCGGCGGACGCCGGCGGACGGGTGCTTGAGCGCGGCGGCGACGGCGTCGCGCGCGGCGGCGTCGGAGTCGAGGGCGTTGAGGCCCTGGAGGGTCCAGATCGCGTGGATCGCGCCGACGTTGAGGCCGATCTCGTCCATCGATGTGTCCTTGATGAGGCCGACGAGGCCGGCGACGACATCGCGGTTGCCGCGCTCGACGAGGAGGCGCTGGGCGTGGCGGCGCCAGAGGAGGTTGTCGTTGCGGAGCGTGGCGACGAGCTGGGCGGGCGTGGCCTTGCTCAGGTCCTGTTGCTGGGAGGGTTTGCCGGCCTTCCAGACGACGCGGTAGATGCGGCCGTGCTGCTTGTCGCGCAGCGGATTCACATAGGCGCCGCCGGGGCCATTCTGGTAACCGGCCGGCGTGGGGTTGTGCTGGATGATGTAGTTATACCAGTCAATCACCCACACGGAACCGTCGGGGCCGACCTCGGCCATGATGGGCGCGCTATATTCGTCATCGCTGACAAAGAGATTCATCGGGTTGTGCGAGCTGAAATCGGCCCCGTTGGGCGTGAGGTTAAACTGGCCGACGAGGTGGCCGGTCGGTTCGGTGACGAAGGCGATGCGGTTCCAGTATTCCTTGGGGTATGAGCGGGCGGTGTAGACGGCATGGCCGGCAGCGGCGGTGTAGGCGTTGAAGTTGTCCACCTCGCGAACCTTGGGCGTGACGGGCAGGAAGCGGGAGGAGTCGGCGATGGGGCCAAGCTGGGCGGCGGTCAGGCCGGCCGGCTGGTAGTAGCGCGCGGCGATGGGCATATAGTTGCTTGGATTGCCGTTGGCGGTCGAGGCGAAGGGGATGCCGGCCTCGTTGAAGCCGAGGCCCCAGGTGTTGTTATTCATGCGGCGAACCTGCTCCATGGCGGAGCCGTCGGCCTTGAAGCGGTAGATGCCCTGCCCGAGCTGGACGTTCTGGCCGCCCACGGTGCCGTTGAAATTGGAGTAGCCGACCGTGCCCCAGATCCAGTTGTCCGGGCCGTATTGGAGGTTGCTCGCGACGGCATGGGTGTCGTTGCGGCCCCAGCCCGTGAGGAGCACCTGGCTGACATCGGCCTTGCCGTCGCCGTCGGTGTCCTTCAGGAAGAGCGTCTGGGGCGACTGGTGGACGATGATGCCCCCGTTGGCGAAGGTGAGGCTGGTGGGGAGGTTGAGCCCGTCGGCAAAGACGGAGAACTTGTCGGCCTTGCCGTCGCCGTTGGTGTCCTCGCAGATGACGATGCGGTCGTTGCCGCGCTCACCGGGAGGTAGCAGGTTGCTGGGATAATCCACGGTTTCGACAATCCAGAGGCGGCCGCGCTCGTCCCACGCCATGGCGATGGGCTTCTTGATGTCGGGTTCGGAGGCGAAAAGCTGCAGCTCGAAACCGCCTGGGACTATGATGTGTTGCATGGACTGCTCGGGGGGGAGCGGCTTCTGGATGAGCGGCCAAGGGTTGGCCCCGCCGCTGGCCGAGCCGGCTTGGTTGCTGTAATTGGGCACCCGTTTGGTGTCGGTGCTGTCCTCGTATTCAAACACCGCCACGCCCGCAGGCTTCGCCGCCGGGGCGGCCTCCACCGGCGCGAGGGCAGCGGCGTAGCGGATGCCGCGCGCCATCAGATCCTGGAAGCCGGGGTTCGCCCAAGTGCGCTCATCGTGGCCCCAGGCGGTGTAGAAGACGCGGCCCTTGCCCTCGGTGCGAATCCAAGTGTAGGGCTCGTTGTCGCGCAGCTCGAGCACCGTGCGGTTCTGCGGGTTGTGCTGGCTGTGGACGTAGGGCTCGTCGCCAGTGGTAACCACGCCGGCAAAACCTTTCATGATCGGATGATCCGGGGCGACGATCGTGGTCGTAAAGGCATTGATGGGGGCGTGGCTCTGGAACTTGCCGCCGACGAGCGCGATGAAGCGGGGTGAGTTGCCGAAGCACGCCGAGGCCGAATGAACCGGGACAAAGCCACCGCCTTCGTTGACGTAGTCCAGCAGCGCCTTCTCCTGCGCGGGAGTGATGGTGCTGATGTTGCCGTAAAGCATGAACGCGTCGTAGCGCTTGAGCACGTCGAGCTGGAGCGCCCAGGCGGCATCGTCGGTGTAGACGAGCTGGATGCCGCGCGCGAGCATCGCCGGCGCGAGCTCCTTCAGTCGCGCGGCCGACTGGTGAGAAGTGGGGGTCACATCCCCGAGATAGAGCACCTTCAGCGGCGCGGCTGAGAGGGCGAGGGCGGTCGCGGCGAACAAGGTGACACGCAAGACGAGGCGGCGGCACAGGGTGGGGAGGAGGGCGTTCATGGTCGGGAAGGGTTGGGGGGAGGTGGGACTCTACCAGACGGCGGCGGCGGAGCCCATGAGACTTTGCGAAAAAAACATGAGTTTTTTGACCGACACTCATTTTGCATCATCTGCCCTCTGTAGCTATGCCGCCGTCCCACCCCAAAGATCTCGGGCGTCGGTTGATTTTTTGCGAAGATGCGGCCGCCTGCCGAACCAGCTCCTCCCAGCCCCGTTAGCGCCAATCCAAAAATGACCGGATTGGCGCGGCGGCAGGGTGCGTGGCTTACACGCACCGGCTGAGCGGGGAGTGGGTGAGCAACAAGGGACATCAAAATTTTTTTGTAAAACGAACCCTCCTGAAGGCTCCTAAACCCTCCTGAAGGTTCTTAAAACCTACGCTTAGTCAGGACGGCAAAATTCCGCGCAGCTTGCTGCGGGGATGGATGCCGCCCGCGGTCATCGGGGCGAAGCCCCTTTCTGTGATGCCCTGGAGCATGCTCCGGGGAGGGTTCACTTATTTCCGGAGGGGGCTTTCTTCGTTTAGCGGGTGAAGGGCGAGGTTTTTGGGGATGGAGTTATATCGGTGGTCGTAGCGGCGGTTCCACTGCCATTGGGTTTCGTGGAGGTGAGTGATAAAGTGGGCTTTGCGCAAGCCGCGCAGTTTGGCCATGTGCTGCTTGGCGAAGCACCAGAAAGACCCGATACCGTTGAGTTGAGAGGGCTCCGGTCACCTTAGCCCGAGAGGCCGGGGAGGCGGCCGGTGCTGTCGCCGTGGCGCTCGACGCCCTCGACGCCCATGCGGTCCATGAGCGAGAGCCAGAGGTTCGCCACCGGCATGTCCTCGGGGTAGATGATGTGGCGGCCGGGGTTGAGCGTGCCGGCGCCCCGGCCCGCGAGCACGATGGGAAGGTTCTTGTGGTCGTGGCGCACGGCGTTGCCGTTGCCGTTGCCGAAAACCACCATCGAGTTGTCGAGCAGGGTTGCGTCGCCTTCCTGCACCGACTTCATTTTTTCGAGGAAGTAGGCGAATTGCTGGACGATGTAATGGTCAATCTGGCAGACTTTCTCGATTTTCTCGGGGTTGCCGGCGTGGTGGGTGAGGCCGTGGTGCTCCTCCGGGATGCCGATCTCGTTGTAGGTTCTGCGGCTTTGCTCGATGCCGAGGGTGAAGGTGCTGATGCGCGTCACGTCCTGCTGGATCGCGAGGATCTGCAGGTCGGCCATCAGACGGAAATGATCCTTGAAGGTGTCGGGCACACGCAGGGGCCGCTCGACGCCGGGCGGCAGCGCCTTGAGATCCTCGGGCGGGGTGTCGAGGCGGCGCTCGATCTCGCGGATGGAGGTGAGGTATTCGTCCATGCGGTCGCGGTCGGTCTTGCCCAGCTCGCCGCTCAGGCGCTTGAGGTTCTGGCGGGCGAAGTCGAGGATGGAGCGGTTGTAGGTCTCCTGCTGGTCGTGTGACTCACCTTGGTGGTCGGTGGCCGTGGCCCGGCCAAACAGCCGGTCGAAGACGATGCGGGGGTTGACCTCCTTGACCGCAGGGGTGGTTTCGTTGCGCCAGGAAACATTGTTGGAGTAAATGCAGGCGTAACCGGGATCGCACGCGCCTTCCATCCGGCCGTAGTCGAGACCCAGTTCCAGCGAGGGGAAGCGCGTGCGGCCGCCCACTGCGTTGGCGACGACCTGGTCGGCGGAGATGCCGGCGCGGATGTTGTCCGTGACGGTCTTCAGGATCTGGACGTTGGTGAGGTAGCAGCCCATCGCCTTGGCGTGGTCGCCGGCGCTGTCGAGCGTGGCAGGTTGGAGCGCGAGTCCGTTGAGAATGAGAAAATCGTCCTTGTGCGGGGCGAGCGGCGCGAGGGTGCGGGAGAAAGTGTAGTCCCTTCCAGCCTGCTCGGGATACCAGGAGGCGATTTCCACCCCGTTCGGGATGTAGAGGAACAGCAGGCGGTTGACCGGGGACGCTCCGGCCAGCGTGGACGCGCCGGCGGCGGCGGCCGCCGCCTGACCGCGTACGACCCGCGGCAGCATGGCCTCAAGGAACGGCAGGGCGATGGCGGCACCGAGGCCTTTGACGACTGTGCGGCGAGACAGGGGCTGGCGGAGGGAGATGTTCATGGATTCAGGGTTTGGAAATCGACTTGAGCACTGTCTGGCTGATCGGGTCGAGGGGCGCGTCCTTCGTGACGGCCACTGATGGCGGGTTTGCGCTGCCGCGCGCGTGCTGGAAAGGATAGCTCTGCACGAGGCCCATGATCACGCTGGAGAAACGGTCGCCGTCGGTTTTCACGGCGGCGGCGATCTCGTCCACCGCGCATTGGTCGAATGCCTCGATCCCGCGCGCCAGCGCGTAGCTGAGCAGCTTCTCCGCGAACGCGCGGCGGAAGTCGTCCTGCCGGCTAGCCAGCACGGCTCGGAATTCCTTTGGCGTGGTGAATTTCTTTCCGTTGATCGAGCCCGAGGCGTCGATGGGCTCGTGGTTGTCTTGGTCGCGCCAGGCGCCGAAGCCGTCGTAGTTTTCCAGCGCGAAGCCGTAGGGGTCCATCTTGGCGTGGCACTGCGCGCATTTCGGGTCGGCGCGGTGCTGCTCGAAGATCTGGCGTACGGTGCCCTTCAGCTCCACGCCGTCGTCAATCTTGAGCGGCGGCACGCCGGGCGGCGGAGGCGGAACCGTCTCGTTGAAGATGTTTTCGAGGATCCATTTGCCCCGGTTCACGGGCGAGGGGCGGCGCGTGGCGGCGGCACCCTTCACCGCCAGGGGCTTGGCGGTGAGCGTGAGGATGCTCGCCTGCGTGAAGATGCCGCCACGTTTTTCCGGGTCCACCGGCACCTTGCGGAACCCGTCGCCCTCGACGCCGGTCATGCCGTAGTGTTTCGCCAGCGTGGCGTTCACGAAGGTGTAGTCGGCGTTGAGGAAATCCATGATGCTGCGATCCTCGGTCGCGATGTAGTCGAAGAATCGCTCGGTTTCGCCCTTCATTGCTTTGAGCAGCTCGGGCGGGCAGTTCGGCGTCTCTTCAAGGCTGCGGATTTCCAGCCACTGGCCGAGGAAGTCGGTCGTGAGCGAGCTCGCCTTGGGGTCGCGCAGCATCCGTTTCACCGTGACCTCCAGGTTCGCGCGCAGCTTGCCTTCGCCCGCGAGTTGGAAGAGCTCGTCGTCGGGCATGCTGGCCCAGAGAAAATACGAGAGCCGGCTTGCCAGCTCGAACTCGTTGATCGGATATGGCTTGCCGGTGCCGTCGGGGGCCGGGTCGCGCTCGAGGCGAAACAGGAACGCGGGCGACATGAGCGCCGCGCGCACGGCGAGGCCCACCGCCCGCGTTTCCGACTCGCCATCGTGGGTGTAGGCCAGTGCCACGAACTTCATGAGCTGCTCCATCTCCTCGTCGGTCACCGGGCGGCGGTAGATCCGGGGCGTCAGAACCACGAGGATACGCCGCGCTTTTTCCTGCCAGTTGGAGAAATCCGCCGTGAATCCGGACAGCGGGGCGGTGAGCTTGGTCTTGGAGGGGCCGTAGCCCTTGCCGTCCAGATTGAACGCGTAGGGCACCACCTTCTCCGCGATCGCGAGATAGTGCTCAATGTGAACGGGCGAGAGCGTGAGCATGTTGCTGTTGTTGTCGAAGCCCGCGCCACGGTCGTCGGCCGGCAGATCCGCCGCCACATCGTAATTGGCCGGCAGGTAGAACAGGTCGCGCAGGGTGTTGGCGTATTCGCGGTTGTTGAGCCGGTGGATGATCAGCCGGCCGGGCTCGGGCTTCTCGCAGTCAATCGCGAGCATATCGCGCGCGATCCAGTCGGCGAGCAGGGTGCGGTCGGCCTCGGTGGGCTGCCGCTTCGCGTCCTCCGGCGGCATTTCCTTCGTCCGCACCATTTTCAGCACCTTGTTCCAGAATGCCGTGTCCGTCCCGCCGCGCGTCTTGGCGTCGGTCTCGTCCTTGAAGCGCAGCATCAGGTCCGCCTCCGGCTTTTCCCCTGCGTGGCATTCGGTGCAGTATTTCTCGAACGTGGGCGCGATCTCCCGCGCAAAATGGTTCGGACCGGGCGCGGCGGTGGGGCTTCCGGCCGCGCGGCCCGGCATTGGCAAGAGGCCGAGGGCGGCGATGGCAAAAGAGAGGGGCGGGAGCGGGGGTCTCATGGCATGAAGCAAGGGGGGGAAGGCGGCGATGATCGAGGGGTGGGAGAAAGCGTCGGCGGCGGGCGATAACTCGCGACAGTCGCATGATAGCCGCTGGCCGGGTCGAAACCCATGAGACTTTGCGAAAAAATACTGAGCTTTTTGACCGGTGTCCGCATGCATTCATTACGTATGTGAAAAAAGCCGTCATGCTGCCAGTGGACGAAATGTCACCGGTTGATTTTTTGCGAAGACCGGTCAGGCTGGGCTCCCCATGCCTCGCCCCCGCAGTTCCCCGCCCAGCTCGCGCCGCCGCCAGGTCGCGTTGTTGGTCGAGACCTCCAACGCCTACGCGCGCGGGCTGCTCCAGGGGATCGTGGGCTACATCCGCGAGCACGCGCCGTGGAGCTTTCACCTCATGGAGCAGGGTCGCGGCGACGACCCGCCGGCGTGGCTGGAGCAATGGCGCGGTGACGGCATCATCGCGCGCATCGAGACCCCGCGCATCGCGCGCGCCATCATTCGTGCAGGGGTGCCGGCGGTGGATGTCAGCGCGGCGCGGCTGGTGCCGGGTCTGCCCTGGGTCGAGACGGACGACGCGCAGATCGCGCGGCTCGCGGCGGAGCATCTGCTGGAGCGCGGGTTCAAGCATTTCGGCTTCTGCGGCGACGCGCGCTTCAACTGGTCGGCCTGGCGCGAGCGGCATTTTTGCGACCGGTTGCGGGCGGCGGCGGGCGCGGAGGCGCGTTGCTACCGGCCCTCCGCCACGGCGGCCGGCGACATCGCCGCGCAGGTGGCGGACCTGCGGCGTTGGCTGGCCGAGCTGCCGAAACCCGTCGGCATCATGGCCGCCTACGACATCCGCGGCCAGCAGGTGCTCGACGCCTGCCGGAGCGCAGGCCTCGCGGTGCCGGCGGACGTGGCGGTCATCGGCGTGGACAACGACGAGCTGCTGTGCGACCTCGCCACGCCGCCGCTGTCGAGCGTCATCCCCAACTCCCACCGCGCCGGCTACGAGGCGGCGGCGCTGCTCGACGGCCTGATGGCCGGCCGGCTGGTGGGCGCGGAGGCGCGGCTGATCCCGCCTCTCGGCGTGGCCGCGCGCCAGTCCACCGACGTGCTGGCCGTGGACGACCGCGAGGTCGCGCGCGCGGTGCAGTTCATCCGCGAGCACGCCTGCGACGGCATCAACGTCGCCGACGTGCTGCGCGCCGTGCCGCTGTCGCGCCGGGTGCTGGAGCAGCGTTTCCGCCGCCTGCTTGGGCGCACGCCGCGCGCAGAGATCGCGCACGCCCGGCTGGCGCGCGTGCGGCAGCTGCTCGCCGAGACCGGCCTGCCGCTCTACCAGATCGCGGAGCGCGTCGGCTTCGAGCACGCCGAATACCTGAGTGTGGTTTTCAAGCGCGAGACCGGGCAGCGGCCGGGCGCGTTCCGCGCGGCGGCGCGCAGATGAGCGCGGCGGGGTTGAAATCTTAAAAAGTAAAATTCGGGCATCGGAAACCGGTCGAAGTCCGACGCGCTTTCGGCGTCGAGCTGGGCGGAGCGGACTTTTGAGCTATGGAAATCGCGGTTATTTCGCAGGCGTGATCTCGATGTAATCGAAGGCCGCTCCCTCGCCTGCGCCGCCGCCGCCGCGTGGGCCGCGAGCACCTCCGCCCGGCCCGCCCGCGCCGCGTCCGCCGCCGCGCTGAGGCGCGGCCGGGGCCTCGCCTTCGAGGCGGATCTCATCGCCGGGGGCGAGCGTCACGCTGCGCACGAGGCGGCGTGTGCTCGTGTCCTGCGGCGTGGTGTAGGGCACGTCGTAATCTGCGGTCCACGCGTCCACCGGCTTGCCGGAGACGGACAGTGCGAACTTCGACTGGCCGCCGGCCTGGTCGAGGTATTGCACAGCGATGTCGTAGCGGCCCGCCGCGCCGGTGAAATTGAAGCTCGCGGTGCCCTTGGTGCCGGGCGCGAGGCGCGCGATCTGGCCGTTCGATGCGGCCTCCCAGGGCGCGATGTCCGCCAGCGTGTAACCGTCAAGTTTCATCGCCCCGGTGGCCGTGCGGCCGGGAAACACGCCCACGCGGCCCTTCGCGTCGGGCACACCGGACACGTTGAGAAACCAGCGGTTCACATCGTCGCGCCACTCGGCGGCGTGGCCGGCTTGGAAGTTCAACCGGCGGAGCACGGCGGCGAAGCGCTCGTCATCCACTTTGCCCTTCAGCTTCGTCCAGTCGTCCACGAACTGCTGCGCCTGTGCCGCGCCGGCGTAGTGCGCGTCGTAGATGTGCTGGATGACGGTCTCGCCCGAGTGCAGGACGTGCGTGTAGGGCACGTGGTGAAAAAACAGCAGCAAGTCGTCCGGGCACGTCTCCAACGACTCAAAAAATTTGGCCACCGGCGCGGAATACTGCCCGATGTAGCCGGTGCCGTCCTTGATGGTGCGGTTCATCCCGCTGCCGACGACCATCGGCAGGCCGAGTTGCGCGGCGTTGGAACGGTGCCACTGGCCCCAGCCGTTGGTCTCGGACGACTCGATCCCCGCGCCGAAATGCGTGCCCGGAATGTTGACCGGCTGGCCGCCGCCAGCCGCGCCCTCGGGTCCGCCGCGGCCGGACCAGCCGGCAATGCTGGTCAGCCCGCCGATGCCGAGGTTGCCAGTGTAGTCCTCGTAGGCTTTCCACGACTTGAGCAAAATATTGTCCACGGTCGTGACGACGTCCTTGTCCGCGCCGAAGGTCTGGCGCGTCCACTCGTCGGCGATTTGCTCGCTGCTCAGGTCGGGATTCCACGCGAGACGGCCGAAGCCGTAGAGGTTGGCCATCTCGAGGTCGTGGCCCATCCAGTTTTGGTCGCGGCCGACGTTGCTCACGCCGACGAAGCCGCCGTGTTTCCCGCCGAAAACCTTCCCCTCGACGATGGCTTTCACCGGCGTGCCGGGCACGCCCTTCGCCTGCAGGTCGAAGTCGAGCGTCGCCTTCCACATCGGCACGGCAAACACGACATGGTGCTGCTGCCCGAGGTATTCCGCCGTGATCTGGAGCTCGATGACCTCGTTGGTTTGCTTGAGCGCGCCGAAGAGCGGTGAGGGCGGCTCGCGCACTTGGAAGTCAATCGCGCCGTTCTTGATCTGGATGGCGACGTTGTCCTCAAAGGTGCCGTCGAGCTTGATGAAATTATCCAGCGCCGCCTTCGCGCGATCCTGCGTGATATCCTGCCAAGCGATGCGGTTGTTGTACACGAAACCCCGATAAAACACCATGCCGCCATGCGGCTTGAGCGCCTTGGCGATGGGGTTGGCCGCGTCGGCGTGCGTGTGGCCGTATTGGGACGGGCCGGGCTGGCCTTCGGAGTCGGCCTTGATGACGAAGCCGGCGAGATCGGGGATGACCTTGTAAATCTCCTCCACCTTCGCCTGCCAAAACGCGATGACTCCTGGGTCGGAAGGATTGGCCGTCGCAAGTCCGCCCACGGCGCGCGGGCTGTCGAGGCTGACGGAGACAAACATCCGCACACCCCAGGGTCTCAGCGTGTCGGCGATCTTGGCGATCTCGGGCAGCATGGCGGTCGTGATGACAAGGGTGTTGGCATTGACGTTGTTGATCGAGGTGCCGTTGACGCCGATGGAGGCGAGCAGCCGGCCGTAGTCGCTCACGCGCTGGAGGTCGGTCGTGATTTTATTGCCCTCCCAAAAAATCGAGCGCCCCGCGTAGCCGCGCTCGATGTCGCCGCCGGGGTTGTCCCAATGGTTCAGGTAGCGGATGGGCGCGGAGGGGTGTTCCCACACATCGAGGTTCTCCAGCGATTCGCCGAGGCTGATTTTGCGGAGCAGAGCGAACACGCCATAGAGCACGCCGCGTTCGTCGGGGCCATAAATTCTGATGCTACGGAAACGGTAGACGTCGGTGCCGTCGCCCCGCAGAGAGTCCAGCTTGAAGCTTTCGGAATCAGCCGGATACACCCCCGAGCCAAATATCTCCTGAACCCGGGGATTGGTGCCAAGCACAATGGCCGCTCTGTCCGTCGGCATCTGTGTGACGATGTTCAGCGTGCGCCCCAGAATCGCGCTCACGCCGCGCACCAGCTCGGCCTGCGCGGATTTCAGAATGGGCGTGTCGGCGAGCACGACGACCGTATCCGGCAGCGTCGTCTCGTAGCTGCGCTTCAGCGCGGCATCGGTGATGGGCGCGTAGCGCAGCCAGCCATCATAGCCGGTTTCGGCCCGCCCGGGCAGGGTGGTGGACACGAGCAGGGAAAGGAGCAAGCAGAGCTTGGGGAGGGACGATTTCATGGGGGTGATTTTCAAGTGCGGGAAAGGCCCGATAGTATCTTCCCGTCGGCCAAAAGAACAACCACAAATCCCGCCTCCTGTCGCCGATTTCTTTGGGACACAGAGAGCACAGAGAGGGTCAATCCGAGTTCACGGAGGATCGCACTGTGACTTCCGTGGGCTGCGCTCTTTGTGTGCTCTGTGGCAAAAGCCCGATTCTCTTGTCACCCGCCTGCGAAGACCGGCCGAAAACCGGCCTCGGTCAGGATCCGCGCCACGGTTTCGCGCTGGTCGCCTTGGATGACGATCTCCCCGTCCTTCACCGTGCCGCCGCAGCCGCAGGCGGCGCGCATTTTTTTGGTGAGTGCTTCCTTTTCCGGCAAGCCGATGCCCGTGAAGCCATTCACCACGGTCACAGTTTTGCCGCCGCGTCCGCCGGTCTCGCGGACAATGTCCACGCGTCCGCGGTCCTTCTTGATGGATGGCTTTGTAGGGGCGCAGGCTTGCTGCGCCCGTTTGGCATCCGTGTCTGAAGAAGGGCGCAGCAAGCCTGCACCCCTGCCGGTCGGAGCCGCCGGCAGTCCCGCCGCGCTCAGTGCCGCGAACGGATTCTGCCCCAGTCCGGAGCCGCCGTCGGTCGAAATTTTGCCTGCCTGCGCCATGTTCAGCTTTTCAGTCCTTCAGCCTTTCCACCTGAGCAGCCCCCCGGCGGATTCTGTCCGCCCGGCCCGGTGCCGCCAAGCCACGCGTGCGCCTTCGCGTAGCTGCGGCGCTCCAGGAAATGCGCGAGTTGCGGGTGCAGCGCGCCGCGCCCGCGTTCCAGCAGCCCATCGAGTTTCTCCATCTCGGCGGTGATGGCCGGCCCGTCGGCGGTTTGGATGCCGGCGAGCAGGGCGGTGAGGGTGGCTTTGATTTGCGTTTCCATCGGAAAACCTGAGTAAGATCAAAATTTCCAAGGACGCCAGCCGATTGGCGTCACTGCCTGATTGCCGTCAGGTGCAACCTTGCATACCGTGGGATACATGGGCGAAGGCCCCGAGGAACTAGATCAACGTGAAGCTGAACATTGCGACAATATCCCCTGCTGTTTTCATGGCTGGAAATATTGTAAATCGCTGTTGGAAGGTAAGTAATAGTCATGGGTCGAAGGCCACTTTGGGTGAAATGAGCCATCACGCCGTATTACATCCTGTTATCACCGCTCCAAGGGGTATTTAGCCCCGCTGCAAACGGCCGGAACGCGCTTGAGTCTGCGCCCGGAGGCCCCATAGTCACGCTCTCCCCGCTATGGTTCGTGTGGGCTGGCTGCGTCTGCGGCCTGCCTTGTGCGTGCCCGGCGCCAATATTCTGCCATGAACTCACTTTCCCTCCCTGCCCACGCCAACGCCGCCGTCATCGAGGCGGCCTACGCCGCATGGCTCGACAATCCCGACGCCGTGGACCCGACGTGGCGCGCATTTTTCCAAGGCTTTACGCTGGGCAACAACGGCGCTTCGCTCGGGGCCTCCCTGGCCGGTGCGCTTGCCACCGGCGGTGGTGGCGTCAACGTCCTCGACAGCAATAAGCAGGCGCAGGTGCTCCGGCTCATCAACGCCCACCGCGCCCATGGCCATCTTCAGGCGCACCTCGACCCGCTCAGCGGCCCGCCTGCGCCGCACCCGCGCCTCGCGACCGACCATTTTGGCCTGACGGCAGCCGACCTCGACGAGTCGTTCGCCGTTGGCAATTTCAAAAATGGTGGCCAGATGAGGCTCCGCGCGCTCCTCTCCGCGCTCAACGAGACCTACTGCGGCCACATCGGCGTCGAGTATCTGCACATGCAGGATCTCGATGCACGCGACTGGCTCCAGACGCGCATGGAGGCGGTGCAGAACCGGCCGTCCTTTACCCACGAGCAAAAGGTCCGCATCCTCCGCCGCGTCCACAAGGCGGAGCTGTTCGAGAAGTTTTTGCACACGCGCTTCGTCGGCCAGAAGCGGTTCTCGCTCGAGGGCGGCGAGACGATGATCGCGGCCTTTGACGCGATGATCGAGCACAGCCCGTCCGTGGGCGTTGAGGAGATCGTCATGGGCATGGCGCATCGCGGCCGCCTGAGCATCCTGACCAACATCCTCCGCAAGCCCTTCGAGGTGCTGTTCGAACAATTTTCAGAAAATTACCTGCCGCACGCCGTCGGCGGCGACGGCGACGTGAAATATCACCTCGGCTACGAGGCCGTGCTGTCCACCCAGGCCGGCCCGACCGTCGAGGTGCGCCTTACGGCCAATCCCTCGCACTTGGAAATCGTCAACCCCGTCGTCGAGGGCAAGGCCCGGGCGCGCCAGCGACTGCGCGGCGATACGGAGCGCCGGCGCGTATGCCCGTTTCTCATTCACGGTGACGCCGCCGTCGCCGGGCAGGGGGTCGTGGCTGAGACGCTCAACTTTTCACAGCTCCCCGGCTATCGCACGGGCGGCACCGTGCATTTCGTCATCAACAACCAGATCGGCTTCACCACCGATCCGGCGGACGCCCGTTCGACGCGCTACTGCACCGACGTGGCGAAGATGATCGAGGCCCCCATCTTTCATGTGAACGGCGACGACCCCGAGGCCGTGTGCTACGCCATCCGCCTCGCACTGGAGTTCCGCGTGAAGTTCGGCCGCGACGTGTTTGTGGACATGTTCTGCTACCGCAAGCATGGCCACAACGAGGCCGACGAGCCCGCGTTCACCCAGCCTGCCCTCTACAAGACAATCGGTGCCCACCCGCAGGTTTCCGCCATCTACACCGAGCGCCTGCTCGCCGACGGCACGCTCGACGCCGCCGGGGCGGAGGCCATCAAGGCCGAGTACACGGCCGCGATGGAGGCCTCGTTTGAGAAGGCCAAGGCCGCCGAGGCGGCGCGCCTGGCGGCCGGTGAGCACGCGGATGCATTTCGCGGCTCCAACGCAGTTTTTCAGCCCGGTTACCGCCACGCGCCCGTCGCCACCGCCGTATCGCGGGAGCTGCTCGACCGGACGGTCGCCGGCCTCACCACGCTGCCCGAAGGCTTCAAACCCAACCCGAAAATCAAGCGCTTCCTGGACGCGCGCACCCACGCGCATCGTGACGGCGGTCCGGTGGACTGGGGCTTCGGCGAAGCGCTCGCGTTTGGCACGCTGCTGCTTGAAGGGACGCCGGTGCGTCTGAGCGGGCAGGACTGCGAGCGCGGCACGTTCAGCCATCGCCACTCCGTGCTGCACGATGCGGAGACGCAGGTGAAATACACGCCGCTGGCGAATCTAGGCACCGAGCAGGCGCGCTTCTGCGTCTATAATTCGCTGCTCTCCGAGGCCGCGGTGCTGGGCTTCGACTACGGCTATTCCCTCGACTGTCCGCAAATGCTCTGCCTCTGGGAAGGCCAGTTTGGCGACTTCGCCAACGGGGCGCAGGTCGTGATTGACCAGTTCCTCGCCGCGGGCGAGTCGAAGTGGCAGCGCACGAGCGGCATCGTGCTCCTGCTCCCACATGGCTACGAAGGCCAGGGGCCCGAGCACTCGTCGGCCCGGCTGGAGCGGTTCCTCCAGCTTTGCGCCGAGGGCAACATCCAGGTCGCCAACCTCACCACCCCGGCGCAGCTTTTCCACGCGCTGCGCCGGCAGATGAAGCGCGAGTTTACCAAGCCGCTCGTCATCATGTCGCCCAAGTCGCTGCTGCGCCTGCCGGCCGCCGTTTCGCGGCTGGACGAGTTCACCGGCGGGTATTTCCAAGAAGTGCTCGACGACCCGAACTTCGAGACGACCCTTGGCACCCGGCCGCCCTTCGCCGCCGCGCCCGCCGCTGACAATCCAAAATCCAAAATCCGAAATCCAAAATCCGCGACTCGCCTCATCCTTTGCTCGGGCAAGGTCTATTACGACCTCGTCGCCCACTGCGCCAAAAATAACCTCACGGAAACGGCCCTCGTGCGCGTCGAGCAGCTCTACCCACTCCACCGCAACCGCCTCGCGGCGCTGGCCGACGCCTACAGCCGCGACGCGCGCCTCGTCTGGTGCCAGGAGGAGCCGCAGAACATGGGCGGGTGGAGTTTCCTTGCGCCGCAGCTCGCGGAAATTTTCGGCCGCCAGCCCATTTACGCCGGCCGCCGCGCCGCCTCGTCCCCCGCCGTTGGCGCGCTCGCCCGCCACAAGCTCGAGCTCGCCGGGCTGTTGCAGGACGCGTTTAATCTCTGAGTTTTCAGCGCAAAGACACAAAGCTGCAAAGAACCATTGGTTTTTCTTCGCAACTTTGCATCTTCGCGTTTCAAATCCGTCCCTTATAATCTATGTCCCTTCTCGAAGTCAAAATCCCCCCGATGGGTGAATCCATCAGCACCGGCGTGCTCGCCAAGTGGCACGTCGCCGATGGCGCGCTGGTCAAAAAGGACCAGCCGCTCTTCGA
This sequence comes from Opitutia bacterium, assembly GCA_947475065.1. Taxonomy (GTDB): domain Bacteria; phylum Verrucomicrobiota; class Verrucomicrobiia; order Opitutales; family Opitutaceae; genus CAIYUN01. The sequence goes on along the minus strand of CANJLB010000002.1, from coordinate 40,036 downwards.
GCTGGAGACCGACAAGATCACGAGTGAAGGCACCGCCGAGGCCGCCGGAAAAATCACCTTCAAGGTCGCGGCCGGCTCCGAGGTGAAAATCGGGCAGGCCGTTGCCACGATCGATACGGCCGCCACCGGCCAAGCCGTTGACCCGGCTTCGAAAGCTCCCGCGGTTGCGGTGGCTCCCGTACCCGTCGCCCCCGTGGCGAAAGAGGCCGCACCGGCCGCCACAGTGGCTGCCGCGCCGGCCCCGGTCGCCAAGGAATCTCCTGCGCCTTCCAAGTCTGCACCCACTGCTCCCCCGCCGCCGGCACCTGTCGCCCCGCCGAAAATTGCCGCTCCCACTCCCGCCGGCACCCGCCAGACCCGTCGCAAGCTCTCCCCTCTCCGTCAGCGCATTGCCCAGCGTCTCGTCTCCGCGCAGCACGAGGCCGCGATGCTCACCACCTTCAACGAGGTGGACATGTCCGGCGTCATGGCGCTTCGCGCCAAATATCAGGACGACTTCGTGAAGAAAAATGCCGTCAAGCTCGGCTTCATGTCGTTCTTCGTCCGGGCGGTCGTTCATGCCCTCCGCGAGGTGCCCGCGCTCAACGCCCAGCTCAGCGGCGACACCGTGGTCGAGAACCACTACTACGACGTCGGCGTCGCCGTTTCCACGGAGAAAGGCCTCATGGTGCCCGTCATCCGTGGCTGCGACTCGCTCGGGATGGCGGACATCGAGAAGGCGATCGGCGACGCCGCGAAGCGCGCCCGTGACGGCAAGATCACCCTCGCCGACCTCGAAGGCGGCGTGTTCACGATCACCAACGGCGGAATCTTCGGCTCCATGCTCTCGACGCCCATCCTTAACCCCCCGCAGAGCGGCATCCTCGGCCTGCACGCCATCACCGAGCGCCCGATCGCGCTGAACGGCCAGGTCGTCATCCGCCCGATGATGTATCTGGCGCTGAGCTACGACCACCGCCTCGTGGACGGCAAGGAGGCGGTCACATTTCTGGTGAAAGTGAAGCAGGCCATCGAGGATCCTGCCCGCCTGCTGCTGAGCGTGTGATGGAAATCGTTCTCCTGTTTGTCCTCCCGCTCACAGTGATGCGCCGCCCCTAAGGAAGACCGGCGGAGGCTTGGGCGCGGCGGAGATTGTCGCAGACGACGGCAGCGGCGACGGCGGCGTTGAGCGACTCTGCGCCGCCATGGCGTGGGACGGTCACACGCCGGGTGATGTGTGCGGCCACGGCGGGCGAGAGACCGCGGCCTTCGCCGCCGACAACCAGCACGGCGTCGCGCAATGGCGGGAGGATGTGGACGCTGTCGCCGGCGAGGTCGCAGCCGAGCACGGGCGCGGTGCAACCGGCGAGCGCGGCGGCCAGCGGCACGGTGTAGATGCGCACACGGGCGAAGGAGCCCATGCTGGCGTTGATGACCTTCTGCGAAAACAGGTCGGCGCAGTCGGTGGAGAGCAGGACGCGGTCGAGGCCAAACCAATCGGCGACGCGCAGCAGCGTGCCGACGTTGCCAGCGTCCTGCACACCATCGAGCGCGAGCGTGAGGCCGTGGCCAAGCACACCCGGCGGCAGCGCCTCCCGCACGATACGACCGACGGCAAGCACCGGTGACGGGGTGGGGAAGTGGCTGAGGCGTGCCATCTCGGCAGTGGTGACGGCGGTCACGGGGACGGCCGGATTTTCCGCCGCCGACCGATCCCGGCCGGCCCACTCCGGAGTCGCGTAGATTTCCAGCAGCGGGAAATTTGACCGGGCGTTCCCGGCAAGCAGTTCGGCGACGACCTTTGCGCCTTCGACGACGTAAACGCCCGCCGACTCGCGATGTTTTTTCTCACGCAGGTCCCGCAGGCGGGAAAGGTCGGCCTTGTTCAGCATGGTGGCGAGAAAGGGCGACAGAGCGGGCAAAGGCAATCGCGCGGCGCGGCGGCCGGCAATTTCTCCGCCTGATCGTCACCGTTTTGTTTTTGCACCCGGTGGCGGAACGCGCCACAACCACAGCAACCACTTCCTCCATGAGCTTTAAAGCCGTCCTCAAGGCCATCGCCTTCCTCCTCCTTCTCTTTGTCATGCTCTATGTGGGCATGAACAACACCGACCCGATTGATTTCTCCTTCCCCCTTGCGTCCAAGGAAAAGGTCCACGCGACTGCCGCGCTGATTTATTTTGGCATCTTCGCCGTCGGCGTGCTGGCCGGCACCGTGCTGAGCGCGGGCGGCAAAAAGGCCGCGGGCGGCGGCGACAGGAAAAAGTGAGGCCGACCGCGGGTGCGCGACACGCGGATGAACGCCTATGCCACCGCCGCCGCGCGCGCGGCGTTCGTTGACCGCCGTCTCGCGGAACTTTACCCGCGCACACCCATCCCCCTCGCGCACCGCGACGCCTTCACGCTGCTCGTCGCCGTGGTCCTTTCCGCGCAATGCACCGACGCGCGCGTCAACCTCGTCACGCCCGCGCTGTTCGCCCGGGCGGCCACGCCGGCGGAGATGGCGCGTGTGCCGGTCGCCGAGATCCTCGGCCACATCCGCTCCTGCGGCCTCGCACCGCGCAAGGCCGCCGCCATCGCCGAACTCTCGCGCCTCATCACCGAAGGGCACGGTGGCGCGGTGCCCCGCACCTTTGCCGAATTGGAGGCGCTGCCCGGCGTCGGCCACAAGACCGCGAGCGTGGTCATGGCGCAGGCCTGGGGTGTGCCGGCGTTTCCTGTGGACACGCACATCCACCGCCTCGCCCAGCGCTGGGGTTTCACCAACGGCCGCAACGTGGAGCAGACCGAAGCCGACCTGAAGGCGCTCTTTCCGCGGGAGCATTGGAACGCCCTGCACCTGCGGATCATTTTTTATGGTCGCGAGCACTGTACCGCACGCGGTTGCGACGGCACGGGGTGCGAAATCTGCCGCACACTGTTTCCCGCCAGGAAACGCGCGGTTCGAACCAGGAAATAGCCACGTCCCGGCCGTCCGTGAGCTCCCGCCCGATCTGAAGCGAAAACAAGGTTGATTTGCGAGCATCCCGCCCTCAGCTTGCGCGCTCTGCATCGGACGCTTAGCTCAGTTGGTTAGAGCACGTGCTTCACACGCACGGGGTCACAGGTTCGAGTCCTGTAGCGTCCACCATGTTGTTATTTAATGATTTATGTTTCTACTTATAAAAAATAAGAACATTCCAAAGAACAAATCCTTGGAGCTTGTCGGTGTCCCACGTTCACGAGAGTTTTGATTCTTAGTTGTGAGTTCGACCCGCCTGACTATCCATTCCGCTGCCGGACCGCTTCGAACAGCGTGATGATGGTGGCCATCGCCACGTTGAGCGAGTCCGCCTGCCCCGCCATCGGGATGCGCACCTGGGCGTCGCTGGCCTTCAGCCAGAATTCGCTCAACCCGTATTGCTCGCTCCCCATCACCAACGCGAGCGGGCCGCGCCAGTCGGTTTCGGTATAAAGCGCCGTTGCCACCGGCGTCGTCGCCACGGCACGGATTGATTTTTCGCGCAACCACGTGCGCACCGCCGTGCTCTCCGCCACCACCACCGGCACGGAGAACAGCACGCCTGTCGAAGCACGGACGACGTTGGGGTTGAAAATGTCCGTCACCGGGTCGCACACGATGACGGCATCCACGCCCGCCGCGTCGGCCCCTCGCAAAATGGTCCCCAGGTTGCCCGGTTTCTCAATGGCCTCGACCACGAGCAGAAACGGCACCGGGCTGAGGGTGAGCTCCTCCAGCTTTCTGTTCCACTGCGGTGCGACGGCGAGCAGGCCGTCGGGCCGCTCGCGATAGGCGACCTTGGCAAACGCCTCCTTCGACAGCTCAAAAACCTGCGTCCCCGCCGCCTGGGCCCGGGTGATGAGCGCCGGCTCGTTCTCCCCGAGAAACCACTCCGGCGCGAAATACAGCTCGCCCAGCCCCACGCTTTTTTCCAGGGCGCGCCGGATCTCGCGGTAGCCCTCGACGAGAAAGACCCCCGCCTCGTCGCGCGGACGCCGGTCGCGCAGCCGCACGAGCTGCTTCACGCGCGGGTTCTGGAGGCTGGAGATTTTCTCGGCGGGCACGCTTCCGTTTTGGACCCGGAGGCCGCCGAGCGCACGGAGAAAATCTCCGCGGCCGGACCGGCCTCAGGCCGACCCCGCCTCCCACTTGCCGATGGCGGCGACTCAATAAAGCTGACTTGCCGCCCGCTCCGTGTTCTCCGTGTTCCCTGTGCCCAAGCAGAAAAAATTCAACGACCAACCCTTCGCCTACCATGCCGAGATCGAGCTGGAGATTTCCACGCTCACCAACCTCGGTTCCGGCCTCGGCCGAGTCGCGTTGCCCGCAATCCAAAATCGAGTCACCGAGCGCAGCGACAGTTCCGCATCCAAAACCGACAATCCCGCCGGCTGGGTCGTGATGGTGCCGTTTACCCTGCCGGGCGAGCGCGTGCGGGCGCGGATCTTCCGCAACCACAAAAATTACTCCGAGGCCGACCTCGTCGCGGTGCTCACACCCTCGCCGCACCGGGTCGCGCCGCGCTGCGCCCTCTTCGCCCGGTGCGGCGGGTGCCAATACCAGCACTTCGCCTACGCGGAGCAGCTGGCCTGGAAACGCCGTCAGGTCGCCGAGCTGCTACAGCACATGGCGGGTGTCACGTTTCCCGTTGCGCCGGTCATCGGTTCGCCGCGTGAGTTTGGCTACCGCTCGAAAATCACGCCGCATTTCGCCACAGCAGGAGGTAGGGCGGGGCCGCTGGCCCCGCCGCCCACGGACAACGGCGGGGCCAGCGGCCCCGCCCTACCTACCCCGATTGGGTTTCTCCGCCAAGGGACGCGCTTCGACATCGTGGACGTGCCCCGCTGCGAAATCGCCACCGATGCCATTAACGAAAAACTCCCCGAGGTGCGAACGGCCACCCAAAAGAAAATCGCGGCCGGAGAATACGCGCGCGGTGCCACCCTCCTGCTCCGCCACGCCCAAGCCGGCGTGACCACCGACTACGACGCCATCATCACCGAGGAAATCGCACTGGAATCGCCGCCTTCCATTCAGCACTCCGCACTCCGCACGCCGTATTCCCTCCGCCTGCGTTTCCTCGCCCGTGATTTCTTTCAGAACAACCCCTTCATCCTGCCGGCGTTCACCGGCTATGTCCGCACGCAGGCGGCCGGGGGGGGCGCGCGCTTCCTGGTGGACGCCTACTGCGGCAGCGGGCTGTTCGCGCTGGCGTGTGCGCCGGCATTTGAGCGCGTGGCGGGCGTGGAGGTCAGTGAAAGCTCCGTGCGCTTCGCCCGTGAAAACGCCGCTGCCAATGGCATCGCCCACACCACCTTTCTTGCCGCCGACGCCTCTGCGATCTTTGCCGGCCTCGATTTTCCGCCTGCCGACACCGCCGTCATCATTGATCCACCGCGCAAAGGCTGCGACGAAAGCTTCCTCGCCCAGCTCTTCGCCTACGGCCCGCGCACGGTGGTTTATGTCTCCTGCGACCCGGCCACGCAGATGCGTGACCTGAAACAATTTCTCGCCGCCGGCTACGCGCTCACCGCCGTCCAGCCCTTCGACCTCTTCCCACAGACGCGCCACCTTGAGTGTGTCATCACGCTGCGGCGGAAAACGGCTGCATAAAAATCGTTCTATTCACCGATGGCTTCTGTGAACAAAAAGTCGCCCGAGTTCGAGATCGTAGATCACGGTCACACCGCCGTTATTGGGCTTTCTGTCCTCGTAAAAAAGTGCCTTGGGCACTAAATCCATCTTTTTGCCGTCAACCTCGCGCAACGCGGGAAGACCGAGCGATGAGCGCAAAGATGCGAAGACATTTTCTTTCACTTCCAGCTTCCACCCTTCCCTTTGCGCGAGCTTGGCCACCGCATCACGCGAGATCGTGCATTCATAGCATTGAAACCAACCGAAGTCGTCGCTTTGGGCATAAGTGATGTCACTCGCCTCCGTTGGCAGCCAGTCAACATGGGCCAAGTGCTTTTCATTTTTGATTTCCGGCGTGCGGCCTATTACGTAGAGAAACAGCCCGACAATGAGCAGGCACACCGCCGCGCTAAGGATCATCAGGCGTTTTACGATGCGTCTCATGGCTCAGATTTAGGAAATGAAGCGAGGGTCTTCAAGCTCCAGCTCACCGCGCCTCGTTCCACTCCTGCGAGGCGTAGTGCTCGGTGAGCGCGGCGAGTTCGTCGTCGCCGACCTCCTCGGGCCACGGCGCGGGGGCGGCTTCGGCTCCGAGCGTGGCGGCGAGGCAGGCGGCGAAGTCGTCGCCGTAATGCTCCCAGTCAATCGTCGCACCGACGGCGGCTTTCCAGATCGAGCCTTGGAACAACATCCCCTGCTTCGCACGCTTTTGCGCGGCCCCGGCGATTTTTTCACCGGTGGCGGCGTGGCAGACGTCGAAGGTCTCGGCGCGTTGAAAGCATACGCCCGCCGGCAGGCCGCTGGCGGGAGGCTCGGGCGGGACGGGCTTGAGCACGGCGGGCACGCCCTGCGCGACGAGTGCGGCGGCGAGTGCCTCGTGGACGAGCTGGTAGCTCTGCGTCGCGGGCATCTCCTCCAGTGCGTGGCCGCGCGGCAGGATCAGGCCGTAGGTCCAGTCGTCGCGGTGGTCCACTAGGCCGCCGCCCGTCGCACGACGGCAGAGGTCGAAGGATTCGCCGGGCGGGAGCTGCGAGCGGATGAAAGCGAGCGGCTGGCTGTAGCCAAAGGTGAAGGCGGGCGCGCGCCAGCCGTAGTGCCGAAACCGCGCGCGGCTGGCGGGGGCGCGTTTCAGCAGCAGAAAATCGGCCGCCATGTTCTCGGCGGCCCCGGCGATACGGTCGCGGAGCAGATCAAGTTTCATTTTTTACGGCACAGAGGGCACAGAGGGCACAGAGGAGGGAAGAGAGGTCACAGAGAAAGGCGCGGTGGCTTTTGATGGGGATTGCTCCGTGGTCTCCATCTCTCCCTCTGTGCCCTCTGTGTCCTCTGTGTCCCAAAAATCATTGGGCGTGATACCACTCGCGGAACGGGGGCGGGACGACGAACTGGTCGAGCTGAGCCTCAAAGGACTCCGGCTGGGTCTTGAGCAGGCCGGCCAGCGGTTGGAGATCGAGCGTGAGGTTGGCCGGGCGCGTGGCGGATTCGGCGGGTGTGTCGGCGCGGGCGATGACCACGATGGGTGCGGATTTTTCAGAGAGCTTGAAATGAGCCCGGATGCGGCGGGCGAGTTCGTCGCGCGCGAGAGGCTCGGTGCCGGCCCAGTGGACGACGCCACGCACGGCGGTGCGTTCGCAGAGCTCGACCAGCACCTCGGCGAGGCTGCCGGCGGTGCAAGGCTGGCGAATTTCGTCGCGATACAGGCGTGGGGTCTTGCCGGCGGCCCAGTCGGCGAAGAGCCGCTCATGGAGGCTGCGGCGGCCGGCGAGGCTGTTGCCGGTGAGCAGCGGCGGGCGCACGGTGACGGCAAACGCCGATGCGGCGGCGTGAACGGCGCGTTCGCTCAGGAGCTTTTGCCGGCCGTAGAGGTTCACAGGATTGGGCCGGCTGTCCACAGCGTAGGGCGCGGCGGTGCCGTCGAAGACCTGCTCGGTCGAGAGGTGGACGAGCCGCGTGCTCAGGTGATTGGCAAGCCGGGCCAGCTGCGTGGGCAGGGCGACATTGAGCGCCTCGGAGCGGACGGGGTCGGTCTCGCATTGTGCAGGTTCGGCGACGGCGGCGCAGTTGACGATGGTGTCGGGAAAATGTTCGAACAGCGCCGAGGTCAGCGCGGCCGAATCAGTCAGGTCGAACGAAAGCTGTTGGGCGAGGCCGGGCACGGAGAGCGGGGCCTGGCGGACGACACCGATGACGCGATGCCCGCGACGGTGGGCCGCCTCCGCAAAGGCCGCGCCGACGAAGCCGGAGGCGCCGGTGAGGAAGATTTTCATGAACCCGAAGCAGAGGCGGTCGGCGGCGCGAGGTCAAACCGGCGCTGCACGGAAAATCACCACGGATGCACACGGATGAGCCGAGCCCAAATTAATTCAGAAACCAAGATTCCTGCCCAATGAATACCTGTGGCTTCATGGCTTCTGAATTCCAAATGTCCGGCGGTTTGATCCGTGTTTATCCGTGTCCATCCGTGGATAAAGATGGATCGGCACCGGCTCAGAGCTTCGCGACAGCCTTTTCAAAATCGCGGACAAAAAAGCGTTTTCCCTTTTGGACCACAGCGTGGCCCTCCGCCTCAAGCCTGGCGGTGAGCGCAGGAATGCCGCCGGGGTATTTGGGGTTCAGCTCGCCTTTGACCTTAAGGGTGCGCCAGTAAGGGGTGACGGTGGTCTCGCCCGCCGCGGCACCCTCGGCGGCGGCGTGCGCGGCCATCCACGAGAAGATGCCCGTGCTGATCGGGCAGCCGGCGGCGGCACCGTGCCGGCGCGCGACCGCCGCACGCAGCTCGTTGATGGTGACGACCCGGCCGCGCGGCACGCGGCGCATAAGCGCATCCACCTCGCGCGGGGCGGGGATGGCGAGGGTGCGCCCGCCCCAGCGCGCGGCAGCAGTGGCGTCGAGCGTGACGACTTTCGGCAGGTCCTTGTCGTCGGCGAGTTTTTCGCGCCAGGTTTTTTTGCCGCGCAGCGGTTTGGCTGGCGCAGCGGGCGTCACGGCGGGAATGATGCGCTTGGGTTTCATGGGGCGGCGAAGGGAAGCTGGATTTCGGTGAGGTAGTTTTGGGCGTTGCCCTTGAAAATCAGCCCCGGCCCCTTGTGGTAGACTTCGCGAGTTGGCGGCGTGACGGTGAATTCACGGTGGCGGGCCTCGGCGAGGATTCTTTTGTAAGAACGGCCGAGCTGGCGGTAGGGCCCCTGGTGAATGAGTGAGAGACAGCGGGTCGCCGGCAGCGTGCGCACCACGATCCCGTCGGGTGCGGCGGCGGGGCCGCGCAGCGGGAAGCATGGCTCGAAGTCCGCGTCGTCCTCGCGGAATTCGCCGTCGTAATAAAGGCAGAGCGGCTTGCCGGCGAAGTGGCGGCCGAGCGCGCGGCCGAGGGTGGAAAAAGCCCGGCCGCATTCTTCGTAACGGCCCTTCATGCGCAGGCCGGCGACGAGCAGCGGCGGCAGCAGCTTTTCCTCGAAGGTGAATTTGCCGGCGGCTGCGAGCTGGGCGGCGGCGCGTTCGGCGGCGATCATCTGCGCGAGGGCCTTGGCCACTTTGCGGCCGGCCCGGAGGCGTTCCTCGACGGCACGGCGTTGCCGGGCGAGATGCTCCAGCAGGTCCGCCTCATCGCCGCAGCCGGCGAGGATGGCGGCGATGTCGCCGAGCGAAAACTGGAGCTCGCGCAGCCGTGCGATGACCCAGGCGCGTTCGGTGGCCGCGGCATCGTAGAAACGGTAGCCGGTGCCGGCATCCACCTGCGCGGGCTTGAGCAGGCCGTTCTCATCATAAAAACGGAGCGCTTTGACCGAGAGGCCGGAAATCTGCGAGAACTCGCCGATGCTGAACAACTGGGGGTCTTTGGGCATGGGATGGGTGGGTGATTCACGTTACCCTGCGATCTCCTCCAAGAGGAGGGTCAAGCATTTCGGCGATTTTTTATAAAAAATGCCGGGCTCCCCGGGAAAAATCAGTTTTCTTTGCCGGTCGGTGTCGGCGCGGGCGTCCAAGCTCCGCGCGTTACCCAGCGCGGGTGGCCCGTGGTTTCGTGTTTTCCCCCGTCAAGGGCGAGGGTGAGGAGGCCGGCCTTTTCGAAGCCGAACGCACAGGGGGCCAGGCGGCCGGTGACCAGCAGCGTGGCGAGCGCGCTGAGGTGCGGCTCGTGGCCGACGATGGCGAGATTGACGGCGGGAGGGAGTTCGGCGAGCAGGCGGGCGATTTTGGCGGGGTCATCCTCGGGCATGAGCGAGGACTTGCTGATCTGCATGACCGGCTGGCCGAGGTGCTGGACGAGCAGGGCGGCAGTTTCCCGGGCGCGGCGGATGGGGCTGTACCAGAGGTGCACGGTCGCGCCGGCGGGGTTGGCACGGAGAAAGACGGCGAGGCGCCGGACGTCTTCACGGCCACGCGGACTGAGGGGGCGGGCGGGATCTTCGTCGGAGGGCAGGGCGTCACCGTGGCGGATGAGATGGAGAAGCATTTTAGGGGCAGGAAAAGACGAGTTGGGAAGCATTTCGTACACCGCCGCTGAGGGTGTAAGGAGGCCGATGGGCGAGCGGAGAATCCTTCTTCATCCGTTGCAGGCGGGGAAGACACCTTGTTTTTCGAGAAAGAGAAAATCAGGAGGAGGGAAGCGGGATGGGCTACGAGGGCGGATGGAAGTGCGGGGGGATGGCGGGAATCCCCTTGCCGTCGAGGAGTGATCGGACGGCGCGAAGGAGTTCGCTCAGCGCGAAGGGTTTGGTGATGCCGCCCTGCGCGGCGGGAGCGAGCCAGGCGAGACGGGGCGGCTCGTGGTTGGCGGCGGCGAGGACACGCAGACCGGGGTGTGCGGCGTGCAGCGTCCGGGCGAGCTTTTCACTCTCGTCGCCGGAAGCCTGCACCGGGGCGATGAGCAGCTCGACGGGGTTGCCGACGCGGCGCGCCAGGCGGAGCGCCTCGGAGGGCAGGCCGGTGTCGAGCACGCGGTAACCGTCGGCGGTGAGAATGCCGGCGACCATTTTGCGGACGACGGCGTCGGCCTCAACGAGGAGAACGGTTTCCCGTCCGCCGGTCACGGGGAGCGTGGCCGGAAGCACGTCCTCGTCGGGTGCGGGGCCGTCCACGGCGGGGAGAAAAATTTCAAAGGTGGTGCCGGCGGCGGGCGCGCTTTCAACAAAGATATGGCCGCCGCTCTGCTGCACGACACCGTAGACCAGCGCGAGGCCCAGGCCGGTGCCCTTGCCGGGTTCCTTGGTGGTGAAGAACGGCTCAAAGAGGTGGGCCCTGACCGCCTCGTCCATGCCGGCGCCGTTGTCGCTGACCGCGAGGACGACGTAGCGGCCGGGCGGGAGATCGGTGAGGCGGCGGTTCTGGCGGAGCGAGATGTCACGGTGGTGCGTGCGGATGACGGCCTCGCCGCCGGGCGGGAGCACGTCGCGGGCGTTGAGCACGAGGTTGAGCAATACCTGCTGCATCTGGGCGGGATCCACCTGCGCGCAGTCATGCTCGGCGGCGAGGTCGAGCGTGAGCGTCTGGCCGGGAAGGAGGAGCTTGGCGAGGATGTCGGCGTTGGTGCGGACGAGGCGGTTGAGGCTGACGACGCGCGGGTGCAGCGCCTGCCGGCGGCTGAACGCGAGGAGCTGGCGCACGAGGTCGGCGGCATGGCGGCCGGCGCGCTGAACTTCGCCGAGCTCGCGGGCGGCGTGGCGGCGGACGGCAGGCTTGCTGGCGAGGATTTCGCCGTAGCCGTTGATGACGGAGAGGAGATTGTTGAAATCATGCGCCACACCGCCGGCGAGCCGGCCCACGGCGTCGAGCCGCTGGGCATGGACGAGCTCCTCCTGCAGGCGCCGCCGTGCGGTCTGGTCGCGGTAGGTGACGGCGACATGCGCGCTGCGTCCGGGCGCGGCCGGCACCGCGCTGAACGTCCACGCGACATAAAGCCGGCGGCCGTCCGCGCGCACGAGGTCGCCCTCGCCGGCGAGCGCGAGCCCCGGTGTGAGGCGGCGCAGCCAGCGGCGCAGCTCGCCGAAATGGCTTTGGTCAACGTGCAGCACGCCGTGCGACTTGCCGCACAGCGCGGCGGGCCCGAAACCGGTCATCGCGCCGAGACGGTCGTTGGCGAAGATGATTTTCAGCCCGCCCGGGCGCCAGTGCGGCTCGGCGAGCAGCACGCCTTCGCCGAGTGCGCCGAGCGCGGCCGCGAGCAGGCTGGCGGCAGGGGGCGAAGCGGCGGGCCGGGGAGTTTTTTTCTTTTTCGATGTGGGCAAAGGCGGAAAGGGAGAAGGGGGAGGCAGGAGACAGGAAGAACTAGCATGGCGGCGATTGGAAAATGGCTTCCGGTCTCCCATCCCTGGCTCCGGTCTGCGGGCGAATCTACGGCGCGAGGCGCTCGACGGCCCAGTCACCGTTCGCCTCGCGGCGGTAGCGCAGGCGGTCGTGGAGGCGGGAGCGGCGGCCCTGCCAGAACTCGACCGTCTCGGGCGCGAGCCGCCAGCCGCCCCAATGGGGCGGGAGCGGCACCTCGCGGCCGGCGTATTTTTTCTCGGCGGCCTTGAAGGCCGCATCCACGGCGGCGCGGTCGGCGACCGGTGTGCTCTGGGCCGCGCCCCACGTGGCGAGCTGGCTAGCATGCGGCCGCGAGTGGAAATATGCCGCGCTTTCCTCGCGCGACACACGCGCAACCGTGCCCTCGACGATGATCTGCCGTTCGAGGGCGTACCAGGGAAACAGCAGCGACGCGCGCGGGTTGGCCGTGAGGTCGCGGCCTTTGCGGCTCTCGTAGCCCGAGAAAAAGACGAAGCCGCGTCCGTCGAGACCCTTGAGCAGCACGGTGCGTGAGGAAGGGTGCCCGTCCGCGCCGGCGGTGGCGAGAATCATGGCGTTGGGTTCGTGAATTTTCGCCGCCCCGGCCTCCTGAAACCACTGGTCGAACTGACGGAACGGGTCACGGGCGAGATTTTTTTCGAGCAACGCGGCGAGGCCGTAGTCTTGGCGGAGGTCGGCGAAGGACATGACCGGCGCAGGATGCGGCATGGGTGTGGCGGTGTCAAAAGGCAAAGAAGGGATAAGGGATCAGGGAGAAATGCGGTTGCGCCGGGATTGGATCCGGCGATACCTTCCTCCCCCTTTTCTTCCGCCGGCTCGTTCTCCCGATGGAACAGTCAGACGAACCGAGCACGAGCCGGCGGAAGAAAACGAGAACAATTTGCCGCCCATGCCGCCTGCCAACGCCCCCATCCCGCTGCTGCTTTGGCTTGCGCCGCTGTTCGCGTTTTTCGAGCTGTGGCAGCTGGTGCTGGCGGAACGCTACATGGGGGTGAAGCAGTTTGCCCGGGACAGCGGGCCGCATCCACGCGAACTCGGGCCGGGCGAGGCGGCGGCGTTGGTTTGCATCCTGGGGATTTTGTTCAACTGGCTCTATATGCTGGGACTGGTGGCGACGAAGTTCAGCCGGCCGGTGGCCATCGTGATGCTGGCGGTGTCGTTGGCCGGCCTGACGGTGCGCCGGCAGTATGGTGAACGGTGGTGGCGCCGGTTCGGCGTGCGTTGGGGGCTGGTGCTGCTGACGTTTGAGGGCGCAATCCGGCTGGGTCTCCTGGGCTTTTTATGGCGCGAGGCGTGGCGGCGGTGGTGAGCGCGGAACGTGCCGTATGGCGTTGACGGGAGCGGGTCGGGCCGGACCATAATGGGCTTTACCAATGACAATCTTGCCTCTGCTTGCTGCCACCGATGTGGCCGCCGATGTCGCCGCCGCCCACCCGCAAACCACCTGGGAATGGTGTGCGGCCGTGCTGAAAATCGTGCTGATTGACATCGTGCTGGCGGGCGACAACGCCGTCGTCATTGCCCTCGCCGTGAGGCGGCTTGGCAAAAAGGAGCGGCGGTGGGGCATCATGCTTGGCTCTGGCGTGGCCGTGCTGCTGCGCGTGGGGCTCACATTGGTGGCGGCACGTCTGCTCGGGGTGCCGTTCATCAAACTGATCGGCGGCCTGCTCGTCCTCTGGATCGCGATGAAGCTGCTGCGCGAAAACACGGAGAACTCCAAGGATCACAAGGAAGCCAGCGACCTCTGGCACGCAGTTTGGCTGATTGCCGTGGCCGACATCGTGATGTCGCTCGACAATGTGCTGGCGGTGGCCGGCGCGTCGCACGGGAGCAGCGGGCTCATCTGGTTCGGGTTGGTGCTGAGCATCCCGCTTGTCGTGTTTGCGAGTGACCTGCTGGCGAACTGGATGAACCGCTGGCCGGTGATCGTCTACATCGGCGCGGGGATTCTCGGCCTGGTCGGTGGCGAGATGATCCCGGATGATGCGTTGCTCAAACGTTTTGAGCTGCCGAAGGAAATCGTGCACGCCTTCGAGGCGTTGTGCGTGCTCGTGGTGCTTTGGCCGGGCCTGATGCGGTGGCGGAAACACCGCCGCAAGGGACGCTGAGCCGCGAAGTCCTCAGGGGTTCCCGGCCGGCGGGGCGAGGACGGTGGCGGGCGCGGGTGCTGGGTTGACCACGAGTCGCTCGACGATGCTGTTGCCGATGTTGGCAATGAGCAGGTCGCCGGTGACGGGATCCAGTCCGAAGGAGGCGATGCCTGTGCGGCGGGCGACCACTTGCGCGGTGACTTTGGCCGCGAGCCCGTTCACGTTGCCGGGCTGCACCGGACCGAGCGCCCAGATGAAGCCGGACTGATAGTCGGCGAAGAGATAGCGCTCGTTGAGCGCAGGCAGCGCCTTGCCGCGATAGACGAAGCCGCCGCTGATGCTGTTGCCCGTATCGGCCGGTGTGCCGCCGATCCCGGGGTGAAAGTAGGAAAAAACCGGCTCATCGAACGTCACGCCGGCCGGTGGCACGCGGACGGGCGTGGGCGGTGCGGCGGGCGCAGTGGCGTCCGCCGGGTTGCCGCGCCGGTTGCCGCGGGGCAAAAGAAAGAACGGCTCATCGGCTTCGCGGTAGTTCCAGCCGTAATTGCCGCCGCGCCGGATGATGTCCACTTCCTCGATGCGGTCCTGCCCGACATCGCCCAGCCAGAGGAGCTTCGTCACGGGGTCGAAGCTGAAGCGCCACGGATTGCGCAGACCGACGGCGTAGAACTCGGTGTGAACTTTGGCGGGATCCACGGGCAATGTATTGAACGTGGTCGCGCCGACCCACGGATTGTCGGCGGGGATGGCGTAGGTGCCGGCGTGGACGGCAGGATGAGGGTTGGGTGCGAGCGAGCCGGGCTTTTTGTCCACGTCGAGGCGGAGCAGGCCGGCGAAGAAATCTTTGTCGATGCGCTGGCTGTTTTGATACTGGTCGTTGGCCCCGCCTTCGTCGCCGAGTGAGACATAAAGGTAGCCGTCAGGGCCGAAGGCGAGCTGCCCGCCATTATGGTTGGGGGCCTGGTCAAACTGCGTGATGAGCGGTGCCTCCGAGGTGGGGTCGGCTTTGTTCGCATCGGTGGCAGAAATGGTGAAGCGGGCGAGGCGCTCATGCCGGCCCGTGCCGTCTGCGGTGGTGGCGTTGAGCGTGTACCAGAGATAAAACTGGCGGTTGTTTTTCCAGTCGGGGTGAAACGCGAGCGCGAGCAGGCCCATCTCGCCATCGGAGTTGCCGACCTTGTCAGTGATGTCGAGAAAGGTCACCCGCTCGGGCTTGGTCACATCGGGGATGACGATGATGCGGCCGGGTTTCTCGACGACAAAAAGCCGGTTGGTGTCGCCGGGCGCGGCGACGATGGCGGCAGGCTGTTCGAACGCCGCACCGCCGAGCGCGGGCTGGACGATGTAGGGATAGGTATTGGCCGCCGGGCCGGCGGCCCCGCGCTGGCCTCGCGCTGCGCCGGAGCCGCCCGGACCCCGGGCGGGCCCGCCGGCGGGCGGCACCGCGGTTGGTGCGGGAACGGCCGGTGCGGCAGCGGGCTGCGCGCGGAGCCAGACCGAGAGGCTCAGGGTGCAGGCGGCGAGGGAGAGAACCAGGAGGGGATGGCGGAGGGTCGGAGTCATAAAGAAAGTAAAACAGCGGCTGGCACGGGCCGGTTTGACAAAGTGCGACCACACGGGTTCACCGGGTGGAAAACACGGCCGGCTCCGCGCGGTGGTCAGGGATTCGCCGGGGCGGGGGCTGCGGCGGGCGGCGTAAAGGGCTGCGGATCCGGATTGGTGACCAGCCGCTCAATGACGCCGCCGCTGATGTTGGCGACCAGCACGTCGCCCGTGACCGGGTCTACCCCGAAAGAGGCGATGCCGCTGCGGCGGGCGATCATTTGCACCGTGACCTTGCCATCGGGCTTGCCGTCCTTGTCGGCCGTCACCGGCGAGAGCGCCCAGATATAGCCGCTCTGGTAGTCGGCGAAAAGATAGCGGCCGTTGAGCGCAGGAATGGCCTTGCCACGATAGACGAAGCCGCCCGTGACACTTTGGCCGGTGTTGAGGTCGCCGGCGGGTGCGACGGCGGGATGGAAATAAGTGAAGATGGGCTCGTCAAATGTCAGATCCTCGGGTTTGACCCGGTCAGGATCGGGTGGTGGGGGGATGATGGCGCTGTAGGGGGTCCGGGTGCCGCGATAGGGCGGCGGGGTGAAGGCCTGGTTGCTCTCACGGAAATTCCAGCCGTAGTTGCCGCCGCCGCGAATGAGGTCGATTTCGTCGGAGCGCTCCTGGCCAACATCGGCGAGCCAGAGCAATTTCGTCACGGGATCGAACGACCAGCGCCACGGGTTGCGCAACCCTACGGCCCAGAATTCGGTGCGAACCTTGGCGGAATCCACGGGCCGGCCGTTGAACGTCTTCGCGCCGACCCACGGGTTGTCAGCCGGAACCTTGTAGGTGCCGGCGTGGACGGCGGGGTGGGGGTTGGGTGCGAGCGATCCAGGCTTCTGGTCCACATCGATGCGGATCATCCCGGAAAAGAAATTTTTATCAATGAGCTGGGTGTTTTGCCACTCGCCGTTGGAGCTGCCCTCGTCGCCCATCGAGAGATAGAGGTAGCCGTCAGGGCCGAAGGCGAGCTCTCCCCCGTTGTGGTTGTTGGCGCGATCCGCCTGCGAGATCAGCGGCTGTTCTGATTTGGGATCGGCCAAGCCGTCGGTGCCGGTGGCAAAGCGGGCGAGCCGGTCGAAGGACACGCTCCCGTCGGCATTGGAGGCGGTGAACCAGACGTAGAACTGGTGGTTGCGCTGGTAGTCGGGATGGAATGCGAGCGCGAGCAGACCGCGCTCGTTGTCGAGGTTGCCGATCTCGGCGGAGATATCGAGGAACGTGACTTTTTCGGGCTTGGCCACATCCGGGATGCGGATGATCCGGCCGGTCTCCTTCTCAATGATGTAGAGGCTGCGGGGTTCGCCCGGTGCGGTCACGATGCCCAGTGGCTTTTCAAAAGCCAGGCCGCCCAAGGCTGGCTGGCTCAGGTAAGGAAGCGAATTGGCGGGAACACTGGCCCCGCCCCTGCGACCGCCGCCCCGCAGACCGCCCCGTGCCGGGGCCGTGAGCGTGGCCAGCAGGGGTTTTTGCGGATCCGTCAGGATGTTGCTGATGGCCGCAAGTCCGGCGGCGGTGGCGCCCGTGGCGGCCGTCTGCGTGGCCACGAGTTCCTGCTGGCTGCGGCTGATGGCCTCGAGGAGCGGCGCGATCTGGGCGACCTGCGCATCGTTGAGTGTCAGCGCGGTTTTCAGGTTATCAATCGTAGGCAAGGCCTGTGCCGGCGCACCGGGAACGGCGGGCGGTTGCGCGGCGAGCCAGAGTGGCAGGCTCAAGGCGCAGGCAGCGATACGGACAAGGAAGAAGGGCAGGCAGGAGAGACGCATGGGGGCTGGTTTATCGCCCGCGCCGCGCCGGCGCGCAAGTCGCAAGATAAACTTTTTATACACGGGAGATGTTCAGGGGCTGCTCGGCGGGGTGTGGCTGGCGGCCGGCCCGGGTGGCCGCCGGCACCGGCATGAGCCACCCCAAGGGGTGCGGTTGCCTGCCGGGACGGCACCGAAAAAGCCGGTTCCGGGTTGCGCCGGGCCGCGTGCCGGCCCAGTGTGCCGGCCATGGCCTCCACCGAAACCACCACCCTCCCGCGCCCCGGAATCCGCGCCGAGACCGCCCTAGGGGGTGTGTGGCGTGTGGTCGTGCTCAACGATCCGGTCAACCTCATGTCTTACGTCGTGACGGTGTTCCGCCGCGTGCTCGGCCTCGACGAGGCCACGGCGCGCAAGCACATGCTGGAAGTCCACGAGCAGGGCCGCTCAGTCGTGTGGAGCGGGCTGCGCGAGCGTGCGGAGCACTACACGTTTGCCTTGCAGCAATGGCATCTCACGGCCGTGCTTGAGCCCGATGAAACGTCTTGAGGTGAAACTCCATCTGCCCGCTGTTGCGCCGCTGCTTGACGTGGTCAAGGTGACGGCCGACTCGCTGGGCGGCGGGCTCGCTGCCCCGCAGCGGCTCGACGGGCTGGATGACGAGTTCCGCTCCGACTGGGAGGCCGAGCTGGTGGCGGCGCAAAACGAGGACGTGCGCCGGTTGCTCGCGCTGTTCGGCCGCGAATTCTTTGGCACCGGCATCATCGCCCTCGATGAGGCCAACGCCGAGCCGGTCATGCGCGCCTGTGCGGCGCTGCGCCTGCGGTTGCGCGCGGGTGAACTCGCGGTGCTGCCGGACGAGGCGTTGGAAAGCGGCGCGGTGGATGTCGCCGGGCTTGCCGAGCCGGTGCAGCGCGCGTTCATGAGCTACGTTTTCCTCGCCACGCTGCAAGATCTCTGCCTCAGCCACCTCGGCCCGGCCGTGCTGGAATCAGACTCATAGTCTGGGGCCGGTCCTCGGTCTGTCCGCCGGGCACCTCTTTGGTGGTGCGGCGCGCCGTCCCGCCGGGATGGAGGCATTGTTCAAGCAAAAAACTTTCGGCCAGCGCGCCGGTTCGGATTGACGGACGTGCGGCGTGGGCCAGCGTGGGTGGTGACACCCTGCGGTGCCCGTTGGAGTTCATTTAACACGCTCTCTGCCTTTGAGTCATTCCGGGGGCCGCGATCGGCGGTGGCTGCTAGGCCGTTCATCGGACAGCAAAAGCCGTCTGGTGGCTCCCACTTAAACACAAAAAGGTCACGAGCCTTTGGGCCGACGTCACAGGCGGGGTGTCACCTTCCTTTTCCGTCTCATGCTCGTTCTCCCGAGTTTGCTGTTTCCCATCCGCCGAAGAAAGGGTAAGAGCAGGAGAACGATCCCAAATACTTCCATGCCTCCCTTCCTTCTCCTCCCCCTCGCCGCCGTCAATCCACGTGAGCTCAACGGGCTCGTCATCCTTCACCTCTTCGCCGTGCTCGCGTTGGTCGGCACGACGTTCTACGCCTGCGCCGGTGCGCCGGAGACGCGGAAAAAGCTGCTCATGTGGAACGGCATTGCCAGCCTGCTGGTGCTGCTCACGGGCGGGCGGATGTGGATGGTGCTGAAGCCCGCGTTTGCCGTGCAAGGCTGGCTGATCGTGAAGTTTGTCTGCTGGACGGGACTCTCCGTCCTTGCCGGTGTGGCCTATCGCCGGCGCGACAAGGCCGCCGGCATCATCATCGTAGTGCTCGCGCTCGCGCTGACCGCCATCGCGATGGTGCGCGTGAAGCCGTTTTGATCCGCGCTGCTGCGCACCCGGCCGCCTGCCATGGACAACCTCTGCGGTCTCTGGATTGACGGCGAGGGCCGCGCCCATCTCACGGTCGCGCGCGCGGACGGCACCCGCGAGGAGCGCGTGGAAGAGTTCCGCCCGTTCGCGTGGCTGGCCGCACTGCCGGGTGGCGAGGCCGGGCCGCCACTGCCCGCCGGCGTCGTGCTCGAGCGGCTGAAAGGCGAGGGTGCGTTCACTGTGCTGGCCCATGCCGGGTCACCCACGGCCTACGACGCATTGGTCGCGCTGGCCAGGGAAACGTCCACAGCCCTTGATGCGCTTCGCCCGGCGGAGAGCCAGTTTCTCCTCCAAAACCGCGCGAGGCTTTTCGGCGACCTCCCCTTTGCGCAGCTCCGCCGCTGCCAGCTCGACATTGAGACCGGTTCGGCCGACGGCAGCTTCAGCGACGCCGCCCGGCCCGACGACCGCGTGCTCGCCATCGGCCTCCAGTGCGGCGCTCGCCAGCGGCTGCTCACGCTCGGCGAGATGACCGACGTCGCCGAGAAAAAACTCCTGGAGGAGTTCAACGCCGCGCTGCGCGACGAGGATCCCGACGTGATCGAGGGTCACAATCTGTTCAAGTTCGATCTCGACTACCTGCGCCAGCGCGCGAAACGCCTCAAGGTGCCTTGCGCCTGGGGCCGCTTCGGGCAAAAGGCCACGTTTCGCAACAGCCGTCTCAAGGTTGCCGAACGCCTGATTGACTTTCCCCGCTGCGACCTGCCGGGTCGCGCCGTCGTGGACACCTACCTGCTCGTCCAGCTGCACGACATCAGCTCGCGCGAGCTCAGCTCCTACGGCCTGAAGGACGTGGCGGTGCATTTCGGCCTCACCCCGGAGGACGGGGCGGGCCGCACGTATCTCGCCGGAGGCGAAATCCACGGGATGTTTTTCTCCGACCGGGCGCGCTTCCTCGCCTACCTGGCTGACGACCTGCGCGAGACCAAGGGCCTGGCCGACCTGCTGCTGCCGACGTTTTTTGAGCAGACGCGCACCTTTCCCCTCCTGCTCCAAGAGGCGACGCTGCGCGGCACGACGGCGAAAATCGACCTTCTCTTCCTTGAGGAATACTACCACGCGCGGCAGGCGTGTCCGGCACCGCCCGAGGTCGCGCCGTTCGAGGGCGGGTTCACACGCAGCTTTCAGGAGGGCGTGTTCCGCCATGTGCTGCACTTCGACGTGGCGTCGCTCTACCCGAGCCTCCTGCTCGCCATCGGGCGCAACCCGCGCCACGACGCGCTCGGCGTCTTCATCCCGCTCCTCACGCGGCTGCGCGACTACCGCCTGAAATACAAGCAGCTGGCCCGCACCGCGGCGGGCTCCGACGAGCGCGCCGAGGCGCAGGCGCGGCAGGCCAGTTTCAAGATTCTGATCAACTCGTTCTACGGTTACCTCGGCTTCTCCGGCGCGCGCTTCGGCGACGGCGAGCTGGCCGCCGAGGTGACGCGCCGTGGCCGCAAGCTGCTGCAGTCGCTCATCGCCGAGTTTGGGAAAAACGGCTGCACCATCCTCGAGGCCGACACCGACGGCATCTACCTCTCCTCCGAGCAGGATTTCGCCGCCCCCGAGGCGCTGCTTGCGCGCGTGGCGCCCGTGCTCCCGGCGGGCATCGGGCTGGAGTACGACGGCCGCTACACGGCGATGTGGTGCTACAAGGCCAAGAATTACGCCCTTTACGACGGCGAAAAAATCACCCTGCGCGGCAGCGCGCTCCGCTCGCGCGCCACCGAGCCTTTCCTGAAAAAGCTCACCGACCGGCTCATCCATTTCCTGCTCGGGGCGAGCCCGGAGTCGCCGCTCAGCCAGCTGGAGCATTATCGCACGCAGCTTGCGGCACGCGCGTTGCCCGTCGGGGAGGTGGCCAAGTCTGAGACGCTCGGCCAGAACCCGGACACCTACGAACGTTTCATCGCCGAGGGTGGCAAGCCCCGTCGCGCCGCCGCCGAGGCCGCGCTCCAGCTGACACCGCGCCCGCGGATGGGCGACCGCGTGGCCTATTACATCACGGCGAAGGCCAGGGGTAAAACCGCCGACTGGCAGCGCGCCCGCCCCGTCGCGCTCTTCGATGCCGCAGCCGCGCCTTATGCGCCTGACTATTATCTCGAAAAGCTCGACGACTGGCTGGAGCGCTACGGCCCCTTCTTGGGCGTCAAAGCTGTGACGTCTGGCCAGGGTGAGCTGTTCGGCGGTTAGCGTGCGGGGCGAACGGCTCAGGCCGAGCCTAACGGCCGGTCTGCTCGACGTCCCTCAGCAGTTCCGCCGTATCGGCGTCGAGCGGCACGTCCTTGAGCGCAGCGAGCAACTCCGCCACATCAGGGGTGTAAACGGGCAGGCGCTCGGAAGAAAATTCTGAGCGGGCGCGGAGGGTGAGGCGCAGGGCATTGAGGAACGAGCCGCGCGCCAGCGGCTGGTTGCCCTGCGCGGCGTAGATTTGGCCGGCTTCGGCGCACATGGCGGCATAGAGGAGCACCTTGTCGCGTGCCACCTCTGGCTGTTCGCCGTCTGCGAGCATCAGGAAGTGCTGCTCCGGCGTGAACTGAAACAGCTGGCTGGCCTCCAGGCCGAACAGCCGTTCGCACCCCTGTACGACCGCCTGCAACGCCTCCTGGTGCTGCCCGGCTTTGCGCCGGAAAATCACCTGGGCGAGCATCCGGCCGACCTGCTCGATGATGCTGAGGATGTAGTCGCGGCGCGCGGGCATGGACTGTTTGGAAGAAAACTGTCGGGTGGATGGGCGAGGGTGGCAAGGGCGAGATGAGCCTGAGGATATTTTGCGCCAGAGCTGGCGCGAGTTAATCCGACGTTCAGGTTTCAGGCAGGAGATCGGCGCCGTTAAGCGCAGATGGGAGGTTAAATTGTTCCGGCGTTTGATCGCGCTGCCCGCTGGATCTCGGGCCGTTCGTTTCATCCATGGTTAAAAATTCAGTGGCCGGGCCGGGCTTGAGGAAAATCCGGCTGCGGCGGGAACGGCTGCGGCCTTGGAGCGGGACGCGCGCGGCGGGCGGGCTGTAAGGATGGCGGCGGTAGCCGGGGCGTCCAGGGTCGCAGGCGCAGCGGATTTGATACTCCTGCATTTGCTGAAATAGCGCGGGCAGCTGCGCGGGCAACGGATAGTGGTCGAGGCCCGAGCGCTCCAGTGCGCCGAGCATCTCGTGCACTGACTCCAGTGTTGAGATGCACCCGGCCTGCGGCTGCTGCTTGATCACGAACCGGCTCGGGGCCGGAGGGGTAAGCATGACGCGCGGGAGCCGTTGCAGGCTTGGGCTGAGGCGGAGCATCTTGCGCGCACAGCTCCAGGTGGCGTCGAGCAGCACGACGACGAGGCGGCGTCCTCCCAGATCGTCCGCCCGCAGGCCGCCGTGGGTGAGGTTGCGCGCGGTGGCTCCAGGATAGAGGAGGACGGGAAAATGGTGCGGATGGTTGAGCACCGATTGCACCGCCTCATGTTCGTCGAACGCGATGCCCATATGCAGCTCGCTGCCGGCGAGGCACAGGTGGGTGAGCCGTCCGGTGCCGGCCTTTTCCTGCTTCCATTCCTTGGGGTGCATCAGCAGGACGAACTTTGTGCGCGTTGCCATCGGCCGGATGGACGCGCACCAGCACAGCGGCTTGGGCCAAAAGCAGCGGTAGCACATCTCGCGGCTCATGGGCGCGAGGGCAGGGTGGGACGGGCGGAAGGCAGCATGGCGGGAGCCACGCTCGCACACGCGGCGGAGACGGCGCAATGCCGGGCTTGCGGCGCACCGCACGGGCGGATAGCCCATGGTCATGAGCAAAATCCATCCTGCCGGCGCGCGTCCGGTCGTGGTTCGCGCGGTACCGATCGAGCTGTGCCAGTTCCTTAAATTTGGCGGGCTCGCGGAGAGTGGTGGCGCGGCCAAGCAGGCGATCAGCGCGGGCCTCGTCCGGCTGAACGGCGAGGTGGAAACCCGGAAGCGGAAAAAGCTGCAGGCCGGGGATCAGGTTGCCTTGGGCGATGAGACGCTGGTGGTTCAAGTCGGGTAGGGAATTCCGGGGTTTTGTCACGGAAGTCACCGGGTGCAGCCCGGAGAAATGCTCCGGCCACTTACTGTGAATTCGGAGGCCTGCCCGAATCGGCTTTTCTTTTCGCGGCTGATGGTGCTCTTCGTGGCCGGCGATCTGCTACCGCCGGCCCCCATGACCATCCTCGACTCCGAATTCACCGATCTCACCACGCCGACCGGGCCGATGCGCACCTATGTTTTCCGTCCGGCCGCGCCGGGGCGTTATCCGGGCATCCTGTTGTATTCGGAGATTTTTCAAGTCACCGGTCCCATCCGCCGCACGGCGGCGATGCTCGCGGGACACGGCTTCGTCGTGGGGGTGCCGGAGATCTATCACGAGTATGAGCCGGCGGGCACGGTCATCCCATATGATGCCGCCGGCGCGGAGCGGGGCAACGCGCTCAAGACCACCAAGCCGCTGGCCGCCTATGACAGCGATTCGCTCGCCGCGCTGGATTTTCTCCGCACGCACCCGTCATGCACGGGCCGCGCGGGCGTGGCGGGCATCTGCATCGGCGGCCATCTGGCGTTTCGAGCGGCGATGAATCCCGGCGTGCCGGCGGCGGTGTGTTTTTACGCCACCGACATCCACAAACGCGGCCTCGGGCAGGGCATGAACGACAATTCGCTCGACCGCGTCGCCGACATCACGGGGGAGCTGCTCATGATCTGGGGCCGGCAGGACCCGCATGTGCCGGCCGACGGGCGGGCTAAAATTTACACGGCACTGGCGGCGGCGGGCGTTCACTTCACGTGGCACGAGTTCAATGGTGCGCATGCCTTCTTGCGCGACGAAGGCGCTCGCTACGACCCCGAGCTGGCGCTGCATTGCTACGGTCTCGCGCTCGACCTCTTCCGCCGCAAGCTCGGCGAGGGGGACCTGTGCGCGGCGGCAGGCGGGCCGACGGAAACGAAGCACTGAACCTGAAGCCTGCACGACGATGCCCTCACGACCTTCAGATTTAATTTCTGTCGAAGAACTCACCGAGGCGCTTTTGCGCCAGCATCCCGTCTGGGAGTTTTGCAACGACGACGAGCTTGGGGAGCTGATGATGTCTCCCGTGAAAACCCTGCCCATTTCCGATGCTGGAAACCGGTTGATCAGCGGCGAATTTCGGCTGGCAGATGGCTCCGGCATTTTTGGTTATCTCGGAAACCTGTCGCTAACGAAGCCGGAGACAAACCCACATTTTTTGATCCTTTCGCTTTTCGTCGGCAAGAAAGTCCAAGACCTGGCTCGTTACCACGATTTCAATTTTTCAACGCGTGGACCCTCTTGGCTGGCGAAGCAACTGGGCAAAAAGAAGGAGGATGTTTTCCCGATCTCCTACGACCTATCCAACGTGGCCGCCGGCAAGCCAAATTGCGTGCGCGGGGTGATTCTTGAGGAGCCGCTGGAAAAATTGTCCAGAAACCAGATAATCCAGATGGCCGTTGGTTAAAATTCAAGGCCTTGAACAGTTGCTCACGGGCACGGCCTGGCGAAGAGGGCGTCCATCGTCCGCCCGAATCCGGGGAGCGCGGGGTCGGTGAGCCGGTCCTGGCTGGCGAGGATGTGCTCGAGCCGGAAGCCAAACTCACCGGTGCCATAGATCTCCACGTTATGGTAGCGCGAGTCCACGATCCACAGGCGCGGCAGACGCTCGGTGAGATAAAGCTCCTTCTTCACCACGGTGTCCCAATGGTGGTCACCGGGCTGGAGCACCTCGACCGCGAGATAAAGCCGCCCGTCTTCCGCCCGCGATAGCGCAAGGTCCGGGCACACGCAGTCGCCGCCGCCGAGCGTGACCGGCGTACGACGTGGCAGCAGGCACAGGGCGGAATTCGGCGGGAGCGCGGCGCGCACCCAGGCGTGCAGGCGGTTGCAGAGGAGCTCATGCGGTGCGGCCGGTGCGGGGCGCAGGCAAGGCTCGCCAGCGAGCCGCTCTTCGTAGGCTTGGGTCATGGGGGAGATGGTATCTTGGCCACGAAATGACGTGAAGGGACACAAAAAATTCGGGAACGGATTTTTTTCTCCTCGGATTCCATGGATGAACCTGAATCAACCCCTCTGCAACGGCCGAATTCGGCAGCCATGAACCCGCCCGGCCGGGCCAGAGCCATCTCAGCCCGCCGCGAGCCGTTGCCAGAGAGCGACCGGGACCTCTTCCGGGCGGCTGCGCGGGCTCAGGCCGGCTGCGGCGAGCTGGTCGAACCACGTGCGGCCGCCATCGGGCAGGCGGTCACGCAGAAGCGCGCCGAGTTGCTTGCGTCGCTGTTGGAAGCACGCGCGGATCAGGGCCTTTGTTTCCGGGGTGAAGACAAACGGTGCGGGCCGGCGCACGAGATGCAGCAGATGCGAGTCCACGTCAGGTCGGGGGAAGAAACACGCGGCGGCGACGGTGTGACCGGGGGCAACCTCGTAGGCCGACTGAAGCGCGATGGAGATGGCGCTGAACTGCTTGGTGCCGGGCGCGGCGGCGTAGCGTTGCGCCGCCTCAAGCTGGAGCATCAGCACGAGGCGCGCGGGCAAAGGGCCGGAGAGCACGGTGTCGAGCCACGGGGTCGAGATGGCGTAAGGGAGATTGGCGACGATCTTGAAGGAGGCGGGTGCAGAAGAAAATGTGGGCGGGGTGCCCTCGCCCCGCTGCCGGCCGGATGCGGGGTGAGGGCACCCCGCCCACAACGGAGCGGAAAGTCCGGGAAATCCCGCCAGCGGCAGCTCCACCGCGTCGCCTTCGGTGAGATGAAACGTCGCCGGGAAACGTGGTGCGAGCGTTTCGGTGAGATGCGCATGCAGCGTCCGGTCCTTCTCAATGGCCCACACGTCCGCCCCGGCTTCGAGCAATGCGGCGGTCAGCGTGCCGAGCCCGGGGCCGATCTCGATCACGGTGTCGCCGGGCGCGACTTGGGCGAGTTCAAGCGACTTGCGGACGATGTTGCCGTCCACCAGAAAATTCTGCCCGAGAAAGCGTTTCGGCGTATGGCCGAGCTTGGCGAGCAGGTCGCGCGTGGCAGTGGGGGAGAGGGGCATAGTTTAGACCCAGAATTTCCACCATGGCTTGTCCGAAGAACCCGGTCCACTGATGAATTTGCGTGTGTCGAGATCGAAAGAAAAGCAATCCTCCTTGCCGTCATAATCGACGACAGCCGTTCCGGAAAGGGTGCGCCCTTCGACAGACAAATTGGTGATGTAATCCACTGAAAAGCGCTCGCTCGTCCAAATTTTTCGTCCGCACTCAATGATCCACAGGCAAACGTCACCGGATATAAAATGGGCGTTTTGGGCATCGTAGGCGACATCCTGAACGTGTGGCTCGGAATAAAAATTGAGCTGCTGTCGCTCGGTCGCATCCACCAAGTAAGCTGCCCCGCCGGCGACCACCAAAAAATGGTCAGGTACGGCAACCTTTGTAACCCGCATCATGGTCGTAAAGCCGCAACCGAATTTCCCGATCCACTCTCGGCCGCCCCCTTTTTCACTAAAAAGCACCCAGAGAGTGTTGCCTCGGTCCGAGCCAAAGAGCACCTCTTCAAACGCACCGGAGGACGGCTTTTCGTAGATGATTTCTGCGAAATCAATCGGGGCTTTGGCTTCGTCATTCATTGCGTTTCTGGCTGCTTGCCCGGAACTCCGCGATTAGCGCGCCAGGATCGGCGGCCTTCATCAACGCCTCGCCCACGAGCACGGCGTGCGCTCCGGCGGCGCGGACGCGGGCGGCGTCGGCGGCGGTGAAGATGCCGCTCTCGCTGACCGCGATCACGTCGCGCGGAAACTGTGGGATGAGCCGCTCGCTCAGGCCCAGGTCGGTCTTGAAGATGGCGAGGTCGCGGTTGTTGACGCCGATGATCTTGGCACCGTGCGCGACCGCGCGCGCTAGCTCCGCCTCGTTATGAATCTCAAACAACGCGTCCAGCCCGGCGGCGCGCGCGGCGGCGTGGAGGGTTTTGATTTCCGCGTCGGTTAGCGCCCGGACGATAATGAGAATGGCGCTGGCGCCGGCCTCGCGGGCTTGGAGCACTTGAATCGGGTGGACGAAAAAATCCTTACGGATGCAGGGCGGCGCCGGCGGGGTGGCCCGGAAGTGCGCCGTCACGCTGTGCAGGTCGTCGAGTGTGCCACCAAAAAAATTTTCATCGGTCAGCACCGAAAGCGCGTCGGCCCCTGCGGCCTGGTAGCGGCGGGCCTGCTCGACGGCGGAGGCGCCTGCCTTGATGTCGCCGGCGGAGGGTGAGCGGCGTTTGATCTCGGCGATCACGGCGAGCTGTCCGTCGGCCCGGCGCAACGCGGCGGCAAACGACGGCACGGGCGGCAGTCTCGCGTGGAGCTCCGCCAGCTCGCTTTCGGCCACGGTCCGGACGAGCGGCGCGATCTCGCGCCGCTTCCACGCCATGATTTCGGTGAGCTTGTCGGACATTGTCATCACGGAACACGCGGAAGACCGGGAAGACAAAGCCGAAAAATTTCCGTGTGTTCACGGGGAACCCCAGGCAATTTTCCCCCATGAGCGCCCTTGACGATCTTCGCCAGACCATTGCGCGGCTGCGCGGCCCCGGGGGCTGTCCGTGGGATCAAGAGCAGACGCACGCCAGCCTTGTGCGCTGCCTGATTGACGAGGTCAGCGAGCTGATTGACACGATTGACCGGCTCGACCTGCCGCACATGCGGGAGGAGCTGGGCGATGTGCTCATCCAGGTGGTGTTTCACGCTCAGCTCGCCGCCGAGGCGGGGCATTTTAATCTGGACGACGTGGCGCGGGAGGTGAATGAAAAACTGATCCGCCGTCATCCTCATGTGTTTGGCGCGGACAGGCTGCAAACTTCCGCGCAGGTGCTCGTGAAGTGGGACGAGATCAAGGCGCTGGAGAAGAAAAACGGTCCGGCCTCGGATGGAAAGATTTTCAAGGAGATGCCGCCGCGCCTGCCCGCCCTGATGTTTGCCGAGGCCGTATGGAAACAGATCGAAAAAAAAGGCCTGCCGACAGGCGGGGAGGTGGACGCGGCCCGCATCGGTGCGCTCGGCGCGGAGCTGGACGAGGCGGAGCTGGGCCGGCGGCTGTTCGAGCTCGCGGCGGCCGCGCGGGCGAAAGGCCTCGATCCCGAGGGGGCGCTGCGGCTGCACGCCACGGGCATAATGCGGGCGGTGGAGGCGCGGGCGGCGAAGCCATGAAGGTGTCGCTCATCTGCCCGAAGAAGTGGCACGGGCGTCCCGCCCGTGGGTTTTCAGATTATGGGCGAGACGCCCATGCCACCTCCAACCCATGAGTGCCGCCCACGAGCCGCCGCCGCCCGCCGTTGTGGCCGGGTGGCTGACGCCGTTTCTGGAATTTCTCGCGCAGGAGCGCCGCTATTCGGGCTACACGCTGCGCAACTACCGGCAGGCGTTTGAGGGTTTCTGGCGCTGGCTCCGCACATCCGCACCGGGAAAAAATCTCGGCGCGTTGGAGCCGCGCGACGCCCGCGACTTCGTGATCGAGGCGCAGGGGCGGTTCGGGCGGCGCACGCTGCACAACCACGTCTCGGCGCTGCGCGCGTTTTACCGGTTCTGGCTCGCGCGCGGGCGGGTGGCGCGCAACCCGTTCGCCGGCGTGCCGCTGCCGAAGCTGGAAAAGCGCCTGCCGCAGTTTCTCACGGAAACGCAGATGCGCGACCTGCTCGCCGGCCCGCTGCGGCTGCTGGAAAGCGGGAGCCTTGGGGCTTTCACCGCCTGGCGCGACCGGCTCGTGCTGGAGCTGCTCTATGGTGGGGGGCTGCGCGTGAGCGAGCTCGTCGGGCTGAACTATGCGCAGCTCGATCTCGATGGCGGCGTGGCGCGGGTGCTCGGCAAGGGCCGCAAGGAGCGGCTCTGCCCGCTCGGGCGCGTGGCGACGGCGGTCCTGGTGAAATGGCGCGCCGAGTTCGCCCGCGCCACCGCGCCGGGTTCGCCGGTGGTGGTCACAACGCAGCACCGTCGGCTTTCGGTGCGGGCGGTGCAGCTCCTGCTGAAGCGCTATCTCGCGCTGGCCGGCCTGCCGCCCGATCTCACGCCGCACAAGCTGCGGCACAGCTATGCCACGCATCTGCTCAACGCCGGCGCCGACCTCCGCCTCGTGCAGGAGCTGCTCGGCCACGCCAGCCTGAACACGACGCAAATCTATACGCACGTCAGCACCGCGCGGCTGAAAGAAGTCTATGACAAGGCGCACCCGCGGGCGTGAAGAGCGAAAGTCGAAAACTTGATGTGGGCGGGGTGCCCTCACCCCGTAATGCGCCCATGCCGGGTGATGCACCCGGCCCACAACCATCAACCTTGGGTCACAGCGGCTCCAGGTAATCGAGCTCCTTGCCGTGGGTTTCTTCAAGGCCGTGCAGGGCCCAGAGCGCAATGGCGATGCAGACCGCGCCGACCAACGCCGCACTGCCGAGAGTCGCGTTGTGCGGAATCGGGTCGGTGGGTGCCGCACCCATCAGCCCGGCGAGCCACGTCTTGCCCCAAATAAACGCCGCCGAGATCGGCACCAGTGCGCCGCGCACGAAATTCGGCACGGTCGTCGCCACCGTAGCGCGGATGTTCGTGCCAAACTGCTCCGCGCCCACCGTGACAAACACTGCCCAGTAACCCACGCCCAGCCCGAGCAGAAACACCAGGCCATAAAACACCGCCACGCTCTCCCCACGCACGAGCAGGTAGGCCGCGCTCGCCACCAGCGTGAGCAGAAGAAACGCACGCACGATTTTTTTGCGCGAGCCCAGCCGTTGGCTGAGCCAGCCGCTGGCGAGATCGCCAAATGTCAGGCCAAGGTAGGCGACCGCCACCGCGCGCGCCGCCGTCGTGATTTCCCCGCTCACACCGACCGCCCGGGAAAACTCCGGCGCGAGCGACACCAGCACGCCGATCACAAACCAGCTCGGCAGGCCGATGAGGATGCAGCGCGCGTATTTCAGGAAGCGCGCCCGGTTGGTGAACAGCGCAAAAAAATTCCCGCGCGTCACGGCCACGTCGCCCCGCATCTGCCGGAACATTCCCGACTCCGCCACGCCGAGCCGAAGCGCCAGCAACGCCAGCCCCAGCCCGCCGCCGATGAAATACGCCGTGCGCCAGTGAACCAAATCCGCCACCAGCCCGCCCACCACCGCGCCAAACACGCCGACTGTCGCCACGATGGTCGTGCCATAGGCCCGGCTCTCCTTCGGCAACACCTCCGACACCAGTGTGATACTCCCACCCAGCTCGCCCGCGAGACCGATGCCCGCGATGAGCCGCCACACCTCATAGGCCCCGAGTG
The DNA here is from genome assembly GCA_947475065.1 of Opitutia bacterium. Taxonomy (GTDB): domain Bacteria; phylum Verrucomicrobiota; class Verrucomicrobiia; order Opitutales; family Opitutaceae; genus CAIYUN01. The sequence continues at coordinate 9,590 of CANJLB010000002.1, read as the reverse complement.
AGTGGACGAAGCCACTGGCGATGTTCGCGACCGAGTAGAGCAGGATCGAGCTGAACAGCACCGTCACCCGCCCGAGCCGGTCGCCCAGCACGCCGAACAAAATTCCGCCCGCCAGCATCCCGATCATCTGGAGGTTCATCAGATGCAGGCCGGTGCTCGTGAGCTGCTCGCCGGTGAACCCCAGCTCCCTGAGGCTCGGCACGCGGACGAGGCTGAACAGGATCAGATCGTAGATATCCACGAAGTAGCCCAGCGCGCCGACGATGACGGCAGGCTGGAACAATTGACGGAAGTTGGGGCCGGGGGAGACGGCGGACGACGAGCTGGCCATGTGCGCGAGGTTTGCGCAGCGAAAATCAGGTGACAAGCGCGTTTCGGTTTTTCTGGCTCGCAGTGGCCGCACGCCGCACGCCAAGCTCCACCGACCATGTCCCAAGTCCGCGTCCGTTTCGCCCCGAGTCCGACGGGGTTTTTCCACATTGGCAGCGCCCGCACGGCGCTGTTCAACTGGCTTTACGCGCGCCACACCGGCGGTGTGTTCGTCCTCCGCATCGAGGACACCGACGCGGCGCGCAACAGCGAGGAGTTCCTCCGTGTCATTTACGACTCGCTGTCATGGCTGGGGCTGAACTGGGACGAGGGTCCCAAGGTCGGCGCGTGCGGCGGCGGTGAGCTCGGCCCCTATCGGCAGAGCGAGCGCGGCGCAATTTACAAGGACTACGTTGGCAGGCTCCTTTCCGCCGGCCGCGCCTACGAAAAGGACGGCGCGGTGTGGTTCAGGCTGCTCGGCGATCGGCACGAGGTGTTTGACGAGCACAAGAAGAAGACCGTCACCAAGGTGAAAACCGCTCCGGTCGTGATCAACGACCTCATCCGCGGACGCGTCGAGCGCGCCGAGGACGAGGACTTCGTGATTGTACGCTCCGACGGCAGCCCAGTGTTCCACCTCGTCAACGTGGTGGACGACATCGCGATGAACATCACGCACGTCATCCGCGGCGAGGACCACCTCTCCAATACGAGCAAGCACGTCGCGCTTTACGAAGGGTTCGGCGTCACCCCGCCGGCGTTCGCCCACATTCCGCTCATCCTGAAACAAAACGGTCCGGGCAAGATGTCGAAACGCGACCAGGGGGCGCTCATCGAAGAGTATCAACGGCGCGGCTTCCGGCCCGAGGCGTTGGTGAACTTCCTTTGCCTGCTCGGCTGGAACCCCGGCGACGACCGTGAGAAGATGCCCATCGCCGACATCATCCGGCTCTTCGACCTGCCGGGCGTGAACCAGAGCAACGCGCGCTTCGACGAGAAGAAACTCGCGCACATGAACATGAGCTACCTGCTGGAGCTGCCGGCGGAGAAGTTTGTGGCGGCGGCACGCGAGTTTTTCCAGCGGCAGGCGGTGCCGACGGTGGTGCCGGCCGCTCTCGCCGCGGACGCTGCCTATTTTCGCGAGGTCATACTGCTCTGTCAGCCGAAGATCAAAGGCATTGAGGAACTGCCGGCCTACACGGCCAATTTCTTTGCGGAGGATTTCTCGATTGATGCCAAGGCGCGCGAGAAGGTCATGGCCAAGGGCGACCCGTCGGCGCGGCTACGTGAGTTGGCGGGGGCGCTGGCGACGGCGGATTTTTCCAGCGATCTCGCGTTGGAGGAGACGATCAAAGTGATGGCTGCGGCGCGCGGCCTGGGCTTCGGCGACTATCAGCCGGTCGCGCGGCTGGCGCTGAGCGGCACCAATGTCGGGCCGCCTATCACGGGCATGATGCGCGTGCTCGGCCGCGAGCGCGTGCTCGCGCGGCTGGGGCGGTTTGTGGTGTAGGGATCGGAGAGGACGGCGCGCTTAAGACAGTGCCAGCCGTCCCTGAAAAGCGCCTTGAGCCGGCCCTGGGGTGGGCGTTCACTCGTCATTTCCGTTTTTTCCTTAATCGTGTCCGTCCTCAAAAAAATCCTCCGCCATGTCCGCCTGCCCATCCGCCGTGGGCCCAATGCCGGGCGCTGGTGGAGCGTGAGCACCGGCTCGCGTTACCTGCGCGGCGACTTCGTCAAGGGCAAGGCGTCGTGCCTTGAGCGGCTGATCTGTCCTGGCGAGACGGTGTGGGACATCGGCGCGCACCGGGGCTTCACGGTGCTGGTGGAGTCGCGTGTCGTGGGTCCGACGGGCCGGGTGTTCGCCTTTGAGCCCAATCCCGACAGCCGCGGCCTGCTCGAGCTGCACCTGAAGTGGAACGCCGTGACCAACGCGAAAGTGTTCCCCTACGCGATGGGCCGGCAGGACGGCGAGATGTCATTCGGCTGGGCGCGCGACCCGAGCCAGACCACGCTGCCCGCGCTGGAGAAACGTGCCTCGACCCTCGCCTGCCACCTCGGCGGCGAAGGCCACACCGTGCAGGTGCGCCACGTGGACGGCCTGATCGCCGCCGGAGCCGCCCCCGCTCCCACGCTGATGAAAATTGACGTGGAGGGTGCCGAACTCGACGTGCTCGACGGCGCGGCGGCGCTGCTGCTACGCGAGCCGCAGCTCGCCCTCGTGCTCGCCACGCACACCCCCGCGCTGCACGACGCCTGCTGCGCGCGCCTGCGCCGCGACGGCTTTGAGATCGTCGAGGCCGCCAACGTCACCACGGCGAAGCGCGAAGGCTGGGCCGCGGTGGGCGATGCCGACGTGCTCGCCTTCCGTCCGGCGCGCGGGGTCTCCGCCGAGGTGCGCGCGGCCTTTGCGGCCATTGACCTGCATGGCTGAACCGCCATGCCCCGGCCCCTCACCATCGCCTTTGCCGACCCCTGGCAGCGCTTCGACCCCGAGGACAATTTTTTCACGCGCCTGCTGCGCCGCCGTTACGAGGTGACCGTTGCGCCACGCGCGGATTACACCCTGTGCTTCGGCTACGGCTTCGATTTTCTCCAGCACGACGGCGTGCGGATTTTTTTCGCGGGGGAAAATCTCCGCCCCGACTTCAACCTCTGGGACTACGCGCTCGGCTTCGATCACCTGAGCTTCGGCGACCGCTACCACCGGTTTCCACTCTACCGCATCTATGAGCCGGCCTACGAGGCGGCGCTGCGCCCGCCGGCCCCGGTGCCCGCCGATGCGGAGCGCGACTTTTGCAGCTTTGTCGTGTCGAACCACCGCGCCAGCCGCGCCCACGGCGGGCGGGTGGAGATGTTTGAGCGCCTGTCAGCCTACCGTAGCGTGGCCTCGGGCGGCCGTTTCCGCAACAACGTCGGCGGACCGGTGGCCGACAAGCTGGCGTTCCTGCGCCGGCACAAGTTCAATCTCGCCTTTGAGAACACCAGCGCGCCCGGCTACACGACGGAGAAACTGGTCGAGGCCAAGGCCGCCGGCACGGTGCCGGTCTACTGGGGCAACCCGGAGATCGCGCGCGAGTTCAACCCGAGGGGCTTCGTCAACTGCCACGACTTTGCCGGCCTCGACGCCGTGGTGGCGCGCGTGCGGGAGCTCGACCGCGACCCGGCGGCGTATCTCGCCATGCTGGCCGAGCCGCTGTTTCCCGGAGGAATTGAGCCGCCGGAGCTGAAGCTGGAGCCGCTGCTGGATTTTTTCGGCCACATCTTTGACCAGCCTCTCGCGCTCGCCCGCCGCCGCGTGACCGACGGCCGCTGGGGCCCGCGCGCCGAGCGGTTTTACCGCCTCGCCGCCCGGCTCACGCTCAGCCACCAGTGGCAGCGGCTCACCCGGCGGTTCAGGTCCTCCTCCTAAAAATCCATGCGCCTGCTGCTCACCAACGACGACGGTCTCGACTCGGTCTTTCTGCACGCGCTCGCCCGCGCGCTCGCCGCCGCCGGGCACGAGCTGGCCATCGTCGCACCCGCGCGTGAGCAGAGCTGGATCGGCGCGGCCAAGTCGCGCCACCGGCCCGTGGCGTCCGCCGTCGCCGACCACGGGCTGGGTGGCCCGACCTGGCGGGTGGACGGCACGCCGAGCGACTGCGTCAACATCGCGCTGGCCCACCTGCTGCCGCGCGCATTCCGGCCCGAGGCGGTGGTGAGCGGCATCAACATCGGGCGCAACGCCTCGCTGGGCTTCATCCCCGCGAGCGGCACCATCGGCGGGGCGTGGGAGGGGGCGCTGCACGGTCTGCCCGCCGTCGCACTCTCCCAAGACCTCACGGCCGAGGCCTATGCGGCGATCAAGTCGCCCGCCAGCGAGCCGGCCGCGCCCGTGCTGGCATCGCTGCGGGAGACGGCCGCCCACGCCGTGCGGCTGGTGCCGGGGCTGGTCGCCGCGACCGCGCCGCAGAGCTTTGTGGTGCACAGCCTGAACTTTCCCTTCCCTTGCCGCGCCGACGCCGCCATGAAGCGCACCGTGCCTGCGCGCATCATCACGCCCGGCCTGTTCAGCCCGGCGGCGGACGACGGCACGCACCGGTTTGTTTTCCAGAGCGGCACGGATGTCTCGCCCCCCGGCCTGTTCACCGACCGCGCCGCGCTCGACGCCGGCGACATCAGCCACACGGTGCTCGACTACACGCGGCTGGGCGGCGTGTGAGCGCGGCTGACTCAGCGTCAGCAGCGGACGTTGCGTTGCAGGGCGGGGTCGCCGTTGCCGAGCGCAGCGACAACCTGGCACCCCGCTGATTGAAGGCCAAACACACAGGCGGGGTTCGGCGACCCCGCCCTACAGAAGACAGGATGAGGTTTGCCTTTGTCGTGCGTGGGGGGCTGATTGGCGGTGTAATGACCGAGGAAACGGCCACCCCGCCAACGTCTGCGTCCGCGCCTGCGGGCCGGGCTTTGTGGTGGACGCTGGCGGCGGTGGCGCTCGTCGCGCTCAGTTTGGCCGGCTGGCATTACGGTATCGAGTTGCCGGCCGAACGGCGTGCGGCGGTGGATCTGGCGAAACAGCGGGCTGCTAACGCGCTAACGATTCCCGACCTGAAACTCGACTTGGTCTGGATCGCGTCTGGGACGTTCAGGATGGGAAGCCCGGCGCAGAATACATCAGCCCGGTGGTTTTATGAAATACGCCAGAAACTCACGGGGAAGCCAAATCCGGGTTACACGATTCCGGATAACTCTCCTAGGCTTGTAACGCTCACAAAACTATTCTGGCTGGGGCGAACGGAGGTGACGCAGGCACAGTGGACGGCGGTGATGGGGGGTGTCCCCAGCTATTTCAAAGGCGACGAGTTGCCGGTCGAGTCGGTATCATGGGGCGACGCGATGGAGTTTTGCCAGAAGCTGACCGAACGAGAACGAGCGGTGGGACGGCTGCCAGCGGGCTATGCGTTCACGCTGCCGACTGAGGCGCAGTGGGAATATGCGTGTCGAGCGGGAACGACCGGTGACTACGCGGGCGACCTCGACGCGATGGCTTGGTATGAATTGAACAGCAGTCGCTCGACCCACCCCGTCGGAACGAAACAGGTGAATGCTTGGGGTTTGTCCGATATGCATGGCAATGTGAGTGAGTGGTGTCTCGACTGGTACGGAAGAACGAAAGCAGGTGGCAGTATGACAAACCCTGCCGGGCCAGTTCTGGGTGAAGACCGCACGGTTCGAGGCGGCAGTTGGACTCAGGGAGCGGCATTGGTCCGCTCCGCGGTTCGCAGCAGAGCCTCCCAGGATGGTCGTATGCGTCATGTGGGCCTCCGCGTCGCCCTCGTGCCGGTGAAGTGAGCTCGGCCCGCCAGCCGGGCGTGCCCGAAATCTCACGCGAACTTTGCGCTTGCGGCCCGCCCTTTGCACCTGCGAGGCTGACCGTTCGCGGCGGTTCTTTGGTCAGGCTGGCGTTGCCGCGATGCTCCCGCCGGCCCTTCACGTCAGTCCAACCCTCAACCCACGGTCCCGCCCACGGCGGGACCTTCACGGGAAGCCGGCGCCCCGGAGCAAGGCGGTGGCCATCCTGTTTGTTCCTACCATGAGTTCCATAATGCAAGAACTGCTCGCCCAGTCCTCCTTCGACAAACTGAAGGAAGGCGCGATTGTCCCGGGCATCATCACCGAAATCCGCCAGAACGAGGTCGCCGTTGATATCGGCGGCAAGTCCGAAGGCGTGGTCCCCGCCTCCGAGTTTGTGGATGTCGGCGAGCTCCAGATCGGCTCCACCATTGATGTCTTCGTCGAGAAGATTGAGGACAAGTTCGGCGCGCCGATCATCTCCTTTGATCGTGCCGAGCAGAAGAAAAACTGGGATAACATCCTCACCAAGTTTCCCGAGGGCTCCGTCGCGGCCGGCCGCGTCAAGGCCAAGGTCAAGGGCGGCCTCATTGTTTCCATCGGTGTGGACTCGTTCCTGCCGGCGTCGCACATTGACATCCAGCCGCCCAAGAATCTCGACCAGTACGTGGGCCAGACCTACGATTTCAAGGTCATCAAGATTGATCTCGCCCGCAAGAATGTCGTGCTCTCGCGCCGCGACCTCATCGAGGAGCAGCGCACTTCCAAGCGCCGCAACCTGCTCGACAGCATCCAGCCCGGTCAGGTCCGCAAGGGCGTCGTCAAGAACATCACCGACTTCGGCGCGTTCATTGATCTCGACGGCATGGACGGCCTGCTGCACATCACCGACATGTCGTGGGGCCGCATCTCGCACCCGACGGAGATGGTCAAGCAGGGCGAGGAAATCCAGGTCATGGTCATCGAGGTCAACCGCGAGAAAGAGCGCGTCTCCCTCGGCCTCAAGCAGACCACGAAAAACCCGTGGGATGAGATCGAGCGCAAGTTCCCCGTCGGCGCCAAAATCCACGGCAAGGTCGTCAACCTCGTGCCTTATGGCGCGTTCGTCGAACTCGAGCCCGGCGTCGAGGGCCTCGTCCACATCACCGAGATGTCCTGGACCAAGCGCATCACCAAGCCTTCCGAGCTGCTCAAGGTCGGCCAGGAAGTGGATGCGGTCGTCCTCGGCATCCAGAAGGACGACCAGAAGATCTCCCTCGGTCTGCGCCAGCTTGAGCCCAACCCCTGGGACATGGTCCGCCACAACTATCCGGTGGGCGCACGCGTCCGCGGCAAGGTTCGCAACATGACCACCTACGGCGCGTTCATCGAGCTGGAGGAAGGCATTGACGGCATGGTGCACGTTTCCGACATGAGCTGGACCCGCAAGGTCAACCACCCCTCCGAAGTCCTCAAGAAGGGCGACGAGGTGGACGCGCTCGTGCTCGACGTGGATCCCAGCCAGCAGCGCATCAGCCTCGGCATGAAGCAGCTCGCCACCGATCCGTGGTCCGACATTGACGCCCACTTCAAGATCGGCGACGTCGTGCAGGGCACGGTCACGAAGATCACGACGTTCGGCGCGTTCCTCGACCTCAAGGACGGCATTGATGGCCTCGTGCACATCTCGCAGATCAGCGAGGAGCGCATTGACAAGATCAAGGACGTGCTCAAGCCCGGTCAGGTCGTCAGCGCGCGCGTCATCAAGATTGACCGCGAGGAGCGCCGTCTCGGCCTCTCGATCAAGGCCGCCAACTACAGCGCCGACCAGCTCGCCGCCGAAACTTCGGCCTACGAGCAGATCAACCGCAGCGCGGGCAACGACATGATGAACCTCGGCGACATCCTCGACGAGGCCGCCAAGAAGGACTGACCGCACCCCGCGCCGTATCCCCAGTTCGCAAACATCCGCGCCCGGCCGAAACGCCGGGCGCGTTTTTTTTGGGAGGAGTCAATGACGGCGGCGCATTCTTCCTCCGCGCACCTCTCGCGCATCGGCTTGCAAAGACAGCCTCCGGACAAAAGATGGGGGCATGACCCCCGAAATGAGTTCGTTGCTGGGTGCCTGTGCCATCGCGCTGGTTGGCTCGACCGTGTGCGGGGTGGTTCAGTTTTTCGTCCTGCGCGACACCGGCCAAAAGGGCAAAATCAACCTGGGTGCCGCCAGCGGGCTGCCACTGTTTCTGAGCCTCACGTCCTTGGCGGTTCTTGCAGCGGCGCTCTCCACCTTGCACTCGGCGGGCACAGGACAGGCGGTGGCGGTGTTGGTGAGCTACGCGCTGGGCCTGGGATTGGGCCCATGGCTGGCCAGCACGATGGACCGCCGCTGACGGCCGCATTGCACCGGCCTTGCCAGCGGCCCGACGTGCGCCCAAACCAACACCGATGAAAACCGACTGGCCCCGACGGGCGGCCGCGCTCGCGGCGCACCTCCCGTGCGACACCCTGCATCCGGCGGTGCTGGCCTGGGCGGCGGGGCGCACGCGCGCGGCGCGCGGCGCATGGGCGGTGGCGTTTTCCGGCGGGGCCGACTCGCTCGCGCTGCTGTTGCTGCTCTGGGCCCATTTCCCGGCGCGACGGGCCAGGCTGGTCGCCCTGCATTTCAACCACCGGCTGCGCGGGCGCGCGGCGGACGCGGACGAGGCGTTTTGCCGGCGTGTGGCCGGCGCGCTGGGGGTGACGTTCCGCCGGGCCTGCTGGCGCCGGCCCGGAAAAAACGCGGGGGAGGCGGCGGCGCGCGCGGTGCGGTTTGCCTTCATGGAGAGCGAGCAAAAACGCACCCGCGCGCCTGCACTCTGGCTTGGCCACCAGCAGGACGACATTGCCGAGACGATGCTCATGCGGCTTGCACGCGGCAGCGGCACGGCGGGGCTGGCCGCGCCGCGGCCGGTGCAGCCGATGCCGGGAGGGCGGATGCACCTGCGGCCTTTGCTCACGTTAAAAAAGGCGGGGCTGGCCGCCGCACTGCGGGCTGTCGGCGCGCCATGGCGCGAGGATGCGACCAACGCAGGCGGCGATTTCTTCCGCAACCGTGTCCGCCGGGCCGTGCTGCCGGCCTGGCGGCGGGCGGCGGGCGGGCGTGATGCTCTGGCCGGCGCGGCGCTCGCGCGCGAACGGCTGGAGGAGGACGACGCGGCCCTGGAGGCGTGGGCGGACCGGTTCGGCGCGTTGGATCGCGGCGGACGGAGGCTGAACATTGCCGCGCTGGCCGGGGCGCCGCGTGCCGTCGTGCGCCGCGCGCTGCACCGCTGGCTGCTGGCGCAGCCGGACACCGGCGACCTGTCACGGCAGGGCTTCGACCAGCTGCTGGCCGCCGTCGAACGCGGCGCGGCGACGCGCTTCAGCCTCGGCCGTGCGGGTTTCGCGGTGCTCCGGCGCGGGCGGCTGCTTTACGAAAAAGCACGGCGCGGGCGGCAGAGGCTTAAAGGAAAACGGAAGCGGAGTTGATCACGGATTGCACGAATGGCGATGGATGGGCGTACATCTTTGGTGGAGCGCGACGTCCCCTGCCGCCCGCCGGCGCAGGCCGGCGTTGGCGGCGTTGCGGCGCGGCCAGCGGCCGCGCAAAGCGCGCCGAGCCGCGAGCGCAGCAATGCGGCGAGGACGCGCGGGGCCACCGCGCCGCTGGGCGGCGGGGGGAAGGCCCCAGTGAATGAGCGCAGCGAATGAACGGGGGGCCGCCTGGCGACGTTGCGAACCGATGTGAGACCCATCGCGCAACATGAGCGGCGACGAAACCCGTTCTCTCACCGGCGGCGCGGGTGGGGGCGGGCGGTGTGGTCTTCGAGCCCTACATGGCGGGCGAGCGCACGAGCATTGAGCAGCGCACCGGGGCGTTTCGCCATGTGACGCTCGCCACAACCCGCACGCACCTGCTCGCGGCGATTATCGAAGGGTTGACGCAGGCAAGCGCG
>CANJLB010000001.1 GCA_947475065.1 Opitutia bacterium | reverse complement strand
GGTTCATTTCGTCGAGAAACTGGTCCGCACGTGTTCGTTTCGTCAGGCAACCGAGCGAGAGGAAGGTGATTTGTTCGCTCATTGCTACTGTTACCCTATGGCTGCTAATATGTTCCCTGATTTATTTGGGTTTTTCAGAGGCTCCTTAAGGCAATTAAGCCATGAATTTCCGCCGGCCTTGCACCAACCCGTATTCAGCCCTGACCGGGAGCCAACCTGCGCCGGTCGAACCCTATCGAACCTAGTCGTACCCAGTCGCACCTTTCCAAGTGAATCAAACCCAATCAAACCCAATCAAACCTAATCAAACCATCAAGGCCGACAAAAGAAGGGTGGGGGGAGACATTGGTAATAATTTGCATTAAATCCGACGTTCATGCTCTTTACATATAGCGGGTTCCTCGCTGTTTCCAGTGGGTAAAAGGCCCTTCAGAGGCAGCTGCAAAAAGACGGGCAAACTGACAGCGCATCCGGGACGCCGCGCTCCACCTTCCAGCAGGCCCGCCGATCCACCCCCCCGCGAATATGCCGCTGACCGTGATCCAAGTATTCGGAACCCAGGTCAGCAACTTGGGCTACAGCTCGGACGCGGGGTGAGGGTACCCCGCCTACAACCGGAGAGGATCGGTTTCGATTCGCGTTCGTTCGCGTCCATGGCGGGCTGTCGCTTCGCTCGGTAACGCGGTTAAATGATTCTCCATGGACCAGACGTTCCAAAACACCCTCTACCTGCTCACGCCCGGTCTCTCGTTGCGACGCGACGGCCTCGCGCTCCGCATCGAGCATGGGGACGACGGGGCATCGCCCCACTCATCGGAGCGTGGCGCGGATTGAAATAGCAATGGCCTTCTCGCGTGCGGCCTTGGCACCGCAGCAGGGGAGTGGCGGCCAGCAGGGCCTGCCTTGGCTCTTTGGCCGGGCACAGCCTGCACCCCGGCCAAGGGCCCGTTCGGGGCTTCCGGGAAATCCGCAGCAGTCGGGAGCTTGACAAAGTTTTGTGTGGGCCGCACAAACCGCCCCTTCCAACACCTTCACGTTCCAAAGGTGGGCCGCGTGGCCCGCCTTTTTTTTCACCTTTTCCTCCCTCTCACCTTCATCTTTCACCCACACCCATGAGCAGCGAAATCCTCTCAGTTCTCGAATACATGGAAAAAGAGAAGGGCATCCCGCGCTCGGACATGATCGCGACCATCACCACGGCGCTCAAGTCGGCGGCGCAGAAGGGCATCAACTCCGGGCAGGAACTCAAGATCGAGATCAACTCCAAGTCCGCCCAGCTGCAGGCTTGGGTGCTGCTCAAGGTCGTTGACTCCATCAGCAATCCCAGGACCGAGATCCACGTGGAGAAGGCCCAGGCGATCAAGCCCGGCGCGGTGCTGGGTGAGACGATCGAGCGTCCCATTGATCCGGCCTCGCTCGGCCGCATCGCGGCGCAGACCGCCCGGCAGGCGGTCATGCAGCGCATCCGCCAGTTCGAGAAGGAGCGCATTTACGACGACTTCAAGGATCAGGTCGGCAACATCGTCACCGGCACCGTCCGCCGGAAAGAGCGGGGCGACATCTACATTGACCTCGGCAAGGCCGAGGCGCTGCTCCGCCACAAGGAGCAGGTGCCGGGCGAGGACTATCAGCCCGGCGACCGCATCCGCTGCTTGCTGCTCGAGATCGAGAGCACGCCCCGAGGCCCGGAGATCATCCTGACCCGCGGCAGCCCCAAGTTTGTCCGCCGTCTCTTTGAGGTCGAGGTGGCCGAGATCGCCGACGGCACCGTGCGCATCGAGGCGTTTGCCCGCGAGCCGGGCTATCGCACCAAGATCGCCGTCGTCACCACCGATCCGAAGGTGGATCCCGTCGGCGCGTGCGTCGGCGCGCGCGGCGCGCGGGTGAAGACCATCGTCCGCGAGCTCAACGGCGAGAAGATTGATATCATCAACTACTTTGCCGACCCTCGCGAGATGGTCGTGGAGGCCTTCAAGCCCGCAGTGCCGCGCGACATCCAGATTGACGAGAAAAACCACCGCATCCTGCTGAAAGTCGTGGAGGAGGACCTCGCCCTCGCCATCGGCAAGAAGGGGCAGAACGCCCGCCTCACCTCGCGCCTCCTCGGCTGGCGGCTCGACATCGAGGAGTTCAAGGTCGTCAACGCCGACCCTGAGGGCGATGCCAGGCGCAAGCTGGTCGCCACGCTCGGCCTCGCCGACGATCTCGCGCTGCGCCTCGTCAAGGCCGGCTTTGTCTCCATTGAGCTGTTCGACGGCGTGGAGGCGGCCGACCTGGTCGGCGCCGGCTTTGCACCCGAGGAAGCGGCCGACGTCATCGCCCGCGTCGCCGGCAAATAATTTTCCCGTCCTTTCCACCGTTTTTCTCCGTCCACGCCTGCATGAGCATCCGCATCCACGAACTCGCCGCAAAAATTGGCAAGCCAAACAAGGAGCTGATGGCGTTGTTGCGTGAACGCAAAGTCATCGGGGCCGACGTGAAGTCGCCTTCCAGCACGATCAGCGACATTTACGCGGAGGACATTGCGAAGGAGTTTGGTGTGACCTTGGATGAGGCTCCGGCACCCGCCGCCCAGCCGGTCGCGCCGCCAGCTCCGGCGGAAACCCCCGCTCCGGTGGCCGCGCCGTCCAAGGTCGTTTTGCCGGCCGGGGTCTTCGTCAAGTCGGCGCAGGATCTCGTCCGTGAAAAAGAAGCCAGGGAGGCCGCCGCCAAGGCGGCTGCGGCCGCACTGCGGCCCGCGCCGCCCGTCCCGACGCTCACGCCGCGCAGCGTGGCTGCGCCGCCGCGCCCGCCCGCGCTTCCGCCGGCGCCTTCCGCGCCGCTCCGGGTGGCGCCGCCCGTCAGTTTTGTCCGTCCGGCCGTGCCGGTGCCCCCGCGCGTGGTTCCGCCGGTTTCGGCCCCGCCGCCCGTGCTGCCGCCGCCAGCCAAGGCTCCCGTGGCCCCTCCGTTGCCGCCGCGGGCCGCTGCGGCGCCGCGCCCGCCCCCGACTCCCACCGCCATGCCGGTGGTCACCCGTCGCACCGACGCCGCCGGTGGTGAGGTCAAGCTCATCCAGATGAAGCCGCCCATCATCGTCCGCGACCTCGCGGCGGTGCTCGGGGTGAAACCGTTCAAGCTCATCAACGAGGTCACGCAGGCCACCGGCGGCTTTGCCTCGATGAACCTGGCCCTCGACGAGGCCATTGCGGCGAAGATCGCGGAGGCCCATGGCTTTCTGCTCGAAATCAAGCACCGCGGCGAGACGGCCCCGCAGGCCTCGGCCAAGGACAAGGAGACCGAGCGCAAGAAAAAGGACGCGGAGGAGGAGTCCAAGAACCTCGCGCCCCGTCCGCCGGTGGTCTGCATCCTCGGCCATGTGGACCATGGCAAGACCTCCCTGCTCGACGCCCTCCGCAAGGCCAGCGTCGCCGCCGGCGAGGCGGGCGGCATCACCCAGCACATCGGGGCCTACCAGATCGAGCACCACGGCAAAAAAATCACCTTCCTCGACACACCGGGCCACGCCGCCTTCAACAAGATGCGCGCGCGCGGCGCGAGCGTCACGGACATCGCGGTGCTCGTCGTCGCCGCCGACGACGGTTTCATGCCGCAGACCGACGAGGCGCTCGCCCACGCGCAGGCCGCCAAGGTCACGCTCATGGTCGCCGTCAACAAGATGGATGTGAAGGGCGCAAACATTGACCGTGTGAAAACCCAGATGCAGGAGCGCCAGATTCCGCCCGAGGACTGGGGCGGCGACACCGTCACGGTGCCCGTCTCGGCCCTCAAGGGCACCGGCCTCTCCGACCTGCTCGACATGATTTTGCTGCAGGCCGAGGTGCTCGAGCTGAAGGCCAATCCCAAGTCGGCCGCCAGCGGCATCGTCATCGAGTCGCAGATTGACGCCGGTCGCGGTGCGCTCGCGACCGTCATTGTGCAGCGCGGCACGCTGCGCGTCGGCGATGCGCTCGTGTGCGGCCCGCATTGGTGCAAGGTGCGCGCGCTGTTCGACGACCGCGGTGAGGCGATCAACGAGGCTCTGCCGGCCGCGCCGGTGCGCGTGATCGGCTGGAGCGGCCCGCCCGACAGCGGCGCGGCGCTGAGGGCCGTCAAGAACGCCCGCGAGGCGGAAAACCTCGCCGAAGAAGAGACCCAGCGCATCAGGAAGGCCGCCTCGGCCGTGATTGCCGCCACGCCCAAGGAAGTGTCCGTGGACCAGCTTTTCGCCAACATCGCCGCCGCGCAGCAGAAGGTGCTCAAGGTTGTCGTCAAGACCGACGTCTTCGGCTCGACCGAGGCCGTGCGTCATGTCCTCGACGGCATCAAGAGCAGCAAGGTCTCGCTCGACATCGTCTCCACCGATGTCGGCCTCGTCACCAAGAACGACGTGCTCATGGCCGGCGCGGCCGGCGCGGTCATCCTCGGCTTCAATGTGAAGCTCGAGAATGGCGTCACCCCGCTCGCCAAGCACCACAGCGTGCGGATCGAGTCGTTCTCCATCATTTACGAGCTCGGCGACAAGGTGCGTGAGATGCTGGCCGACCTGCTCGAGCCCGATCTCAAAGAGACGAAGACCGGCGCGGCCGAGGTGCGCGCAACCTTTCCGCAGGGCAAGGGCTTCGTCGCCGGGTGCCTCGTCACGGAGGGCCGGATCACGCGCAACTCGCTCGCCCGCCTCCGCCGGAAGAAGGACGTGGTCACCGAGGGCAAGGTCGCCACGCTCAAACGTTTCAAGGACGATGCCAGCGAGGTGCGCGCCGGGCTCGAGTGTGGCATCAAGCTCAACGACTTCAATGGCTACGAGACCGGCGACATCATCGAGTGCTACGAGGTGCAGAAAGTCAGGGCACAGCTCTGACTTTGTTTCTGACTGGCGATGGCCCGGCGCTTATTTGGCCATTGCCGGTCCCATCGGCTTGCGGCGGGATCGCACTGGCTTAATCTGCCATCAACCATCACTATCAACCCATTCCACTCCCGTGCCCACCGCCCGCACTCTCCGACTGAACGAGCTGCTCCAGCGTGAGCTGAGCGCGTTGCTGCATCAGGAGCACCAGACGGAGGCGGTTGCGATCACGGTGACTTCCGTGGACGTTTCGCCCGACCTCAAGGCCTGCCGCATTTTTGTGGCCGTGACCGGCGACGGGACGTTGGTGGAGGACCGCCTGCGGTGGCTGCGCCGGCAGGCCGCCGCGCTGCGCACCACGCTCAGCCGTCGCATCGTGCTCAAGCATCTGCCTGCGCTTACCTTTGTCCCCGACACCGCCACATCGCGCGGCAACCGCATCCTCGCCGTGCTCGACGAGATTGTCGCCCGGGAAAAATTGTCGCCCGTCCCGTCTGGGGGCGAATCCGATTCAGGCGGGGATATCTCACCCCGCCTTGATGCGCCCTCCGGGTCCGGCCCGGCCCCGGTATCCCTCTTGGAGTTGGCGTCGCCTCCAGGGCAGGCGCCGCCGCGCGCCAAGTTTCGGCCGCCAGTCGAACCCCGCCGCGAGACCGCCGCCTTCCCGGTGAAATCAAAGCTCAAAGCCCACCACTCCAAACTCAAGGCCGCGCGCGCCCAGCGGAGCGTGCCGATCCCATGAGCGCCACCGAACAGTTCTACCCGGATTTCGCCGCGCGCTTCGCCGCCTTCCTCGCCGCGCTGCCCGCCGGTCGCTATGCCGTCGTCGGTCATGCGCGGCCTGACGGCGATTGCATCGGCTCGCAGGTCGCGCTCGCCCGCGCGCTGCGCGCGCCCGGTCGCGAGCTCGTCTGCGTCAACACCGACCCCGTGCCGCGCCGCCTGCAGTTTTGCGTCGGCGACACGCCGTTTCTCCGCGCCGCCGACCTGCCGGCCGGTGACTGGACCGCGCTCTATGTGGACTGCGCAGATCTGGCCCGGGTCGGCGACCGGCTCGCCGCCCGGTTTCCGACGCCCCTCGGCAGTTTCGACCACCATCTCTCCAACCCCGGCTTTGCCACCCACAACTTCGTGGACACCGGCTCGGCCGCCGCGTGTGAGATTTTGGCCGGCTTGTTTCTCGACGCCGGCTTAGCGGTGGACGCCACCGCCGCGCAGGCGCTCTATACGGGCATCTCGACCGACACCGGACAGTTCCGCTTTCATTCGACCTCCCGGCGCACGTTTGTCCTCGCCGCCGGGCTGCTCGCGCGCGGGGCCGATCCCGCTGCGGCCAGCGCCGAGCTCTATGAGCGCGAGACCGCCGGCAAGCTCCAGCTTTTGCAGCGCTTCCTCGCCTCGTTTCAGCTCGAGTGCGGCGGTCGTGTCTGTGTCGGGGTCCTGCCCGCCGGCACCTACGAGGCGACCGGAACGAATGCGGAGGATACGGAAGGCATGGTGGACTACGCGCGCGGCATTGATGGGGTGGACATCGGCGTGCTGATCGAGGAACGGTCCGACGGCATCAAGGCCAGCTTGCGCGGCAAGGATCCCGTGCTGCGCCTCGACCGCGTCGCCGCGCAATTCCATGGCGGCGGTCACGCCTGCGCCGCCGGCCTCAACGTCAAGGGCGCGACGCTGGGTGATTTCCGCCGCCGCCTCATCGCCGCGCTCGCCGCGCAGCTCGCCGCCGTGGACGCGGCCAGGCCCATTTCCTGATGCCCCTCGTCCCCGCCAAGGAACTCAACGGCGTCCTGCTGGTTGACAAGCCGACCGACCACACCTCTCACGATGTCGTCGCGCGCCTGCGCGGCATCCTGCATACCCGCCGGATCGGCCATGCGGGTACGCTTGACCCGATGGCGACCGGCTTGCTCGTCATGCTCGTCGGGAAGGCGACCGGTCTCTCGCAATATCTGATGAGCGCGGACAAGGAATACGCCGGCACCATCACCCTTGGCCAGTCCACCAACACGCAGGACGCCGAGGGCGAGGTCATGGAAACGCGTCCCGTGCCCCCGCTCACCGAGGCCGACGTGCGCGTCGCGCTCAACGCGTTTCTCGGCGACCAATACCAGACGCCCCCGATGTTTTCCGCCGTGAAAATCAAGGGTGTGCCGCTCTACAAAAGTGCGCGCAAGGGCGAGGAGGTCGTGCGCGAGCCACGCTTCATCCGCGTGATGAGCTTCGAGCTCACGCGCTGGGCCTCGCCGGAGATCGGTTTCGTCCTCCGCAGCACGAAGGGCACCTACGTCCGCACGATCGCGCACGACCTGGGGGTGAAGCTCGGCTGTGGGGCGCATCTGAAGTCGCTCAGGCGCACGATGTCGGGCCAGTTCAACGTCGCACAGGCGATGACCTTGGAGCAGATTCAGGCCATGTCCCCGCCGGAGCTGGAAAAAATCCTCATTCCCGCCCACGTCGCGCTGCCGGCCCCCGTGGCGGTCGCGCCGCCGGCGTCATGAGCTGGCCTTCCCAGTTCTCCGGCGTGGCGGCGGTGAAGGATTCGTTTCCGTCCCAACCGCTGCATCTTGCCATCGGGATGTTCGACGGCGTGCATCTCGGCCACCGTGCTGTGATCAACGCCGCCGTGCAGTCGGCGCGGCGCTCATCCGGCCTCGCGGCGGTGCTCACGTTTTGGCCGCATCCCAGCGCGCTGTTCCGCCCCGACAGCCCGACCCGTCTGCTCATGGACGAAGCCACCCGCACCCGCGCACTGCTCCAGCTCGGGGTGGACGCGGTGATCATCGAGCCGTTCACGCCCGATTTCATGCACATCAAGGCTGAAGATTTCCTGCCGCACCTCCGCCGGCATCTGCCGCGGCTGGCGGCGGTGTATGTGGGCGAGAATTTTCGTTTCGGCCAAGGCCGGCAGGGTGACGTGGGCCTGCTCGTGGCGGCGGGTCACCGGCTGGCGCTGCAGGTGTTCAGCTCGCCGCGCGTCAATTTCAACGGCGAGCCGGTCAGCAGTTCGCGCATCCGCGCGGCGCTTGCCGACGGTCGCATGGAGGAGGTCAACGCCATGCTCGGCCGCACCTACGCGACCACGGGTGCGGTGGTGCCGGGCCGACAGCTTGGCCGCACCCTGGGCTTTCCCACGCTCAACCTCCCTTGGTCGCCGGATTCGCGTCCGCGTCTCGGCGTCTACGCCGTCCGGGTCACCGGGGAAAAATCCTCCGCGCCGCTCCCCGCCGTCGCCAACTACGGCCTGCGGCCGACGGTTGAGGCTGCTGCGACCGGGCCGCTGCTGGAGGTTCACGTGCAGGGGGACTGCCCTTTTCGCGAGGAAGACTGGATTACTGTCGAGTGGCTCAGCTTTCTCCGTCCCGAGCAAAAGTTCTCCGCCCTCTCCGCCCTCTCCGTTCAAATCGCCCACGACTGCGAGGCGGCGACGAAATTTCACGACGGCGGCTGAAAGCCTCCGATGGTAGGGCGGGCCCGCTGGGCCCGCCGCGCCTTCCCTGTGGCCAACAGCCTCCAGACGGCGCGACCAGCGGTCACACCCTGCCTTTTCCAGACGCCTGCCGAGATTTTTTCTTGCGCCGAGGCCGCCCGGCGGCGTTACTGACTCCCCGCAGATTTTTCGGACCTTTAGCTCAGTTGGTTAGAGCGTTTCCTTGACATGGAAAAGGTCACAGGTTCGAGTCCTGTAAGGTCCACCATCTGCGAGTTAGGTCAGAATCAGCCCCCGCGCTCCGCGCGGTGAGGTTTGTTTCGACCAATGAATCCCACGGTTTTAGGAAAGAAATCGTCAAGGTTTGGGCGCGCAAAACCCGGTTCGAGCCGACGTTTTTGAGAAATGACTTCATTTCTAACTCGTCGCCTCGTTCGACCGTGTTTCCCGCTTGTCTGGCCTCGTTTATCCAATTCCGTAGCGGTTCGAGCCGTGCGGTCTTGGCCTTCTCCAAAATGACGATCTTGGCCTCCAAGTCGGTCTTTTGGGGGATGAGCGGGTTCTTCATCTCGCGGAACTCCGCGAGGTCGAGGGAGCCGTCGGCAAAAGCCGTGTTCAGGCGGTCAATCTTCGCCTTCACGGCGTCCAGTTGGGCGGTCAGCCGCTCAATCTGCTCCTGCCTGCCGGTGGAGCCTTCGGCCTCCCATGTCTCGACCTTGGCAAGAAACCGCTCGGCCCATTCGTCCGGCAACACCGCAAGCGCCGCATTGCGGCTCACTTCTTGGGCAAACGCGGTGTCACGGATGAAACTGCGGCTGTTGCACGGCTGATGTCGGTTCTTGTGCGTGCAGCGGTAATAGGAGAAGGACAGGCCGCTCTTTTTGACGTGGCGCTCGCCGGTGATGGCGAAGCCGCAAGCCGCGCAAGTGGCAAAATTGAGGAAGGGAAATCCTTTCTCTCCACGCCGCTTGCGGGGCTTCCCAACGGCGATGCGGGCCTTTTGGATGGCGTCAAAAGTTGCCTTGGAAATCATCGGCACATGCGCCCCTTGGTGCATCTCGCCCTTGTGCATAAACACCCCGTAGAAAAAGGGGTTGGCGAGCAGGTAGCCGATGGAAGACAAGGCGAGCGGCTTGCCGCTGAGCCTTCCGACCAAGCCCGCCGCCTTCATCTCCTTTTGGATGGCGGTCAGGGAGTATTGGCCGGTGGCGAAACGCTCCATGACCCGCTTCATTTTCGGAAAGTCCTTCGGATGCGGCTCAATGGTTCTCAGGCGAGGCTCATTAAAATATCCGATGGGAGCCTTGCCGGAATAGATGCCGCGCCGGACTTTCTCGCGGATGCCACGGCGGATGTTCACCGAGAGGTCGCGGACATACTGGTTCGCCATGCCAAGCTCGACCGCGATCATGAGCACGTTGTCGGACGGCAGATAGCTTTTCTCAAAGGTGCGGATTTCCTGAATCACGCCCCGCTGAAGCAGGCCGATAATCTTGCCGCCGTCGTCAAAATTGCGGGCGAGGCGGTCAAGCTTCCATGATAAGATGGCGTGGGCGTCGCCCCGCTCAATGCGGCGGAGCATTTCATTGAAGATTGGCCGGCCCGGTTCCTTGGCGCTCTTGCTCTCGGTGAACGTCTCGACGACGGCCAGCCCGTCCCGGCCCGCGATGGCGTTCAGCTCGGAAAGCTGCGCCTCAATCGAAAGCATCTGGCGGTCTTCGTCCTCGGTGGACTTGCGGCAGTAGAGGAAGTATTTTTTCATGGACGGAGAGATATCATGTGACATAACTAAATACTAGCACAAAATGGAGAAAAAATCACCACAACCAAGCGTCGCCGCCGCGCGGAAGCGGTTGCGCGGCGAAACAGAAATGGAGCGGTTTTTGCACCGCCTCCATTGCGCGGTGCTGGTGGCAACCGGGCAGCTTTCCGCCAGCGCCGTTGCACGCATTTACGGGGACTCGCCCAGCGCCGTCACCAAGTGGGCGGTGCGGTTCCGCGCGCATGGCCTTGGCGGCCTGCGGGAGGAACAGCGGTCGGGCCGTCCGTCCACGCTGAGCGCGGCACAAGCTGGAAAGCTCGCTCGGTTCGTCGGCGAGCGTCGGGCGCAGTCCCAGCCGGTGACGGGGCCATTGCTCGCCGACTTCATCGAACGGTCATTAGCCGTGAGGCTCACCGTGCGCCAGTGCTGGCGCATCCTCAAAAAAATGGGGCGTGATGCCCCCGGTGTTTAGGTTGTCTTCGGCTCGATCCGAGCGGTGACGCTCGTTGCGCGATACGTGAGTTTCGCGCTGGCTTGCGCGCCCAAACCTTGACGATTTCTTTCCTAAAACCGTGGGATTCATTGGTCGAAACAAACCTCACCGCGCGGAGCGCGGGGGCTGATTCTGCATGATCTGGCGCAGATTGTTGGTGACCGTCTTGTCCTGGGAGGTATTACGGACTTTGTTGAACGCCGGAACAGCCATGGCAGCCAGGAGGCCGATGATGACGACAACAATCATGATTTCTACAAGGGTGAAGCCCTTGCTGATTTTGGGGTAGGTTTTCATGGATAACTTATTTATGATGGATGATATCAGTTTGCCCAAGTGCGAACAGTGCGTTTAGGCATGGCCAGACTTCGGAACAAACGCGAGCTAATCATGGCTGCATATTTGCTAAAAGCTGGGTGCAGCGATCAAATGCGACTGGGGAAAACTGACTATCACGATGCGGCCTGACTAGGCAGGATGTGCCCATTCTTTGCTTGGCTCCGTGAAAATCGGATGCCCCTGACCTCGCGGTCGGAGGCTTGGACCGACACCTGAAATTATGGGCTTTGCGCTTGGGATTAAAGCTGAATGATGGCCATGCATTTCTGGTATGAACATTGGCACCCATCTCCTCGCCCGCTCCATCCGGTCTTGGCAGTGCCTTTCCCTCGCCGGAGCGCTTGCAGCCGTGCCGGCCCTTGCCCTCAGCACGGTGCAGCTGAAAAATGGCTCCAGTCTGCGCGGCGACATTCTCGCGGAGAAGGCCGACCGCGTCGTGGTGGATCTCGGCTTCACGGTGGTCACGGTGCCGCGCGACGAGATTGAAAAAGTCACGGCCGAGGCGTCCGGTGCCGACGTTCCCGCCGCTGGCGGCGAGGGGGACGACAACCTCTACCGCGTGGTGGCCAACCCCGCCGTGCTGCCGATGAAGGAGAACGTTGCGCGCGTGGCCGAGGCGGTGGTGCAAGTCCGCACGCCCACGGGGCTTGGTTCGGGCTTTTTCATCCACGGCTCGGGCTATATCATCACCAATGAGCATGTCGTCGCAGGTGCCTACGACCTCACGGTCACCCAGTTTCGTCGGGGGACGACCGAGCTGGAAAAAGTCCAGTTCACCAAGGTCCGCATCGTCGCGCTCGATTCGCGGCTCGACCTCGCGCTGCTCAAGATCGAGGACACCGGCTCCACCGTGTTTCCAACGGTGCCGCTGGACAGCGGCGGCGGCATCGTGGACGGACAGACGGTCTTCGCCATCGGCAGCCCGCTGGGCCTCGACCGCACGGTGTCGCAGGGCATCATCAGCTCGCGCAACCGCCCTCTCGACGGCCAGCTCTACATTCAGACCACGACGCAGATCAACCCCGGCAACTCCGGCGGCCCGCTCTTCAACTTGCGCGGCGAGGTCGTGGGCGTGAACAACATGAAGGCGATGCAGGTCGGCGTCGAGGGGCTCAATTTCGCCATCCCGGCGGAGGCGCTGAAAAGCTTTCTTCGCAACCGCGACGCGTTCGCCTTTGATCCGCGCAATCCCAACGCCGGCTTTCACTATCTTTCGCCGCCGCGCCCAACGGCGGCCGCCGCCGAGGCCGCCGTCCGTCCCCGACCCTCCCCGTGATTTTCCCGGCAATTTACTCATGAAACTCCGCGCTTCGCTTCTATTTCTGTCCGCGGTCGGCCTGCTCTTGCTGGCCGCGCCGGGTCGCGCCGCCACCCCGGCCAACCCGCCGCTCACCGATTTGGTGGACGACCAGACCGCACTCGCCCTCATCGTGACCAGCGCCCCCTCGCTGGTCAAAGGGTGGGACGCCAGTTCGTTTGCCAAGACGTGGAGCGACGAGCAGATGATGAAGTTTTTCGGCCCGCTGCGCCAGCAGATGAAAATTGACCAGTGGGACGTGCAGGCCAGGGCCGCGACCGGCAAGACCGTCCGCGAACTGCTCGCCCTGGCGAAGGGCGGCGCGATCATCGCATTGCCGGCGTCCATCATCACCGATGTCTCCGCCGGCAAGATTCCGCCCGTCCTGCTGGCCGTGGAATTTGGCGACAATGCCGCCGCCGTGGAGAAGCTCGCGGCCGACGCCGCGCTCAAGAACACCAGCCTGCGCGTTGAGACCACGAACTATGCCGGCGTGCTCGTCCACACCAGCACGCCGCCCGCGTCCAAGACCGGCGAACCGGTCGTGCCGGACGTTTCGGCCATGTGCCAGGGCATCTGGCTGCTCAGCCCCAGTTATGAGCGCGTGTGCGCCGCGATTGATGCGATCAAAAAGGGCGGCCTGTCCAACGGCCTCGGCCGCAGCGAGGCCTTTCTCCGCGCCCAGAGGCGCATGGGTGAGATCCAGCTGGTCGGCTACGGAAATTTTGCGGCGATCTATCCCTCCTTGCTCGCCGTGGCCGAAAAGGCGCTGCCCCCCGCGGGCGCGGCCGGCGGTCCGCCCTTTACGGCGGAAGGCCTGCTGAAAGGTCTCGGCCTTGATGTGCTGCGTGAGTCTTATTATGCGGTCAACTTTGGCGCGAAGGAGACGACGGTCAGCGGCGGTCTTGGCTGGAGCGAGGTGCGTGGCCTGGTCAAGCTCCTGGCCTTCGATGCAGGCACAGCCGTGCGGCCGGACTGGATGTCCGCCAAATGGGTCAGCGTGTCCAGTGTCAGGCTGGATTTGCGGGCCCTCTATGCGGCGCTGGAAGAGATGGTCGAGGCCATCAGTCCGCAGCTGGCTGCGCAGGTGCAGGGCGAGATCAAGAGCACCGGCGCGCAGCTGGGCGTGGACATCAAGCGCGACCTTGTCGGCAGCCTCGGCTCCGACCTCCTGTCCGCCGTCGCGCTGCCCGCCGACGCCAATCCCGACCAGCCGCCGGCGCTCGACAAGTTTGACCAGCTCTTTGCCGTTTCGCTCGAAAATCCTGAGGCGTTTGCCAAGGCCATTGAGAGCGTGAAGCGCGCCGCCCTTGGGGATGCGGCGGACCAAATGTTCACCAAGCGCGATTACCTTGGGCAGGTGGTTTACACCTTCAACCCGCCGGCACAGCCCGGCGCTCCTGCGGGGCGCGGTTTTACCTACGCTATCGCGAACCGCACGTTGTTCTTGGGCCTCGGCTCGGCCGCCATGGTCGAGGCCGCCCTGCAGGGCATGAAGGAAAGACGGCCTTCCTTCTGGGAGCGGCCGGATGTCCGCACCGCATTGATGGGTGTGCCCGGCGCGGCGCAATCGGTGCAGGCGGAGGACACGCGCATCGTCATCACCAGCCTGCTCGGCATGCTCGGCAATCTGCCGATGCCGTCCCAGTTTCAGTTTGTGGACGCCACGGCCAAGCCCGACTTTGCACGCATCTCCCGCTATTGGAGCCTGAGCTCGGGTTATCTGTTGAGGGATGCGAAAGGGCTCTTCGGCGTGAGTCGCATGGCCAACCCGCAGCCATGAGCCGCGCCCTTATTTTTACCGCACTGGCGGCCGCGGTGCTCGCGGCGGGTCCGGCGAATGCGCTCCGCGCCGCCGCGCCTGAGGTCATTCTGGCCGGCCCGGAAATCACCAAGCTCGACTGGAATATCCGGGCGCTCACGCCTGCCGACCTCGATGGCGACGGCCGCACCGACCTCGCCCTGATCAACAACGATCACGCGGCCATCGAGCTGCTCTACGAGATCAAGCCCGGGGCAGCGCCCGACCCGGCCCGGCCGGTGCGCGCCAACCGCTGGGAGCCGGTCCTGGAGGATGCCCGCTTCCGTCGTGTGAGCGTGACCACCGGCATCACCATGATTGACCTCGCCGTCGCCGACCTCAACGGCGATGGCCGGCCTGATCTCATTTATACGGGAGATACGCAGGCGCTCACGCTCCGTTACCAGCAGGCCGACGGCAGCTGGCAGGAGAAAAAGATCCCCGAGGCTCCCCTCGCCGCGCGCACCCTTGGCACCCTGCATGTCTCCGATCTCGACGGCGACGGCCGGCCCGACCTCGTGATGCTCGGCCTGCGTGAAATCGCCATTTTTCGGCAGCAAGCCGACGGCGCGCTGGCGCCCCCCGAGCGCCTCGCGCTCGCCGACGAAAATTGTTACGGCCTCGAGGTCCGCGACGTGAACGGCGACGGCCTGCCGGACCTCATTTGCCTCGCCGGCGGCAGCCGCGACGCTCTGCGCCTGCGCCTGCAAAACGCCGCGCACCAGTTCGGCCCCGAGCTGGCGTTGGCGATCAAGCCGGGGCGCAGCACGCTGCAAACCCTGCCGGCGGCCGGCGGGAAAGGTGTCCCTACGTTTGTGTTTGCCGCCAACCCGACCGGACAGCTCGAGTTTTTCACGCTGGATCAGCCGGACGACAAAAAATCCGGCCCCGTGCCGCGCCCCCGTGTCTTTACCCCACCCGCTCCCGTGAAAAATGCGGTCTATGCCTTTGGCGATTTCAACGGTGACGGACGCGAAGACGTGGCGATGGGCGACCCGGATGGCGCGCAGGTATTTGTCTATTTTCGGCAGGCCGACGGCGGTTTCACCTCGCCGAAAAAATTCCCCTCGCTCGCTGACGCCCGCGGCCTCGCCGCCGCCGAATGGGATGAGCCGGGACGGGCCTCGCTTTTCATTGCCAGCGCGAAGGAGCAGGTGCTCGGGGTTTCCACCCTTAACGCCGACGGCCGCCTCGGTTATCCGCAACCGCTGCCCGTCGCGGGCCGTCCGCTCGCGGTTGTCGCCGGCGACCTCGATGGCAAGGGCCAGACGAGTGTGGTCGTGCTGACAGAGGACAGAGGCGCCCGCACCCTCAGCATCCTCCAACGCCAGCGCGACGGCACGGCCAAGGTTATCCGCACGCTCGACCTGCCCGGACTCAAGACCGATCCGCACGGCCTCAAGCTGGTGGACGCAAATCAGGACGGACGGCTCGACCTGGCCGTGTTCACGCCGCTGGACACGATGCGGCTCTTCGTGCAGTCGGCCGATGGAAAGTTCGCCGACGTCTCCACCGAGCCCGCCTTCCGCAAAAGCCTCGTGGACGACCTCGAGGCCGGCGCGGTGAGCATGGGTGATATCGACGGCGACGGCAAGGCCGAGCTGCTGGTGAGCACGGGCGCGTTCACCCGCGCGCTGAGGCTTGATGCCAAGGGCGCGCTCACCGTCGTGGACCAGATCAGCGCGCGCGATTCCACGGCGGAAATCACCGCTGCGTTTGTGCTGCCGGCCGCGACCAAGGGGATGCTGCCCGAGGTACTGCTCTACGACCGCAAGGGCGAGCAGTTTCACCGTCTGCGTGCGGGCAAGGACAAGGTCTATGAGATCGTCGAGGTCACGCCCGCCGGGAAAATTGACGCCGTAGGCGCAGCGGTGCGCGTGCCGGCGCGGGGCGGTGCGGCGGAGCTGTTTCTTTTCGGCAAAAACCGCTTCTGGTGGCTGCCGCCCGGCCGAGGAGACCTTACTGTCCGCTCGACGGAAACCTACACGACCGACCTGCCGGTCGTGGACTACGGAGACGTCACTGCGGGCGATCTCACTGGCGACGGTCAGTCCGAACTGGTGGCGGTTGATCCCGAGGAAAACATGGTCGAGATCCTCGTCCGCGAC
Source organism: Opitutia bacterium (assembly GCA_947475065.1). Lineage (GTDB taxonomy): Bacteria > Verrucomicrobiota > Verrucomicrobiia > Opitutales > Opitutaceae > CAIYUN01. Next base: position 151,245 of record CANJLB010000001.1, on the reverse strand, counting down.
CCGACGACGAAGGCGTGGGTGAGCCAGCTGCACTTCAAGGTTTTCGAATCCGATCAACATTACCAAGGTAAGAAAGGATCGGCGCAGCAGCCGCGCGAAACGGTCGTCGCCGATGTGACCGGCGATGGCAAGAACGACCTGATCCTGCTCGTCCATGATCGCGTGCTCGTCTATCCGCAGCGGTAAGGTGGATAACAGGCGCTTTCGCGGGGGATTCCGCTCAAATGACCGAGTTATGCTTGGAACATTTGATGATCGGAGGCTTCGTGCAAGTTGCTTTCGACTTGTCCTGAGCATGATTTTTCAGGATATGTAATGCATGTCACCTCATACCCCCCATCGGCGGAAGCCGCTCGGCCTGATGGTGACGTTGATGGCCTTGGGTTTGATTGCGTTGTTTCGCCTCTTGGGTCTTGACGAAGAAGCTCCGGGGACGGCGAGCAAACGAAGGGTTGGCAATGACCGTGATCTGGCTGTGGTTTCTTCCGCCGGGAATGATGAGACCGGGGCCGGTGCCAAAGCCACGATCAAGGCGGGATCGGTGCCAGAAGTTTACCAGCTCGGCGCCGCGCTGCCGTCAAACGCGCCGTCGCCGCTTGCGCCCCGCTACGATGTGCCGTCCAAGGCGGAGGCGGCGCGGCGGTTCGCGCCGTTGACGGGCCTGGATGCGGCCCGGCTGGCGGGATTGCGCGCGGGCGACCGCATCCGGCTGGCGTTGTTTGATGGGGCCGCAGTCACGGGCGTGGTAAATTTGGCAGAACGGGAGGCCTCGGGGCTGGTCATGGTCGGCGGAGCGTTGCCGGGGAAGGCCGAGGGTTCCTTCAGCCTGAAGGCCGGTCCGGCCGGGGTCAGCGGGGTGATTTTGCCAGCGGACGGAGATACGGCCTACCTCATCCAGGGTGGTACTGATGGTCGCGTGTATCTGGTCGAAAAACCGCGTGAGGCGGTGCTTTGCCTGCCCATGGCCACCCTGCCGGCCAATGTCGCCGCGACGACAGGAGGGGGGGTGGCGATGGCGATCGCAGCACCGGTGCTCAGCAGCCGGCCGACGGCGGGGACCGTGATTTACCTGGATTTTGACGGTGAGACCGTGACGGATCCCGACTGGAATAACGGGCGCACGATCGTGGCCTCGGTCAGCGGCCTGACATCGGCGCAGATGACGGCGGTGTGGCAGATGGTGCGGGAGGATTTTTTGCCATTTAACGTAGATGTGACGACGGATCTCAGCCACTACACGCGCACGCCGGCCGGCCGGCGCATGCGGTGCATCATCACGCGTACCAGCACCTGGTATGGTGATGCCGGCGGGGTGGGCTATGTCGGTTCGTGGGCCGATGCCGGGCAGTTTTTTAGCAGCACCGTGCCGTGCTGGGTCTTTGCCAACCGCTTGGGAGGGACAGCCAGATTCATTGCGGATGCAGTTTCGCACGAAGTTGGCCATACCCTCGGGCTTTCGCACGACGGGCTTGAAACCCGGGGCGGGGTGCCGGTGGACGAATACTTTGAGGGCCACGGCTTTGGCGCGACCAGCTGGGCTCCCATCATGGGCTCGGCGGACCTGAACATCAATCTCATCCAGTGGAGCAAAGGCGATTATGGTGACAGCTCCGGTTTGGTCGCCAACAATCAGGAGGATGACCTCGCCATCATAACGAGTGTGGGCAACCATGTCGCCTATGTCGTGGACGAGGCGGGCGACTCGAATGCCACCGCCGTCGTCATGACCGGCAATGGCACCGCCACGTTGTCCGCGACGGGATTGATTGCGCGCACCGGCGACGCAGATCGTTTCGCGTTCGCCACCGGTGGAGGCACGGTCTCGTTTACGTTGGATACGCAACCCGGCGGAGTGCCAAATCTCGACGCCGCCCTGCGGCTTATCAACGCCCAGGACGTGCCGGTGGCCCAGTCGGACCCCGCTGCCTCGCTCTATCCCCAGATCACGGCGAGCCTTGCGGCTGGCATCTATTATCTTCGTATCACCGGTGTGGGCGAAGGCGACCCATTTCAGACCGGCTACACGAATTATGGCAGCATCGGCTCCTATGCCGTCAGGGGCACGGTCGTGCCGCCACCGGCACCGACGCCCGGCAGCGTGAGCGCGACCGACACGCTCGCCGACCGCGTGATTGTGACCTGGTCGGCCGCGACCGACGCGACAGGCTACGATGTTTACCGGGCCACCTCCAACAGCACCTCCGTTGCGGTCAAGCTGAACGGTACGCCGCTCACCGCGACCACCTTCACGGATACGACGGGCACGGTCGGCACGCAGTATTTTTATTGGGTGAGGTCGAAGGGTCTGGCGGGCGACAGCGACTTCAGCGTGCCGGATGGCGGCATGAAGGTTTTGGTCAATGCTCGCCAGCTTGGCTTTGCGGGCAGCCTCGCCTTCGGCAGCATGCCGGTCGGCACGATCAAAACGGCCACGCTGACCGTCAGCAACACCGGCAACGCCTTGCTCACGGTCACGCGGATCACCTTTCCGTCCGGCCCGTTCAAGGCCGACGTGATGGCGTTCACCCTTGCGCCGGGTGCTTCGCAGAAGGTGGTGGTCACCTTTGCCCCAAATGCCGCAGGCAGCTTCGGCGGAGTGATCAGCTTTGTTTCGAACGCCAACGTCGGGGCGACGACGCTGCCCATTTCCGCCCTGGCCACGGCCAACAACAAGGCCACGCTCACCTTTGCCGGCCTGGCCATGACCTACACCGGCACGGCACGGGCCGTGACCGTGCTGACGTCGCCGGCCAATGTTGGGTATAAAGTCACCTACAATGGTTTGGCCACGGCACCGACTGATGCGGGCAGCTATGACGTCGTGGCCACGGCGCTGGCACCTTACACCGGCATCAAGACGGGCACACTCGTCATCAGCAAGGCCGCGCAAACGATCACGTTTGGGGCCTTGCCCAAGGTGCGCGCGGGGACTCCTGTTTTCACGCTCACGGGCAGTGCCAGCTCCGGCCTGTCCGTGGCCTATGCGAGTTCCAATCGCGCCGTTGCCACTGTGAGCGGCGACACGCTCACCGTCGTGGGCAAAGGCACCACGACCATCACGGCGAAGCAGGCGGGCAACGGCAATTATCGCGCCGCTGCCGACGTGCCGCAGGTGTTGACGGTGGAGCCGGCGGCGGTGGCCCCGGTCTTCACCCGCCAGCCGTTGGCGAAAAACGTCATCGCCGGCCAGACGGTCACCCTCAGCGTCACCGCGACCGGGCTGCCCGCCCCCGTACTGCGCTGGCAGGTCTCGCTCGATGGTGGCGGGACTTTCAGCGATGTGGATGATGATGCGGTTCATGCCGGGGCCACGACCGTCACTCTGAGCATCAAGACCGTCGCGACTCTCGATGGCTTCCGCTACCGCTGTTCCGCGACCAATGTCGCCGGCGTCGCCTTCAGCGAGCCGGCCTTGCTCACGGTGACCGTGCCGCGTCCGTCGAACGACAATTTTTCCGGTCGCATCCCCCTCATCGGCACCGTGGCCACGGTTGCGGGCAGCAGCACGTTTGCCACCAAGGAGCCCGGCGAGCCCAAGCACGCCGGTGGCACCGGCGGCCGGTCAGTTTGGTGGACGTGGACCGCGCCGGCCAGCGGCATCGTCACGCTGAGCACGGCCGGCAGCAGTTTCGACACGTTGCTCGGGGTCTACACCGGCACGAACGTTGGCACGCTGGTGCCGGTGGACGACAACGACGACAGCTCGGCCGCAACCTTCAGCAGTCAGGTGAGGTTTGGTGCGACGGCGGGCAGCACCTATCAGTTTGCTGTGGACGGCTTCTTGGGTGCCAGTGGCAGCGTCCGGCTGGCGCTGGCCTTGATACCGGGCAATCCCGGCCCGGTGAATGACAACCTGGCCCAAAGCATCATCCTCAACGGAAGGACGGTCACCACCACGGGCAGCAACGTCGCGGGGACATCGGAGGTTGGCGAGCCCGACCATGCCGGCGAGCGCGGCGGACGCTCGGTGTGGTGGCAGTGGACGGCACCGGACAACGGCATTCTGACCGTTTCGACGGCGGGCAGCAGCTTCGATACGTTGCTCGGTCTCTATACCGGCCTGACGGTTGACCAGCTGAACGAGGTCGCGAGCAACGACGACAATGGCAGCGCAGTGACCAGCCGGATCAGCATCCCGGTTATTCCCGGCACGACTTATTGGATTGCGGTGGACGGCTTCCACAAGGCCGACGGCACCATCTCGCTCAGCCTCAGCTTGGGCGGCCCGGCCAACGACAATTTCTCCGATCGCATCCGTCTTACCGGCACCGCGCTCAACACCACCGGCGCCAATGCCGGCGCCACCAGCGAAACCGGTGAGCCCAACCATGCGAATGTCTCTGGCGGCCGTTCGGTCTGGTGGACGTGGACGGCTCCCTCCGGCGGGACGGTCACCCTTTCGACGGCGGGCAGCAGCTTTGACACGACCTTGGCGGTCTATACCGGCGGCACGGTCGGCCATCTGACGGCGGTCGCCAGCAACGATGACGACCCTGGCCAACTGTTCGCCTTGACCAGCCGGGTGGTTTTCCCCGTCACCGCCGGAACGACCTACCAGATCGCCGTGGACGGCCTCCGCAGCCAGGGTGGCGGGACCTCTTTTGGCAACATCTCGCTTGGGCTCCAGTTGGTTCCGCCCCCTCCGGCCAACGACAACTTTGCCGGCCGCATCCGTCTAAGCGGTTCCACGGTCAGCACGACCGGCACCAATGCGTCGGCCACTTTTGAAGCCAACGAGCCGGATCATGTTTTTAACGCCGAGGGGCCCTTCGAGGGCGGCGGCAGATCCGTGTGGTGGACCTGGACGGCCTCGATCAGCGGCCCGTTCACCGTTTCCACCATCGGCAGCAATTTCGACACGGTGCTTGCGGTTTATGCCGGCTCCAGTCTCGGCAGTCTCTCCTTCGTTGCAGCCAACGATGACATCTCATTTGGTCTGCGCACCAGTCAGGTCACGATCAATGCCACGGCGGGCACCACCTATCAGATCGCGGTGGACGGTTTTCGCGGGGCGACGGGCTCCATTGTGCTGAATATCGCCCGGAGCACGGCGGGCAGCCTGCCGACGGCGGGCGCGGCAGGGACTTCGGCCACGCTTTCCGCCGGCCCCAAGCTTTCCGCCGGAAAAGAGCTGGACGGCGGTACCGGTGGCTCCCGTGGGTCCGCTGCCGGCGACCGATCCTATCAGCTGGGAAAACATCTCAGTGAGTTCACCGTCAGCGCCGATGGTACGGTTGCGTGGGTGAGTGCGCTGAACTTGGGCCTGTCCGTGCCGCCGCCGACACCGGCCAGCCTGCCGCCAGTGCTTGCGGCGGTGATGAATCTCGATGACTCCTCGCCCTCCGCCCTGCTGCCGGTGACGACGGTGGTGAATGCCGATGGTGCCGCCTACCTCACGTTGCAATTCCGTCAGGACCGTGTGCTTGCCGCGCTCGGCCTCGGCCTCGTGGTCCAATCCTCGGCCGATGGGACCGAATGGAGCGAACTTCCGGCCTCGGCTATCACGGCGCTGGCTGACGACGATATCGCAACCGCCCGTTATGCGGCGGCTGTCAGCATCCCGGATGATGGCAAATTGCTCCTGCGCGTGATCCTGGCGGTTGACCCGATGTGGTCCGGCCTGCTGCTCGCGCCCGATTCCGATCCGGGGCCTTGAGCCGGAAGGCCGATTTCGCCTGTCTGGCCGGCCGAACAGTCGCTGCGGTCACAGACACAAGTGTGCTCGGACGGGTTTCACTTGCCACGCAGGCAATTTGCAATAGATTCCCCGTTCTCCCCACCCTCATGGCATTCCGGTTTCTCATGCTCCTCGTGCTTGGCCTCGGCCTGGCGGGTGCTTCGCTTGCAGCCAACCTCCCGCCCGCGCTGTCGCAGGTGTTGCCCGAACGGAACTTGACGGGTGTGAGCCAGAGTTTCGATCTCGCCAATTTTATCACCGACCCTGATGCGCCCGGTCCGGCCGTGCGCATTACCGTGCGGCGTGGCACGCTCGGCACTGGCACGATTGATGTGGCGCTCGACGTAGCGCACACGCCGCTCACGGTCGCCAATTTTCTCCGTTATATCAACGCCGGTCATTTTGCGGGCAGTTTCATCCATCGCTCCGTCCCGGGATTCATCATCCAAGGCGGTGGATTCAGGGTGCACGATGGAACGCTCCAAGCGGTACCGACCTTCACTCCGGTGCTGAACGAGCCGGGGGTGTCGAATCTTCGCGGCACCATTGCGATGGCCAAAATCGGCACCGATGCCAACAGCGCCACCAGCCAATGGTTCATCAATTTGGCGGACAATGCGTCCAACCTCGACAACCAGAACGGCGGCTTCACCGCTTTTGGCCGCGTCGTCGGCAACGGTATGGCGGTGGCCGATCTCGTTGCCGGCATGCCCACCTTTAATTTCGACCCTAGTAACCCCAATACTCCGTTTACCGATTTGCCCCTTTCAACGGGTTCGTTCACGCTTGCCACCATCGTCGAGACTTCGGTGGCGATCATCCCGACGCTGACGTTCACCGCCACCTCGTCGAACACCGGGCTCCTGACGGTCAGCCTCAGTGGCAGCATGCTCCAGCTCACGCCCCTGGCCGGCGCCAACGGGCCCGTCACGGTCACGGTTTCCGCCACGGATCTTGATGGCGCGCAATTCACGTCTAGTTTTGCAGTCAATGCCGTTGGTCCCCCTGCGGTGCCGCAACCTTCGGGGCAGGCGCCGACGTCCATCGGTGGCGGCACCTTTCACCTCGTCGTGTTGGGCGGTTCCGGCATTTTTGCCAACAGCGGATCGTCTTTGCTGCTGCCAGCCACGTCGGGCAGCACCTACGTTGCGATCCCGGAGGGCGATGGTGAACCAAGTTTTGGAACCTTTGGCTACACCAAGACGGCGACGAATACAGCCTTGATCAGCTTGTTGGAAACAAACGGCAGCGGGACGCTCAGCACCGTGATAACCGGGACATTTTCAACGCCCAGTTCGGGAACCTTCAGTATCACCAGCCCCTCGTCTGCAGGCAGCAGCCAAACCGGATCATTCGTTTTTTCTGCCCTCTCCGGACAAACCTCGGTGCAATCGCCCGCTGCCGTCGGCGGGCTGATTTTCCGTCTAAACATCACCAATGGCACCACGCCATTCAGCAGCAGCGGGATTGGGTTGTTGGATCTTTCCGCGACTGACAATGCATTTGCTTCACTGGGAATCGTTTCAACCGTGAGTGGCAGTTCCGGCTCGGGAACCTATTCCTACACCAAGACCGGGGCGACGACCGGAAGGATCAATCTTGTGGACGAACAGCTGGGTGCGCTCACCTTGACCGCCAGCTTTACCGGGACGAATTCAGGAACATCCCAAGTGACGGCCGGCGCTTTTCCCGGAAGCAAGCTTTCGGCAAATTTCATCGCCTATGCGCTTTTGTCTGAGCCCGTGGCGCCCGGCTTCGCCCTGATGCCCGCTGACAAAACAGTGGTGGCGGGTCAAGTGGCGACATTCAGTGTGTCAGCCACCGGTACCGGCCCGCTCACCCACCAATGGCAGGTTTCGACCGATGGTGGGGCAACCTTCGGCAATCTCACCAATACGAACGGCGCGGCTGGAGTCACCACGGCCACCTTAAGCATCACCACCAAGGCAGGGGCAGGCGATTTTGGCGGCAATCAATATCGTTGTATTGTGACCAACGCCGCCGCCGCCAAGCCGAGCCAGGCGGCTACCCTCACGGTGAATCTGGCGCCGAAAATCACCGCCTCACCCGTGGCGACATTGGTGAATGTGCGGAACAGCGCAATTTTTACGGTTGCCGTCACGGGCACGCCATCGCCCTTGTTCCAGTGGCAGCGGGCAACCAATGGGAGCGCGACGTTTTCGAACCTGATTGAAAGCGAGACTTTCGCCGGTGTGAGTTCGGCCACGCTGTTGGTCATTGGCACGACGGCGGAGATGAACGGCGACCGCTTTCGCGTGCTGGTGGGCAATGGAGTCGGCTCCATCGTGACCAGCTCTGCCGCCATGCTGACGGTGCGCACCGCGCCGGTCATCTCCGCCTCTCCTGTGAGCAAGACCGTGACTTCCGGTCAGACGGTGGTGTTTGCGGTGACGGCGGCCGGCCTCGGGCCTCTCACGTTTGCGTGGCAGCACGCCCCGGCCGGCAGCGTGGTGTTCTCCACGCTCACGAATGGTGCAGGCATCACGGGCGCGACCACCGCTACGCTTTCGGTCGCGAGCACCAGCACCGCCATGAGCGGCGACCGTTTCCGTGCGTTCGTGTTCAACGGCGCGGGTGCCGTCACGAGCGACACCGCGGTGCTCACCGTTACCAAGGCCGCCGCCACTCTCACCCTGTCCGGCTTGACACAGACTTTTAGCGGCGGGCTAAAAAGTGCGACGGCCACCACCTCGCCGACTCTGCTCACCGTCAGTTTCAGCTACAACGGAAGCCCCGAGCCGCCGTCGGCGGTCGGCACCTACACGGTGGTCGCAACCATCGTTAGCAGTGACCGCACCGGTTCGAAGTCCGGCACGCTCGTCATCACCAAGGCCGCGCAGACGATTACCTTCGCCGCATTCCCCGCCGTGCCCGCCGTGAAAGTCGGCGACGAGCCGTTGACGCTGACGGCGAGCGCCAGCTCCGGCCTGCCGGTGAGCTACGCCAGCTCCAACCCCGCCGTGGCGACGGTGACCGGGAGCACTCTGATCATCGTGGGCAAAGGCACTGCGACCATCTCGGCGACACAGGCCGGCGATGCCAACCGCCTCGCCGCGACGGCCGTCACACGAACTCTCACCGTGTTGCAGGCACCCGCCATCACCACCGCGCCCGCGAACAAGACCGTGACCGCCGGCCAGACTGCCGGCTTCACGGTGTCGGCGAGCGGCACCACCCCGTTCACCTTCCAATGGCAGCGTGCTCCCGCTGGCAGCGAGACCTTCGCCACCCTGACCAACGCCGCCGGTATCACGGGCGCGACCACGGCGACGCTTTTGGTCGCCACCACCTCGTTCGCCATGAACGGCGACCATTTCCGCGCCATCGTGACCAATGCCGCCGGCACGACGAGCAGCAGCACGGCCACGCTGACGGTGAACAAGGCTGCCGCCACCGTGACGCTCTCCGGCCTCGCGCAGACCTTCACCGGCGCCTCCCGCAGCGCGACCGTCACCACCACGCCCGCCGGTCTTGCCGTCGCCGTGACCTACAACGGCGAGAGCACCCCGCCGAAGAATCCCGGCAGTTACTCGGTCTCCGCGACCGTGACCGCGCCCAACCACATCGGCAGCGCCAGCGGCACCCTCGTGATCGCCAAGGCCGTCGCCACCGTGACGCTCTCGGCTCTCACCCAGACCTTCAGCAACGCGCCGAAAAGTGCCACGGCCAGCACCTCGCCTCCCGGCCTGACGGTGAACCTCACCTACAACGGCAACCCCGAGCCGCCGACGAACGCCGGCAGCTACACTGTCGCCGCCACCGTTTCATCGGAAACGCACACCGGCTCGAAGTCCGGCACACTCGTGATCGCCAAGGCCGCGCAGACCATTGCCTTCCCCGCGCTTCCCTCTGTGCAAGTTGGCAATGCGCCTTTGACCCTGACGGCGACCGCCAGCTCCGACCTGACCGTGAGCTACACCAGTTCCAACCCCGCCGTGGCGATGGTGAGCGGCAGCACTCTGATCATCGTGGGCAAAGGCACGGCGACGATCACCGCCAAACAAGCCGGGGATGCCAACCGCCTCGCCGCCACGAACGTTACGCGGACGCTTACCGTGACGCAGGCATCGGCCAAGGCCGCACCGGTCAAGCTCATGTCGGCCGCGATTCCTTCCCTCGGCAACATGTTCACCGCCACCGCTGCCGAACGGCTGCGCGACGTGGGGTGGAATGGCGACCTCTACGTGGCCGTGGGCACCGCCGGTCTGATCCTGACCTCGCCTGATGGCCTTGATTGGAAACAGCGCAATTCCGGGACCGATGCCGATCTGCTGGCCGTCCTCTGGGACGGTGCGGCATGGATGGTCGTCGGCAGCATTCCGGAGCTGGGCGCGGGCGTGGGAGTGGACGTCTCCTCGGGTGTGACGTTGGTTTCGCCCGATGGCCTGAATTGGTTCATGCGGGATGCCGCGGCCTTTGACGGCACCAAGGCACTCCCTGAGAACAGCCCAAAATGATGTTCTCAACGCCACACTAAAGCAGGTTAGATTTTGATGAGCTGGGTGTCATTACTATCCCCGCCGAAAGCATCCTCGATGGTGGATAGATACCGCCTACCACGGACAATTTTAACTTTGCTCGCCCGGTCCCCTTTCCGGCCGCTGTGGCACTCAGGGCGTGAGTTTCAGGCGGACGTTGCGGTATTCCATGATCCCGCCGTCGGACTCGAGGCCGATGCCGCCGTTGGCCGGGATCGGCATCGCCGCCTCCAGCACCTCGCCGTTGCAGGTGCAGACCGCCGTGCCGCCTTTCACCGTGATGACGACCTCGTTCCAGTCCTGCGGTTTGTAGCTCTTGAGGTCTCGGTAGGGGCCCATCGTGGAGTAGTCGCGGCACTGGAGCTGCCGCCCGCGCACAAAAATCCCGCTGTCGGCCCGCACGCCGGCGCGAAACTCGAGCTTGAGAATGAGATCGCCGGTGTAGTTCGCGGTCGTGCGCAGCTCCAGCGGGCGCTGCTGCGGCGTGCGTGCGATGGCCGTGAGCAGCCCGCTCACGACCTTGAAACGCCGGTCGTCGCCCGGCACTTCGGTCAGCCCGTCGAATTTCGCGCCGTTTGGGTAGCCCCAGCCGGTGAGATCCTTGCCATTGAACAGGCTGACGTAGCCCGGCTCGAGGGAGGATTTCGCGCCGTGAACGCAGGCGGACAGGAACGCGGCGGCGGCGAGCAGGAGCGCGGGAAGGAGGAGGCGGAGGGGTTTCATGGGGAAGAGGGAGATTGCTTGATCAGTTTTAGTGTGGAAACACATCTTCAAAATTGGTGGCGTTGTGATCCAAATAGATTATGGCAGACGGCAATCGGCGGCTGTGCGGTAGTCAATCCGCGCGATGGTCGGCGATTGACGGATGCATGGCCATGAGCTTGAGCGCGCGGGTCAGCAAGGTTTTCCCCGGCTCCATACGGTGCCACGGGGACGCACCGCTGGGGTGGGGGAGGGGAATGCAGTCGGCGGTGTGGCCGGCCCGGGTGACCGGGAAGTTTTTCCCGATCGTGTCAACGAGCGGAGCGGGCGGCAGGAACTGCGCGATGGCGAGTTTGCCGACGGGGAGCACGAGCGTGGGGCGCAGCAGCGCGAACTCGCGGTCGAGCCAGTTGGAGCAGTTGGCGATCTCGTCGGGCGCGGGCACGCGGTCTCCTCCGGTCGGGTTTTTGCCGGGGAAGCAGCGGCAGACGGCGGCGAAGTAGATGCGGTCGCGCACCTCGTCCTCGCTCCAGCCGAGCGCGCCGTGGAACCATTTGAAGAGGGTTTTGCCGGCGGTCCACGCGAAGGGGCGGCCGAGCTTGGGCTCCTTGTCTCCGGGGGCCTGCCCAACAAGCAGGATGCGCGAGGCGACGGCCCGGCCCACAACGACCGGCTTGTGCATGCGCGGGCAGCGATCGCACGCGCGGAGCGCGGCGAGGTGCTCGGTGACAGCGGCGACGGAAGGAGAGACCATGGGTTTCGTAGATGGGCCTAAATGCCGCAGTTCAATTTAACCACGGATTACACAAATAACACGGATGCAGAATATAATGGAAATATATCATTGGTGCGTTGTTCTTCCTAATTCCGTCACCTGCCGGGTGAAAGCTCGAAATTGCATTCCTGGCTTCCTGGCTTCTGGATTATCTTTCTCAGATTTCCGCGATCCCTCCGACCAATTCCAGGCTGTAAAATTCAGAAGCCAAGAAACTTGGTTGCCAAGGCCGCAAGGCCGATATCAGCCAGTCGCCTCCTCCTCCGGGATCAGCTTACAGCTTTTCAGCTCTCAGCTCTCGACTCTCAACTTTTGCCGCTCCCTCTCCTGACTCCTCCATTCCCTGTTCACCCCATCTGTGTTCCGAGCGAAGCAACAGTCTGACAATCCGTGGTTTCAACTGTGTTTTTTAGGATGAGCTCGGATCGTGCTGTCAGATTATCCGGATCAGCGCGACGGCCTGGGCGGCGAGCGCGAGACCGCGGCCAAGGTCGCCGACGCCTTCGTTGGTCGTGGCCTTGAGGCCGATGGCATCGGGCGCGAGGCCGGTGGAAGCGGCGAGGGCCGCTTTCATCGCGGCGAGGTGCGGGGCGATTTTCGGGCGTTCGGCAATGAGGGTGGCGTCGAGGTTGACTGGGGCGAAGCCTCGCGACTTCAGCTCGGCGATGACGCGGCGGAGGAGGAGCTGGGAGTCCGCGTTTTTCCAAGCCGGGTCGGTGTTGGGGAAATAATGGCCGATGTCGGGCAGGCCGGCGGCGCCGAGGAGCGCATCGCAGATGGCGTGGGTGAGGCAGTCGGCGTCGGAGTGGCCGTCGAGCCCGAAGTCGCTCTCGAAGCGCACACCGCCGAGAATGAGCGGGCGCCCGTGGACGGTGCGGTGGATGTCGTAGCCGTGGCCGATGCGGAACATGGTCAAAGCCTGATCACCCAACTTGGAAAAGACACGAAAGTTTTGCCCCGGCGGTGAACCTTGGTTTGCCGATGGCATCGCAGTGCCGGGAAGGAGGGTGCAGGGAAACTCGGGCACAATCCGGGCGAAGAAGTCGGGCCGTCAGGGTTGGGTGACTCGGAGACGGAGGAACTGGCGTGGTGGCGTGGCCGTGGCGACGGGAGCGACCGCGCGCACCTTCACGGTTTCGGTGAGACCATTGCCATCGTCGGTGACGGACTGCTCCTGCACGAGCGAGGGATCTTCGGTCCACATGACCAGGTCGGCTGAAATCTCGACGTGGTAGGTCAGGTCGTGGGGTGGTTTGCGCCGGGTATAGGTGAGCGTGAGGTAGTTTTCCTGGTCGGTGGGGTCGAGCTCGATGACGCTGACGGGCGGGGTGCCGGCTGTGAGCGGGTTGCGGTTGAGCGCGAACTCCAGCAGGTTGGGCATCCCGTCGTGATCGGGGTCGGCGGCGGGGCCGGAGACGGCCGGATCGGATTGCTGGGGCGCGGTGAACCGCTGGGAGAGCCAGAGAGCAAAGGGCACGTTGGCGATCGTGATGGTGAAAGCCTGGGTGGCGGTGTTGCCGATGGTATCGGCGGCTTGGGCTGTGAACTGATAAAGGCCGGCGGTCGTGGGCGTGCCGGAGAGGCTGCCGCCGCTATTGAGGGTGACGCCAGGCGGAAGCGTGCCCGCTGCGAGTGTCCAACCGTAGCCACCGGTCGCGCCGCCGGCGGCAGTGAGATTCTGCGCATAGGCGACGAGGGCGGTGCCGTCCGCTGGCAGCACGGTGGTGGAGATGCCCAGCTTGGGCTTCAGCGATAGCACGGTGACCGAATAGGGCCCAAACGAGCGGTTGAAGGCTGCCCCCACTCCGCTGATTGTGCTCTGGCTGATGTCGGGTGAGCCGACCCCGGTGCGGGCGGCTTCATCCTGGGGAATGCCGTAGCTGTAGGCCACGGCGCGCCCGGCGAGGGCGGTGCCGGCGACGGCGATGCTGCCGGTGAGTGTGGCGGTCGCGTGCTTGTTGATGACGAGCACGGAGACGGATCCGTCGGCCCGTCGGGCGGCGAAGGTGGACAGACGCTGGTAGTTGCTGGTGGCGGACACAATGGTGTCGCCGCCGGCGGCGAAGTGACTGGTGACCTTGGCCACGTAGAAGGCGGGGTAGCGGTCGGTGGCATTGGCCGCCCCGAAAATCATGCTGCCGTCGCTATAGGGTCGCCAGGCATAGAGAGTGGGATCGAGGGCCTTGGCGGTGCGGCCGTTGCGCAGATCCCACCAGATGCAGCCGTTGAACTCGGTCTGCAAAACCTGGCCGAGGCTGTCCGCGTAGTAGAGGCCCGTGATGAGGCTGGGGGACTGGACGCCGTTGTTGTTGGTGATGGGTCCGTTCGTCTCGGTGCAGACGAGTTCAACGGCAGCGGCGGTGCCGGTCCCAAGGTAGTCGTTGAGCTGCTGCCGGAGGTTGGCCGTGTCTGCTGCCCAGGTGACCGCCTGTTGGAGCAGGCCGGCGTCGCCCAGGTTGGGCGGATACTTGTGGTGGATGGCAAAATCGGGCGTCACGCCGAGGGACTTCAGCGTGGCTAGCATCACCGGCGTCCAGCCGTTGTGTACGGCGCCCGTGCGCGGGTTGGTGGCGGGATGGCTGGTGTTGTTGGCGTAGGCATCCTCCCCGACCTCGACCACGGCCCCGATCTTGATCGAGGGGTCGCGCGCCTTCATCTGGTTGTAATAATCCTTGAAGCGGGTGGCGTAGGTGAAGGGGTCATGGGGGACGCTGTTGGTGTCGTTTTCCCATGAGCCGTAGATTTCGTTGCCGACCTCCCAATAGCGAAAATTGTATCCCTTCGTGACATTGGAATAGGTGACCCAGTCGGCCGCTTCGGTCGGGGTGCCGGAGCCGTAATTGACCGTGATATAGACGGCGGTGCTGCCGGAGTTGGCGGCGAGCTGGGCGAAGTTGTCGAAGTTCGTGGCCCAGCTCCAGGTGTTGCCATCGCTTTTGTTGGTCGCCCAGTGGTAGCTGTCGGAGTTGCTGCCGCCCGGGAAGCGCAGGGTGCGGAGACCCGTCTCGGTGAGGAGGGCCGCCGTCGTGGTCGTGTTGAGCCGGCTGTCCCAGATGGCGGTGTTGACGCCGAAAATGCGGGCGTCGGCCGTACGGACGGTGGCGGCGGTGTTGACGGCGATGCTGACGCTCGACGGGGCTGCGGCTGCCACCAGCCGGATGTCATCCACATAGTAAAGGGGTTGGACGGTGCTGACGCGATTCTGGATCCAAAAGCCGGTGAGGTTGGACTTGTTGGCGACCCCGAGGGATGAAAGCGGGATGGTGACCTGCTTCCAGGTGTTGGCGGCCGGGGCGGAAAAGGTCACGGAGGTCTGCTGCGTGTCGGTGCCATTGACCTTGAGCACACCGAAAACTTGTAGGAGCTGGCCGCCGGTCGGGCCACCGTTGATCCAAAAGCTGATGCTGCCATAGGTGGTGGTGTCGAAGCCGGCGACATGAACGTAAAGCGCGCCGAAGGACCCGGTGGTGGTGACGCTAAGCGCATTGGCACCGCCATGGACGGGGTTGGTGACCGAGGCGGTGACCGTTTTGAAGCTGAAGTTTTGCCAGCCATTCACGAGCGAATCGGTGTAGATCAGGTAATCCGGTTCGGCCACCGGTTGTGCCTGCACATGCGGAAGCAGCACTGCAAGGAGCAGTGCCGCAAAGCCGGGGAGGCGCAGGCGACAAAAGGTCATGGGGTGGAGCGAAACGACGTTCCCAGTAGTTGCTGCCAAAATATGGCGATTGGCCCAAATGGCAATGGGAAAGGACGGGAGCGTTTCAGCGTGGCGAGGGATGGGAACTATCGTATGCCCGATCTGAACTCTTCCTCCTCGGCCCCCCGTCTGCGCCCTGCCCCAAGATCCATTTCTCAAGCGACGTCGGTCAAACGCTATTAGGAGGCCAGTTAATAGCGTCGCCCGCAGCATCTGTTTCTTGCGCTCGCCGCGTCTGCACCCACATGGGTTCAGTCGCCATGAATTATTCCAAATCATCATCCCTTCGCGCTGGCCGCCGCGTCCCGTTCTCGGGCCGGCCTTCTGCGCTTTCGCCGCGTCGCCGTGTCAGCTCGCGTTCCCGCCAGTGCTCTCCCGCCTCGGCGTTCCGTCTCCCTCCCTGCCATCCGCCGATCACCGCTCGGTCTTCTGGCTTCGCGTCCATTCGCGTCTATTCGCGGTTAAAAATTTCAGCCTTCAGCCCTACCGAAAGGAGTCTCTCATGAGCGCCCGCAACGGCAAGATCGCCCGTCTCCCCCGTGAACTGCGCGACGAGCTCAACCGCCGCCTCGACGACGGCGTGGACGGTGTCTCCATCCTCAACTGGATCAACACCCAGCCCGCTGCCCACCAGGTTTTCGCCGCCCTCTTCCACGGCCAGCCCATCAGCGCGCAAAACCTCAGCGAGTGGCGTCAGGGCGGTTTCTTGGAATGGCAGCGCCGCCAGGAGTCCTTGGCTCTCATCCGTGGCTTTTGCGAGCAGGGCGAGGAGTTCGACGCTGCCGTCGCCGGGCCGTTCACCGACCGGCTGTCCGGCATCCTTTCCTCGACGCTTTTCCACAGTATGTTGGCCGCCACCCTTGAGTCCAAACAACCGCCGAGAATGAGCGACTTGATCGGCCTCACCCGAGAGGTCGCCCGGTTGCGCCGGTCCGACCGCGACCATGAGCGTTCCGTCCGTGAGCAGGCCGAATGGTTGCTTGCCCAGCCCGCGCTTGAGCGCGAGGCTCTTCGGCAGAAACGGCTCGCGGAAAAGGAAGCCATCCTCGCCCCGCTCGACGCCGCCAAGGAGCTTGGTCATCTGCATTGCCTCTATCAGAAGGTCGTGGCCAACGATGACGAGGCCGGCCGGAACATCCTTGCCCAGGCCGCCCACACCAAATTCGGCCTGCCCGGGCCCGAGCCAGTGGCCCCCGCCTCGGCCCGTCGCAAGCCCCGCTCCAATCAAACCGAATCAAAGTGAATCAAACCAAATCAAACCTGATTTTTTTGGGGGCGCACCTGTCCCATGGGTCAGGCCGGCCGTCCCGCTGGCCCCGTAGGGCGTCTGTCTTGCAGACGCCGCCGCCTCCCGTAGGGGCGCAGTCTTGCTGCGCCCTTCCGGCATCACAGTTTCTCCACAATCTTGTCCGCGAGGCCATAGGCGATGGCTTCCTGCGCGTTGAGGTAGAAATCGCGGTCGCTGTCGCGGGCGATTTTTTCGATCGGCTGGCCCGACGCTGTGGCGAGGATCTCGTTCAGCTCGGCGCGGAGTTTTTCCATTTCCTTCGCCTGGATGTTGATGTCGGTCGCGGGGCCGACCATGCGGCCGGTGATGAGCGGCTGGTGGATGAGCACGCGCGCGTGCGGATACAGGAAGCGGCGGCCCTTGGGCGCGGCGCAGAGGAGGATGCTGCCCATCGAGGCGGCCATGCCGGTGACGACGATGGTCAGCGGCGAGGTGATGAGCCGCATCGTGTCGAAGACCGCCATGCCGGCGGTGATGGAGCCGCCGGGGGTGTTCATGTAGAACGTGATCTCCTGGCCGGGGCCGGTGCTCTCGAGGTGCAGCAGCTTTTCGGTGATGTCCTTGGCGGACTCGTCGGTCACCGGGCCCCAGAGGAAAATTTTCCGCTGGGCGAGAAACTTGCGCTGGATGAGCGCGCCGACGGGCGCGGCAGATTTTTTTACGGCGGCGTCGGACTGCGTGTCGTCATCGTCCTCGTCGTCGAGGCGCGGGAGCGGAGCGGCGAGGCCGGGCTGGAGGTTGGCGAAGTGCATGGGCGGCGAAGGTGGACGCGCCCCGCGCGTTTGGCAAGGGCGGGGCCAAATTTATTCCAGCGGTGCGAGCGTGAAATGCCGCAGCTCAAACGGGAAGCCTTCGAACTGGAAACCGACCTTGTCGGTATGCGGGTCGCATTTG
The DNA here is from genome assembly GCA_947475065.1 of Opitutia bacterium. Taxonomy (GTDB): domain Bacteria; phylum Verrucomicrobiota; class Verrucomicrobiia; order Opitutales; family Opitutaceae; genus CAIYUN01. The sequence continues at coordinate 133,710 of CANJLB010000001.1, read as the reverse complement.
GTGACCGTGTTTTGCAGCACTCCGTTGACGGTCACCTCGATGGTGTCGCCGCGGCAGACGATGTCGTAGGTGTTCCATTCTCCGGAGGGCTTTTCGCTGTCAGGCTTTTGTCTTGCGACGGTGGGCGTGGTGCCGGGCGGGTTGGGAAGCTCGGCGCAGGTGGCGCCGGCCATGGGGAGCACGTCGCCGACACTGCCGGCTTTCAATTGCATCTGGATGCAGAACGGCCACGCGGTGTCGTTCTTGGGGCCGGAGCTGATGTGCACGAGCACGCCGCCGTTGGGCGTGCCGGTGGGCTGCGTCCAACGCCACTCGATGTGGAGGCGGTAGCCTTTGTCATAGCTGGCGGTGGTGGTGAAAAAGCCCGTGGGCGTGCCGTCGCAGGCGATGACACCGTCGGCGGCGTAGTGGAGCACCTTGGCAATGTCAGTCGCAGGCGTGGCTCCTGTGACAAAGTTCCAGCCGGCAAAATCCTTGCCGTTGAACAGCGCGGCGGAGACCGGAGATTTCGTATCGGCAGGCTAGGAGGCGGCCGGTGCGGCGGCAAACGTGAAGGTGAGCGGGGCGAGCAGACAGAGAAGGTAACGCATCGGGGAAGGCCGGAGAATTCCCGCGAAATCCAAGGAAGGCATGAGAAAATTAACCACGGGTGGTCACGGATGCCCGATCGGAAACAATCCGTGCGGCTCCGCGCAACCTGCGGTCAAAGGCCCCGGGTGAGGCGGATGCGCCGGCGGCGGACGATGGCCGTCACTCCCAGCGTGGCGAGACCGGCGAGCAGGGCGACCGTGCCCGGCTCCGGGATGAGCGTCAGCTCGAGGTCGAAGCCGTTGCTGCCCATGGATAGGTAGGACTGTCCCCAGTGCGCCGGCGTGATGAGCGTGAAGGCGGAGAGGCCCCAATCGCTCGTGGTGATGCCGGTGCCTACGACACTGATGAGCGTGTAGGTTCCCATGCTCGCAGTGCTGTTGAAGTCGAGCAGGCTGATCGTGACCGCGCCGGTGGTATTGCCGGTGAGCAGGCGGTTGTTGCCGCTGATGACGAGCTGGTCGGAAGTCGGGCTGGCCATCTCGAAAGAGAGCGTGCCGCTGGTGGCGGTAAAGTCGCCGTTGACGGTCAGCGTGCCGGGGCTGTTGCCGGGGGCAATGGTGCCGCCGTTGACCGAGGTCGCGCCAACGGTGCCCGTGCCTCCGAGGGTGCCGCCGCTGTTGACTGTCGTAATGTTGCTGGCCGCGATGGAGCCGGAGACGCGGAGCGTGCCGAGATTGATGGTGGTTGCCCCGGTGTAGGAGTTGGCCCCGGAGAGGGAGAGGGTGCCGGACCCTTCCTTGGTGAGGCCGCCCGAGCCTTGGAGCACGGTCGCGATGCCGATGGTGCGAGTGTTGGAATCAATCACCACACCGCCCGTGCCGAGCTGGACATCACCGGTCGTGAAGCCGGAGAGAAAATTGGCCTTGTTGGCGGTGGCTCGCAGCGTGCCTCCGGCCAGGGTGAGCGTCCCCGAACCGGAGCCCTTGATGATCGATCCGGTGGTGAGCATGCCGCCAGTCTGGCTGAGGATGCCGGTGCCGCTGCTGTCTCCGAGACGGACGTTGGCGGCCGAGACCGTGCCGCCCGCAATCGTCACGGTACCGGATGAGCCCTGACCGACGATCAGGTTGCTGACCGAAGACCATGAACCGCTGGAGATCGTGGCGGCACCAATGCCATTAACGCCGATTTCACTGGTTAAGCCGACCGTGAGCGCGCCTCCCGCGATGGAGAACGAGCCCGAACCGGTGGAATCGCCGACGGTGAGGACCTGCGCGGAACCCGGGTCTACCAGATTCGCCGTGCCGCCGTTGTCAATGACCGCGGTGTCGCTGGAGCCAGGCACCCCGTTATCCCAGTTGGCTCCGGTTGACCAGTTGGCAGAGCCAGAGGTCCATGTCGTGGTGACCTGGGCATGGAGTCCGGAGAAAAACGACAGCGCGAGCAGCAGCAGGGTGATGTGCCCTGGGGCAGCCCAACGGGAGCCAGAAGTGGCGGACGAACGCGTGTTGCGGGTCATAAACCTGAAAACAGGCCGAAAGAAGGTGAACATGAATGGTGTCTGTATGCGACGTCAGCCTCTGCTCAACTTCCAAGCGCAAACCCGAGGAATGCACGGGTCATGCCAACAATGCAAATGCATATTTCCGGCAAATAATATGACGGAACGGCGGCAACGTAGGATCTTTGCAGGCGGGTGTCATCAGATGTCGCGCTGACATAGCCGCCGATAAATGCGATTGGTGCGCCGTTACACGCGAATCATCCCCTGCCACAGGGAGTGCGCGGCCGAGGCCTTTGCCCACAGCTTGGGAGCGAATCCAAACTGGGGTGCGCCTGGGTCCTCACGCGCTGCCGAAAAATTTCACGATGCGGCGGAGGCTGGTGGCGAGGGTGGTGATTTCATCCGCCGAGTTATAGGCGTAAAAGCTGGCGCGGGTCGTGCCGGTGAGGCCGAGCTTACGCATGAGCGGCTGGTTGCAGTGGTGGCCGCCGCGCAGGGCGATGCCGTCCTGGTCGGCAAACGTCACCACGTCGTGCGCATGGGCGTCCTTGAGCGCGAAGCTCACCAGGCCGGCACGAGGCTCGCCGGGGCGCGGACCGAGCAGGCGCAGGCCGGGGATTTCTGCGAGCATCTCGGCGGCGAGCGCGGCAAGCGCGTGGTTGTGCGCGGCGAGCGCGGGGCGGCCGAGGGCATCGAGCCAGTCCATCGCGGCGTGCAGGGCGACGGCGTCGGCGATATTGGGCGTGCCGGCCTCGTGGCGTTCGGGTGAGGGTTTCCATTTTGCACCCTCGTAGGTGACGCTGGCGACCATGCCGCCGCCGGTCTGCCACGGCTCAAGCGTGTCGAGCAGCACGCGGCGGCCGTAGAGGATGCCGATGCCGGTGGGGCCGGCCATCTTGTGGCCGCTGAACGCGAGGAAGTCGCAGCCGAGCGCGCGCACATCGAGCGGCTCGTGGCCGGCGGACTGTGCGGCGTCCACCACTGTCAGCGCGCCGGCCCTGCGCGCGCGGGCGCAGAGTTCGGCGGCCGGGTTGATGGTGCCGAGGGTGTTGGAGATGTGGGTGAAGGCGAAGAGCTTCACCTGCGGCGTAAGGAGGCTGTCGAGCGCGTCGAGGTCGAGGCCGTGCTCCGCGTCGTCGCCGGCGACGGGGACGAAACGGAGCGTCGCACCGGCGCGGCGGGCCGCAACCTGCCACGGCACGAGATTGGAGTGATGCTCCATTTCCGTGGTGAGGATGACATCGCCCTGACGGAGGTGCGCGGCGCACCAGCTTTGCGCGACGAGGTTGATTCCCTCGGTGGTGCCGCGCGTGAACACGATTTCGGCGGGATCGGCGGCGTTGATGAACCGGGCGGCGCGGGCGCGGGCGGCCTCGTAGCTGTCGGTCGCGCGCATGGAGAGCGCGTGGAGGCCGCGGTGGACGTTGGAGTTGTCGCGTTCGTAGTAGCGGGCGAGCGCGTCCAGCACCACGCGGGGCTTGTGGGTGGTGGCGGCATTGTCGAGATAGACGAGCGGCTTGCCGTGTACGGTCTGGTGCAGCGCGGGGAAATCGGCTCGGAGGGCGGCGAAGGGCATGGGAAAAGGAGTCAGGAGGGTCCCGACGTCGCCGAAGGCTGCGTGGGCGGAGGAGATTGAGTAAGAGCGGGAGAACGATTAAGACGAAGAAGCCGGCTCGGTTTTCATCGCCTCGAGGGCGGCGTGCCAGGCGAGCGTCGCGCACTTGATGCGGGCGGGAAAGGCGTGGACGCCGGCGAAAGCGGCGAGTTCGTTGAAGTCTTCGGGCGGCTTGCCGGTAGCGAGGATGTCCTTCAGCCCGGCAAACGCGGTCTCGGCCTCGGGCGCAGTCTTGCCTTTGAGCTGAGTCGTCATGATCGAGGCGCTGGCGGTGGAGATGGCGCAGCCGGAGCCCTCGAAGCCGATGGCGCTGATGCGGCCGCCATCATCGAGGCGGAGGTGGACGGTGCAGTTGTCCCCGCAGGTCGGGTTGTCCCCGGTGGCGGCACGGTTGGCAGTTGGCGGCTTGCCGCGATTGCGCGGGCGCTTGGCGTGATCGAGGATGAGATCGCGGTAAAGGTCGTCGAAGTCGGACATGGCTTTGGTGGACCGCAATGCATGTGCGGTTGGCGGCGATTGGCAAACATTGCGTTCGCCGGCCGGCCGCCGGCCCCCCGCAAACCAGGTTCAGCGCGTGGCCGGAGGCACGAGGGCGAGGAGGCCGCGGTGGATTTGCACGGCGCGCTGGAGGACGGCGTCAAGGGGCGGCGGGAGCACGGTGCTGAGAGTTGCCGTGATCGCAGCCGGCAGGCTGCCCGCAGCGGGACTGGCCGCCGGCTTTGGCGCGGTACTGTCGGGTGAAGCGGGTTCGCTGGCGGGCTTTTTCCCGCTGGCGTGATCCTTGGCGAGTTCGGCTTCGTCGTGGCGGGGTTTGTCAACGGTCGGGCCAAGCAGTGCGAGCGGCGGTGTGCCGGTGCCGAGCGCATCCTGTGCACGTTGGTCGGACTCGGCGGTGGTGGTGACGGCGATGTCGGGGCGGCAGTTGCCTTCGGCGCGGCCGATGGTCAGGCAGCCGGACACGCGGGTCACAAGCATCTTGAGCAGGGCAGGGGCGGTTGCGGGCGAGATGAGGATGAGGCAGACGCCTTGGTTCGCGGGGCGGGCGCGCAGCATGGCCAGGAAAGTGACGGCGGACTGTTCGTCAGCAGTCGTGCCGCGCAGGTCGAGGACCAGGGCGGTGGACGAAGCGGACATTTTGGCGGCGACCTCCACATCGAGGGCGGCGAGGCGCAGAAATGCGAGTCCTGGGCCGAGGCCGGCCGGAGCCGAGATGGCCGCTGGTGTGGCAGGAGGCGCGGCCGGAACGGCCGCAGTGGCGGGTGAGGTGAACGCGAACGCGGGTACGAGCCAGAGAATCAAGAACGATTGGCCGGCGCGAAGAAGGAGCAGGCTCACGGTGCGGGAGAGAAATTCACAGTTCACGTTTTTTAGGCGAAGTTCGATGGCAGGCTGGTCTGACCAAGGAGAGAGATCAGACTGGCTGGAAGGAGTCAGGAGGGGGAGGACTTTCACCGGCGGTTGAGCTGTTTGGCACCGATGTCGCGGCGGTGGTATTTGGAGGCACACTGGATTTGGTCGCACATGGCGTAGGCTCGGTTGGCGGCCTCCCGGAGCGTGGAGGCGAGTGCGGTGACGCCGAGCACGCGGCCGCCGGCGGTCACAAGCTGGCCGGCGGCGTTACGTGCGGTGCCGGCGTGGTAGATGACGGCGTCAGGAAGCAGGGAGGAGGCAGCCGGGAGCGTGATCATATCACCCTTGGGGTAAGTGTCGGGGTAGCCCTTGGCCGCGATGACGACGCAGAGGGCGTGCTCGGGGCGCACGGCGAGTTTCACACTCGCGAGTTCACCGCGCGCGGCGGCCCAGAGGAGCGCCAGCACGTCCGTCGCAAGGCGGGGAAGGACGGCCTGCGTCTCGGGGTCGCCGAAGCGGGTGTTGTATTCCAGCACGCTCGGTCCGGCCGGGGTGAGCATCACGCCGATGAACAGCGTGCCGCAAAATGCGATGCCCTCGTCGGCGATGGCGTTGACCGAGGGCCGCACGATCTCGCGTTCGATCCGAGCCAGGATCGCTGGCGTGACGACCTCGGCGGGGGAGTAGGCGCCCATGCCGCCGGTATTCGGGCCAGTGTCGCCGTCGCCGATGCGTTTGTGGTCTTGCGAGGTCGGTAGGATGACGTAGTCGCGTCCGGAAACGACGACGAGGATGGAGGTTTCCTCGCCGAGAAGGCAGTCCTCGATCAGAATCTGGCTGCCGGCGGTGCCGAATTTATTGCCCGCGAGCATGTCGCGCACGGCCGCTTCGGCTTCCGCCAGCGACTGGGCCACAACCACGCCTTTGCCGGCGGCGAGGCCGTCGGCTTTGATCACGATGGGCGCTCCGCGTTTCCGCAGATAATCGAGTGCGGGGGCCACTTCGGTAAAAATCCCGGTGGGGGCGGTGGGGATTTTGTACTTCAGCAGGATTTGCTTGGTGAAAACCTTGGAAGCTTCAAGGCGTGCGCCGTCGGCAGTCGGGCCATAGACGGGGAGGCCGGCCGCGAGCAGCCGGTCGGCCAGCCCGAGCGACAGCGGCACCTCGGGGCCGACGACAACAAATTCCATCCGTTCGCGTTGGGCGAGCGCGACCAGTCCCGCGATATCATCGGCCGCGATTGGAAAACACGGGGCATCGGCCGCGATGCCGGCGTTGCCGGGCGCACAGATGACGCGGGACCTGGCGGGCGACGCTGCGAGCGCACGGACCAGCGCGTGCTCACGCCCGCCGGCACCGACGACAAGGACAGATTTGGGCAGATGGGCCGACATGAGCCGCCGATGATGGAACGCGTCGTGCGACGGCTGCAAGCGCACAGTGCCGCGTCGCTTCCATGCTGGGGAAGCCACGCGACAGAGTCCTGATCCGGGTTTTGAGGGCAGGTGATTAAACGAGGGGCCAAACCGTCTCCCTGAACAGCGATGACGGCTCTGGCCAAAAAATCCATTTGCGTTTTTGGCGGCGCGCCTTATTTCGTTCCCGGCAATCATGACCAAGGTTGCCAAATCTTCCGCCCAGAAAATCGCCGGCCAGACCGCTGCGACCACGGCCCTGGCGGACGATGATTTTTACTTGCCTGCCGCCAAGTTTTTCCGCGCCAGCCTGCCGGCCGCGCTCACGTTCGACGACGTCACGCTCGCCACGCTCTACTCGGACATTTTGCCCAAGGACGCCGACACGTCCACCGCGCTCTCCGAGTCGCTACGCCTTTCGATCCCGGTCGTTTCGTCGGACATGGACACCGTGACCGAGTCGCGTATGGCGATCGCGATGGCGCTCAACGGCGGGCTCGGTCTCATTCATTACAACCTGCCCGCCGCCGAGCAGGTGCGCGAGGTCGCACGGGTGAAGCACCATATCCACGGACTCATCCAGGACCCCATCACCGTTGCGCCCGGCCAGCTGGTCGGCGACGTGCTCGCGCTCATCGAGCAAAAACGCTACGACTTCCGCACGTTTCCCGTGATTGACGGCAAGGGGAAGCTCATCGGCCTGCTCTCGGGCAACGTCGTCCGTGAACGCTATCGCACCAAAACGGTCGCCGAGGCGATGGTCCCGCGCCGCGACATCCGCACCGTTCACGAGAGCGCGCTCCAGCCCGACCCGATCAAGGCGGCCGACGCCTTTTTCACGGAGCATGTGGGGATCCACAAGATGCTGGTGGTGGACAACGCCGACCGTCTGCGCGGGTTGGTGACATTTTCCGACGTGGATCGCATCGCGACCGAGGCCAAGTCGCGCCGCCGGCCCGCCCGCGACGGCAGGTTCCGGCTGGTCGCCGGCGCGGCGCTGGCGCCGCTTCGCCGGCCGGACGGCACGCTTGACCGCGAGAAGATTCTCGCGCACGTGGGCGCGCTGGTCGGCGAGAGCGTTGACTGCGTGGCCGTCTCCACCGCCCATGGCCATACCGCCGGGGTCGGCGACATGGTGAAGCTCGTGCGGGGGGGATTTCCCGAACTGACCATCATCGCCGGCAATGTCACCAGCGCCGAGGGGGTGGGATATCTGGCCAAGTGCGGGGCCAATGTGGTGAAGGTCGGCCAGGGCCCCGGCTCCATCTGTACCACGCGCATGGTCGCAGGCGTCGGCATCCCGCAGCTCACGGCGCTCCATGTCGCCGGGCGCGGCGCGGCGAAACACGGTGTGAAAACCCTCGCCGACGGCGGCATCACCAAGAGCGGAGACATTGTGAAGGCGCTCACGCTGGCCGACGCCGTCATCCTCGGCGGTCTGCTCGCCGGCTGTCGGGAGGCCCCCGGTGAGATCATGGAAATCAACGGCAAGCTCTATAAACAGTACCGCGGCATGGGCAGCATCGCCGCGATGAAGGCCGGCAGCGCCGCGCGCTACGGGCAGGACAAGGCCGACACCACCCGCAAGCTCACCGCCGAAGGCATTGAGGCGCTCAAGGAGGTCAGCGGCACCGCCGACGACGTGCTCTCCGCGCTGCTCGGCGGCTTGCAAAGCGGGATGGGCTACCTCGGTGCGAAGAATCTGCCCGAGCTGCGCGCGAAGGCCCGTTACATCCGCGTGACTCCCGCCGGCCAGCGTGAGGCCGCCCCGCACGATGTGGTTGAGATCAAGACGCAGAAGACGTGAAGTTTCCTTGGTTCATTCATGCCCGGTCTGATTGAAACGGATGGCCCGAAGAAAATCCTGTTCGTCTGCGCCCGGAACAAAATCCGCAGCCTGACAGCGGAAAGGATGTTCGCCGGCGTGCAATCGTATCAGGTGAGGTCGCGCGGGGTGGCCAACGACGCGCGCGTCCGGCTGACTGCGGGCGACCTCGGCTGGGCGGATCTGATTTTTGTGATGGAGAAAAAGCACAAGGACCGCCTCGCGGAAAAATTTCGCGAAAAATTGGCGGAAAAAAAGATCGTCTGCCTGTTCATCGAGGATGTGTACGAGCCGATGGAAGCGGCGTTGATCGCCGAGCTCCGCCGCACGCTCGCCCCGTACCTGTTGCTGCCGCCCGAGAGCGGATGCGGCGGGGCGTGACCCTGCTGGGCCGGGCGGCGGTGAGCGAGAACGGACGGCGAACGGGCACGACGGCGGGGCGCAGGCGGGGCTTGCTTGCGGCCGGGGCGCTGTTTTTGCTGCTGGGCAACGTGCGCCGTTTACTCCCGTTTTTCCTGACCTTCCTCGCTGTCGCCGCGCTGCGCGCGGCCGAGACGCGGCTCCAAATCTTTGCCCCGGATGGCGGGACCGCGCGGGCTGACTTCAACGGTGAGATTGTATACGCACGCGGCCCCTCCGTTCCGGTCCGGGCCACCGATGGCGAGGTGCTGCTGCTGGCCGATGAAATCCGCTACACGCAGGCCACGGGAATCGCCGTGGCGAGCGGCAATGTCGTGCTGACGCGGGGTGCGTTGCGGTTGCTGGCCGATAAGATCACCTACAATTCTGCCACGCGCACTTACGCCGTTATCGGCCCACGTTTTACGTATCAGTCGCTGAATGTCACTGGCACCACGCTGCAGGGCGGGCCGGATAAAATCACGGTCAAAGACGCGCAGATCACCTATACCGAGCCCGGATTATGGGCGCCGGTGCTGCACGACAGCTCGCTCACGCTCGACCTGACCAACCAGAACCTGCACGCCGAACGGCCCCGGCTTGGCCTGGGGAGCCTCGGGCTGTTTTCGGTGCCGTTCACCAGCCTGTCGGCCAACGACCCGCTGCTCCGCGACGTGTCGTTGCGGGCCGGCTACCGTGCGTCGCTCGGCGCGTTTCTCGATGCCGGCCTGCTGGTGCCGGCCAGGCCGGGCCTCCAACTGGGCGGCGACCTTGGGTTTTATTCGCAACGCGGCCTGCTGCTCGGCCCGGCCGCGGCGTTCAAGGTGGAGCGGCCCGACTTCGTGATCGAGGACACGCTCCGCACCGGCTATATCCACGACTATGGCGACCGCCAGACCGACATCCTCGCACGCCCCGTGCCGGAGGACCGCGGTTTCGTCGAGTGGCGGCACCACGAGGAGATGGGTGAAAATTTCAGCATTTTCGGTCAGCTCAGCTACTGGTCGGACTCTGAGATTGTGCGCGATTTCCGCCCGGATAAATTTTATCCCGTGCAGGAACCCGACACGTTTCTCGAGGCTGCGCTCACGGAGAACAACAGCGTCACGTCGCTGTTTCTGCGCGCGCAGCCGAACCGTTTTTTCCGGACGCAACAGCGTCTGCCCGAGCTGCGCTACGACCAGCTGCCCACCGCGCTGGGCCTGGGATTTTATGAAACTTTTGCCGCGAGCGCGGCCCTGCTGCAGGAGCGCCCGGTGACGCCGCCCGGCCCGATGGTGACGAGCAAGCGGCTGGACAGCGTGTATGAGCTCACGCGCCCGTTTACGCCGCGCGAGTGGTTTTCGGTGAAACCCGTCGCCGGCGCGCGCCTCACCTATTACGCCGACGCCACCGGCGGCCGCTCGACCTACACCCGCGCGCTCGGCGAGATCGGGGCCGACGCGGAGCTGCGCGCCAGCGCAATCTACGGCTACAACAACGAACGGCTGGGTATCAACGGCCTCCGCCACCTCGTTACGCCGAACCTCTCCTACCGCTACATTCCCGGTGCGGCGAGCGGCGCGGCCTTCATCCCGGCGATTGATCGCGGTGCGTTTTCGACCTACCTGCAGCCGCTCGGGCTGTCGGGCACGCGGGACATTGACCGGCTAAGCGCATCCAATACCGTCCGCCTCGGGGTGGACAACACGCTCCAGACGCGCGATCCGGGCTACGGCTCGCGCGACCTCGCCGTGCTGAACCTCGCCGTGGACTGGCGGCTGAGCCGTGCGGCTGCGCAGCGTCCGTTCTCCGCCGTGCAGACCGAGTTCGCCCTCATGCCTGCGCCCTGGCTGCGCGTGGACGCCTTCAGCCGCGTGGATCCGCGCAACGCCGCGCTGCGCGAGTTCAACACCGGTGTGACGGTCCGCGACGGCGACGCGTGGTTCGCGCGCCTTGGCTCGCATTTTCTGGAGCACCAGCTCGAGGAATATGTGCTCGATGGCGGCTGGCGGCTCAACGAGGTGAACCAGCTGCTCGCCCGCTTCCATTACGATGCCCGCCTCTCGCGCCTTGTCGAGCAGGACTACGGCCTGCGCCAGAACCTCGGCAACCTCTGGCTCGTCCGCTACCTCATCGTGTTCTACCAGGGCCCGCGCCGCGAAAGCTCCTTTGGCTTCAACATTGAGGTCGAGATGAAAAAATGGTGAGCGCGCCGGGACTGGATCGTGGAGCGAGGCCGCGTGCTCGAACTCTCCCGGCGATCGGAATTCCGCGCCCACGCGCAGCACGTCCTCATTTTGCCGTCCAGGCCTGAACCGCGGGAGGATTGGCACCGGGGAGATTTCCATTTTTGATTTTCCCATGACACCGCCCGCCCGCATCGCCGACCGCCAGGCGCAGCACTTCCTGCGGCTCTGCGCCGCGTTGCGCCCGCACTGGCGGAGCGACCGCAATCTGCCGGTGCGTCTCCAGCGACTGCTTGCCGCCAACCCGGGTTTTGGTGCGCGTGACCGCCGGCTCTATCGTGAGCTCGTTTTTACTGTCTTGCGCCACTTGCCGTGGATCGAGCCACAGCTTGATGGGCAGATGGCCGAGGTGGTGCGCGTCACGGCATGGCTGGCGGCCGAGACCAGGGACACGTCCGCCTTCCGCGCGGCGCTCGCCACCGGCATGCCGCCGGCCGGGAATCCGGCGGAGCTGCTGCCGACGTGGTTTCGCGAGCACTGCCCGGCGGCGTTCGCCCCGGCCGAGCTGGCCGCGCTCAACCGTCGCGCCCCGCTTTGGCTGCGGTTCCAGACAGACGCGCCGGGAAAAATCCTGGCCGAGTTTGCCGGGTTCGGCTGGAAATTATTTCTGTCGCCGGTCCTGCCGGGCGCACTGCGGCTCGACACCGAGGCCGATGTGACAAAAACGGAAGCCTTCCGTGCCGGGCAAATTGAAGTGCAGGACCTCGGCTCTCAGCTCGTGCTCGCCGCCGCGCCCATCGCGCCCGGCGGCCGCTGGTTTGACGCCTGCGCCGGTGCGGGCGGCAAGACACTCCAGCTCGCCCGCCTGCTCGGCCCGGACGGCCAGGTTGACGCGCACGACATCCGCCCCGCCGCACTCACCGAGCTGCAAACGCGCGCCGCCCGCGCCGGCCTCGCCAACATCCGCGTCGTCGCTCGCCCCGCCCCCGACGGCTACGACGGCGTCCTCGTGGACGCCCCGTGCAGCGGGTCCGGCACCTGGCGGCGCGCACCGCACCTGAAATGGAGCACCACGCCCGCCGACATCACCGCGCACGCGGCGCAGCAGCTTGTGCTGCTCCGCGAGTTTGCGTCGTCCGTCCGCCCGGGTGGCCTGCTGATCTATGCGACGTGTTCCCTCAGTCGCATGGAAAACGAGCATGTCGTCACCGCTTTTCTTGCGGCCGCACCGAGCTTTGCTCCCGCGCCGCTCCAAGAACGTTTTGGGTTTCCCGACGATGGCCTGGCGCTCACCGTCCTTCCGGCCCGCCACGATACCGACGGTTTTTTCGTCGCCGCCTTCCGCCGCAACGTCGGTTGAGGCCCGCTCATGGCAAAGCCGCCGGCCAGAGGCGAGCGCGCCACCGGTGGGCGGACTTCACGCCGACATTGAGTGCAACGCGATACGGTTGCCTTCGGAGTCCTCGATGATGGCGCGGAAACCGTGCGCGCCAATGGCGATCTTAGGCTGGATCACTTTGCCGTGGGCTGCGACTGCCGCCGCGACCGCAGCGTCGAGCCGGCCGTTCACACTCAGATAAACCAGCGGGCCGTGGTGCGAGGGCACTTGGTCCGGCCCGGCGCTGAGACAGCCCGACACACCTTTGTCGTAGCCGGGCAGCAGGCCAAACTCCTGTCCGACGCCGGACTGTCTGAGCACGGCCGTGCCGAGCACAGCCGAGTAAAACGCCATGGCGCGGTTTAGATCACGGACGGGTATGTCAGTCCAGCAGACTCAGGCCCAGCCCATGCACAAACAGGGGGAATTGTCCGGCCAGCCTGGTCAGCCGCTGCTCGTCGCCGTGGAAAAAATGCTCGGCAGTGATCTCCAGGCAGTTCACCTCGCGCGGTTTGGAGTCAATCCACCCGGCCAGCTCCCGCCGATAGCCAAGACCGGTCATCATGAGCCGCCACAGCCTCCGCAGCCGCCTCCGCCCCCGCAGCCACCTCCTCCGCCTGAGCAACTGCTGCCACCGCCTGAGCAGCTGCTGCTAAACCAGCTACCGCCGCCGCCGCTGGATCGGTTGAAGGTCGCGCGGGCCAGAAAAATGATCCCGCCGAAAAGCATCATGAAGATCAGAATGTTCCATTTATGCATTCCGTGCGCCGAACCGCTGATGATTCGTATCACCCCAAGCAGTTCATATGCGACCAGGCCGATGCCGGTGGTCAGTGGCGTGTCATATCCGCCCCAACGGCAAACAGGACAGCCCCAAAGGTCGCAATGAACCAGAGGCCATATAGCATCAAAAAATCCGGACCGCTCATCGTGTGCAAAAAACTCAACCCGCCGTGTTCAGCCGGTGCCGGAGTGGAAGCGAAGAGCGGAATCATGATCCTATTTCAGCGGGATTGCCGGCCATTTGCTTTCAATCCAGGCCAACACGGTATCCACCACCGGAAATAAGTGCCCATGCCATGCCACGGCTTCGTCATCCGAAAATTTGCGGGGTGATTTTTTCAAGGCCAGCAAGTCGCGCAGCACCTGCCCGCTGATTTTATATTCGTGCTCCAGGATTGGGATGCGCGTCTCGAACGTGGCGGGCAGGGCGATGCCGTTCAGCCGCAGCGCTTCCGAGATCTGCACGAAAATTCCCGTGGCATTGCGCACCAGAAACTTGTCGTAGGCTTGGTTGTGCTGGCGGGTGACAAATGAATAAACCAGTCGCAGGCGCAGGTTGCGCAACGCCTGTTCGCATAAAAACTTCTCCAGATCGTCGTCCACGTTCAGCCCGGCCAGCGGGTCGGTTCCAAAGAGCACCCGATAGTTGCGCTTGATGCTCGCGAACTTGGTGGCGAACGCGCGGGCGCTGCGCTCGAATCCGCCCCGGGCCAGCACAAAGGGATCAATCTGCGGCCGGCTGCCGATGGCACGGGCGACGCCCTGATGGGCCGCTGGCGTAGACTGGTTCAGGAGCAGGAGCAGGTTGATATCAGACACACCCTCGATGGAGTTGCCCCTGACGGCGCTGCCATAGACGCAGCAACAATACAGGTTTTCACCCAACTCGCGTCGCAAGGCGTTGACGGCCTGATCAAGCATTTCCTGATGGTTGGGGCTCACCCGGCCAGCCTTGAAACACCAGGCAGGCCGTCAAGCGAATTGGCGTTGAACCCGGAGGCTCGCCATTTCGCGTCGAATCCTGAAGCTGCGCGGAATGGCACGCTCTTCTCCGGCCCAGGCCGACATCGCCCAAGACCGCCTCCCCAAGGCGGCGCTCAACCGTGAAAGCCTGCGCCAGACCTTTGCGCTGGCCCGCTACGTCCGCCCCTACCGGGCACGATTTTTTTCCGGGCTCACCACGCTGTTTATCAGTGCCACCCTCGGGCTGGCGTTTCCACTCCTTGCGGGCACGCTCATTGATTCGGCGTTGCATCCCGGTGGCGGCAACGTGCCGTTGCTCGGCGCCCTCAGCCTCAACCAGGTTGCGCTCCTGCTCGCGGCATCAGTCACGATGCAGGCGCTCGCCTCGTTCAACAGCGCCCTTTCCTTCAACCGCCTTGGTCAGAGTGCGCTGGCCGACCTGCGCCGCGACTGCTACGGCCGGCTTATCTCGCTGCCGATGGCGTTTTTCGCGCAGCGGCGGGTCGGCGAGCTCACCAGCCGCATCTCGACCGACGTCGCCCAGATTGAGGGCGCGTTGATTGACGCGCTGCCGCAGATCTGCCGGCAGACGGTCTTCCTGTTCGGCGGCATCACCATGATCGCGCTCACCTCGGGCCGGCTGACGGCGGTGATGCTGGGCACGCTGCCCCTGCTCATCGCGGCCGCGGTCTTTTTCGGGCGGAGGCTGCGGGGTTTCGCGCGCGAGACGCAGGACCAGCTGGCGGCGACGAACACCATCGTGGAGGAAACGTTGCAGGCCATCGCCAGCGTGAAGGCCTTCGCCAACGAGGCCTTCGAACTCGGCCGCTACGGCCGCGCCAACGCCCGCGTGCTCGCCGCTGCGCTCAGCGCCGCCCGCTGGCGCGCGGTGTTTGTGGCCTTTTTCATCGTCGCTCTCTTTGGTGGCATCGTGATCGTGCTCTGGTTTGGTGCCGGACTGCTCCAGAGCGGCGGCATCAGCCCGGGGCAGCTCACCCGCTTCGTGCTCTACACCACCTTCGTGGCGGGTGCGATGGGGCAGGCGGCGGAACTGTTCAGCCAGCTGCAGAAAACGGTGGGTGCGACCCAGCGGGTGCGCGAGCTCCTGCGCGAGCCGACGGAGATTACGCCTGAGGCGCCGGACGCGGCGGCCGGGCCGCCGCCCGCCCGTTTGCGCGGCGAGGTGGCGTTTGAGGCGGTGAATTTCCGTTATCCCTCGCGGCCCGATGTCACCGTGCTGCATGGCATCACGCTCGCGGCGCGGGCCGGCGAACGCATCGCCCTGGTCGGCCCGAGCGGCGCGGGCAAGTCCACACTCACCGCCCTGCTGCTGCGCTTCTATGAGCCGGACAGTGGCCGCCTGCTGCTCGACGGGTGCGACGCCCGCGACTATCCACTCCACTGGCTGCGCGGCCAGATGGCGATTGTGCCGCAGGACGTGCTGCTCTTTGGGGGCACGATCGCTGATAACATCGTCTATGGCCGACCCGGCGCAGATGACGCTGCCATCCGTGTGGCCGCCCGCCTCGCCAACGCGGATGAGTTCATCTCCAGTTTCCCCGAGGGCTATGCCACGCTCGTCGGCGACCGGGGCATTCAGCTTTCCGGCGGCCAGCGGCAGCGCATCGCCATCGCGCGCGCCATCCTCAAAGATCCCGCCATTCTCATCCTCGACGAGGCGACAAGCTCCCTCGACAGTGAAAGCGAGCGGCTCGTGCAGATCGCGCTTGAGCGTCTGATGGCGGGCCGCACCACCTTCATCGTCGCGCACCGGCTCGCCACGATTCGCACAGCCGACCGCATCGCCGTGCTGGAGGCCGGCCGGGTGGTGGAGCTGGGCAACCACGCCGAGCTGTCGGCCAAGCCGGACGGCCTCTACCGCCGGCTCAGCTCGTTGCAATTCGGGCAAGCGGAGCAACTGACGGCTGATGGCAGTCTGGCACCGACATTAAGAATTCAAACCAGCCCCATTTTGGCCGGCCGCAGTATCACCCTAAACTAAACCCAGCATAATCACTGGCAGAAACGACTTGCTGGGACTCTCCAGCGAAGACATCAACGAACAAAGCCGACGAGTGGTAACTCGGATAAGGTTCGAGGTGAGCGTCTGCTCGGGTGTCTGCACGCCAGGCTCGAGGCGGATGACGTATTTGACCAGGCCGTTGACGCGTGAGTTAAGCGCGACCAGGAAATCAATCGTGCGCACCGGCGTGAGGTCGAGCGATTCGACAAAGGCGGCAAACCTGGGCTTGCGGGGGCGTTTGCGGCGGTAGAGTGAAAGCTCGGCGGCTTGGGCCCGGTCGTAGGCGAAGGGAAATTTTTCCGCGTGTGGCTCGAGGAAGAAATCGAAAGGATTGTAAACGGCGATCTCTGCGACCAGATCCACGGTGACGGCGAACTCGCGGACTTTATCGGGATAGACGACGCGGGCCAGGTGATTGCTGAAGGCGTCCTGCTGCCAGTTGACGAAATTGCCGTCCTCGGGCGTGAGGGTGAGCGAGTAGCTGAGGATGGGGGTGCGGCAGTGGGGCGCGGGACGCAGCCGGATGACCTGCGGCCCAAGTGTGACCGCGCGGTCATACCGGTAGGCGGTCTTGTGGTGCAGCGCGACGTGGATGGCCATGAATGGAGTTGTTTAGCAGAAGGCAGATGCTCCCATTCGCGCGCCGGGATGATGCGCGGCATGAGGTCGAACGGGAAGATGCGCTCCGCGCCCTGCGAGTCGCCATAAACGTTGAAGGTGACGCCCTGCCGCAGGAACGCGAGGTCCACTGCGCGGCGCTTGGCGTCGAACTCGGCGCGGCTCAGCCCGGAAAATTTTTCCAAAAACCGGCCGTAATGCGGCCAGGCCCGGCCCTTGGTGGTGAGCACCTCGTCGAAAAAGCCGCCGGTGTCGTAAGGCTTGAAAAAGCCCGGCGGCACGGGGGTGGAACCGGTGGTCGCGGGGGCGGCGGGGGAGAATTCGGTGGCGGGAGGCATGGCGGTTTGACGACCTATAGCAGGTCGCGTGCAAAGTTGCAGGGTTTTTCGCGGCGGCGGACGAAACTGGGGTAAAAAACGCCATTTGCCAATTGCCTCGCCCGCCGCGCCCGGCCAACCATCTTCACCCCATGCTGCCCGACGCCGACCACCGTATCAAGCTCCCCGTCTTTGAGGGGCCGCTCGACCTGCTGCATTTTCTCATCCGCAAGAGCGAGCTCGACATCTACGACATCCCCATCGAGTCGGTCACCCGGCAATACATCGCCGTGCTCCGCTCCATGCAGCAGCTCGATCTGGAGGTCGCGGGCGATTTTTTCGTGATGGCCGCGTCGCTCATGGAGATCAAGAGCCGCATGCTCCTGCCGCGCGGCGAAGCGGCGGTGGACCCCAACGGGGACGACGACGGCTTTGACCCCCGCTGGGAGCTCGTCAACCAGCTCATCCAATATAAAAAGTTCAAGAACGCCGCCACCAGGCTCGACGAACTGGCCGTTGCCCAGCGTGACATGCTGGCGCGGCACGTTTCCGTGCTGTCGTCGGACCGTGCGCTCAAGCCGGTCGGCCGCCTCGACCTGTGGACGACGTTCAACTTGGTGCTCCGCCGCCTAGCCGAGAAGCTCGTCGTGGGCGAGATCGAGGATGAGCAGGTGACGGTGGCCGGCAAGATGGAGGAGTTGCTCGCTCTCACGCGCACGCGGCCGACGTTTGTCTTTTCCGAGCTGTTCACGGGCCCGTTCAACCTGCGCGTGCTGGTGGCGACATTTCTGGCCGTGCTGGAGCTCACCCGCCTCGGCCGGATGCGCGTGCGGCAGAACGAGGCGTTCACTGACATCGAGTGCGCGGCACGTGAGGACGCACCGCCGGATGAAAACCCGCTTGAAACGCCCGCCGAAGCAGGCACGGTGACGGTGTGAGCAAAAAACCTTCCAAGCCCGCGCGCACCGCCAAGCCGGCCAAAGCCAAGACCAAAGGCACCGCCGGACTCCTCGGCCTCGCGCTTGACAATGACGACGGCCACAAACGCATGACCGCAGGCGAGCAGTTCATGCTCGTGGGCGGCTCCGAGGAGACCCACGGTCGCATGACGGAGACCGTCGTCAAGACCTTTGAGGAGCTGAAGCGCCGGCACAAGCGCCTCGAAACCGTCGAGCCCAAGGAGCTGGTGGAGATTCTGCACAAGTCCACGCCGCAGTGAGCGTGGTCTGTGGTCTTCAATGAAACTGAAAAACAGCCTTTCCGATGACTGCAACCGCCCTTGCCGGACGGCGATGTTGATCCAGCTCATACTTTTTAGTCTGCCTTCGATCGCGATCAGTGGAGGCCCCGTTATGGTATTTGTGCTTTTCATCAGCATTATTTTCTGGCTTATGGTGCTCACGATTTGTCTACAACAACCCGAGAAACCCACCAAGGGTGACCTGAGGTATATTTATCGTGGATTGATCTGGCTGGGCATGGGCGCTTTGGCTGTCAGCCAAATTGTCATCGTTTAGCATGTATCGTCACAGTTGCTTTTTCATCTCGTTCACTTTCCCTTCAATCCATTATGTCTGCCAACATCTCCAACCTTGACGCCACTTCCTTCAAGACCGCCATCGCCGCGGGCACGCCCACGTTGGTGGATTTCTGGGCGCCGTGGTGCGGCCCGTGCAAGGCCATCGCGCCCCTTCTTGAGGAGCTTGCGACGGAGCTGACCGGCAAGGTCGCCATCGCCAAGCTCGACATTGACGCGCCCGGCAACGACGCCCTCGCCGCCGAATACGGCGTGCGCGCCATCCCGACCATGCTGCTGTTCAAAAACGGCGCTGTCGTGGACACGCTGGTTGGCATGATGCCGAAGGCGGTGATCAAGGACAAGCTGATGGCGCGGCTGTAAGCCGTGTCATGGGCGAACGGCCGCCGGTGGCGGTGATGGTGCCGGGCAGGCGTTGCCGGATAATTTTGCGCCGGCGGGTTTGGGCGTGAACGGGAAGGACATGCCGGTGAATTTGCCCCCGTTTTCCTGTCCGTTGGAAACGGTGAAAGCATTGCCCGGCAGTGCGGTCACAGACGGAAAGCTGCGAATTTCGATGGGCTTCGTCCGCCGCCCGAGCGGCGGACACTACCCCCTCAACGCACGCATTGACAAGCCCGGCCCCGGCCTATCTATTGAGCCCTTTCCCATGTCATTCCTCCTTGGCCTGCTAAACCTCGTGCTCATCCTGACCTCGGTGTCCTTGGTCCTTGTCGTGCTCATGCAAAAGACCAAGGACGGGGGCATGGGCGCAGCCCTTGGCGGCGGCGCGACCGAGTCGGCCTTTGGCCATGAGACGGGCAACGTGCTCTCCAAGTTCACGATCAACGCGGCCATCGTGTTCTTTGTGCTCTCTTTTGTGCTCTATCTCGGCCGCATTTATCAGCACAAAAACCCCGCCTTCGACAGCGACATTTTGCCGCCAAAAATGTCTGTGCCGGCCACCGTGCCCCTCACGCCGAGCCCGTTGTCCCTGCCGCCGGCCGGCTCCAGTCCCGCCGTGGCCCCGGCTCCCGCTGCTGCCGGAGCCCAGACTGTGCCCGGACCGGCCGCGACCGGCACAGTTCCGGCCACGACTGCTCCCGCCGCGCCCCCGCCGGCCGAAGCGCCCAAACCTGCCACGCCCTGAGCCGTGCGCCTGCGCGTCGCCAATCCGAGTTTTTTTTCAAGGCAGGCGGTTTTCGCCTGCCTTGCGCTTTTGCTGCTGGCGGCAGCCGGCGAGGCCGGCGCCCAAGCCCGCAGGCCCGGTGACGACCCTACCGCCTATTTGCAGGGCAAGCCCGATCAGGAGCACGGACGGAAGCTTTTGGACGCGTTTCGCCAGAACGGCTGGGGGTTGGGCGGCGCGTATTACTTGGAGTTTGAGCTGCGCGTTCTGCCACGCCGGGGTGATGAGCGCACCGTGCCGGGCCGGATGTGGGGCCGTGGCCCCATGACGCGGATTGTGCTCCAGCCCGGTATGAAGGACACCGAACGGCGGCTGCTCTTGCAGGTCGGTGCCGAGAGCAAGGTATGGAGCTGGCCGGCAGAGGCAAATAATCAGCCTGGCAGCGGGTCGGAGCTGGGTGTGGCGGCGCTATTTCGGCCGCTCGCCGGGACGGATCTCACAGCTTTCGACTTGCAGATGCCTTTCCTGTACTGGCCGGACTTTGCTTACGAAGGGGTTGCGCCGGTGCTCGGCAACCGTGTCGCTAATGTCTTTCTGCTGCGCCCCCCCGCCGCCATTCGCGCGCTTCGGCCGGAGCTGTCCGGTGTGCGGGTCTGGCTTGACGGGCCATACAACGTGCTGGTGAAGACCGTGCAGTTCGGCGGTACTGGGGAGCCGATAAAATCCATGGAGGTGCGCGATCTCACCACGGTGACAGTTCCGTCCGGCGGCAAAAGGACCGACGAGCAACGGATCGTGAAGGTGGTGGATGTGCGCGACGAGGCGACGCGAAACAAGACCCAGTTCGTCGTGACAGGTGCGGCGTTGGGATTGGAACTTTCGCCCGCATTGTTCGAGCCCGCGCGGCTGGCCGAAGCCCTGTCGCCGCCCGCCGACGGCGTGCAGCGGGTCAAACCCTGACGTGCTGGAGCGTTCATGACGGTTGTGCCGGAAAGTTTTTGAACTTGTTCCAACTCGGTTGAATCTTTTGCCTGCGGGTGATGAAATGTCCGACCTGCGGCGGCGAGATGATTCAAAAGAACAGGATTCGCCTGTTTGCGGCCGGTATCGGCCTGATTTTCTTGAGCACACTGGCCTTCGGCTGGCGGTGGCTTTGGGTGCCGGGCATCATGCTGGCTCTCGCGGGAGCCTATTTGGTCATTTGGTCGGTTGCAGGCCGGGGCCGTTGGTGCCGGAACTGCAAAAATTTCAGTGTGTAACACCAATGTCTGTTAAATTTTGGACTAAAGCAGCAGTCGCGTCCCATCCGTGTCGCGGATCAATCATAAAATGAATCACAAATTCATATAATTAAGACAGATAATTAGATATAACATTTTATAACCAGGGAAATGCATGGGTCGGTCAAGCTTCAGCACGTTCCCACACAGAAGTTTAACCGGCCTGTGCCGGCTTCGGATTGCAAAATTATGCAGGCCCGTAAGTTAGGCCGTTTTCTACGGTGTTTCAGATACCGTTTTACCTGCATTGGCGGCCGGAGACAGGAAAAATCTAGAAATCTATAGATGTTGGTATCGTACGTCGGCCCCCTATCGCAGCGTCGCGCCGGTAGCTGCGTCAAAAAGGTGCGCATGATCGAGAGCGGGTGCGGCGAGAAATTTTTGCCCGGCAAAGTAGACGAGGGCAGGCGGGACACGGGCGATGAGGGTGGTCGCGCCGTGACTGAGGTGGAGGTGTGTTTCCGCGCCCATGGGCTCGACGAACTCGATTTGAGTCTCAATGACAGGTTTTTCTTCGGAGCTGCCCCCGCTTTCGCCCAGCTTTGGCGCGGCTAGGGATCGGGTATCGTGCAGATGTTCGGGACGGAGGCCGAGAATGATGGGTTGGCCAACCTTGCTCGTTGCCCGGGCCGCGAGGGTGGCAGGCAGTGGGAGGCTGAGCGGGAATAAAGCCGGCTGGCTGGCTGGGGCTGGAGCGGCCGGGGTGGCGATGAATTGAAAGCGCTCGTGACTTTTTTCGACGGTGCCGGGGATGAAATTCATCGCGGGGCTGCCGATGAAGCCGGCGACGAAGAGGTTGACGGGGCAGTGGTAAAGCTCGAGCGGCGCGGCGACCTGCATGATCTGGCCGTCCTGCATCACGCAGATGCGGTCGCCCATCGTCATGGCCTCAACCTGATCGTGGGTCACATAGATCATCGTGGCACGGAGGCGCTGATGGAGGCGGATGAGCTCGGCGCGGGTGGCGGCGCGGAGCTTGGCATCGAGGTTCGAAAGCGGTTCGTCGAAGAGGAAAACTTTGGGCTGGCGGACGATGGCGCGGCCGACGGCCACGCGCTGGCGCTGGCCGCCGGAAAGTGCCTTGGGCAGGCGGTCGAGCACGCCCTCGAGGCCGAGTTGGGCGGCGACGGTGCGGACGCGGGTTTCGATTTCGGTGCGGGGCAGCTTGCGCAGCTTGAGGCCGAAGGCGAGGTTGTCGAAGACCGTGAGGTGCGGGTAAAGCGCGTAGTTTTGGAAAACCATCGCGAGATCACGGTCCTTGGGCGGCACGTTGTTTACGATCCGGCCGCCAATGGAGACGGTGCCGGCATCATTGGTCTCAAGGCCGGCGATGAGACGGAGCAGGGTGGACTTTCCGCAGCCAGAGGGGCCGACGAGCACCATGAACTCCTCGTCCTCAATGACGAGGCTGACACCGCGCACGGCGGGCCGGGCACCGGCAGTGCCGGGGTAGGTCTTGGAAACTTGATCGAGGACGACGCGGGCCACGGAGAATGGGATGGAGTTTAGCGGATGAGGACGAGGCTGGAAGTGGAAAAGAAATCAGGCACACAGGTGGGCGAAGAGCTCAAGGTAGGCGGTGGCCTGCCGTGCCGGAGAGAAGGACTCACGGGCGAAGGCGCGGGCGGCGGGCGCGAGGGAGGCACGGCGGGCGGCGTTGGTGAGGAGCGGCGTGAGTGCGGCCAGAAAGGCCCCGGTGTCGCCGGGCGGGACGGCCCAGCCGGTCTCTCCTGGGAGGAAACATTCGCGCACGCCGCCGACATCGTCGGCGACAGCGGGCAGGCCGTGCGCCTGCGCCTCGATGAGAAAGTTGGGCAGCGACTCAGATTGTGAGGTGAGCACGGCGATGTCGGCGGCGGAGTAGAGTGGAGAGGGGTTGGCCTGGAAGCCGAGATATTGTATCCTGGCGGTGAGACCGAGCTGTTGAGTGAGGGCGGCGCAGTTGGCCCGGGTTTCACCTTCGCCGGCAAACCAGAGCTGCCAGTCGGTGTCGCGTGGGAGGCGGGCGGCGAGATGGATGAGGGCGCGTTGGTTTTTCTCGGGGCGGAACATGGCGACGCAAAGGAGCACGGCGGTCGCGGGTGCGGCGTGGTGGGCGGCGCGGAGCGAATCTCGGAGAGTTTCGGAGCGCAGCTCCGGCTTCGCCCGGGATTCCGCCGACGCTGGAGCTGGGGCGGACGGGTCGTCGGAGTGGGCGGGCGGGAAGACGAGGGCATTGTGGATAACCGAGATTTTTGCCGATGGCACGGCGTAGCCGTTTGCGAGGAGGTGGGCGGCGTCGGCGCTGTTGGCCACGACGTGGCGGGCGAGATGGAGCGAGCGGCGGTAGAGGTGTGGGAGTTTTTTCCCGGTGCGCATCGTGGCGATGACGGCGGCGCCCGGCAGCTTTTGTTGCAGCCCCCCGGCACGGCAGTTGGCCATGCGACCCATGCAGAGGATCACGTCGGGCGTGAGGCGCGAGGCGAAGCGGGCCAGACCGGGTGCGAACCAGTCTAGGCGCGTATTAAAGGGCTGGAGCGTGTGGCGGGCGACGATAGATGGGACCATGCTGGCCAGCGCGCCACCCGGGCGGAAAGTGAGGAGGGTCGTCGCATGGCCCGCAGTGGCGAAGGCGGTGGCGAGCAGGACGGCCTGCCGTTCGGTGCCCCCGTTGCGGAGGTGGTCTTGGACGACGAGGATTTTCATTGCCGGGCGGCGAAGGGCGATGGAGGTTGGCGGCTAAGGATATCATCTCAATGGCGTCTAAATCAAAGCTTTCCCTTCAGGACCTGCTGTGGCGCTGGGCCATGCTGGCGCTGGGCGTGATGCTGGCGACGAACCTGGTGGACGGGATCCGTTGCGATGATGGCACGACGCTGGTCAAGGTCGTGCTGCTGCTGAGCCTGCTCAACGCGCTGCTCCGGCCGCTGTTGCTGCTGTTCACCCTGCCATTCATCCTGCTGACGATGGGGTTGGGTGTGCTGGTGATCAATGCCATGTTGTTCCTCTGGGTCGGCAGCGGAATGGTGAAGGGATTCCATGTGGCGGGATTCTGGCCGGCGCTGTGGGGTGCGCTGATTGTGAGCATAACAAATATGGTGGCGAACGCGCTGTTTCGCGGGCCTCCGCCAAGGCGTGGCCCACCGGCCCCGCCGGCAGGCAGCGGCGACGTGATTGACATTTAATTTGACGGCGCGCGCCAGAAACAAACGCTGGCTGCATGGCTGAAACTACGGAATACGATCTTATTGTCATCGGCGGCGGGCCGGCGGGCTACGCCGGGGCGATTCGCGCCGGGCAGCTCGGCAAAAAAGTCGCGTGCGTCGAGCTGGAGCGCGCGGGCGGCACCTGCCTTAACTGGGGCTGTATCCCCACCAAGGCGCTGCTGAAGAGCGCGGAGCTCTACCAGAAATTCAAAAAGGCCGAGACCTTCGGCCTGAGCGTGACCGGCGTGGGCTTCGACTTCGCCAAAGTCATGGAGCGCTCGCGCAATGTGGCCGGCCAGATGGCCAAGGGCATCGAGTTTCTCTTCAAGAAAAACAAGGTGGATTACTTTGTTGGGGCCGGGCAGGTGAGCGGCACCGGCATGGTCACGATCACTGGGGGCGAGCACAAGGGGAAGTTTCTCCGGACGAAAAACATCCTCATCGCCACCGGCTGCAAGATGCGCCGCATCCCCGGCGTCGAGGTGGACGGCGTGCGCGTGATGACCTCGCGCGAGGCGCTGGCGGCGAAAACGCTGCCCAAGTCGGTCATCATTGTCGGCGCGGGCGCGATCGGCGTGGAGTTTGCCTACTTTTACAACGCGTTTGGTGCCAAGGTCACCCTGGTCGAAATGCTGCCGCAGGTGCTGCCGGTCGAGGACGGCGAGGTGTCGAAGACGCTTCACCGGGCGTTTGAGAAGCAGGGGATCGCCATCCACCTCGGCACGAAGTGCGAGAACATCCGCGTCGGCAAGGACGCGGTGAAGGTTGACCTCGTCGCCGGGGACCAAAAGACCGAGGTCGAGGCCGAACTGCTGCTTTCGGCCATCGGCGTCGTGGCCAATCTCGAAGGGGTGCTCGCACCCAATCTCAAGCCGGAGCTCGACCGTGGCTATCTCAAGGTGGGTGATGACTACCAGACGACCCTGCGGGGCATCTACGGTGCGGGCGACATCATCGGCCCGCCGTGGCTGGCCCACGTGGCGACGTTCGAAGCGATCAACGCTGTCAACGGGATGTTTGGCCACTGCACGCCGCGGCGGGTGAAAAATTTCCCCGGCTGCACGTACTGTCAGCCGCAGGTGGCCAGCATCGGCCTAACCGAGCAAGCCGCGAAGGAAAAGAAACTGGACTACCGGGTGGGCAAGTTTCCTTTCACCGCCTCGGGCAAAGCCGTGGCGTCAGCGGAGAGCGAGGGCTTCGTGAAGGTGCTCAGCGACGTGAAGACGGGCGAAATTTACGGCGCGCACATCATTGGCAGCGAGGCGACCGAGCTGATCGCCGAGTATGGGCTGGCAATTGAGCTGGAGGCTGGGGTGGAAGAAATCCACCAGACCATCCACGCGCACCCGACCCTGAGCGAGGCGGTGATGGAGGCCGCCGCCGCTTCCCTCGGAGAGGCGATTCATATCTGAGGGGAGATCTGCAAGGTGTGTCACGCCGCACGCGGCCGGAACATCCACCGCGACGACCTCGTGGGTGGCGGCAGGGTGCGATAACTGTTGCGCGGGTGGAAAAAGCCCATGGATTGGCGGCGTGAAACTGCATGTCCTGCCGGCCGGGCCGATCCAGACCAACGCCTACCTGCTCACAGCGCCGGAAAGGGGCGAAGCGGTGCTGATTGACGCGCCTGCCGGGGTGTGGATGGAGGTGGCGGCGATTTTGCGCGAGGAGAAATGCCGCCTCGGGGAACTGTGGCTCACCCACGGCCATTGGGATCACATGCAGGGAGGGGCGGAGGTCGTGCGAGAGTCCGGCGCACGGGTGAGCGCGCACCCGGACGATCGGGTGCTGATTGAGACACCGGAGGTGATGAAGCGGTTCATGGGCGAGGATCTCGGTCTGGAGCCGGTCAAAGTGAACCGTTGGGTCGGGCAGGGGGACCGGCTCGAGGCGCTCGGCCTGACGGCGGAGGTGCGGCATGTGCCGGGACATTGTCCGGGCAGCATCCTGTTTTATTTTCCGGGTGTGGCCAAGGCTTTGCCGGGCCAGCTCGCAGGAGGCGTGGCCTTTGTGGGCGACGCGCTGTTTAAGGGCAGCATCGGCCGCACGGATTTGCCGGGAGGGAACTTTGCGGTGCTGGAGAAATCCATCCGCGGGCAAATCTACACGCTGCCCGACGGCACGGCCGTTTTTCCCGGCCATGGGCCGGCGACGACGGTTGGCGCGGAAAAGGAGGGCAATCCGCATGTGCGCGTGTGAGGTTCAATCCATCGCCCTGGCCTTACGCCCGGGCATTTAATTTTCTCGACCGACATGACCAACCGGGAACAGCACGAAACATTCATGCGGCACGCGCTGGAGCTGGCGCGGCGCGGCTGGGGCGACACCCATCCCAACCCGATGGTCGGCGCACTCGTCGTCGAGGACGGGCGCGTCGTCGCCGAGGGCTGGCACGCGCAGGACGGCGGCGCCCACGCGGAGAAGGCGGCGCTGGCCGCGCTGGGGCGTGCGCCGCGCGAGGGAGCGACGCTTTATGTGACGCTGGAGCCGTGCTCGACGGAGGGGCGCACGGGGGCCTGCACGGAGGCGATGCTCGCGGCGGGCATCCGGCGCGTGGTGACGGGCGCGACCGATCCGAACCCTGTGCACGCCGGGCGGGGCCTGGCGGTGCTGCGCGCGGCGGGCGTCGAAGTGGTGGGCGGGGTGCTGGAGCGCGAGTGCGCGGATTTGAACCTGATTTTCAATCACTGGATCACGACGGGCGGGCCGCTGCTGGCCGCGAAGGCGGCGGTGTCGCTTGACGGCAAGATCGCCTGTCGCACCGGCGAATCGCAGTGGATCACCGGCGAGGCGGCGCGGGCGGACGTGCATCGGTGGCGGCGGTTGTTTCCGGCCATCGCCGTGGGCGCACGGACGGTGCTGAAGGACAATCCGCGCCTGACGGCACGGCCGGCCGGCGGGCCGGAGAGCTGCCCGTGGCGGTTTGTCTTCGACGGGCTGCTGCGGACGGTCGTGGACAAGAACATGGCGCGCGTGTTCACCGACGAGTTTCGCGAGCGCACGATCGTCGTGACCACGCCGCACGGCGGGCTGGGCTACGTGCGGAAGCTGCGTGAGCAGGGCATCAAGGTCTGGTGCATCGAGTCGGCATCGCAGCGCGTGCCGTTCGATGCGTTTCGCCGGAAATGCACCGAGGAGAAAATCAGCGGCGTGTATTTCGAGGGCGGGGCGCAGCTCGTGAGCGAACTGGTGCGGGCGCGGCAGCTCGACTATCTGTTTGCCTATCGTGCGCCGGTGCTGCTGGCGGACGACCGGGCCAAGAGCATCTTCAGCGGCCTGCGCCCGGAGCGGCCCGACCAGGCGGTGCGGCTGGCGGACGTGCGGCACGAGTTCTTTGGCGACGACGCGCTGATGCGCGGGCGCGTGGCCTATCCGGGAAAACTGCTGCTCGATGAAACTGTATTTAGCCTCAAATAACGCGCACAAGGCGGCGGAGCTGGCCTCGCTGGCGGCGCGCGACGGGCTGGGCGTGGAAATTGTGTCGGCGCGGGCGGCCGGCGGGATGCCGGCTGTGGCGGAGGACACGGGGACCTTTGCCGGCAATGCCCGGAAAAAAACGCGGGCACTTTGCGCCGTGCTCGCCGCACGGTCAACTGGCCCGGGCCACGCGGACGCGTGGGTGCTGGCAGATGACAGCGGGCTGGAGGTGGACGCGCTGGCCGGTGCGCCGGGTGTGGA
The DNA here is from genome assembly GCA_947475065.1 of Opitutia bacterium. Taxonomy (GTDB): domain Bacteria; phylum Verrucomicrobiota; class Verrucomicrobiia; order Opitutales; family Opitutaceae; genus CAIYUN01. The sequence continues at coordinate 106,033 of CANJLB010000001.1, read as the reverse complement.
GTCGGCGAACTATGCCGGGACCGGAGCGACCGACGCGGCCAATCTGGCGAAACTCCTGGCGGCGTTGCACGGTGTGCCCGACGAAAAACGCACGGCGCGTTTTTACTGTGTGCTGGCTCTAGCCGGGCGAAACGGGGAGGATCATCTGTTTGAGGGATTTTGCGAGGGCCGGCTGACGCGCGAGGCCCGGGGCGGGGCGGGCTTTGGCTACGATCCGCTTTTTATACCGGAGGGCGGGACGCGGACATTTGCCGAGATGGGCGCGGCCGAGAAAAACGGCTTCAGCCACCGGGCACGGGCTTGGGCGGGCCTGGCGGAGTGGCTGCGCGGGCGGAAGTGAGTCTCCCGGTGGCCTTGAGGACAAGCGGCGTCCGCTGCCGTGGGTGCATCCCGATCAGAGACCGCTGACTGCGGCGCTGTATTCGGCGGGCTTGAGATAGGTGAAGTCCACGCGCCGGTAGGAAATGACCTGCGGGCAGATGGGGGGGAAATTGCCATTGGCGAAAATCTGGTCAAAGCCCCAGAGGCGGGTGGGCGGGGTGTAATAGTCTGCGCCCCAGAGGCCGGTGGCAATGCGGGTGTTATACATGGAGACGAGCGAGCCGCGGATGGCCACGGTTTTGCTGCTCCAATTTTCGAGGAAACGCGGCATGTTATGGACGCCGCCGCTGTATTCCTGGGTGCCGGTAGCGTCAGGCGTGGTGGTGTTGGTGCCCGAAATAAAGGCGGCGGCGACCTCCACGCTGGCGCTGGCCGCAGGATTGAGAGTCTTGAAACTGTTGAAGGCGGAGCCGCTGGTCTGGCCGGCGGTGGGAGCGAGTTTGGTGGTGGCAGCGGTGCCAAAATAATTGGCCGAAAGGATGGTGATGGCGTCGGCCGCGATCGCCGCTGGGGTCTGGGCGCTGGCGTTGCCGACGGCACCGGTGTGGCCGTCGTCGGGAAACTGGGCGGAGGTGGTGGCCGTGCCGGCGGCATTGATGGTGCCGTCGGCATTGTAGCTGCCCAGGACATAGACCGGAGAGTTGGTGGCGATGGTGAGGCCGGTGACGCCATTTGGAGCGCTGGCCCCGGTCGGCACGAGACTGCTGCCGCTCGCGACGGTGCCGTTGGCGAGGAGGACGGCGGTGTGGTTGGAACTGGAGGTGGTGACCCCGACGAAAAGGCCGCCATTCCAGCCCGAGGAAGTCGTGGTATAGGTGTCGTAGCCGGCGCTGGTGCCGCTGCCCCATTTGGCCCCGGTGGTGGTGACAATGGTGGTGCCGGAGACAGAGGCGGCGGCGCTGGTCATGTTGGTGAGGGCGGCCCGAAGCACGCCCATGTCAATTTGCACCAAGTTGACGGCCTTGTCCTGATGCTGGTCGTAAAGACCTTTGCTGACGGTGGTGCTGGTGCCGGAGCCGGAGGCCGTATAGGGGATAAACTGGACCATGCTGGACGGCACGGTGCCGAGCAGGATGCCGCCGTTGGGCCCGATGTTGGCGACAGGGGTGCCCGAAGTGGTGGAGTGGGGGTCGCCGTAGAGCTTGAGCGTGGCCGTGTTGGTGGCGGTGACGGTGACATCAAGGTAGAGGCCCGCCTTGCGGGAGAACTTTTGCTCTTCGATGGCGGACTTGGCGCTGGAGTAGGTGTCGCTGGACGGGATGGTGAGCGGCTGCTCAATGAGCGCATGCGGGCCAAAGCCGTGGCCATAGCCGCTCCCGGTGCCCACCTTGGCACCGTCGTCGGCCAGATCGTCCGTGGCCAGAATGTCCACGCCGCCGCTCGTGCCGACGACTTCGCTGTAGCCCATGGGATTGTAGGACTGGATGCCCATGGCGGCAGTCTGGAGATTGCCCTTCCAAAGCGAGGAGGCCGTGGCGCTAAAGCTGGCGCTCCTAGTGGCGGTGACGAGCGGCAGCAGGCTGGCGATGCCGTTGGTGCTTGAGTCGGCCCCCATGGTGCTGTCCTGCCAGACCCCGCTGGCGTTGCGCATGGAGACGACTGAGTTTCCAGCAACATCCACGGAGAAATTGACCGCAGTGGTCGCGTTCATGGTGCTGCTTTCCTGCGCAACGGCGGTGGTGCCGCGCCAGGCATGGAAGACGTTGCCCGCAGCGGTGACGGGGCCGTGGAACGAAAGGGACGCCGTGCCGACCGGACCGATGAAAAGCTGCCCGTTGACGTGGACCGGGCCGTAAATGTCCATTTGGGGCTGAGGATTCACCTCGAGGTCGTTGCCGCTGTAAAAAATGGCGTAGGCGAAGAGCGGGGCGCCGCGTACGGAAACTTTTTGGCTGATGTAGGCGGTGACGGAGCCACCGATGCCGCTCGCCGGCGTGACCGAGGCCTTGGCCAGCACGGTGACGTCACGGCGATAGACGTAGCGGCTCACCAGCGGATCGAAGCGGTTGTTGGGGTCGCTGGGGTCAACGAAATAGAGCCGTCCGCTGGGAACCTGGGTGACGGAACCGGCCTTGAGCTCTATGCTGCTGGTGTCCACATGGCTGTTCGCAAAAAAGGTGGAGGCGACGGTGGTGGTGAAAGAGATGCTGGTCGTGCCGCCCGAACCGAAGGACGGATTCATGCTGGTGTTAAACGCCTGGGCGACCTGAAAACAGCCGTATTCGCTCACGGCCTCGGCGGCGTTGCGCGCCTCGAGCCAGCTGGCCTCGCGGTAAGTGAGGCGGCGCGCATTGACGGACCAGCGGAGAACCGAGCCCACGAGCAGGAGAACTGTCGTGCTGAAAATCATGACACTAACGAGCGCCGAGGCACGGCGCCGGGACGAAAACAGGAGGCGGAAGGATGTTTTCATGTTTCAGGATCAACCGCGGGGAGAGACGGTGAAATTGTAAGTGTTACCCGTCTGGCTGCCGTTGCCTTCTTCGGATAGCAGCGCAGAGACTTGCGCGCTGACCAGAATGCTGCGGTTTTGACGGTTATAAAAGAGGGCCGGAGTGGTGGTGTTCAGGGCGTTGTTAAGCTCGAGGCCCTGGGAAATTTGCGTGATCGTCGGGTAGGAGGACACCGTGCCGGTGACGTAGGTGTTGACGAGCTGGTACATGGCAGAGGAGTTCGCGGCGACCGCCGGCGAGATGTTGATTTCGAACCGATGCACGGGGCCGGTGTTCAAGGAGGCGTTGGTGATCTCGCGATAATAGCCGATGAGCTTGTTGATCATGCTGGTGCCGGTGCCGGTGCTGGCCGGGTCGGTATAGACGAGGACGAGAAAATCTCCCACCTCCCCATCGCTCACCGCGGCGTCGGAGGTGACGGATCCGACCGTGGTGCTGCGGTTGGAGAATCCGGGATAGATGCAAAAAAAGTTGGCCGTGACCGCGTCCGTGTCCAGCCGCGCGGTGAAGGAGCGCACATCATTGCTGATCATGAACCGGGCGCGGTCGGCGTAATACATGAGCGTCGCCTGCTTGAGGAACGACACCATGCCGGACCCGAGCAGGCCCATGATGACGACGGCGACCAAAATCTCGGCCATGGTAAAGCCAAGGCGGCGTGCGCGGAAAATCTTGCGGGTGGGTTTCATGGTTTAAAAGGTTTGAACGGCGGATCGGATGCTGCGGATGGAGTCTTTCATGTAGCGGATGTTTTTCCCGTCGAGGTATTGCCAGGTGTAAACGATCAGAATGCCGTAAGCTTTGCATTTGGGTGACGAGGCCGGGGTCAGGTCCGTGATCTGCACCCAAAAGTTCATCCGCAGGTCGGTTTTTCCCGGGATGGTGGTGGGGTAGGCCGTCAGCGAGGAGTTGGCCCCCGGCCAGATCGTTGCCCAGGTGTCGGTGCCAGGCGTGTTCCGGCTGTCCATGTCGAAGGTCTGGAGATTGTCCACCACGCCGGTCGGAGTGGTGCCGGCGGTCCCCCCCGTCAGGGTCGAGGCGGCGATGGTCGAGGGCGTGGTCTTGAGCTGGACGGTTGCATTGGACGAGTCCTTGATCGTGGGCAGGGTGAAGGAGGTGCCAAGGTTGGGGTTGTTCATCATGTCGGTCGTGCTGGCGTTGACGAATGACTGGAGCGGCAGATTTTTAATCTGCTCCATATAGCCTTGGACAATCGTCAGCGAACAGCCTTGGGTGACGTTTAGGTTCGCGGCCCGCCGGCCTTGGATCAGCGAGGCGAGCACGCCGAGGATCACGATGGAAAAAATCGCCAGGGCCGTCATGACCTCGACGAGGGTCAGGGCCGAGCAGTCTGGGCGACGGCAGGGGGAAAGCGGGAGGGAGGCGCTGGTGACGTGTGGCATTGCACCCGACACCATGCCAGAAAACACCGCGACTCACTAGATGCATTTGGGCATAAAATCAGGGCCAATCGGCCCTGGCGTGTGGGCGGGTTCACCGACCGGACTGGCGTTGGACAAACACTGCGGCCGCTTCCGCCCGGCGCGAGACATGGAGTTTGCCGAATACGGTGCTCAGGTAGTTTTTTACCGTCTTCTCGCTCAGGCCCAGCTCGGCCGCCGCCTCTTTGTTCGTGCAACCTTTGGCTATAAGCGCCAGCAGGCGCTGCTCTTGGGGCGAGAGCGCGTCGGATGCCACGCCACCGGCCGGGACACCGGACTCGCCACGGGCGCGGCGCAACACCCGCGCCGTCACCTGCGGGTCGAGCACCGACCGGCCCACCGACACATCACGGATGGCCTGCATCAGGCCGCGAGCGTCAATCTCCTTCAGCAGGTATCCGTGCGCGCCGGCGGCCACGGCCTCGTCCACCAGATGGTCGTCGGCGGCCGAGGTGAGCATGAGCACCCGGACGCCCGGTGCGCGCCGCAAAATCTCCCGGCAGGCACCGAGGCCGGTGCCGTCGGGCAGGCGGATGTCCAGCAGCGCCACATCGGGCCGCAGCCGCACGCATAATTCGACGCCGGCGACGACCCCGCCCGCCTCGCCTGCGATGACCAGTCCGGCGTCCTCACCGAGCAGCAGACGCAAGCCGGCGCGGACGAGTTCGCTGTCGTCCACGATCACCAGCCGGATGGGCGGAGCGATTTTCATGGGGCGGAAACGGGGCCGGACACGGGCAGCGTCAAGACCAGCCGGGTGCCGACGCCCGGGGAGCTGGTCAGGCGCAGCTCGCCACGCAGCAGGGCGGCGCGCGCCCGGAGATTGGCCAGACCGTGGCCGCCGGTGGAAACATTGGCGGGGTCGAAGCCGCGCCCGTCGTCCTGTACCAGCAGCGCGAGGCGGCCTGCGTTCTCGTGCAGGCGCAGCGTCACGGTTTTGGCCGCGCCATGGCGGAGAGCGTTGCTGACGGCTTCGCGGATGATTTGGAGCAGGTCGGCGAACTGCGCCTCCTCCACCTGGGCCACGGCCGCCGGATCAAGCTGTGTGTCAAACACGGCCTCACGCCCGGAGCCGAGCATCTCGGTCACCGCACCGACGGCGGCGGGGAATGATCCGCCTTGCCGTTGTACCTGCGCCAGTCCGGCAATGCAGGCGCGCACGTCGCGGATGGCGGCATTGAGCGCGCCAATCCCCTGGTCGAGCAGCCCGGCGGCGCGCTGGGGGTGGGTGGCGATTTTCTCCCGGGCAGAAGCCAGCACCAGCCCGGCGGCATAAAGCGTCTGGATAATGCCGTCGTGCAGGTCGCGTCCGAGCCGGACCTTGTCGGCGACGGCCTGTCCGGCGCGCAGCTGTTCCAAGGCGAGATTTTCCTCGGTACGCTGGCGCACATCACGCTCGCGGGCGAGGGCGTCGCTCTGCGTGGCTGCGGCGCGGGCGAGCAGCACGACGCCCTCGCGCGCGGCGGTGTCGGGTTCGGCGCGCGGGCGCGATGCCGGGAGCGCGGCGGCCACGGTGACGGCGGCGATGCCGGCGACCGCGAGCGAGGCGAGCGCGATCCGTTCGCGATAGGCCAGCTCGTGCCACGACACCAGGGCCGCCTCGGACGATCCGGGCGCGCCCGGTTTGAATGCGGAAAGATTGACCCACGACTGGAGCAGCAACGCCGACGCGCCGACAGCCAGCAGCAGGCCGGCGATAACTGTGAGGCGCGCAAAGATGTTCATGGCAGCTTTGGGGCAGCCTGCTGGCATGGCCGCCAGTGTCAAAAACCTTCGCGACGGGCCGGCGGCAGGCGTGGTGGCGCGAAGGCGAAATTTAATATTTTCCCAAAATAGCCGATTCATGCCCTGCCGTCACCTGGGCCAGCGTTTCCGGTGCCGCCATGTCATGCCTCTCTTTCCCTGCACCACCTCACCGTTCGGCCTCAACTGCCGCATTCTTGTGGTGGACGACAACCGTGCGATCCACGAGGACATCCGCAAAATCCTCTGCCCCCCAAGCAGCGGTGTGGCGGACGCGATCGCCGACCTCGCGGCCGATGTGTTTGGCGCGTCCGCGAACGATGCGCCGGTGCGCAACGCGCAGCGGTTCACACTGGACTCCGCCTACCAAGGACAGGAGGGACTGCAGCTCGTCCGTGCGGCCGAGGCCGCCGGTCAGCATTACGCGATGGCATTTGTGGATGTCCGCATGCCGCCCGGCTGGGATGGGATTGAGACCACACTGGAGCTCTGGAAAGCCGCACCTGACCTGCAGGTCGTCATCTGCACGGCCTACTCTGATTACTCATGGGACGCGATGATCACCAAGCTCGGGGCCTCCGACCGGCTGCTCATCCTCAAAAAGCCCTTCGACATTGTCGAGGTGCTGCAACTCGCCAACTCGCTCACGGAAAAATGGCGGCTCCTCCAGCAGGCCCGCCGTCATGCGGCCGAACTCGAGCAGCGCGTCCGTGTCCGCACCATCGAGCTCGAACAGGAGATCACCCGCCGCACCCAGACGGAGGCGGACCTCACCCGCGCCAAGACCGCCGCCGAGGCCGCCGACCGCGCCAAGAGCGCCTTCCTCGCCAATATGAGCCATGAGATCCGCACGCCCATGAACGGCGTCGTCGGCATGGCCGGCCTGCTGCTGGGCACCCAGCTTGACAGCGAGCAGCGCGATCTCGTTGAGACGCTTTGCCACAGTGGCGATTCGTTGCTGGCGGTCATCAACGACATCCTGGATTTCTCCAAGATCGAGGCCGGCCATCTGGAGCTGGAACACATTGACTTTCACCTCGCCGAGCACATCCAGAGCGCCATTGATCTTCAGGCTCCCAACGCATCACGCAAAGGCATCGAGCTGATCTTCGATCTCGATCCGGCCTTGCCGCCGTGGATGCGGGGCGACCCTGTGCGGCTCCGGCAGGTGGTGCTCAATCTTGTGGGCAATGCCGTCAAGTTTACCGCCACTGGCGAGGTGGCCGTGCGTGCGTTTGCCGACAGCGTGCCCGGCCGGCTCTGCTTCGAAGTCAGTGACACCGGCATTGGCATTCCCGAGGAGGTGCAGGGCGCCCTTTTCCGGCCATTCGTGCAGGCCGACAGCACCACCACACGCAGGTTTGGCGGCACCGGGCTCGGCCTGGCCATTTGCCGCCGGCTGGCCACCCTGATGGGCGGCGAAATCGGCGTGCGCAGCCAGGTCGGGGCGGGGTCAACCTTTTGGTTTACTGCGATGGTCGAGCCGGCCGCGCAGGCTGCGTCCGATTCCGAGCTGCCCGCCGTCTGTCTCGACCAGCACCGGGCCCTGGTGGTGGATGACAACGCCACCAACCGCAAGCTCATGGGCCGCCTCCTTACACTGTGGCAGGTGCCCCACACCTTGGTGTGCTCCGGTCGCGAGGCGCTCGCCGAGCTGCGCTGCGCCGCCGCCGCCGGCACGCCCTACGACCTCGGCATCCTGGATTTTCAGATGCCTGAGATGGACGGCCTCACGCTTGCCGCCGCCATCAAGGCCGACGCCGCCATGCCGCCGCTCGCGCTCATGTTGCTTACGTCCATTGACAGCCGCATCGTCAAGTCCACCGCCGCGGCCCATGGCCTCGCCGCCGTCGAGACCAAGCCAGTGCATCCCGACAAGCTGCGCGCCACCCTCGTGCGTGCGCTCGCCGTCACGGCGACGGCCTCGCCGCTTGCGCCCAAGACGCCGTCCGCGTCCAAGCTGCCCGACCTCCTCCCGGCCGGCGCAGCCATACTCGTCGCCGAGGACAATCCGGTGAACCAAAAGGTTGCCAGCCTCATGCTTCGCCAGCTCGGCCACCATTGCGATGTGGTCGCCAACGGTCGCGAGGCCGTCGAGGCCGTGCAACGGCATCCTTACCGGCTGGTGCTCATGGACGCACAGATGCCCGAGATGGACGGGCTCGAGGCCACCCGCCGCATCCGGACGGGCCAGCTGGCCGGCTTGCCCGGATTCCGACCGGACCTGCGCATCGTGGCGCTGACGGCCAATGCCATGAGCACCGACCGCGACGTCTGTCTTGCTGCGGGCATGGACGACTACATCACCAAGCCGGTCCAGGCTGCGGCGCTGCGCGCCGTCCTCGTCCGCTGGCTGAATCCCGCGCTTACGACCCGCGCCGCCTGAGTGTTTCGCCGTCATGTCCGCCGCCGTCACCGAATTTGCGCGTGCCGCTGAGCAAAACGGCGGCCTGCTCGAGCGCACGCTCGTTGCCGCGTTCCTGGAAAATTTTCCCGACAGCGTCTATTTCAAGGACCGGCGTTCCAATTTTCTCGCCGTGAGTGAGTCAGTCGTTCGCGCCTTCGGCTGTGCCGATGCCTCGGAGGTGATCGGCAAGTCCGATTTCGATTTTTTCAGTGAGGAGCACGCGCGCCCGGCCTTTGAGGACGAACAGCGCATCATGCTCACCGGCCGGCCCATCCTCGGCAAAGTCGAGCGTGAAGTCTGGCCCGACGGGCGCATCACGTGGGTCGTCAGCAACAAGCTCCCGCTGCGCAACCGCGAGGGCGAAATCATGGGCACCTTCGGCCAGAGCAAGGACGTGACCGAGTCCAAGCGCCTCGAGTCTGCGCTGGAAAAGGCGCAGGGCGACCTCGTCGAGGCCTCCCGCCAGGCAGGTATGGCCGAGGTCGCCACCGGCGTGCTGCACAATGTCGGCAACGTGCTCAACAGCCTTAATGTCTCGGCCAGCCTGATCGCGGCAGGTCTACGCCAGTCCCAGGCCGGCCTGCTCGGCAAGCTCGCCACCCTGTTTCACGAACATCGCGACGATCTCGGCGCGTTTCTCACTTCCGACCCCAGAGGCCGCCGCGTTCCTGAGCTGGTTGCGTCCCTGGCGCACAGCCTGGCCGATGATCACGCGCGGCTGATCAAGGAAATCACCTCCCTGCAGGAGAATGTGGATCACATCAAGGACATCGTGACGATGCAGCAGTCCTATGCCACGATGGTTGGCATCCTCGAACCGCTGTTGTCCGACTCGCTGATGTCGGACGCGATTCGCATGAACTCCGCCTCGTTGTCGAGGCACGATGTCCGGGTGGTTCGCGACTTCCACCCCGCGCCTCCGGTGCTGGCCGAACGTGGCAAAGTCCTGCAAATCCTCATCAACTTCATCCGCAATGCCAAGTATGCGTGCGACGACGCGCCCCAGGCCGCCGGCAAGATCGTCACGTTTGGCATCGCGCTCGCGCCCGATGGCCGGCATGTCCGTCTCAGCGTGACAGACAATGGGGTCGGCATCTCACCGGAAAACCTTGCACGCATCTTCAACCACGGCTTCACCACGAAAGCTACCGGCCACGGTTTCGGGCTGCATTCCAGCGCCAACGCCGCCAAGGAGATGAAAGGCGCGCTTACCGTCCACAGTCCTGGACCGGGACAGGGAGCCACTTTCACACTTGAGCTGCCTGTCGCGCCCGTTGCTCTGCTCGCCGCCAGGCTTTAAGCCGGCCTTAAAGGGTCACCGCCGGAATGCTTCGGCGGGCGCGGCTCCAACCAAGCCCGAACGCCGGCGCGGTAAATCCTTGGACATTTGCCCGTCGTACGGTTCTGCTTCGAGGTTGCGCGCATGAAAAAATTCTACATCACAACCGCCATTGACTACGTCAACGGCTCGCCGCATCTCGGCCACGCCTACGAGAAAGTGCTGGCCGATGTCATCGCGCGCACGCGGCGGCTCCTCGGCGACAGCGTGTTTTTTCTTACCGGCGTGGATGAGCACGGGCAGAAGGTCCAGCAGAGCGCCCGCGCCCGCGGCATTCCGCCGCAGCAGTTATGCGACGAGGTGAGTGCCGAGTTTCGTGATCTCTGCGCGAAGCTGGAAATCAGCAACGACGATTTCATCCGCACGACCGAGCCGCGCCACCAGGCCGTGGTCCGTGACATTCTCCAAAAACTTTACGACAAGGGTGAAATCTACCGGGCTGAATACCAGGGCTTTTACTCGACCCGACAGGAGCAGTTTTTGCAGGAGAAAGACCGCAACCCCGACGGCTCCTGGCCGGAAATTTACGGCGAGGTCACCGAACTCACCGAATCGAACTACTTCTTCAAGCTGCGCGCCTATCAGGAATGGCTGGTCGGCTTCCTGCGGGAGAACGAAAATTTCGTCTTTCCCCGCTACCGCCAGAAGCAGGTGCTGGAGTTTCTGGCCGAGCCGCTGAACGACCTTTGCATCTCGCGCCCGCGTGAGCGGCTCGCGTGGGGCATCCCTCTGCCCTTCGACGAAGCCTACGTCACCTACGTCTGGTTTGACGCGCTCGTGAACTACTACACTGCCGTGGCCGGCCAGCCCGGCTTGTGGCCCGCCGACCTGCATGTCATCGGCAAGGACATCCTCTTGCCGCCGCACGCCGTGTACTGGCCCATCATGCTCAAGGCGCTCGGACTCGAGCCGCCACGCCAGCTGCTGGCGCATGGCTGGTGGTCCATCAACGGCAAGAAAATGTCCAAGAGCACGGGCAACTTCGTCGAGCCGGTGGCGTTTGCCGACAAATACGGGGTGGATGCCCTGCGTTACTTCATGATCCGGGAAATGAGCGTCGGGCAGGACAGCGATTTTTCGGAGGCGCAGTTCCTCGCGCGCTACAACGCGGAACTGGCCAACAATCTTGGCAACCTCGTCAATCGCGTGCTCAACATGACCAACCGCTTTGCCGGCGGCGTGATCCCCGCGCCTCATGCTACCCAAATCGAAGATTTGGAAGCTCCGGAAATTGCACTGCGCATGAGCTGGGGAATCCTGTGCAAAATGCTGGTTGGGTATGAGGACTCTGGCAATTGGGTGGTCGGAGCCTACGAGAAATTTGAGTTCCACAGCGCTCTCGGTTTGCTTTTCGGCACGAATACTAAAGTCGATGCTGCGATTGATGCTGAAAACCATGCTGGGTCTTTTTCCATGACGAATGCTTACATCGAAAAGCGTGCGCCATGGAAACTCGCAAAATCGGATACGCCAGCCGACAAAGCCCTATTGCTCACCTCACTTGCCATGATGGCTGAAGCGGCGCGGATCGGCGCAACCCTGCTGCGCCCGTTCATGCCGGGCACGGCGGACAAAATTTTCGCAGCGCTCGGTTACACGCCCCAAGCGACTTGGGATCGCGGAGTGGACGAAAATCAAAAGATGAGAATGAAAGAACTTGAGTGGGGCACCCGCCTGACAGGAAACAAAGTGGCGGAGTCCGCCATTCTCTTCCCGCGCCCGGAGACGACGAAGAAATAGATGGCAGAGGCCAGAAGTCAGAGATCAGAAAATGACCCGTGGTTACACGCTTTCGATTTCAGACATCTGATCTCTGGCCTCTGATATCTTTCATCAAGCCGTGACCATCCTTCCCCTCAGCCTCGCCGAGAACAGCTCGCCCGACGCGCTGCGCGCCTTCCTCGCCGAATGCCGCGAGGCAGCCCGACGCGACAGCCGCATGAAGCTGGTCAGCATTTCGCTGGCGGTGGATGCGCTCGACCCGCTGGCGGTGCTGGAGTCCATCTTCGAGCCGGGCGAGCCGCATTTTTATGCCGAACGGCCCGGCATCGGCAGCGCGCTCGCAGGGGCCGAGGTCGCGCTCGCGCACGAGGCGCACGGGCCGGGCCGCTTCGCCGCCGTGCAACAGTTTGTGGACGACACGCTGGCGCACACCATCGCCGTCGGGGACGTGACCGCCCCGTTCGGCGGGCCTCATTTTTTTGCCGCCTTTGCGTTTCACGATGAGGTTGAACCGGGCGAGCCGTTTCCAGCGGCCAGGGTGTTTGTCCCCCGCTGGCAGGTTGCCCGCGCGGGCGATGTGACGACGGCGGTCGCCAACGTTCCGGTCGCACCCGACGCCGACCTCGACGCGCTCACCGCCCGTCTCTGGCATGCGCACGGGAAGTTTAGAGATTTCACTTACGCGACGTGCGACTCCGATGTGGGCGGAGTGCCATCACCCCGCATTCCGAACCTGCGGGGTGACGGCACTCCGCCCACATCGGAAGTTCAGCCCGCATTTCACGCACACGAGACTGGCGACTACCGCGCCGCGGTCGCGCGGGCACTGGGGCGCATTGCGGGCGGCGAGTTTCAGAAAATCGTGCTGGCCCGTGCCCAGGATGTGACCGTCAGACAGCCGCTCCATCCCTTGCGCGTGCTCAACGGCCTGCGGCAGCGTTACCCCGACTGCTACGCCTTTTCGCTCTCCAACGGGTGTGGTCAGAGCTTTATCGGCGCGAGCCCGGAGCGGCTGGTGCGCGTGAGTCAGGGGGTGCTCGAAACTGAGGCACTTGCGGGCAGCGCCCCGCGCGGTGCTGGCGCGAGCGAGGACGCCGCGCTCGCCGCGGGCCTGCTCGCCAGCGAGAAAGACCTGCGCGAGCATCGCCTCGTGCTCGACTCCATCGTGCGCCGCCTCGAGTCGCTCGGGCTGCAACTGGAGTTTGCCGCCAAGCCCGGCGTGCGGCGGCTTGCCAACGTCCAGCACCTGCACACGCCGGTGCGTGCAGTGCTGCCGGACAGCGTCCGGCTGCTTGACGCGCTCACCCGCCTCCACCCGACACCTGCGGTCGGGGGCAGTCCGCGTGAGGCGGCGGTGGCGCACATCCGCGAGTTGGAAGGGTTTCCGCGCGGACTCTACGCCGGCGCGCTCGGCTGGCTCAACGCGCGTGGCGGCGGCGAGTTTTTTGTCGGCATCCGCTCGGCGCTGGTGGACGGTGCGGCGGCGCGCGTGTTCGCCGGCGCGGGGATTGTGGCCGGCTCGGTGCCCGAAAACGAGTTTGCCGAGACGGAACTCAAGTTTAAGGCTCTGCTCGACGCCCTGCTACAATGACTGGCAATTTCTACGATCAGAATCGCTTGGAAAGGCACTTGGTGGAATCTTGCCCCTGAAAGTGATATGTCCGCCTCCGGCTTCGATCTCGAGTTCCTCAACACCTGCGCGTGCGCGTGGATTACCGCCGGCTCGACCCCGGAGAAAGAGTTTGCCGAAACGGAGCTGAAACCACAGACCATGTACGACGCGCTCGGTTCATGAGAAAATGCCGCCCTATTTTTCTTTTCGGTTTGCTGCTGGCCGGCTTGGCGGCAGGGGCCTGCCGTCCTGCGGTGGCACCGCCACCCGTCGCTCCGGCCCATCCGCTGGTCTGGGACGCGATGACGAAAACCCTGGCCACCGCGCCCGACGCGCAGTCGGTGTCGGTGAGCTTCACCGTGACGAACACCTCCGACCGCCCCCTGCGGATTTACGACGTCCGCCCCTCGTGCGGTTGCACGACAGTCGAGCTGCCGCGCACTCCCTGGATTCTTGCGCCGGGGGAGAAAGGCTCGTTCCGCGGCACGGTGGACATCGTCGGAAAACACGGGGAGCTGGCGAAAATGTTTTACGCCAGCTCGGTCCCGGGCACGCAGACGCTCACGCTAATCCTGAACGTGCCTGAACCAGACCCGCAGGCACGGGCCGGCAACCAGCAGCTCGCGACGGCCGACCGGCAGGCGGTGTTTCGCGGAACCTGCGCTTTGTGCCACGCGGAGCCAGCCAAGGGTCTGATGGGCGCGGAACTGTTCGCCGCCGCCTGCGCGATCTGCCACGGCAGCGACCGCCGCGCCTCAATGGTGCCGGACCTGGAGGTCGCCAAGGAGAAGCGCGACGCGGCGTGGTGGGCGAAGTGGATCACCGAGGGCAAGGAAGGCACGCTGATGCCCGCATTTTCCGCCCAGCGCGGCGGGCCGTTGAGCGACGAACAGGCGGCCTCGCTGACGGACTATGTGGCGACGCAGTTTCCGTCCGAGCCGCCCGCCCCGTGAGCGCGCCGTTGGGGAACCACCCGACGGTTTCGGCGAAAATAATCGGAGACCAATGATGCCGCCGATAGCCAGGTCTGCTTCGCGTTTTGCGCGGCTCAGCGTCTTTGCGTTAGAACCCAACTGCCCCGCCGCGTTTCCGCGCTGGAATTTGCCTTTGGCTTTTTTCCCACCGCGCGTTTGGCTGGGGTGAAATGTCCGCCCCCGCCTCCAACCCCGACCTCGACTTCCGCAACACCAACGCCCTCTGGTGCGGCGTGCTCGTGGAAACCCTCTTCCGGCGCGGCGTGCGCCACGCGGTCATCGCGCCCGGCTCGCGCTCGGCGCCGCTGGCGTTCGCGTTTGCGCGGCATCCCAAGATCGAGTCCGTCCCGGTGCTCGACGAGCGGTCGGCGGCATTTTTCGCGCTGGGGCTGGCGCGGCAGCATCTCCGGCCGGTCGCGCTCGTCTGCACCAGCGGCACGGCGGCGGCCAATTTCTTTCCGGCGGTGATCGAGGCGCACGAGAGCGGCGTGCCGCTCGTGGTGCTCACGGCGGACCGGCCGCCCGAGCTGCGCGCGTGCGGCGCGGGGCAGGCGATTGACCAGCAAAAAATCTACGGCGGCTACGTCCGCTTTTACCACGAGTGCGCCGTGCCGGAGGCGGGCTTGGAGCTGCTGCGCTATTTGCGGCAGACGGTGTCGCACGCGTGCGACATCGCGCGGGCGGAGGGCCCCGTGCATTTGAACTGCCCCTTCCGCGACCCGCTGCCGCCCGTCGAGGACGGCACGACCGCTGAGCTGACCGGGCAGATCGGCGGAGATTATTTTGCCCATCTGGAAGGTCCGCCGCCGTTGGCGCATACGGTGGCGCGACTGCGTTTTGAGACCGGCCGCGGCCTCATCATTGCCGGCCCCGTGCAGCCGAAGAATTCCGCCCATTATGTGAGCCGCCTCACCGTCTTGGCCGCGCGGCTCGGCTGGCCCGTGCTGACCGATGCGCTCTCGCCGGCGCGCCACCACGCGATGCAGGGGGTGACCCGGGTGGCGGCCTACGACGGGATTCTCCGTAGCGAGGAGGCCATGGCCGCGTTGCGCCCCGGCTTTGTCCTGTGTCTGGACGGCTGGCCGACGAGCAAGGTGCTGCGCGCCTGGCTGGCGGAGTGCGGTGCGGAGACGCTGCTGGTCTCCGTGGCGTCCGCCAACCGCGACGCGCTGCACGGCCGCACACGCCATCTCGCGGTCGCGCCGGAAAACCTCGAGCTTGACCACGCGCCGCCCGCCGACACAGCCTACGTTGCGCTCTGGCAGAAGGCCGAGACCGAGGCCCGCGCCTCGCTGGAGAAACGCCTGCTCGCCGCCCAGGAGCTGATCGAGCCGAAAGCCGCATGGCTCATGGCCCGGCACCTGCCCGCCGGCACGTCGGTGTTTGTGGCCAGCTCCATGCCCGTGCGTGACGTGGAGTATTTCTGGCCGGCGACGAAGCAGCGCCACCGGCTATTTTTCAACCGGGGGGCCAACGGCATTGACGGCACGCTCTCGACCGCGCTCGGCGTCGCTCACGGCGGCACGCCTGCGGTGCTGCTCACCGGCGACCTCGCGCTCCTGCATGACAGCAACGGTTTCCTGCTCCGCCCGCACTTTCGTGGTTCGCTGACCATTGTGCTCATCAACAACCGGGGCGGCGGCATCTTTGAGCACCTGCCGGTCGCCCAGTTTGGCGACGTGTTTGAGAAATATTTCGCCACCCCGCAGGATGCGGATTTCGCCAAACTCTGCGCCGCGCACAAGGTCGAGCACGTCCCCGTGCGGGACTGGGAACAGTTCACCAAACTGATCACGACATTGCCCGAAGCCGGCCTGCGCGTGCTGGAGCTCAAGACCGATCGCAAGCGCGACGCCGGCACCCGCAAAAGCCTCCTCGCCAAGGCCGGCGCGGCGGCAGGGTAGGGTGGTTTGAGCATTCGCGCGTCCTGCTATGCCGCCTCGACAATGTGACGTCTCCACGCCAGCGTCGCCCCCATGAGCAAATCCGCCTGGAAGCCCGCCGGAAAATTCTCCGACATCCTTTACCACAAGGCCGATGGTATCGCCCGCGTCACGATCAACCGCCCGGCGAAGCGCAATGCCTTCCGTCCCGAGACCGTCGCGCAGATGATCGCGGCGTTCACCGACGCGCGTGAGGATCAGACCATCGGCGTCGTGCTGCTCACCGGGGCCGGCCCGCATACTGACGGCAAATATGCCTTTTGCTCGGGCGGTGACCAGGGGGTGCGTGGAAAGGCCGGCTACGTTGGCGGCGACGGTGTGCCACGCCTCAACGTCCTCGACTTGCAAAAGCTCATCCGTTCGATGCCCAAGGTGGTCATCGCGTTAGTCGCCGGTTACGCCATCGGCGGCGGCCATGTGCTCCATCTCGTCTGCGACCTCACGATTGCGGCCGACAACGGCGTCTTCGGGCAGATCGGCCCGCGCATGGGCAGTTTTGACGGCGGTTTTGGCGCCAGTTATCTCGCGCGCATCGTCGGACAGAAGAAGGCGCGGGAAATCTGGTTCCTTTGCCGCCAGTATGGCGCGCAGGAGGCGCTTGGCATGGGCCTCGTCAATGCCGTTGTCCCTGTTGCCGAGCTGGAGCACGAGGGCGTGAAGTGGGCCCGCGAAATCCTCGGCCACAGCCCGCTGGCGATCCGTTGTCTCAAGAGCGCCTTCAACGCCGACGTGGACGGCCAGTCCGGCCTGCAGGAACTGGCTGGCAACGCGACGCTGCTCTACTATATGAGCGAGGAGGCGAAGGAGTTTCACTCCGCACAGCGGGAAAAGCGAAAGCCCAGGGCGCGGAAATTTCCCTGGCTGCCGTGATCCGAAGGCTGATCAATTATCCAGCAATGCGCCCGTATGCTCAGAAAGCGCTTGAGTTCAAGTTTGCGCTCGAAGCAGGAGTGATAGATCCGACGTTGATCATACGATGGGCGGACGAAACGCTGGTTGCAGTTGAGAGCTACGATGACGATCTGGCCAATGTCTCAATCGCAGGAGCATCAGATCCGCTGCGGCTGATTGATTTGTTGGGGCTACTGATCGGTGAAGCCAATGAGTGCGATGCGATGAGAAAAACGATGGCACTGATGCACGGCGCTTTGCTGCGCTCACCATCGCGGGCCCATTATTTTGCGTGTATCCTTGAGGCATTTTGGGTTCAACATGGTTACAAGCTACCATTGGATATGGAATTTATGGCTGGGATTGAGGATGACTTTCAGTTAGCGGAACGAGGGATATTCGGAACGGTTGAGGACGCAACGCAGTCGCTTCTTGGGCATCTAGCGAGATACAAAGCGCTCGCAGAGTCTCGGGAGTAATAAGCATTGATACGGATCTCGTCTGCGGGCTTGCAGCCGTCCATTTTCACGCGAGGCTCGGGGTATGATTGAAATCGAGTCGCTTTACAAGAACTACGGCACCTTTGCGGCTGTGCGCGGGCTGTCGTTCGCCGTGCGGCCAGGCGAGGTGCTCGGGCTGGTCGGCCCCAACGGGGCGGGCAAGACCAGCACGCTGCGTTGTCTCGCGGGGATCATCCCGGCGAGCGGCGGCATGGTGCGGATCGCGGGGCATGACGTGGTGGCCGATCCGGTGGCAGCGAAACGTTCCCTGGCGTTTTTCCCCGACGAACCGAGGCTCTTTGAATATCTCACCGTGCGACAGCATCTCAATTTTGTCGCCCGTCTCTACGGCGTGGCGGATCACGAGGCGCTGGCGCAGCCGTTGCTGGAGGAGCTGGAGATCGCCGAAAAGGCCGATGAGCTGCCCGGCGCGCTTTCGCGCGGCATGAAGCAGAAACTCGCCATCGCCTGCGGTCTGCTGCACTCACCCAAGGTGATGTTCTTCGACGAGCCTCTCACCGGCCTCGACCCGCTCGGCATCCGCCGGATGAAAGATTCCATCCTCAAACGCGCCCGGGACGGCGCGGCCATCGTGCTCAGTTCGCACCTGCTGCACCTGCTGCAGGAGGTCTGCTCGCATGTGCTCATCCTGAAAAAGGGCGAAAAAATCGCCGACGGCACGCTGGCCGAGGTCGCCGCACGTTTCAGCAACGGCGAGACCGGCGTGGGGCTGGAGGAAATCTTCATCCGTGCCACCGGCGGCAGCGCGTGAACGCGCTGCCGATTGGTTATGGGTCATCGCCTATCGCTCATTTTGTTATTTCAGACCGCAAGCGTGACGCGACGAGCACGCCACCGACCAATTTCAATCCACGCCCGCCGCGCTCCGCCGCTCCGAAATAGCCCAATAAGCAACAACCAATAGCCGATAAGAAATTCCCCCCGTGCTCTCCGCCCTCCTCTATCTCCAGCTGACCTCGTTGAAAAACGTGGTGCTCACCCGGCTGCGGCGGTTGCGGCAGCCGAAATATTTTTTTGGGGCGATCGTCGGGGCGGCCTATTTTTGGTTTTTCTTTTTTCGGCCGATCGGCGTCGGGGCGCGGGCGGCACAATTCGGCCAGGCGGCCGGCGGATTGCCCGCAACGGATTTTGCGGAAATGGCGGCCGCGCTGGGGGCGTTGGCAATGCTGGCCTACGCCACGCTGGCGTGGGTGTTGCCGACGGAAAAGCCCGGCCTGCCATTCAGCGAGGCCGAGGCGGCATTTTTGTTTCCCGCACCGTTGAGCCGGCGGAAGCTCATTCACTTCAAGCTCCTCAGCTCGCAGTCGCGGATTCTGTTCACCTCGCTGTTTTTCACGTTGCTGACGAAACGCTTTGGCTCGCTGGGCGGCAGCGCCGTGACGCATGCCATGGGCTGGTGGGTGATTCTCTCGGTGCTCAGCCTGCATGCCGCCGGCGCGGTGCTTACCCTCACGCGGCTGATGGAGGGCGGAGTCAGCGTGCGCCGGCGGCGCGGCGCGGTGCTGGGCCTGCTGGCGCTGGCCGTGGGTGTGACCGTGGCGTGGGTCTGGCAGGACTTGCGTGCGCCCACGGATGCCGACATGGCCGGCTTTAACCCGCTGCGCAGTTATGTGCTGACCGTGCTCAATGGCGGTGCCATAGACTGGCTGCTGTGGCCGTGCAAGCTGGTGCTCGGGCCGTTTCTGGCCAAGGACATGGCCGGCTTTCTGTCCGCACTGGGGCCGGCCCTGCTGATCCTGGGCGCGCATTATTTTTGGGTGATGAGGATGAACGTCGCCTTTGAGGAGGCCTCGCTGGGCGTGGCGGAGAAACGCGGTGCGACCATTGCGGCGTGGCGCGCTGGAAAACGGCTGCCCCGCCGCACGCCAGGCAAGGGCCGCCGCCCGCCGTTTGCACTCGCCGGCCCGGGCCGGGCGGAGCTGGCGTTGCTGTGGAAAAATCTGCTCGCCGCGCCAGGCTGGCTGAATCCGCGTCTGTTCGTTGTGGTCGCCGGGCTCATCGTGGCCGGCTGCCTGATACTGGAAGGCCAGCCCGAGTGGCGGGCGATGCTGCGGCTGGTCGGCATCGGCGCGGGGGTGGCCGGAGCCTATATTTTGCTGCTCGGCCCGCAGCTCGCACGGCAGGACCTGCGCGGTGACCTGCCCAACATTGACATCCTTAAAACCTACCCGCTGGCCGGCTGGCAGGTGGTGCTGGGCGGCCTGCTGGCACCCACCGCGATCCTGAGCGGGCTGCTTTGGCTGGCGCTGCTGGCGGGCGGGCTGGCGGTGCATCTGCGAGGCGGGCCGGCGGCGGGCGCGCTGGGGACACAGCTGACGGCCTGGGTGTGCCTCGTGCTCATCGCGCCGCCGCTCGTTGCGTTGCAACTGCTCGTGCCGAACGCCGCGACCGTGCTGTTTCCTGGCTGGTTCCAGTCGGGCGCGGCGCGGGGAGGCGGCATTGATGTGATGGGCCAGCGGCTGATTTTTATGTTTGGGCAGCTGTTTGTGCTGCTGCTGGCGATGCTGCCCGCAGGATTGGCCGCCCTGGTGCTGATTTTGGCCTTCAAGTGGCTCATCGGCACCGCCGCGGCGGTGGTCCTGGCCGCAGTGGCCGTGCTGGTAATCCTCGTGGGCGAGCTGTGGTGCGGTGTCTGGCTGATCGGCGTGCGGTTCGAGAAAATCGATCTCTCGGCCGAACTGCGGGCCTGAGCCCCAGCCCGTGTTTCAGACTTTCTTTTTGTAGACGGCGGCCGGGTCGAAAAGCGGTGCCGCAGTGAAAGTGAGCGGGCGGGCCGGGTCGGCGAGGTCGGCCAGACGGCGGTAAAAGCAGGACGTGTAGCCGTTGTGGCAGGAGGCGTTGGCTGCGCCGGACTGCTCGACCTTGAGGAGCAGCACATCCTGGTCGCAATCGGTGAACAGCTCGCGCACGAGCTGCACGTTACCCGACTCCTCTCCCTTGACCCAGAGCTTTGCGCGTGAGCGGCTCCAGTAGGTGGCCTTGCGCGTGTGCAAGGTGTGGGCGAGCGACTCGGCGTTCATGAAGGCAAACATCAGCACCTCGCCCGTCGTGGCGTCCTGGGTGATGCACGGGATGAGCCCGTCGGTGCCGAACTTGGGCCGGAGTGTGGAGCCGAGCTCGATCTCGGCGGAAGTCGTGCGGGCGGGAAACGCGATCATATGCATACGTTAGGGCGGGGGTCGTGGAAGGCGAGGAGGTTTTCGGACGGCGACACGGTGCCGGCCCTGCGACATCGGGCTTGTCCGCGCGGTGCGGAGCCGTTGGAGTGGCGGACATGAACTGCCGTCTGCTCCCGCTCGTCTGGCTCCTGTGCGCTGTCGCACCGGCCGCGCACGCGCTCGTCGAACACAAGGTCCGGCAAAAGTTCACCGCTCCCGCCGCTGGCGCGGTGCTGCAGCTGGATACGTTCAGCGGGGCGATCAATCTCACGGAGACGGATGGCGACGCCATCGAGATCTCGGTGACCGAACAGTGCAACGTGAAGGACGAGAAGGAGGCCGCGCCGCTGTTGGCTGACCTGGACCTCACGTTAAAACAGGACAAGGACGGGCACGTCATCGTACGCGCGAGCTACCGCCGCAAGGTAAGTTTCACCTGGCAGAACTGGCCGCCCGTGCTGCTCACGTTTGACATCAAAGTGCCGCGCCGCTGCGACGCCGAGCTGCACACCACCAACGGCGACATCACCGTGGGCAAGCTGACGGGAAAGCTCAAGGTGATCAACGAGTCGGGAAAAATTTTTATCGGCGAGACCGACGGCACGGTGACGGTGCGCTCCAATGCCGGAGAAATCGGCGTGACGGCCTGCACGGGAAGAGTGGATGCGGCCAGCGTGACGGGCAACATTTCCATAGGTCGGGCGCTCGGCGGGGCGCGGCTGGCGAGCGACGGCGGCGAAATCGAGGTGCAGCAGGCCGGGGGGGATTTTCGTGTGAGCGGCAACGGCTCGTCAGTCAAAGTGCGGTTTGTGCATCCGCTCACCCGCGCGGCGGATGTGGCGACCTCGGGTGGGAACATCATTGCGATTTTTGACCAGCGCAGCGCGGCCAACATTGAGGCGTCGGCCGCCGTGCTGGAGAAGGTGACGACACGCGGACTGGCACCGGCGGGCGTGCCCGATGGCGAGGCCCGGTCGCACTTTTCGGCCAAGCTCAACGGCGGCGGCCTGGTGGTGGCGCTGAGTGCCTCAGGCGGTCGTATCCAGTTGCGCGGCGAAGCGCTGGTTTTGCCGGAACCGGCCCCGGCCCAATAAAAAGGGCGCGGCCGGAGCCGCGCCCGAGAATCTCTGCCTGTCCGCCGCCTTTGGGCTCACGTCGCCTCGTGCGGCGGGAGGATGCGATCCACGGAAATTTTTTCGAGGTGCGCAAAGACCGGGAGCCCAGTGTCGTGCGGCACAACCGTTTCGCCCTGGATGAGCGGGGTGGCGTAACGGGCGAACTGAAAATTCATGCTCACCCCGTCCTCGTTGATCCATTCGCGTGGCAGTTTCTTGACGCCGTTGGCGATCTCGGCGAGCGGCGCGAGGCCGGTCTCGCAGGTGTAATGGTCGCCATCGCCACGGACGAGCGTGACCATCTTGTCGGTCTCACCGTTGACAGCGGCCTTGACGGCGGCCTGACCGGCGAGAAACGCCTCGTCGGCGTCAGTCTTGGAGCCGGCATGGGCGGCGGCGCGCTGGGTGATGCCGGGCTTGGCGGAACGGGCCTTGACGCCAGGGAGATGCTGCTCGACGAGGCTGCGGAGGTATTCACCGGCGCCGCCCAGCTGGGCGTGGCCGAAGGCGTCGGAGGCTTCGGCGGCAGCGATGTAATTTCCGTCGGCATCAATCAGGCCTTCGCCCACGACGACGAGGCAGTATTTCTCGCGCTTGAGGACGCGTTGCACGTCGGCGATGAATTTTTCCGGCGAAAAGGCGACCTCGGGGAGATAGATGAGGTGCGGCGGGTCGTTGGGCTGGTCGCGGCGCCGGGCCAGTGAGGTGCCGGCGGCGATCCAGCCGGCGTTGCGGCCCATAACTTCGACGATGGAGACGAGGTCGTGCTGGCCCATGGCCCCGTGGTCACAGGCGAGTTCGCGGACGGTGGTGCAGAGGGCCTTGATCACCGAGCCATAGCCGGGGCAGTGATCGGTGACGGCGAGGTCGTTATCCACGGTCTTGGGGATGCCGATGACGCGCAGTTCGTAGCCCTGCTGTTGGGCGAGCTTCGAAATTTTGTCGGCGGTGTCCTGTGAGTCATTGCCGCCGGCATAGAAGAAATAGCGGATGTTGTGGGCCTTAAAAACCTCGAGAACGCGCTCGAAGTCGGACTGCTTTTTCAGCTTGTAACGGCAGGTACCGAGCGCGGCGCCGGGAGTGTGTCGGAGGGCACGGATGGTCTGCTGCGACTCAGCGGCGAGATCCACGAAATTTTCGTGAAGGATGCCGAGCACGCCGTTGAGCGTGCCGTAAATCTCCTCGATGCAGGCGTGATTCAGCGCCTCGGCGACGACGCCGGCCACACTGGCGTTGATGACGGCGGTGGGGCCACCGGACTGGCCCACCAAAACATTGCCTGAGAGTTCAGCCATGAGAGTGAAGATGAATAAGGTTGGTTGAGAACGTGAACGGTCAGGCTGAGGGGCCGGGCACGCCGCTGGCAAACTCAAAGTAGAAAAAGAAATTATGTGACGGAGCCGAGGGGGATATTCCCCTGCCATTGGCCCAGCATCGGCAGGGCTTCACACAGAGATGCGGAGGCGGACAATCTGGATGGGAGAACCTATTGGATGACCTGACACCGCCTGCTCGTAGCTTTGCCTTTGCCAGCCAAAGGTGGCCCGCGCGGACGCCGCCTCACCCCTTGCCGCCGCGCAGGAGGACGAGGTTGGTCAGGTCGTTCTCTTCAAATTCCTCCCAATAGGCATCTTCAAGGTCGCGCAGGCGGGCATCGGCGTCGAGGGGCGGGCCGCCGTCGCCAGCCAGCGCCTGCTTGGTGTGCTGGGCGGCGAGGTCGCGGTCGGCCAGCCGGGTGACGAGCTCGTGCCAGAAGGTGTCGTTGTTGTATTCACCGATGAGCTTTTGCAGGCGTTCGCTGTCGGCGAGCTTGGCCGAGACGATCAGCCGGCCGTCGGCGCCCACATCCACGAGATCGGCGCAGCCGAACGGTGTCGCGAGGTCGAGGAGCTTTTGCGTGATGTCCGCATAGCGTCGCGTGCCCGCGCTCTGGGCGGGTGGGGCGTCATCGTCCCCCTCGCCGAACCGGCGGGTGGCGACCTGCAGCCCGAGATGAGCGAGTTCGAGGAGATGGGTGTATTCCTTGGTAGTGAACGTAACTTTCATGTCCGCCAGTGGAAACACCCCGGCGCGGCGCGCAAGGCGGGAGTTTGCCGGAGGAGCCGGAACACCCGCCGGCCAGGCCAGACTCAGGTTTCAACCGCCGCGCACAGGGCGGATGCCATAGGCCAGCGCTGCCGCCGCCACGAGGCCGCCGGGAATGAACAGCGCGGGGTAGCCGAGCCGGTGAAACGCCACCGCCCCGGCGACACCGCCGGCGAGAAAGCCCGAGATGATCAGTGTGCACAGCCGCAGCCGTCGTGCGTCCACCGGCAGACCGCGCAGCGCATGACCGAGAAAGATGCCGAGGTCGGTGAACATCCCGGAAAGGTGGGTGGTGCGGACGACGGCCCCGCTGTAGGTGCTCACCATGGCGTTTTGCAGGCCGCAGGCGCACGATGCGCAATACATCCCCCAGATGCTATGGCGTTCCAGGAGCGGCACGGCGCCGCAGAGCAGCAGCGACTCCAGTCCCAAAGCGGCGCCATAGCGGCGGTCAAGCTGAAGCACGCTGTCCTGCACGATCAGCCCGCTGAGCACCGTGCCGGCCAGAAATGAGCCGATCATCGCGGCCAGATGCAGCGCCGCGGTCAGATCGCGTGCGCCCAGCGCAGCTGCCAGCAGCGAGGTCGTGCCGGTCAGATGGGTGACGGCCTGATGCTCGAAGCCGAGCAGGCCGACAACGTTGACCATGCCCGCGACCAGCGCCAGTGCCCACGCCCCGGCCCAGATCCATCGTGGCAGCTTGGAGATCATGCTGGCGGAATAATCACTGACGGTATGATTTACTTTCTCACCACACCGTCCGCAGCTGCACGCTGTCCACGATGCGGTCCTGCGCGACGACATCGGTGGCGACGATGAGCTTGTCGCCGGTGGCGACGACACCGGCGCGGCGGAGCACGCTGATGGCGTTTTCAATGGTGGCGTTGGGTTCGGAGGCGAAGGGCATGTGGAACGGACCGACGGCGCGCAGCAGGCGAAGCTGACGAAAAACCTCCGGTGAAGGCGTGAACGCGTAGATGGGCGAATGCACGGGCCGCAGCGCGGCGAGGCCTTGCGCGACATAGCCGTGGCGGGTGAACGCGATGATCTTTGAGCGCGGGAGCTGGTTGGCCAGCACGACGGCGGAGTGGAGCACCTTCATGCGTTCGCTGGTGAAGACGGCGGACTCACACAGCTCCGGCGCCTCCTCCCGCTCGATGCGGCGGGAGATCTTGTCGAGCATCTGCACGCACTCCAGCGGGTACCGGCCCACCGTGGTCTCGCCGGAGAGCATCACGCAGTCGGCCTGCTCATAGACGGCGTTGGCCACGTCGGTCAGCTCGGCGCGCGTCGGCACGGGCTGGGTGATCATGCTCTCGAGCATGTGGGTGGCGACAATGACCGGGCGGCCCTGCGCGAGGCAGGCGCGCACGGCGCGATGCTGGATGACGGGCAGCTCCTCGAACGGGCACTCGATGCCGAGGTCGCCGCGCGCGACCATGAGTGCGTCGGTCGCACGGATGATCTCGTCGAGATTGTCAATGGCCGACTGGTCCTCGATCTTGGCGATGATCCGGACCTTGGACTTTTTCTCCGCGAGAAACGCGCGGAGCTGCTCAATGTCGGCCGCCTCGCGGACGAAGGAAAGCGCGAGAAAATCAATGCCTGCCTCAAGGCCGACGGTGGCGTCGGCGCGGTCCTTGGCGGTAAAGGCGGGGAGGCTGACCTTGACGCCGGGGAGGTTGATGTGGCGGCGCGAGGAGAGCTGGCCAGGGATTAGCACGCGGCAGCGGATGTGGGCATCGTTTTTTTCGAGCACCTCGAGGCGGAGCAGGCCGTTGTCCACCAGCACGGTGTCGCCAACGTGGACGTCGTTGACGAGACCCTGGTAGTTGACATCCACGGAGCGGACCTCCTCGGAAACCTCGCGCGGGGCACCGGGCTTGACGGTGAAGTCGAAAATTTCGCCGGGCTTGAGCTCGATGGGGACGGCGAGGTCGCCGGTGCGGATCTCGGGACCCTTGATATCCATCATCACGGCCACATCGCGGCCCACGCGGGCCGCGACGCTGCGGATACGCCGGACGACGTCTCGTGTCCAGTCGTGCGAGGCATGCGCCATGTTTAGCCGGATGACATCGGCACCGGCCCGGATGAGCTTTTCAAGCATCTCCTCGCTTTCGGAGGCGGGTCCGAGGGTGAAGATAATTTTGGTGCGGCGGAAGGTGTCGGCGGGCATGGAGAGACAGACTGTTGCAGCCACCGTGCCCGGCAAAGAAAAAAAAGCCGCAGTCGGGAGACGGCGGCTGATGCAAAAATGCTGGAAAAGCTTAGGCGGCTTTTTTCCTCAGGCGGCGTCTGGCGTAGAGTGCGATGGAGCCGGCGAGCAAGGTGGCGAGAGCGGTGGTCTCCGCCGGCTCGGGAATGGCGACAAAGCCGTCACCCGTGTCGCCAGCCAAGATAGCCGCCCCTGAGGCCTCGTAGGCGAAGCTATGGACGGTCAGGGTGGAGTTGCTGTTGTAAGTGACCAGAATCCAGCTGAAAACGATGCTCGTGCCGGCAGTGTCATCGGCGTCGAACTTCACGCCCAGGAACCCGGCCGTGCCGGCGGCCCAGTTGGCGTCATTGTTTCCATTGTTGTTCAATGCGGTGTTGGAACCCGAGAAACCGGCACCGCTGTCAATGGTCGCCCCCAGCGAAAAATTGACCGCTTTGTCCTGGCCGCCGAACCGGGCCACCTCACTGCCGGAGGAGATCAAAAACAGCTTGGGAATGGCGGAATTGCTGTAGGCGAACGTCAGCTGAAAGTCCTTGCCCGACAGCCCGCTGCTGGTGCTGATCGCCCCGAACCCGCCGGCCGTGCCCATATCAATGAAGATCGAGGAACCGGCTGAGATGGTCAGGTCTGAAGGATCTGTAAAAATAATGGCAGCGCTGGCGGATGGAACGGCTGCAAGCGCCAGCGGAAGCGCGGGCAGAACGGCACGGCGGAGACGTGGTGAGCGGAAAGTTGCCACTATAATCAGACGGCTTGCGAAGTTAGGATGTGGTGAAACTCAGGCGGCCTTTTTCTGCTGGCGGCGGCGATAGAGCGCGGCGGAGCCGGCGAGTAAGCCGGCCAGCGCGGCGAAAGTGGAGGACTCAGGGATGATGGTGATCGCCCCGCCGGAGGACTCGTAGGCAAAATCGTGAACGGTGATGGATTGGTTTGCGTTGTAAGAAATCTGCACCCAGCCGAAGAGAGGGGTGGTGTTGGTGTTGAACTCCACGCCGATGAAGCCCGTGGTTCCCGGTGTCCAGGAAGTAGCGCCGGCGCCGGTGGTCCGAAAGGGCTTGTAGTTGCTGCCAAACGAGAGCGAGCTGTTGACGATGGTGCCGAGGGTGAGGAGCCCGACATAGCTATATGGAGCCCGGGCGACTGCGTTGTTGTCCCCGTCAAAGATCAAGCCCGGTGAAACGGCCCCGTCATTGGAGACCCACTCCGGACGCGCCCCGCTATACCGAAACCAAAGGTAAAAGGACGGACTCGATACCGCCGGGGAATAACGGTTTTTCGGACCGAGCGCGGCCGCACCGGGGGAACCGCCAGTGCCCATGTCAACCCAGAGAAACTTGGAATCGGAGAACGAGAAGGTTACATCCCCGGCGTCGGTGTAAATGATCGCGGCATGGGCCGATGGAATGGCGGCAAGGGCGAGCGGGGCGGCCGGAAGGGCCGTACGGGCGAGACGTGTGAGGCGGGAGGAGGTGGTTTTCATTGGTAGAAAGCGGGCTGGTTGCCATTAATGCTACGCAGGATCCATGCGAGGGGACGAGCTTTATTTGGATTTTTTTGCGGGCCGTGGTGCAAGACGCTGTCAGCCCGGCCCGGGGAACCTAGATTTGTGCGGCGACGCGGTGCAGACCATATGTCGGGACAAAAAATAAAAGCCGCCGTCAGAGTGACGGCGGCCTGGGGAAACATTGGTAGGGACGGCTCTCCGAGCCGTCCGTCCGCAGACGCCACGGCGTGGCGTCCCTGCCCTCACGCGGCGAGCGTCGCGCGGCGGCGCTTGGCGTAGAGGGCGGCGGTGCCGGCGAGCAGGCCGGCCAGCGCGGCGTAGGTCGAGGGCTCGGGGATCGCGCTGCCGAGGTCGCCGGCCAGAATCGCCCCGCCGTTGGACTCGTAGGCGAAATCATAGACCGTGATAGAGTTGCCCACATCGAAGGAGGCTCTGATCCAGCCGAACACGATGCTCGTGCCGGCCCCATCGTCGGCGTCAAATTTCACGCCGAGAAATCCCGTGATTCCGGCCGCCCAGTTGGCGTCGTTTGCGCTGCCTATGTTCAAATAGGTGTAGCTCGTTGAAAGGCTGCCGGTGCCATCTATGGGGGAGCCGAGGCTGAACTTTTGGGCATACGAGCCGGATATAATGATGCTGCCGTTGGAACCATTTGGATCAATTTCCGGACTCGTGACTGGATCAATTTCCGGACTCGTGACGGGATCAATTTCCGGACTCGTGACGGAATCAAAGAAATACATGAAAAAATCCGCCGCCCCAAAAGGGCTTGCGCTGATAGAACCGCCCGCGCCCGAGGCACCGAGATCAATGAAGATTTTTGGGCCAACCGAGCTGACCGTCAGGTCAGACGGGTTGGTATAGATGATGGCGGCGTGAACCGAAGGGACAGCGGCGAGAGCGAGTGGCGCGGCGGGGATGGCAGCGCGGGCGAGACGTGAGAGGCGGGAGCCGGGTGATTTTTTAATGGTGGAAAGGGGGGACTGGCCCTGAGTCTAAGTAGGAAGCAGCGCCGTAACAAACTTAAATCTAGCATATTATCTGTGCGGGGGAACGCCTTTCTTCACCGTGCGTTCAGCCCAGCCCGATTCGCCAAGCTTTGCTGTCCTCGGTGGTGGTGAAACCGGCGCGGCGCAAGGCCGGCTCACGCGGGTCGGGGCCGGCGGGCTGGCCGGTGATGAGCGTGCGTGCGCCGAGTCCGCGCGCGAGGGCGATGGCTTCCGCCAGCAGGGCGTCGGTGGCCGGGGTGTCGGTGAAGCGCGCGCGGAGACGGAGGAACAGCGCGGCCTCGGTCGCGTCTGGCGCAGGCTCGGCGACAGCGGCGAGGCCGACGAGGCGTTCGGGCGAGGCGGCGGTCGCGGGCACGACGAGCACTCGCAGGTGCAGCGGGGTGCTCCATTTCAGGCCGGGAAAAGCATCGGCGAGGCGGGGCAGCTCGTCGGGCCACGGCGGCCTTACGGCCGCCGGAGCGGGGAGAAGGGAGGAAGGAGAAGGGGTGGTGCTCATGGGGAGGGTTCCTTCTCGTGATGAAGGTCGGGACGAACGGCAGATGGCATGGTGGCGGCGGTCGGGAGCAACTCCGCGCCGAGGAAGGCGGCGACGCGTGCGCAGCCGGCGGCGGGATCGGCGATGAGCGCGGGGTAGTCCACGGTGAGCAGCTCGACGTTGGGCGCGGCGCGCAGCGCGGCGAGCATGGCATCGGCGTGCTGGGCGAGGAGGGGCTGCATCGCGGCGGCGGCGGCCCGTTCGACAGGCTCAGGGCGGGACGCGGGCGCGGCGGCGGAGAGGCTTTCGCGCATCTTGTGCTGCGAGCGGGCGACCTCGGCGGTCGGGCGGAGCATGAAGATGATCTTGTAGCGGTGAGAGGCGGGCAGGTGCGGCAGGAGCGGGGAGACGACTTTCAGGGCGTGGCCGGCGGCGCGCAGGATGAGCGCGGGGTCGTGGGGGAGATTTTTAACCATGTCCCACTCGAAGTAGCCCTCGGGATTGTGGGCATCGGCGGCGCGGTGGCCGTCGGTCATCGGCGGGAGGCCGCCGCGCGCGAGCATCTGCATCATCAACGAGGTGCCGGAGCGGGGGAGGCCGGAGACGAGGATGAGCGGCGCGGAGGCCGCCGCTGATTTTGGATTTTGGATTTCGGATTTTGGATTGTCGGAGGCAGGGGCGGCGGGGGTTGGTGGAACAAAGTGGGTGAGGGGTTTTGCGGTGGCGCGGAGCTGGGCGAGGGCGGCGGCGTGGGCGGCGCGGCGCTGTTGCGAGGCGGCGCGCAGGGCGACGACGGGCGGGGCTTCCTCCAGTTTTTCGGCGAAGTCGGGGACGGCGGCGACGTAGGGCTTGCCGGCAAGGCGGTCGAGGGCGCGGGTGGCGGCGACGAGGCGGGGGTTGAGCGCGCGCGCGTGGGTGAAGGCGGCGCGCGCGGCGGGATTTTTTTTCTGCGCGGCGAGCGACTGGCCGAGCGTGAACTGCGCCATCGCCAGCGTGGGGGCGAGCGCGACCGACTCGCGGGCGCAGGTCTCGGCGTCGGCGGGCTGACCGGCCTGGAGCAGGGCCTGCGCGTAGGCGAGCCACGCGGCGGGGTTCTCGTTGTCGGCCTCGACGGCGGCGCGGAGCGCGGCGCAGGCCTCGATGATTTTTTTCTGACGGAGGAGCGTCTGGCCGTGGAGGAGGAGGTTGGAACTTTTTGCGGCGGGTTCCGGGGACGGGACAGGGATGGTGGAATTTGGGATTTGAGATTCGTGATTTGAGATTGAGGACTCGGCGGGCGTTGTGGTGGCAGCGCTGGCTTCACCGGCGGACGCATCGGTGGCGGGAGACTTGTTTTCACCGGCTGATGGTTCGGCGGCGGCGAGGTGGACGAGGGCGGCGGCGGGGTCGCCGCGGCCGAGGGCGATCTCGGCGAGGAGCGCGTGGGCCTGGGTGTTGCCGGGCGTGAAGTCGGCGATGGTCTCGGCGGTGGCGGCGGCCTCGTCGGCGAGGCCGAGGTGGAGCTGGCACATCGCGAGGTGGAAGGCGTAGCGTCCGTCCTCGGGGCGCTCAAGGTGGAGCTGTTCCAGGACCGCGAGGGCGGCCTCGTGTTTGCCGGCGTGGCGGAGGGTGATGGCGAGGTTCCAGCGGTTGTCGCGGTCGTTGGCGACGGCCGGCGACTCGGGGCCGCGCGTGGTGAGATCCACATAGCCGAGCGCGGCGAACTGGTCGAGGAGCGCGCGCTGGTCGTCGTGGCTCAGCGCGGCGAGGTGGCGCGGGCGCGGGTGGGGGCCGGGGACGTTTTCGTAGGTCGGGATTTTTTTCGGCGTGACGGGCGAGGCGAGCGCGGAGGTGAGGAGCTGGCCGTCCATGTCGGCGGCGGCGGGGAGGCCGAGCAGGTGCAAGACGGTGGGCGTGATGTCGAGGACGGTCGCGCCGGTGACGAGGGTGTCGCGCGCGACGCCGGGGCCGGCGGCGGCGAAGATGCCCTGGGCGCGGTGCCAGATGGCGATGCCGGCGGAAACCATCGGGATGCGGGCAGGGCGGCGCGCGTCGCTGTGGAAGCCGTGGTCGGAGCAGAGGACGACGGTGGGGTCTGGGCCGGCGTGCGCGAGCAGGTCGCGCAGCAGCATATCCTGGAGGCGGTAGGCGGAGTTGACCACGTCGCGGTAGAACTCGAACTCCCGCTCGGGCACCTGCGGGCGGCGCGGCGGGTGGAAGTCCATGAAGTCGTGGCACACCCAGTCAATGAAATGGTAATAGACCCCGAGAAAATCGCCCGGGCCGCGTTCGAGCGCGGCGATGGCGGCGTTGTGGACGGAGTAGAGCTCGGCGAGGCGGATGGCGAGCTGCTCGGGCCGCAGGTCTTTCGTGAGATCAATCTCCGCGATGCGTGGGATAAAGAGCCGCAGGATGTCGGGGTTCACGTCCTCGGGCCGCAGGCGCAGGTCCGCGAACTCCTCCGCGAGCGCGGGCGGGTGGACGCTGCCGGGCGCGAGCGGCCAGTCCGCGCCCTTGGCTGCGGGGCGAGGGAACGCCTCGGTAACGCAGACGCCGGTGACGTTTTCCGCCGGGTGCGAGGCAAACCAGCCGAGGACGTGTGCGGTGAGGCCGTGCTCGCCGAGGATATTCCAGAGCGCCTTGCATTTCCGCTGCGTGCTGGTGATGGCGGCAAGCCGGCCCGTGACGGGATCAGTGGTGGTGAACCCGAGGATACCGTGCTGATCGGCGTATTTGCCGGTGGCGATGCTGTTCCAGAGCATCGGCGAGAGGTATGGCGGCAGGCTGGCGAGCGGGCCGGACGCGCCGTTCGCTACGAGATTGGCGAGCTGAGGCAGTTCGCCCGCGTCCAGCAGCGGCGAGGCGATTTTCCAGTCCGCGCCATCCCAACCGACGAGGAGGACTCGGCGGGCCGGCGGAGTGGCTGAGCGGATGGCGGACATGAAGATGAGTCGGGCAGGAAGTGGGCCGGGTACGCAAGGACGGTCATAGTGCGGATGCGGAGGATGACGGCAGGCGTCCAGCCGAGGGAGGCGTGAGCTATCTTAAGACGGACGATGTCGGCGTTGGATTGCAGGGGTTTTTCGAGCATGGCTTCACGCTCGGTGGAGGGGCCGAGGGGAAGATAATTTTGCTGCGGCGGAAAGTGTTGACGGCGGCCATCGGCTCGCTCTGCGCCGGAACCATGCCATTCGTTCAAGCGAAATCCACGGCCCGTCGCGCCAGCTCAGAATGGGAGGACGCTGCTCAGCAGGTGCAGATAACCGGCGTAAGTGGAGATGACCAGATAGGCGACGGTACCGGCAACGAACAGAAACAGGAGCGTCGAATAGCTCCTAGCCGCCACCTTCAGGCACAGCATGGCGCGCTCCTGGGTTTGACCGGCGAGCAGGCGCAGGTTGTGGTCGAGCTGGCCGTTGATTTCTCCGGCGCGGTAAAGCGCCATGTAGTCCTTGGGAAAACAGGGGAAATGGTGCAGATGCAGCCCCGGCGCCTCGCCGGCCGTCGCGAGATCGTGGATCGCCTCTCCGGCGCGGCGCAGGGCCGGTGAGAGCGAGGTCTGTCCTGCGAGCAGCCAAGCTTGGGCGATGATCACGCCGGCATCGAGCAGGTTGCCGAGGGCGAACGTGAAATCGGACAGCGCCTGAGCTTTCAGATAGCCGCCCAAGCCCGGCACTCGGCTGGCGATGGTGCGGACGAAGGGGCTTTCGCGCCGGATGAGAATGAAAACTCCCAGCGCTCCGCCCCACAGTGGCAGCAAGAGGGTGCCAAGATTGAGCAAATAGGAGGTCGCGCTCCATTGCAGGCCGTGTCCCCAATCTATCATCCGCAGCAGGGGATAAACCAGTACGGCGAGATGGAGCAGCAGGAGCGGGTAGGCGCAACTGAGGGCGACGTGGAGCTTGGTGGCGTGCAGCTGCAAATGCCGCTCGGACAGCCGGCGCAGCGTCAGCGGCAGCCGTCCGGCTGCTGCCGCAGAAGTGAGGAAGGGCCGCTCGGCCTTGGGCAGCCAGTCTGTCGAGCGGAGCAAGGCCTGCTCGACGGAAGCGCCACCCTCGACCCAATGGGCCATCGCCTCGATGCTGGCGGCGGGTGGCCCGCCGGTGCCGCGCAAGGCCTGCGCGAGCGGCAGCCCGGCGTCGAGATTTTGCGCAAGCTGGAGATACCACAGGGAAAGCTTTTTGTGTCCGAGCGACATGGGGAGCGGCGCGGATTCACCAACGTGCGCGCCGGACACAAGACGGCGGCAGGCGCCCGAAGTTTCGGCCGGGATGGTTGAGATGGCTGGAGGCCGGCGGGACAGTCATGGAGATTCGGCTCGATTCATAGCAGCGGAAGCTGGCTGTCATTGGCGGGCTGGACGGTGAGTTTTTTCCTCGGTCGCGCGGACGGGGCGGCGGGGAGCTCGACGGTGGGGTCGTCGCTTTCGAGTTTGTCGAGGATGACCTTGGCCCGGTCAATCACACTCAGGGGCAGGCCGGCGAGACGGGCGACCTGGATGCCGTAGCTGCGATCGGCAGCACCAGGCACCACGCGGCGGACGAAGACGATTTCGTCGTTCCACTCCTTCACGGCCACGGAAAAATTGCGGAGGCGCGGCAGGTGCTTTGCGAGCTGGGTCAGCTCCTGGTAGTGCGTGGCGAAGAGCGTGCGGGGACCGCACGCGGGATCACGGTGCAGGTGCTCGACGACGGCCCATGCGATGCTCAGGCCGTCGTAGGTGGAGGTGCCGCGGCCGATCTCGTCGAGGATGATGAGCGAACGGGCGGTGGCGTTGTTGAGGATGTTGGCGGTTTCGTTCATCTCGACCATGAAAGTGGAGTTGCCGCGCGCGAGGTCGTCGCTCGCACCGACGCGCGAGAAGATGCGGTCCACGAGGCCGACGCGGCAGGCTTTCGCGGGTGTCCAGCAGCCGATCTGCGCGAGGAGGGTGATAAGCGCGACCTGCCGGATGTAGGTGGACTTGCCCGCCATGTTGGGACCGGTGATGAGCGCGATCTGGGCGTCGGTGGCCGCGAGGGCGGTGTCGTTGGGGACGAAGGCCTGCGTGCCGCGCGTGGTGTCGGCGGCCGGGTTTTTGAGCATTTGCTCGACGACGGGGTGGCGGCCTTCGGTGATTTCGAGTGCGTCGGTGTCCTCCAGCATAGGCTGGCAGTAATCCCACTCGCGGGCCAGGACGGCCCAGCCGGCGATCACGTCGAGCTCGGCGAGCAGGTCGGCCGTCTGCGCGAGGGCGACAGACTCGTCGAGCACGGCGGCGACGAGTGCGGCGAACAGCTCCTGCTCTCTGGCGAGGGCGTTTTCCTCGGCGGAGAAAATCTCCTTTTCTTTTTTTCTCAGTTCCTCGGTGACGTAGCGTTCGCCGCCGACGGTGGTCTGGCGGCGGATGTAGTCGGCGGGGACGAGGTGGAGGTTGGCCTTGGTGACCTCGATGTAGTAGCCAAAATTGTTTGTGAACCGCACCTTGAGGCTGCGGATGCCGGTCCGCTGCTGCTCCTGTGTCTCGAGGGCGGAGAGCCACGTCTTGTTGTCAGTGGTGAGTGAACGCAGGCGGTCGAGCCCGGCGTCGTGGCCGGTGCAGATGAAATTGCCGTCCGCGAGATCGTTGGGGAGCTCGGGCGCGAGCGAATGGTCCAGCAGGGACCGGAGGCCGGGGAAGTCGCGGATTTCTGATTTCAGGCTTTGGAGGTTGGTTTCGGGGTGGTCGGAAAATTTTCCCAAGGTCGCGATCAGTCCGGGAAGCTGGGCGAGGGTGTCGCGGATGCCGCCCAGCTCACGGGGGTTGCGGAGGCGGTTTTGCAGACGGCCAAGGATGCGGGGGATGTCGCGGACGTGCGCGAGCAGGTCGCGGAGTTCGGCGAGCGGCGAGGGCTGCGCGAGGAGCTCGCCGACCAGGGCAGAGCGGCGGCGGATGCCGGGGAGATCGAGGGTAGGGGCGGCGAGCCAGCGCTCGAGGAGGCGCGCTCCGGCGGCGGTGACGGCCTGGTTGACGGCGGCGAGGAGCGAGCCTTCACGGGTGCCGCGTGCGGACGAAAAAATCTCCAGGTTGCGCAAAGTGGCGGGGTCAATCAGGAGCGTACGGGCGCTGCGGTACTCCTGAAGGGTGCGGAGATTTTCCGGCTTCGCACAGAGATTGTCGGTGGCGTAGGCGACGAGAGCCCCGGCGGGGCCGAGGCCGGGGTGGTCGTGCGCCAGGCCGAAGCCCTGGAGGTTGAGCACGCCGAGCGCGGCCGCCACGGTGCGGACGCCGGCGCTGGTTTCAAACAGCCAGGCGGGTTGCTCGGTGGTGAGGCGGGTGACGGCGAAGGTGTGGAGCGCGTGGAGGGCGGTCTGGTCGTGGGCGGCGTTTTTCCAGCGTTCCGGCTCCCCGTCGGCGACGAGCAATTCGGCGGGATCAAGTGCCGTGAGAATGGGGAGGAGGTTTTCCGGGTGCGCGTCAGTGGCGACGCGAAACTCGCCGGTCGAGAGGTCGAGCCACGCGGCGTGGAGGCCGGCGCGGCCGAGGGTGAGCGCGGCGATGTAGTGGTTGCGTTGGGCGTCGAGCTGGCTGGCGGCGAGCGTGGTCCCGGGCGAAAGGATGCGCGTGAGCTGGCGGCGGACGAGCTTGCCGGCCTTGGCGGGCTCGGCCTGGTCGCAGATGGCGACTTTTTTGCCCGCGGCCAGCAGCTTGTTGACGTAGGTGTCGAGCGCGTGGGCGGGGAGGCCGGCCATCGGGTGATCCTGGCGCTTGGTGAGCGTCAGGCCGCAGATTTTGGAGGCGGCGAGGGCGTCGTCGAAAAACAGCTCGAAGAAATCGCCCAGCCGGAAGAGCAGCAAGGTGTCGCGCGGCAGGCCGCGCTTCACCTCGAAGTATTGCTGCATCATGGGGGTGAGTTTCTCGGGCTCGGACATGGGAAAAGTAGCGAGGAGCGAGGAGTGAGTAGCGAGCATGAATGCAGCGCAAGGCAGTTGAGGGAGCATGTTAGGGCGCGGGCGGCGAACCGCCTGCATGGCGATTTCTACTCGCTCCCGGCTGTTCGCTGCCCGCTACTCTCGCTGCCATGCAACTCTTCCATCGCGATCTGGGCGGGGCGGGCCGGCCGCCGCTGGTCATCCTGCACGGGATGCTCGGTTCGTCACGCAACTGGCTCTCGGTGGGGACGGAGCTGGCGGGGACTTTTCATGTGTCCGCGTTGGATTTGAGAAACCACGGGCGCTCGCCGCACGACATCGCCATGAACTATGGGGTGCTGGCGGACGATGTACTTGCATGGCTTGACTCCCAGAGGCTGGCGCGGGCGGCGTTGCTCGGCCACAGTCTCGGTGGCAAGGTGGCGATGCGGCTGGCCTGCCGTGCCCCGGAACGCGTGGCGCGGCTCGTCGTAGTGGACATTGCTCCGCGTGCCTATCCCGAAAAACTGGAACGGGCTGAATTTGCGGCAATGCGTGCGCTGCGGCTGGATGCTATCGCGTCGCGCGGCGACGCCGAGCGGGCCATGGAATCGCTCGTACCCGCTCCGCTCATGCGGAAATTTCTGACAACCAACCTGGAGCAAGAACCGGGCGGGGCGTGGCGGTGGACGATCAACCTGCCCACACTCACCGCGGCGGTGCCCGTTCTGGTGGAAAATCCGCTCGTGTCCGGCGACCGCTATGACGGGCTGGCGCAGTTCATCACCGGCGGCCAGTCGGACTTTGTGAGACCGGAGGACGCCACGGCCATTCGGGGTCATTTTCCGGCGGCGAAGATTGTGACCATCGCAGGCTGCGGACACAACCCCCACATGGAGGCGCGGGTGGAGTTTGTCCGGCTTGTCACCGAAGCGGTGGCGTCCTGACCATGGCTGACAGCATCAGGATTTGCGGAAGCGGGAGATCCATCATTCGAGGGGCAGGCGGGCAATCTGCATCCGAACACAGTCACAACTCAACCGGTTAGCAGAACAGTTAATGAGGGTGCCACGGTCTCTTTTTCTGCGCATGGGACCGTCACGGAGACGGCGCCGACCACGTTCCAATGGCTGAAAGACGGAGCGGTGCTTCCTGGAAGGACCAACTTCACGCTTACTCTCTCGGGAGTTCAGCTGAGCGATGCCGGCAGCTACATTCTGGAGGTCACTGACCCCAACATCACGGTGGCCACCCGTCCGGCCATCCTGACCGTGCTCGCTCCGCCTGTGATCACGTCTGCACCGATTGACCAGACGGCGAACGCCGGTCAGACGGTCAGCTTCAGCGTCGCAGCCACCGGTGGCCCGGAACCGACTTTCAAGTGGAAGAAAAACGGCACGACCATCACCGGCGCGACCGGTGCGACGCTCACGCTTTCCAACGTGTCAGGTGCCTCCACCGGCACCTACAGCGTTGTGGCCACCAACACAGTCAGCAGCGTGAGTGCGAGTGCGGTGCTCACGGTTAACACGGCGCCGGTGATTGCCACTCCGCCGACCGGCCGGACAGTAAATATCGGACAGACGGTCAGCTTTTCAGCCACGGCCTCCGTCAGCGGGAACTTCACGCCGACGCTGGAATGGCGCAAGGATGGAGTCACAACCGCACATGGTACAGTGACATCCTCCAGCCTCAGCTTCTCCAACGGCCTGCGGCGCTCCGTCACATCGGTTCTCACGCTCACCGACACGCAGCCGAGCGATGCCGCGAGCTACACCGCCGTCGCCACTAACACCCTTGGCACGGTGACTTCCAGTGCCGCCGTGCTAAAGGTCAACACGGCGCCGGTCATCCTCACCCAGCCCGAAAGCAAAACCGTGACGGCCGGACAGACGGCCAGCTTCACTGTGTCGGCCAGCGGCACCGCGCAATTCACTTTCCAATGGCAGCGGGCGGTGGCCGGCAACGAGACATTTGCCACTCTGACTAACGGCACCGGCATCAGCGGGGCGACCACGGCCACTCTGTCGGTGCCAAAGACCATCGTGGCGATGAGCGGGGACCGTTTCCGCGCGGTTGTGACCAACACCCTCGGCAGCGCCTCCACCAGTGTGGCGACGCTCACCGTCAGCAAGGCCCCGGCCACCGTGTCGCTTTCCGGGCTGACGCAGACCTTTACCGGAGCCCCGCGCACGGCCACGGCCAAAACCAACCCCACCGGCCTGACCGTCAGCCTGAGCTACGACGGCAGTGTCACGGCACCGACGAACCCCGGCACCTATGTGGTCCTCGCCACCGTGACTGCGCCCAACAATTCCGGCAGCGCCAGCGGCTCGTTTGTCATCACCAAGGCGCCCACCACCGTGACACTCTCGGGCCTGGCGCAGACGTTCAGTAACTCGCCGAAAAGTGTGACGGCCAGCACTTCGCCTGCCGGCCTGACGGTGAACGTCACCTATAACGGCAGTGCGACCCCTCCGACCGATGCCGGCAGCTACACGGTGGTTGCGACGATTGAAAGCTCTCAGCGCACCGGCTCGAAATCCGGCACGCTTGTCATCGCCAAGGCCCCGCAAACCATCACGTTTGCCGCGCTCCCGGCCAAGCAAACCGGCGCCGAGCCCTTCGTGCTCACGGCCAGCGCCAGCTCCGGTCTGCCTGTGACCTACAGCAGCTCGAATCCCCTCGTTGCGACCATCACCGGCAGCATGCTGATCATTGTGGGCAAGGGCACGGCGACGATCTCGGCTGCGCAGGCCGGCGACGCGAACCGGCTTGCCGCGCCCAAAGTCACCCAAAAACTCACGGTGACGCTGCCCTTGGCCGCGACCTTGGCCTTGGATCGCCTGACCGCCACGGTCGTCCCGCTCAACAGCATCCTCTTTGCCGGCTCCGAACGGCTGCGCGACGTGGCCTGGAACGGCGACCTCTACGTGGCCGTGGGCACCGGCGGCCTGATCCTTACCTCTTCCGACGGCTTGCTCTGGAAGCCGCGCGAAGCAGGCACGACCGCCGACCTGCTGGCCATACTCTGGGATGACACGCAATGGCTCTCTGTTGGCACTTTGTTGCCCTCGGGTGACAGATCCGAGGCGACCGGTCTACTTCTGCTTTCGCCCGACGGTATCAATTGGAACATCAGTTCTGATCCTTTACCAGCAACTGACAAATAGTCCCTCGGTCTGGGTCGGGTTCACTGTCGCCCACCGGCTCTGCTTGCCGCGGCTCCCGCCGGCATGTCGGGTGTGCTCTGGCCGCACCGGCGGCCGTCACGCCAGCGCGGCATCGTCGGTCGCGGCCGTGACGTGTGCGCGGGCGCGGGCAGAGGTCTTCATCCAATGGCGCTGCTTCCAACGGCGATGCATGAGCAGGCCGCGCAGCCATTCGTCCGTTGCCATCGCGATCCAGATGCCCGGCAGTCCGAAGCCTAGCCATAGGCCGAGCGCCCACGCGAGCGGCACCCACACCCCCCACATCGAGAGAACGGCCATCTTGAGCGGAAAGCCGACATCGCCGGTGGCGCGCAGCGAGTTGATGACGACAATGTTGAACACCCGCCCTGTCTCGATTAAAATGGAGAGGTAGAGCAGGTGCACGGTGCTGGCGATGATTTCCGGCCGTTTGCTGAACAGCGTCATCAGCCAGGGCGAGGCGGCGGCAATGATCAGAATGCCGACGAGGGCGACGACCAGGCCCGTGCGCAGGCTCCGCAGGAGCCCGTGGTAGGCCTCTTCCAGCCGGCCTGCTCCGACGAGATGCCCCACCATGATTTCGGTGCCCAGGCCGATCGAAATGCTAAAGAGGATGACGAACCGCTGGAGGTTGAAGGCAAAGGCCTGGATCGCGAGGCTGTCCTCGCCCAGCCGCGCCGTGAAAGTCGTCACGAGCATCAGCGCACTCAGATAGCAGCCGTTTTCCGCCGCCGCGGGCAGGCCGATGCGGAGCACCCGCCGGATGACCGGCCAGGAGATGGCAAAAAAATCACGCACGCGCAGCCGCAGATGGGTCCGGTAGTCGAGGAGCACCCAGAATGCCACGCACGCGCAGCACCGGCTGAATACGCTGGAAAGCGCGACGCCGGTCACGCCCATTTTGGGCGCTCCAAACAGACCGTACAGCAGCACGCAGTTGCCCGCGACATTGAGGATATTTTGCGCACCGATGACGAACATCGCGTCGCGCGTGTGCTTGTGCGCGCGGAGCGTGCCGGCGATGGACATGTTCATCGCCTCCATGAACAGCGTGCCGCCCATCAGCGAGAGAAAGGGCAGCCCGAAGGCCATGAGATGGTCGGGCATCTTCATCATCCGCAGCAGCGGGGCGGCGCCGAGAAACACGGCCACGCTCGTGATCGCTCCCAGCCAGGTGTTGACCGCGATGGCGTTGGTTGTGATCCGGCCCGCCCCGGTCCGGTCGCCCGAGCCGAGGTGGTGTGTGATGACCACGCTGGCGCCGATGGCCACAAAATTGAAGATGATCAGGCAGGCGAACAGCAGCCGGTTGCTCACGTCGAGGGCGGCCGCGGCACCTTCGGAGATCTGGCTGACCATGTAAAAGTCCACGATGCCGATGAGGATGCGCAGCCCCTGCTCGACGAAGATCGGCCACGCGATGGCGAGGAGATTGGGCTTGCTGGATTCGGGCGCGCTCATGCGGGACAAAACATCCACCATACCGCGCAGACACGGGGCGGTGTCAACGGGGGAGGCGAGGGGGGCGCTGGGGCTTTTAAAATTAAGCCCATCCGGTTCACCCATCGTGAGCTACGCCCTGCGCTCGCTGCTCGGCCTGTTGCTGCTGGCTGGCGCCGGTGCGCTCATCGCGCAATACCTCAACGGCGCCTTCAACCAACTGCCCTGGCAAATGCTGCAGCTGGTGCTCCGCCGGCCGTGATGGCCACGCTATGCGCGAGCAGCCGTAGGCACGGCGTAGCTGTGCGTTTTCAGATCAGCCCGAGCTTCATTTTGCCTTCTTCGCTGATCATGGACTGGTTCCACGGCGGGTCCCAGGTGATGCGGACATCGGCGAGGCTCACGCCGGGGACGAGGAGAATTTTGGTTTTGGCATCTTCGGCGATGGCCGGGCCCATGCCGCAGCCGGGGGCCGTGAGGGTCATCGCCACGTTGACCTGATAGCCCGCCGCAGCGGCGGGGGTGTCGGCGGGCGGGGTAACTTTCGCCACATCCATCGAATAGACGAGGCCAAGATCCACGATGTTGACGGGGATCTCGGGGTCGAACACCAGCCGGAGCTGGGCCCAGACGGCCTCGGGGTCCGGCGCGCCGTCGGCGAGGGTGGCGGCCTTCACGGAATGGTCGGCGACCTGCTCGCCAATGGCATCGGCATCCTTCGCGTCGAGACGGAAGAGGCCGAAGTCAGTCTGCACCGTAAAGCTGCCGCCGAGCGTCTGATGGATCATCACCTTCGTGCCGACGGGCAAGGAGGTTTTGTCGCCAGAAGGAATCTGGGTGGCGGTGAGCTCGCGAGAGAGAGTGCGGTCTTTGACGATAGACATCCGGAAGGAGTGAAGCGCAATGACGCCAAGAAGCAAAGCAAGGAATGAAGGGGAGAGTCGGGAGGGGGAGAGTCAGGAACTGAGAGCTAAGAGTCGAGAGCTGAGAGCCGGGAGCCGGATACGACTAGGCACGACTAGGCACGACTGGGTTGGACTGGGGATGACCGGCGGGGGTCACGTTGGAATCAATTGGCGGCCATTCCCCAGACGGGGCATAGCGCGTGGCATCGCTGACGTTGGCAATACTCGACGGATAGATGGAAGGGGTGGGCACAAGCTGCTTCAATTTGGCCGGAGCAGGCTTGATCAGGTCCTGAGCCGGCTTGAGGGGGGCGGAGGCAGAGGAGGAGATGGCGGGGTGATTGGCGGCCGGGGTCGGGGATGCTGGCGCGGTGGATGCGATCGAAGCCGAGATGGCCGGCGCAGGCGGGAGAGGCACCGCTACAGGCGGAGGCGGAGCGGGCGTGATCGAAGGCGGCGGGGCGGTGAGGGGAAGGGAGCTGGCCACAGAAGGAGGCTTTACGGGGTTTGACGGATTGGAGGAGACAGGGGTGGGATTCGAGCCGGCGATTTTAGTGGCGCGAGCAGCGCTTTTGGCAGCACGCGAAGCGGGTTTAGGTGCCGGGGCCTTTACCCGGGGAGGATACCATTCGTCATTGGGCAAGCCGTGTTCGACACCGGCGCGATACCAAGCCCGGAGGACATCCACATTGTAGTAGTCCTCGGTTGAATTTAAATAACTGATTTCGCTCTCCCTTTGCTCCGCTGCCTTAAGTCGCGCCAGAAGCTTGGCATGGCGGTCCTGGCGGGCGAACTCGTCCTGCTGGCGCTGCCAGTCGGCCTGAGTCCGAGCGGCTTCCGCAGAGGCAAGGCCGGCCTGGCGGAGACGCGACAGCTCGCGGACCGCCGTGATGATCTGGCTGGCTTGCTCCGAACCGGCGGGAGCGTGGATGGCGGCTTGGAAGATCTGGCCCACGGCGACAGCCGAGAGCGCGGCAAGACGGTCAGCGAGCGTGGGGCCGGAGGCGGCCAGACCGGCATAATCCGCCGCTTCCTCCAGAAAGGAGGTGGCGAGGGCGAGGGACTCCCGCTGCTTAAGCCAGTCCTGAAAACCGCCCAGCCGCCAGTCACTGAGGTTCTGCTTGGTGATGGGACGGCCATCGAAGTGCGACTTGAGCACCTGCATAACGGTGGGATGGTCATTGAGCCATGGCCGGGACGCAGTCCGCGTCGCCATAGGGGGCTCTGGCCCACCGCGGCCAAACGCAACTGGATGAGGTGCTCACGGGCGGCGGCGTGGGAAG
The DNA here is from genome assembly GCA_947475065.1 of Opitutia bacterium. Lineage (GTDB taxonomy): Bacteria > Verrucomicrobiota > Verrucomicrobiia > Opitutales > Opitutaceae > CAIYUN01. The sequence goes on along the minus strand of CANJLB010000001.1, from coordinate 63,372 downwards.
CGAATGGAGAGGGCGAGGGTGCGGAGACGGGAGCGGGGGAGGGACGGGCAGCCGGGGCGCGGCGGTGGGGGCGGGCAGGGGAGCGGGATTTCATGGAGAGCGGGAGAGCGGCGGGCGGCCCTGTTACCGAAAGTGAAACCGTCAGGAAAGATTTGCCTCAATTTGCCCAGTCGGCGCAGAGGAGTTCAGCTTGCGCGAGCACGGTCTTGGTCGCCTCGTCTTGGAGGTCGGGCGGGTATCCGTCAAGCGAGTTGAGACTGGCCGTAGCGGGTGGTTTTCGAGTCCGACAAGCCGTGATTTTGGCGATTGTTATCCGTTCAGCTGCCACAACGTGCCGTTCAGCACGGTGGCAAAACTCACCCACGCGAGGTAAGGCGCGAGGAGCCAGGCGGCGGCACGGCTCACGGGCCAAAAGGTCACCAGCGTCGCGGCGATGGCCAGCCACAGCAGGAGGATCTCCGCCAACGCCACGCCGGGCCGGTGCAGCCCGAAAAACAGCGGTGTCCACACGGCGTTCATGACGAGCTGCGCGAGGAACCACCGCAGCGGACGGCGTTGCGCGGCGAAGCCCCCGCGCCGCCAGACCAGCCACGCCGCCACCGCCATCATCGTGTAGAGCGCCGACCAGACCGGACCGAAAAGCCAGCCCGGCGGATTCCACGCCGGCTTGTTGAGCCCGGCATACCACTCCCCCGGCATAAACACCGCCCCACCTGCCGCCGCCGCAAAACACAGCAGCAGCCAGCCGATAAGACCGGGAACGGATTTGCTGCGGCAGATGGGTTGGATGCTCATTGCGGAAGTCAGAAGCCAGAGGTCGAGGCCCGAGGGCAGATATACACTTTGAAAACCTCACCTGCCGCTCGCGGCACACTATCCGCTACTTCTTAAATTTCGTTTTGATCAATTCGTGGAGGGCGTCGTGCAATGGCTCGCTGGCGAGGCGGGCGAGGACTTCCTCGAAGAAACCGAAGGTGAGGAGCTCGTCGGCGTCGGCCTTGGCGATGCCGCGGGACTGGAGGTAGAACTCCTGCTCGGGGTCAATGCGCGAGGAGGTCGCGCCGTGCGTGCAGCGGACGTCGTTGGCCTGGATCTCAAGGCCGGGGAGCGAGCAGGCCTCGGCGTCATCGGAGAGCATGAGGTTGCGGTTGCTCTGGTAGGCGTCGGTCTTCTGCGCGTCGGGGTCCACCACGATGAGGCCGGAGAAGATGGTCTTCGCCGTGTCGCGGAGGGCGTTTTTGTAGAGGAGGTCGCTCTTGGTGTTGGGGGCCTGGTGGATTTGGAGCGTGCGCTGATCAAATTCCTGCGCGCCCTCTGCGACGGTGAGGGCGAGCATCTCGGAGAACGCGCCGGGGGCCTGCAACTGCGAGAGCGACTCGTGGCGGGCCTGCCGCGCGCCGAGGTGGAGGTTGAGGGACTGCACGCAGGCGTCGCGGCGGACGACCGTGGAGTTGAACTGGAAGGAAAGCGTGTCGCGCGACCAGTTTTGCGCGGCAACGTAGGTGAGGGCCGAGCCGTGGGCGGCGTAGAGGTCATTCGCGCCGAGCGCGAATTTTGGAGTTTGGAGTTTGGAGTTTGGATTGTCAGGGGTGGACGCGGAATCGGCAGAGACGAAGTGGTCAACGATGGTGACTTTGGCGTTTTCCTCGGCGATGACGAGGGTGTGGGGGAAGACGGCGGTGCCGGCCCCCGAGGCCGAGTGGGTGATGACGATGGGAGCGGGGACTTCGACGCCGCGCGGGATGTAAATGAACGCGCCATCGCCGATGAAGGCGGTGTGCAGCGCGGCGAATTTCTCCGAGCCGAGCTTCTGCGGCTGGGCCATGAAGTGGGCCTTCAGGAGGTCGGGATGGGAGTTGAGCGCAGCAGAGAGGGTCGTGACGATGACGCCTTTTGCGGCGAGGTCGGCGGGCAGGGCGGTGCGCGAGGCGAGGGTGTTGTTGGCGAAGGCGAGGGCAGGCAGGCCGAAGAGGGAGGTGGTTGCGTCCGATCCCGGACGGCTGGGACCAGCCGTCCCTACCTCAAAGCCGTCCAAGGTGAGGCCGGCGAGGGTGCTGAAACGCCATGACTCGTTGGTGCGCGTGGGGAGCGGGATCGCCGCGAAGGATTCGTAGGCGGCGCGCTTGCGGTCGAGCCACCATGTGGGCGCGGATGACGGCTGGGCCGCCAAATGGGTGGCGAAGGCGGCGGCGGTGAAGCTGCCGATGGGGGACTTGGTCTCGGGAAGAGTCGTCATGATTTTTGCCACAGAGGACACAGAGGAGAGGGCACGGAGCCGGAAGATGTCAGGATTTTGCCACAGAGGAGACAGAGGAAAGAGAGGAGGTCACTGAGCCAGGAAATAAGAAAATCCTCTGTGAGCTCCATGCTGCCCTCTGTGCTCTCTGTGTCGCGGCTTTGAGTTTTCAGCCGACGCTGCCTTCCATTTCGAGGTCAATCAGCCGTTTCAGCTCGACGGAATACTCCATCGGAAACTGGCGGGCGAGGTCGTTGATGAAGCCGTTGACGGCGAGGCTCATGGCCTGGCCTTCGGTCAGGCCCCGCGACTGCATGTAGAAAATCATCTCCTCGTTCACCTTTGAGACGCTCGCCTCGTGCTGGGTGGCGTTTTTGTCGCCGCGCACAGTGATGGCGGGGTAGGTGTCGGTGCGGCTGTTGGAGTTGATCAGGAGCGCGTCGCACTCGGTGTTGTTTTTACAGCCCTTGAGGTGCCTGGGAATGTGAACGATGCCCCGGTAGGTGCTGCGACCCTGGCCGACGCTGATGGACTTGGCGATGATGTTGGACGTGGTCTCGTCGGCGGCGTGGATCATCTTGGCGCCGGTGTCCTGATGCTGGCCGTCGTTGGCGAGCGCGATGGAGAGCACCTCGCCGCGCGCCTTGCGGCCCTTGAGGACGACGCCGGGATATTTCATCGTGAGGCGGCTGCCGATATTGCAGTCAATCCACTTGATCTCGGCCTCCTCATGGGCGACGCCGCGCTTGGTGACGAGGTTGAAGACGTTGTTGGCCCAGTTTTGGACGGTGATGTATTGGATTTTTGCGCCCTTGAGCGCGACGAGCTCGACGACGGCGCTGTGCAGCGTGCTCGTGGAAAACTTTGGTGCGGTGCAGCCCTCCATGTACACGACCTCGCTGCCCTCGTCGGCGATGATGAGGGTGCGCTCGAACTGACCGAAGTTTTCGGCGTTGATGCGAAAGTAGGCCTGGAGCGGCTGCGCGACCTTCACGCCTTTCGGGACGTAGATGAACGAGCCGCCGGAGAACACGGCGCTGTTGAGCGCGGAGAACTTGTTGTCGCCCGTGGGGATAACCTTGCCGAAGAATTTGCGAAAAATCTCCGGGTGCTCGCGCAGGGCTTCGGTGGAATTGGCAAAGATGACTCCCTGTTTGGCGACAAGGTCCTTGATGTTCGAATAGGCGGCCTCGCTGTCGAACTGGGCCTCGACGCCGGCGAGAAACTTGCGCTCCTGCTCGGGGATGCCGAGACGCTCGAAGGTTTTTTTGATGTCGTCGGGCACCTCGTCCCAGGTGCGCTTGGGTTTCTGGCCCTGCGAGAGGTAGTAGCGGATTTTGTCGAAATGGATGTTTTCGAGGTCCTTGGTGGCCCAGTGGGTGGGCATCGGCATCGAAAGAAATTTTTTCAGCGCGTTGAGCCGGAACTCGAGGATCCATGGCGCCTCCTTTTTTACCGAGCTGATGTAGCGGACGGTTTTTTCGGAAAGGCCGGTGCCGGCGTCGAACTCGTAGTCCACCTTGTAGCTGAAGTCGCCCTTGGTCTGGTCAATGCCGACCACGGGGTTGTCCGTGGCGGGGTCGGCGGCAGGCGGGAGAGTGTCGGTTGCAGAGTTAGCCATGAGAGTAAGGATTAAGCGCGAAGTCGCAAAGAGGCGAAGGCGGAGAGAAGCGGGACAGTTGGATTGATTTTTATTGCAGCAGTTCGCGCCTGGGCGTTTTTGCGCGTGAAAATTCAGGCGGCGGCGAACTCTTTTTTGACCCAGTCGTAGCCCTTGGCCTCAAGTTCGAGGGCGAGGGATTTGTCGCCGCTCTTCACGATGCGGCCGTCCCACATGACGTGGACATGGTCCGGCACGATGTAATCGAGCAAGCGCTGGTAGTGGGTGATGAGCAGGATGCCGGGCGGGTGGGCGGCGGCGCGGAGGGCGTTGACGCCGTCGGCGACGATGCGGAGCGCATCAATGTCGAGGCCGGAGTCGGTCTCATCCATGAGGGCAAACTTGGGCTCGAGCATGGCCATCTGGAGAATCTCGCAGCGCTTCTTCTCGCCGCCGGAAAAACCGTCGTTGACAGAACGGGAAGTGAACTTGCGATCAATCTTGAGCAGATCCATCTTGGCGTAGAGACGCTGATAGTAGGCGGTCGCATCAAGTTCCTCGCCCTCAGCCAGGCGGGCCTGGACAGCGGCGCGGAGAAAGTTGGCGATAGAGACGCCGGGAATGTCGCTCGGGTATTGGAACGCAAGAAAGAGCCCGGCGCGCGCGCGCTCATCGGCCTCGTGGGTGAGGATGGACTTGCCGTCGAGGAGCACGTCGCCGCCCGTGATGGTATAGTCGGGGTGGCCGGCGACGGCCTTGGCGAGGGTGGACTTGCCAGTGCCATTGGGGCCCATGATGGCATGGACTTCACCCCGCCGGATGGTCAGGGTGAAGCCGCGCACGATCGGCTTGTCGCCGATGGCGACGTGAAGGTCTTTGATTTCGAGCTGGGACATGAAAGGATTTTTGATTTTGGATTCTCGATTGTTGGTCAGTGGGCGGTGGCCGTGCGTGACTCCCTCGACGTGCTTGGGGCGGGAAGTTTCGCGGAACCACGAAAGGTGATCTCGACACCCTCGGCATCGTAGCCAGGGGGGAGGACGGCCCGGAGTTTGGAGAAAATCGTCGGCGGCAGGTCAATGTCATGCGTGGCGCCCGTGATCTCGTCGTGGAAATGCGCGTGGGGGTGCAGGTTCGGGCAGTAGCGGGTGGACTCACGCTCCAGATTCACCTGTTTCACGAGGCCGCACGACACGAGCGTTTCGAGGCAGTTATAGACGGTAGCGAGGGAGATACCGGGCAACTCCTCCTTTACGCGGGTGAAGACCTGATCGGCGGTGGGGTGGTCGCGCTTGGCGAGCAGCACAGCATAAACCAGCTCGCGCTGCGGGGTGGAGCGCAGCCCGCTGTCGGCGAGACGTTGGGCGAGGACATCGGGAGCGGCGGAATTCATGTGCGAGCGATCAGCCAATTGGAATGATTCTAATAATCAAGCCAATTTAGAACAATTCCAAACGAGGGGGCACATCTGGCAGTATCTATATTTGAATTTTCAGGGTAAATCGCGTCTTGTTGGCCACCATAAAATCCCGACGAGGACTGCCAAAATAATGACCGGACCAATCCTGACTGGTTGAGGGCTCGCTTTTATGGGGAATAAGGCGACGACGAAAGCGACCAGAGCACCCAAAGCGTGCAGCATGGCATTTCGGTGAATTTTCATCTGATTTGGTTGCCTTCAATCTGGCGCAGTTCGCCGACGATGGCTCAAGCTCATTTTCGTGTTTCATGACCATCCTTCCCTCAAACCGCCTGCATCTGAAATTAAGCCACTACCCGGACATGCTTTAAAGCGAGTGATTAGGCAAGGCGGCCGGGGGCGGCCGCGTTCCCGGGGGTGATCCCACGTAAGTTATTTTTATCACGCATCTAACGGGCTTTTCTTCAGCTCGTCGGTGTGCCGGATGTCGCGGGCTTGGGCGAGGAAAACCATTTCCTCGGCGATGTTGGTCGCGTGGTCGGCGATGCGCTCGAGAGACTTGGAGATGAACATCAGCTCCAGCGCACGGCTGATGGTGCCGGGCTGCTCGATCATGAAGCTGCTCAGCTCACGGTAGAGCTGGCGATTGATCGCATCCACCTCGGAGTCGCGCCTGATGACGGCGATGGCTTTGTCGGCGTCGGTGTGGAGAAAACAGTCGAGCGCGTCCTGGAGCATTTCGAGGGCGATGCCGGCCATGCGGGGGATGTCCACGTAGGGCTTGAGGGGCGGTTCGGCGGCGAGCTTGACGGCCCGCTTGGCGATGTTGCTCGCCTCGTCGCCGACGCGCTCAAGGTCGTGGCTCGCCTTCATGCCAACGATGACAAAGCGGAGCTCTGTGGCGACGGGCGAGCGGAGGTTCATGTAGCGGATGGCCTCGTCATCAATGCTGATCTCGAGCTGATCCACCTCATCGTCGGCGGCGATCACGCGGTCGGCGAGGGCGATGTCGGCGGTCACGAGCGCCTTGATGGCGTCGCGCACCTGGCGGATGGAGGTCTCGCCCATCAGGACGAGGTGGGAGCGGAAGGTTTCGAGTTCGGTGTCGAAGAAACGTTTCATAGGTGGAAAAGTAGCGAGCAGCGGGTAGTGAGTAGCGAGTAGAAAGGCGGCGGTGTGAGGTGGCGGGGGGATGGATCGATTGGTGAGATGCAACTACTCGCTACTCGATGCCCGCTACAAGCCGGTTCGAAATTATCCGAACCGGCCGGAGACGTAGGCCTCGGTCTGGGGGTTGGAGGGGTTCATGAAGATGGTGCGGGTCGCCGCGAACTCGATGAGCCTGCCCAGATAAAAAAACGCGGTCTGGTCGGAGCAGCGGGCGGCCTGCTGCATGTTGTGCGTGACGATGACGATCGTGAACTCCTTCTTCAGCTCATGGATCAGCTCCTCGACCTTGGAGGTCGAGATGGGGTCGAGCGCGGAGCACGGCTCGTCCATGAGGATGATGTCTGGCTCGACGGCGATGGCCCGGGCAATGCACAGGCGCTGCTGCTGGCCGCCGGAGAGGCCGAGTCCGGAGGCGTGGAGGCGATCCTTGACCTCGTCCCACAGGGCAGCGCCGCGCAGGGATTTTTCCACGACGGCATCGAGACGGCCCTTGTCCTTCACCCCCTGGAGGCGGAGGCCGTAGGTGATGTTCTCGTAAATGGATTTGGGAAACGGATTGGACTTCTGGAAAACCATGCCGACGCGCTTGCGGAGCTCAATGACGTCCACGGCGGGGGCATGGATGTCGATGCCGCGGATCCGGATGGAGCCCTTGGCGACACGCGCGCCGTCAATGAGGTCGTTCATCCGGTTAAGGCAGCGGAGGAGGGTGGACTTGCCGCAGCCGGAGGGGCCGATGAAGGCGGTGACCTTTTTCTCGTCGAGCCGGAGGCTGACGTCATGGAGGGCCTGGGACTGGCCGTAGAAGAAATCAACGTGATCAATGTCAATGATCGGGCGGGAGGGCGGGAGGTCGGCGGCGGGCGCGGACATAGCAGCGACCGGCGCGACGGCTAGCGAGGGGGAGGACGGTGGCGGAGCGGGAAGGCGTTCCATGGGCGAAAGAGTGGCGGCGGACATGGCGGAGACGGGAAAAGGAGTCAGGATGCAGGAGTCAGGAGGGAATTGAACCACAGAGACACGGAGGGCACGGAGAGGGGGGGCGGATTGCTCATTGGTTGTCGCTTATTGGTAATTGGTGAATGTCGGCCTTTGGCCTCGGTATCAGGGCGGGGGCGGAGGGCTCACCACTTGTAACGGTTGCGGAGGCGGCTGCGCAGGACAATGGAGGTGGAGGCGATGAGCGCGACGATGAGCAGGAAGACAAACGCCGTGCCGTATTGCACGCGCGCAGTGTATTCGTTCTGCGGAATCTTGGAACTGACGACGTAGATGTGGTAGGGCAGGGCCATCACGCCCTGGAAGAAGAAGTCGGTCCATTTTTCCAACCCCTCCCACGGCAGCTTGTCGCGGACGACATAAGCCGCGGTGAACATGATCGGCGCGGTCTCGCCGGCGACCCGTGCGATGCCAAGGATGGACGAGGTGAGGATGCCGGGCAGCGCATAGGGCAGGACGTTTTTACGGATCGTCTGCCACTTGGTGGCACCGAGCGCGAGCGAACCCTCGCGAAAGCCCTTGGGCACGGCCTTGAGCGACTCCTCGCTGGCGGTGATGACCACTGGCAGCACCATGAACGCGAGGGTGAACCAGCCGGCGAGCAGCGAGACGTTCCAGCCGAAGAAAATCACAAACATGCCGAAGCCGAACAGGCCGAAGACAATCGAGGGCACTCCGGCGAGATTGAGGATGGCGAGACGAATGAAGCGCACGAAGGCGGAGTCCCGGGCGTATTCGTTCAGGTAAATCGCGCTGGAGACCCCGAGGAACAGCGCGATGCCCATGGAGCCGGCGACGAGCAGCATGGTGCCGACGATGCAGGGGAAAATCCCGCCGGCGGAATAGACATAGCTATCGTCCTTGATTGCCCCCGCGTCGGCATGCGCGGCCTTGAAAGCGTTGAACGCGCGGTCGCCCAGCTCCATCTTCTCCCCTTGGTAGGCGAAGACATGCAGGGACTCCGGCGCCTCGGTGAAGAAGGCCACATTGACGAAGGGGGCGTGCGCGGTGAAGACCGTCGGGGCACCGCGCCAGAAAATCTGGCCGAACACAAACGCCCCGCAGAGGACAATGAAATAGGTGGCCACCCGGAAGAGCCAGAGCGCGCCGCGCTCCCACGTGCGGCCGAGGCCGGGACGGGGGGCGAAATGAGTGGCGGTGGGCGAGGTCATGGGTGGATCAGTCGATAGCGATGCGGTAACGGCGCACGATTTTCTGGGCGAGCCAGTTGATGAGCAGGGAAAGGAAGAACAGCACCAGACCGATCATGAAGAGGGCATGGCGGCCGATACTGCCCACCGGCACCTCGCCCATCTCCTGGGCGATCAGTCCGGTCATGGTGTGAACCGGCTGCGTGATGACGGCGAGACCGGCGGTAAAATCCGGGATGGCGATGCGGTTGCCGGCGCAGAGCAGGACGACCATGGTCTCGCCGATCACCCGGCCAAGGCCGAGCAACACGGCGGAGATGATGCCGGAGAGCGAAGCCGGCACGATGACCTTGATGATGGTCTGAAGGCGCGATGCGCCCAGCGCAAACGAGGCTTCCTTAAAGGCGCGGGGAACATTGTTCAGCGAGTCCTCGGCAAGCGTAAAGATGGTCGGCACCGCGATGAGCGCGAGCAGGCAGCCAGCGGTCAGGATATTAAGCCGCTCGCTGAACGGGAAGCCGGGCACCCAGGCGAGCCATGATTGCTGCGACAGCAAACGCAGGTTCTCGCCGAGAAAAATCACACCGAAGAAACCGAGGACGACAGAGGGGATGGCCGAGATGAACTCGATACAAGGCTTGACGATTCTTTGCTCAGCGGGCGAGGCGAGCTGATTGATGTAGATGGCCGCACCGATGCCGAGCGGCACCGCGAAGAGCAGCGCGACGAACGACACCATGAGGGAGCCGACGAAAAGCGGGAGGATGCCATACCACTCCTGCCAGGAGCTCTGCGCGATCCAGTCGCGGCCGAAGATGAAGGACGTGATGGAGCGGAAAAACGGCACGGGCTGACGGTAGTCCCAGGCCCGGAGATTTTTTTCCACGGCGGGAAAGTCGGCGACGTAGGCGGCGGCGAGCATTTTGAACTGCTCGAGACGGGCTTGCAGTTCCGGCGTGGGCAGAGCCGGCTTGACGGTAAGCGCGGCGGTGATTTTGGCGGCGGTCTCGGCACTGGCAGCCTGGTAAGCCGGGAGGGTGCCGAGCAGCGGTTTCAGCTCGGCATCAAAGTTGACTTCGGAGATGACGATCTTGTCTGCCTCGGCGGTCTTGCCGGCGGCGAGGAGCTGCTGCCGCGCAATTTTCAGATTCTCGGTGGTGGCAAACTTGCTCTTGAGCGCGGTGGCCGTTTCGGTGAGATCGGAGAGGAGGCCGCGCAGGGGAATGATGGCGTCGCCGAACTGGTTGGCGAACTCGTCGAAGCCGGCCAGCGCCGCATTCGCCTCGGCCAGGGATTTTCCCGCCTCCGTCAGCCGGTGGAACTGGCGCAGGCGCAAGTCGGAAAGCTCGTGGGTGAGCGCGGTGTGGCCGGTCGTCTGCGCACGGATGAAATCAACATACTCGAGGCCGGCCTGGCGGTAGATCTGGAGGTTGGCACGGTTTTGGGCGAAGAAACCTCCTCCCTCCTTGAACAGGAAAATCGTGATGAGGGTGAGCACGAGCACCGCGACGACCGCATTGCCGCCGAAGAAGGCCTTGATGCAGCCATCGAGCGTGAGCCCGAAAAAGCGGAAGCGGGCTTTGTTGGCGAGGAAGCCCGCCGATGTGGCGGCGGGCGTGGCATCCGCTTGGGTCTCGGGGGACGGCGGAATGCGGGTGGAAGCCATGATGATGTTGGGCCCGGTTAGGCGGGACGTGGCGGGGCGCGGGTGGATTGCGCAGATCAAACAAAAGCCCGCTGACCAAGGTCAAACGGGCTGGGTTACGTTTCAGTTACGAAACAGTCTGGCTCACTTTTTGGCCGGGGGAATGGCGACAAAGCCCACTTTCTCGACGATGGCCTGTCCGGCGGCGCTGAGCGTGAAGTCCATGAACTTGGCCGCCTCGCCCGTGGGCACGCCGTTCGTGTAGTAGAACGTGGGGCGTGAGTAGAGGTAGGTCTTGGCGAGCACGGTCTCCTTGGTAGGCAGGAGGCCGTCAATGGCGACAACCTTCACGCCCGGCTCGGTGAGATAGGCCATGCCGACGTAGCCGATGCCATTGGGGTTCTTGGCGACCTCGGCGACGATTTGCTCGTTGCCGGCCATGAGCTGGGCGGAGCTGGCATAGTCGCGTTTGTTCATGGCGAGATCCTTGAAGTCCTTGAACGTGCCCGAGGAGGTGTTGCGGGTGTAGATCGAGATCTTGCCGGCGGGTCCGCCGACGGCGGACCAATCGGTGATGTCGCCGGCGAAGATCTGCTCGACCTGCCGCTTGGTGAGGCCCGTGACCGGGGACTTGCCGTTCACGACGATGCCGATGCCGTCATAGGCGACAATGGTGTTCATCATGTTGACACCCTTGGCCGTGGCGGCGGACTGCTCGACGGCGGTGGCGCGGCGCGAGCTCATGCCGATCTGGGCGGTGCCGTCGGTGATGGCGACGATGCCGGTGGTCGAGCCCTCGGCGGCGATCTCGAAGGAGACGCCGGGGTGGGCGGTCTTATAGGCCTCGGCGAGCTGGGGCACGAGCTTGGCGCCGAGGGTGTCGGAGCCCTTGATGACAAGCTTTTGGGCCGAAGCGACCGTGGCGGCGGCCAGGGCGAGGAGGAGAACGAGAGGAGTTTTCATGGGAGAAGTCGTTTGATGATTGCGAGGACGAGGGAGGTTCAGAACTTGATGTTCAGGTCGATCTGCAGGACCCGGAAGCGGTGCAAGGTGTTGGCGAGTGTGGTATTGACGGTGGCGATGTCGCCCGCGCCGGCGGCGATGAGGGACTCGTTTTTGCGCCGGCCTTCACCGTAGGTGAGGGTAAGCTGGGTGGCCGCGCCCAAGGCATAGTTGAAGTTGAAGATGAGCCCCTGCATGTTGACGCGGCTGTCAAAAATGTCCGAGTCCACGAGATTGGGATCGAGGGCGAACGCGCCGACGGACTGCCAGAAGGCGCGGACATCCCACTCGCCGCGGTTGGCGGCCTTGCCGTATTGCGCCCCGAGGGTGTAGGCGGTGTTTTCTCCGCTGGTCACAGCACCGGCAAACTTGCGGGCGCTCTCGTCACCGTCGAGATTGACGGCATAGTCGCCGAAGACCCGCACGGGCACGCCGCCGATCAGCCAGTCGTATTCCACAGGGATATCGAGCACGAGGAGGTCGTTGATCGCAGTCTGTTTGCCGGCGGAAAAGACGCCGTTGAAGGCGGCGGGATTGTTGAACCGGTCAAGGTTGGCGTAGCTGTAGATGACGGGCGTGATCTGGAAGAACGTCGTCGTGCTGTCCACGTAGCGCTTGTAGCCAAACTGCCAGCCGAGCATGAAGATATCGTTGCTCTTCGGGGCGACCCCAAAAGCATTCTGCGTGCCGCCCGTGCTATACATAAACTGGGCAAAGGTGGCCGAGAACTCGTTTTTGCCATCACGGTATTTGAGCTGTTCTGCGAAGCCCTCGGGATTGATGTCAGCGTCCCAGACCATCGGGGTGGTCACAAAGGGATTGGGCATGCGGCCAGCGGTGACGGAAAACATCGGTGAGGGCGTCCAGGTGGCGTAGATCTGGCCGACATTGAGCACGTCGCCCGTCTTGTTGAAGGGACCCCCGTCGTCGCCCATGGTGACGTTGCTGGACCGGCTGCCGGCACCCGTCTCCAGGCGAAGGCCAAACGACCAGTCATTGAGCAACTTTCCCAGCACGCCGAAGCGCAGGCGGTAGCGAAACCGCTCGCGCTCGGAACGGTCATTGGGAATGGCCGCGATGGGGGGGAGCTGGCCCACACGGTCTTCATAACGGATGCGGACATCGCCCGTGAAACGCAGCTCGGTGAGGGGGGAGCTCAGGTTAAGCTTGCCCGCCGGGGTGGCGGCAAAGTCCTTGGTGAGCGCGGTGCGGAGATCTTCGGCCTCCTGATCAGTGATGGTGCCCTTTTTGACGAGCAGGTCGAGCAGCGGGCCGGCGTCCTGGGCGCGGGAAGCCGGAGCGGCAATACCGAGAAGGAGCGCGCCGAGCAGCGCCAGCCGATTGAGGGAGAGGAGACAATTTTTCATGGTCAGGTCGTAGGATTCGGGTGTTGGGAAGAAGTTCAGTTGCGACTGAAGTCCTGCGCTCACGCGCCGGACGGTCGCCACTATGGCCGGAGTTTGTTACGGAATTGAGGCGGGTTTGTGACGAAACGGCGACAAAGCCGGTTTTGGCAGTCATAAAGGTGGCCGACAGGTCCCGCCACGGCGGATCGGTGATAAATGGATTCACCGTGCGCCGCAGTTCTTGCCAAGCTCCGCAAACTGCTCTTCAACTCGTGCGCCCAGCCCTTGTGGTTGTCCCAATGCCATCCACCGCCACAGCCCTTCCGCCCTTGGTCGTTGTGGTCAACGACGACGAAAGCCAGCGGGATCATTTGTGCGCGTTGCTGGTGCAACATGGGCTGCGAGTTTCCGCCCACGGCGCGGTCCGGCCGGCGCTCGCCACGATGGCGGCGGAAGCGCCGGCGCTCGTCGTCACCGATCTCGGCCTGCCGCAGATTGACGGCGTGCGGTTCTGCCGGATGCTGCGCTCGCCGGCCTACAAAAATTTTAACGAAACGCCGGTCCTGGTCGCTTCGGCCACCTACGCGGGGGCTGACACGGAAAACCTTGTGGTGGACCTCGGCGCAAACGCCTTTGTGCGATTGCCGGCCGAGCCGGCGGCTTTTCTGCGGCAGGTGGACCGCCTGCTCATGCACGCGGAGCCCGCCACGCAGCCGGAGGTGCTGCTCATCATCAAGGCGGATGAAGAGCAGACTGCCGTCGAGGCCGCATTTGCGGCCCATGGTTTTCGGGTAAGATGCACCTCAAGCCGGGCCGACGCCGAGGCGGGGCTGGCCGAGGCCGAGGCCACGGTGGTGGATCTCGACCAGCCCGGCATGGAGCTGGCCTGGCTGGCCGCACAGGCCGCCCGCTGGCCGGAGATGGCGTTTTTTACCATCACCGCTCAGCCTGATCCGACGCTGGCGGTCCGGGCGATGCAGGCCGGGGCGAGCGCACACCTGCGGCGGCCCTATGCGCCGGACTACCTGTGCAGCCTCTGCGAGATGGCCCGGCGCGAGAAGTCGCTGCTGCGGGTGCAAGACCTGCTTGAGCGCCGCACCCGCGAGCTGCGCCGCTCGGAGCAGGAACTGCAGGCGGTGGTGGAAACCACCGGGCAGGCGTTTCTGCTGCTGCAGACGGATGCGCGGCTGGAGCTGTTTAATCAGGCGGCCGCGCGCATGGCGCAGGAAGTCTTCGGGCGCGAGCTGCGGGTCGGGCAGACTTTGGTCGAGGTGCTTGGGCTGGAGTTTGCGCTGGCGACGCTGCGGAACATCAAGGCCGCGTTTGCCGGCCAGACCGTGCAGCATGAGGTGGCCCTGCATGACTGCCGGGGCGGCCTGCGCTTTTTTGCCGTCACCTACACACCGGTGCGCGAGCGCGACGGCACCGTGAAGCGGGTTTGCTTCAACGCCCAGGATGTCACCGAACGCCGGCTGGCCGAGGACGCGTTGCGCGAGAGCGAGGCGCGTTTCCGCGGGCTGGCCGATTACGCGCCGGTGTTCATCTGGATGGCGGGGGCCGACCAGCGGTGCCATTATTTCAACCAAAGCTGGCTGGCCTTCACCGGCCGGTCACTGGAGGAGGAACGGGGCGATGGCTGGCTGGCCGGCGTCCACCCTGACGATCGCGTCGCGCGGGAACGCGCGCGGGCCGAGGCGGCGGCACGCCGCAAGCCGTTCACCTGCGAATTCCGCCTGCGTCACCGCTCCGGCCAGCATCGCTGGGTCACGGACACCGGCGTGCCGCGCTTCTCGCCCGGCGGAGAGTTTTTCGGTTACATCGGTGCGGCCATTGACATCAACGACCGCATCGAGGCCGAGTCGGCGCTGATCGTGAACAAGCGCCGGCTGCAGGCGCTATTCGACCATTCGAACGATGCCATCCTGCTGGTCGCCGACGACGGCCGCTATGTGGACGCCAATCCCGCCGCGTGCCAGCTGCTCGGCTACACGCACGATGAGCTGGTTGCGCTCAATGTCCAGCAGGTCTTCGCCGCATCCGACCCCGCGTGGGCGCAGGGCGCGTGGAGCGAGTTTCTGGCGCGGGGCCGCACCACCGGTGAGACTCCCCTGCGACGCAAGGACGGCAGCGTGGTGGTCGTGGACTACAGCGCGATCGCGGGCATCCTGCCGGGGCTGCACCTGACGATTTGGCGCGACATCTCCGAGCGCCGCACGCTGCAGGCGCAGCTGCTGCGGCAGCAGCGGCTCGAAAGTGTCGGCCGGCTCGCCAGCGGCGTGGCGCACGACCTCAACAACATTCTGGCACCCATCCTCATGGTGCCGGCGATGCTCCGCCCGTATCTGAACGACACCAGCGGTCTCATGCTGCTCGCCACCGTCGAGAACAGCGCGCGGCGTGGCTCGGTCATCGTGCGGCAGCTGCTCTCGTTTGCCCGCGGTATGCCGGGCGAAAAGCACCGCATGGACCTCGGCAAGATCGTGCGGGACACGCTGACGATCATTCACGAAACTTTCCCCAAAAACATCCGGGTGGACTGGCAGGCTCCGGCGGGCGAATGCCCCGTGCTGGGCGACAGCACGCAGCTCAGCCAGGTCATCATCAACCTTGCGCTCAACGGCAGCGACGCGATGGAGAAGGGCGGCCGCCTCGCGCTCGCGCTGGAGCTGGCGGATGTCGCCCCCGAGGACGCCGCGCAGACGCCCGGCGCCCGTGCCGGCCGCCATGCGGTGTTCACAGTCGCCGACCACGGCCATGGCATCACAGCCGACCACCTCGACAAAATCTTCGACCCGTTTTTCACGACCAAGCCCTTCGGGCAGGGCAGCGGACTCGGGCTCTCGACGGTGCTGGGCATCGTGCGCGGGCACGAGGGCTTCGTCCGCGTCACCAGCCGGATTGGCGCGGGCACGGTGGTGAAAGTTTTCCTGCCCGTGTTTGCCGAGCTGTCCGCCAGTCCGCCTCCGGCCGCCCCGGCCCGGCTGCCGGCCGGCCTCGGCCGTATGGTGCTCGTCGTGGACGACGAGACGGCCGTGCGCGACATCGTGCGCATGGTGCTCGTGCGGGAGGGCTACCGCGTGATGTGCGCCGCCGGGGTGGACGCGGCGCTCTCGCAGCTTCAGGCTGTCGGTGGCCAGGTGGACCTTGTGCTGACCGACCTTGCGATGCCGGGAGTGTCCGGCGCTCAGCTCATCGCGCAGCTCGCGCGTCAGCACCCCCGCCTTCCCGTCCTCATGATGACCGGCGCCGAGGTCGGTGTGAAGCTCCCGGCGGAGATGGACGAGAATGAGCCGGAGCAATTTTTCAATCTGTCCCCCGAGGTCAGGCAGCTTGCCAAGGGGATTCTGTCCAAGCCTTTCACTGCCGAAAAGCTGCTCAGCGCCGTCCGTCTGGCGCTGGTTGCACCATCGGCCGCCGTCTGAGCCGGGCCGGAATACCGGCGGGTTGGCGGAAATTGCGGAGCGATGGAAACACTCCAGCTGTGTAACGCAAAAGGCGCGCATGGGAGTCCTCCCCTTGCGGGCAAAATTGCCATGGGACCTACATGGGCTGAGGACGGAAAAAAGGCGAAGAAGCGGACCTGGCCGCTTAAAACTTCCACGTGGCTGTGAGGCGGATGGTGCGGGGGGGTGCCTTGGTGATGAGGGTGTTGGCACCGAAGACGGGCTCGGCCCCGAGAAAATAGCTTTCGTTGGTGAGATTGTCTACGGCGAGGGAGACTTCCCAGCGGAGCGTGCGCCAGGCGAGGGTGGCGTTCCACACGAGCGAGGAGGGAATGCGAAGGGTATGGTCGAAGTTGTGCCAGTAAGCGGCGCTCCAGATGGGGCCGCCGGCGAGCGTCCATGCGCCATGGCGGGCGATGGCGAGGAGCTTGAGCTGCGTCTCGGGCGAGCCGGGATAGGCAAGGGAGGAGTTGGCATTGGGCCGGCCGAAGCTGTCGCCGGGCGCCGGGAAGACCGTGCCGGAGAACGGCGTGTTGAGGATGCCGCCGAAGAGAGCCCACTGCTCGTCGGTGAGCGGAAGCGAACGGCTGCCGAGGGGTTTCTCGCGGGTGACACGCTGCCAGTCAGCGGAGGCGACCAGGGAAATCTCCGGCACCGGGGCATAGGTGGCCTCGAGTTCGACTCCGCGTCCGGCGAGCGGTTCGGCGAGGCTGGTGAGGGTGCTGAACTGCTGTTGTTTCCAGCGGAACACGGCGAGGCTGGTGAAGAGCCTGCCGTCGAGTGCGGATGTTTTGACACCGGCCTCGTAGAGTTCGTTCCTGGTGAAATTGTCCTTGCCGAAGATCGCGCCGCCCTGTGTGGGGTCGATGGAGGTGCCCTCCTGCACCGTGGCGTAGAGCGTGGTGGAGCGGCCGAGCCGGAACGTCGGACTGAGAGCGGCGTTGAGGTAGGCCTTGGAGTCGTGGCCGGTGACGGCGGCGCGCGTGGCCGTGAGGACGCGGTCCACTTCGCTCGGATATTTCGTGGCGTAAGGCGCGTAGGTGCCGCGCAACGAGGCAAAGACCGTGAACGCGGACGTGACGTGCGCCTCGGTGTAGCCGAACGCGCTCAGCTCGTAGAGCTGCGAATAGACGTTGGCCCCGCCGAAGCCGAGGCGTGCGGACCAGAGGTTGAGGCCGTCGGGCGCGACCTGCGGACCGGCGAGAACGGTGGAGTTGTCCGAGATGCCGGGCAACGTGATGTCGCGGCGGCCAAACGGCTCGACGGAAAAGTCCTGCAGGATCTGGGCATTGGTAAAGCGCGCCGAGGCGCCGTAGCTGACGCGGGTGCCGGCAAGCAGACTGAGGGTCTGGGTGAGGGTGGCCTTGGCTTCGACCACCAACTGGTCGGTTGAGATGGCGTAGCCGTAGGTGGAGAGCTTGTCGGTGGTGACAAAATCGAGGAGGAACTGGCCTTTGAACGCGGCATCGTGCGCGCCATCGGTGTCGAGCGTGAGAAACCAGAGAAAATCCTGGGAGTTGGCGTAGTCGCGCGCGTCCGAGAGGACCGTCGAGCCGGCAATCGGCGTGGTGAAAGGTGTGCCGCCGGCGGTAAAAAAGTCGGGGGTGTATTGGTAGCCAGAGGTGGATTGCTGGATGCTGGCGAGCTGCGGCGCCGTGCAGGCGGAGTAGGCGGTGGCTCGTTCACCGGCGTTGGAGAGGTCGAGCATGGCGTCGCGCTGGGTGGCCGTGATGCGGCCGGCGAGGACGGCGGCGTCCACGGTGGCGGCGGGGACAACGAGCGCAGGGTTTTTGGCCAGCAGGGCGCGGTCGGCGGTGCCGGAGGCGTTGCTCACGATGCTGATCGGCTCGCCAATGAGGTATTGGCCGCCGTTGATGAGCGACTGTGTGGGTCGGTTCCAGCCGGCGTTTTCGTTGGAACGGAAATTGAAATACTCGCCGCCGGTCGTGACGGACACTCCGGGGTGCGGGCGGGTTTTCACGGTGGCGTAGAGCGAGACGTAGTCATTGCCGATCCGGCTGTAATAGGAGTCGGCGAGCTGGCCGGTGAGTGAGATTCGCCAGGCCGCGGGCCGGCCAACGAGGAGCGTCGGGCCGCCGACATCGAGCTGCACGCGATGGCCGCCGTATTCGTCGAGCTCGAGCTGCACCGAGCCGCGGGTGGCGTCGAAGTAGGGAGACTTGGGGATTTCGTTGACGTAACCGCCGACGAGGCCGGCACCAAAATGCGCAGGCGCGGGACCCTTCACGAGGTCCATCGCCTCGAGCGAACCGAAGGAGAGGGGCATCTCGTTGCGCTGGTAGGCGCGCTGCATGCCGTCAAAATAGATGCCGCCTTTCGCACCCCGCAGTGTCGGCGAGCCGGGGACGCCGTAGTAATTGATCTGCTGCGTGCCGGCCCCGAGGCGGCCGAGATCGGCGAAGCTGGCGATGCCGGCGTCGCGCATCAGCTCAGGTGTGAGCACGGTGACGGCGCGCGGCAGGTCGAGCACGGACATCGGGCCGTAGAGCGACGTGACCGGCCGTGAAGTGGGCAGCACGTCGCCGGAGGTGGAAAGCGCGGTCTCCCGGACGATGAAACGTTCAAGTTCGGTCGCGTCGGGCCCGGCCGGGAGCGGCCCGTCGGCGGCAAGGACAACTCCGGCACCGGCGAGCGTGAGGCAGCAGAGCGTAAAGAGGCGCTGGAAACATGGAGAACGCGGCATGAAGTTGCGCGCCAGCAGAAAGTCTGCCCGCACCGCGTGCAAGCGGGGAAAAATTTCAGCTGTCGTTCCGCGCGTAGGCGTCGTGCCAGCGACCGAGGGCGAGCCTGCTCAGCAGCATCACGGTGCCCATGGAAACAAAGCCCAGCCCGCCGGTGATGGCCACCACGGCGTACAGTTCGGGATATTTGGCCTGCGTGCTGTAGTAATAGGCCCGGAAACCCAGTCCGCCGCCATCACCGGCCGAGGTGCCTGCCGAGAAGTCGCCGATCACCGCGCCGATCGGCGCGAGGATCGCGGCGATCCGCAGCCCGGTAAAAAAATACGGGAGCGCCGCCGGCACCCGCAGCCGCCACAGCTCCTGCCAGCGGCCGGCCCGCCACATCCGAAACAGCTCCACGAGCTGGCGGTCAGTGGAGACCAGGCCTTGGGTGGTGTTCACCAGGAGCGGAAAAAAGCAGATCAAAAATGTGATCAGGGCCACGCTCGGCAGTCCCGCTCCCGCCCAAAGCACCAGCAACGGCGCAAGCACGGGAATGGGTGTGAGCTGCAGCAGCATCAGGTAGGGCATAAGCCCGGCGCGGACCAGCGGCGACAGCGACAGCACCAACGCGGCCAGACTGCCGAACGCAATGGCGAGGCCAAAGCCGAGCAGCGCGCCTTCCATGGTGTTGAATGTCGCGCGTGCGAGCACGGCCGCCTCTTTGCCTGCGGCCGCCCAGACGGCTCCGGGCGTGGGCAGCAAAAATATCAGGTGTTCGGGGAGCCGGTGATGCACCGCGATCCAGGTCACGAGCAGCACTGCTCCCGCAAGGAGAAACATCAGGACCGGTGGCAGATTTTTGCGGATCTTTGCCATGGTGGTCATGCTGCCGTGGCCGGTTCGGCGGAGCGCAGCCGGCGTGTGACTGCGACGATGAGGTCCTGGTAGGCGCGCGACAGGCGCGTTTCCGCCGTGCGCGGCTGCGGCAGCGGCACGGCAATCTCCGCACTGATCCGGCCGGGTTGCGGTGACATCACAAAAATCCGGTCGGAAAGGAACACCGCCTCGGCGACCGAGTGCGTCACGAAGAACGCGGTCCAGCCCTGTTGCGCGCGGATGGCGAGCAGCTCCTCCTGGAGCCGTTCGCGCGTCATCTCGTCGAGCGCGCCGAAGGGCTCGTCGAGCAGCAGGATTTTCGGCGCGAGCACGAGCGCGCGGGCGAGCGACACGCGCATCTTTTGTCCGCCGGACAGCTGGCGCGGGTAGGCGGCTTCACGTCCGGCCAGTCCGACAAGCCGCAGCGCGCCGTCGCGCGCCGCGGCGCGGGTGGCCCGAGTCGCGCCGCGCAGGCGCAGCGGCACCTCGACGTTGCCGGCGACGTCGAGCCAGGGCAGCAGCGTCGGTTCCTGAAAAACAAACGCCAGCTCCGCCGCCGCCTGCTCGGGCGTGCGGCCATCCACGCGCAGCTCGCCGGCGGACACATCGGTCAGTCCGGCGATGAGGCGGAGCAGGGTGGATTTGCCGCAGCCGCTCGGCCCGATGAGGCTGAGGAACTCGCCCGGTCGCGCCGTGAGCGAGAAGTCCGCGAGCACGGGCGGGCCGTCACCAAATTTTTTGGCGACGCCCCCCAGCTCGACGATGCCGGAGGCGGGAGACATGGCTTTTTGTGGGGCAGGCGGGTGGTGAAGCCAAGGCGTTTTGCGCCCGGGCCGCGGCCGCGTGGAACCAATGGCCCCGTGGCGGGTCAAGCCGGGGACGAATTTTCGCGGCGAAAGAAAACATTGCCGAGCCAAGCGGGATGTTTCTAGCTACCGCCTTACCCAATTGCCTGTGACGAATCCCGCCCAAGCCAGTTCCGCCGTTCCCTCTCCCTCCGATTCCGTGCCCTCCGCCCCGGCGGGCGCGACGGGCTACTCGTTGCTGGGTGTGCGGGTGCCGCGCTGGTTCTGGGTGGCGGCCGTGCTCTTTCTGCTGGCGGCGGCCCGGCTGGCTTACCACAATTCCTTCGACACTGACCTGGCCCTGGACAATGCGCTGGTCATTGGGCAGGACATCCGGTTGCGGGAATGGAAATGGGAGCAAAAGGATCCCACCACCGGCAGGACGGTTCCAATCCTGAAGCAGGTCTTTCTGGAAGGCTATTGGTATCCGAGTTTTCCCAGCGATCTGTATCGTCCGCTCACGACCATCACCTATGCCTTTAATTATAGCGGTCCCGATTTCTCCGATCCCCGGCGGCCCGGCCCGAACCAAGGGCCGACTTACTTTTGGCTGAAGCTCGTGGCCTTTGCTGTCATCACGGGCGGGTTGTTTCTGCTGATGCGGGCGGCCTTGCGTCCATGGTGGCTGGCCTTGGCGGCGGCCGCCGTGGTGGCTGGTGTCGTGAGCATTCCTTCCTGGCACTGGTCGTTGACCGGCAACGGCAACAGTTCCTACGGCTACCATGTTACCAACCTCCTGATCCATCTGGGCAACGTCTTCATGGTGCTGGTGGTGGCGCGCCGGCTCACGGAACGACCGTGGGTCGCCGTGCTGGCGGCGGCGATATTTGCGGTGCATCCGGTCGAGACGGAGTCGGTGACCAACATCGTGGGCCGGGCCGACCAGCTCTGCACCCTGTGGATTTTAATCGCATTTTGGTGCTATCTGCGCGCCACGGTGGCGGGGCTGCTGCGCCCTCTCTGGCTGATTGCGTTTACGATCCCGGCCACAATCTCGATGTTTTCGAAGGAGAGCGGCTTCATGCTGGTCTTGCTGCTGCCGCTGTATGATTTCATCTACCGCTGGCCCAAGCTGACGGGGGAGCTGCGTGAGCGCCTAGGCAAAGCGGCGATCGAGTTTGGCCTCAAGGGCTGGGTCGCATTGGTGCTGCCGGTGCTGTTCTTTTTTGTCATCCGCACCGGCATGATCGAGGCGACGCCCACCTACGGGCAGCTGTTTATTGACAATCCCATCGCGCGGGTGCCGGCGTCAATCAGCGAGGTGACCGACGCCCACAAACTGACGCTCATCGAGAACGCTCAGAAATGGTGGGATCAGATCACCCTGTCGGGGGAGCTGACCGCGTTCAAAGTGCTGGGCCGCTACCTCGGACTGCTGGTTTTCCCCGACACACTTTCGTGCGACTACTCCTACAACGCGATCCCGCTTTATGGCGAGGAGGGCACGCCACTCTGGGAGAATCTCCAATGCTGGATCGGTCTGGCGGTGGTGGTGGGTCTGCTGTGGCTCGCGTGGAACCGGCGGCTGGCGTCGCCGTTGTTTTCCTTCGGTGTGCTATTCTTTTTCGGGATGATCCTGCTGACGGCCAACATCCTGATTCCGATCGGCAGCATCATGGGCGAGCGTTTCCTCTATCTGCCCTCCATCGGTTTCTGCCTCGTGGCCGCGCTCGGGCTGGCCCATCTCATTGAAAAATTTACCTCTACCCTGACATTGCCCGAAGAATGGCGCGCACTGGGCTTGATGGGTCTCCGGTTGGGATTGCCGCTGGTGCTGCTGGCCGCCCTCGGCCTGCGCACCTATGTGCGCAATGCGGACTGGAAGAGCGAGTTCACCCTCTGGCAGAGCGCGGCCGCCGCGCAGCCCAACAGCTTCAAGGTCCACAAGGGTTTCGCCAACGGCTATTTTAATCACGATCCGAGAATCGAATCCAATGTGGATCAGGCGATTGCACGGGCGGAGATCGGGCTGGCGGTGATTGACTCCAGGCCGCTGCCAATCAACCGGCAGGACAACACACTGTTCTGTGACCTGGGCATGTATTATAATACCAAGGCTCAGTTGCTGTCCCAGCCGGATCGCAAGGGTGGTCCTGTGCCCATTGAGGCGCTTAGATTTTACCAAAAAGGCGTGGATATCATGATCCGGGCCCGCAATGTGGACACATGGGTTAACAAGGCCTCGCGGGGTGACCGGTTGCAACGGGGAGCGAGTCTCGACGAAATCGCCAACGTGGGCAACCCGCGCGTCCATAATCAGCTTGCGGGCTCCTATCTCGGAGCCGGGGGGGTCCATAGTCAATTCGCGCTGAACCATTTCGACCAATTTCGCCGCCAGTTGGACGATGCGGCCAAAACGGCGGATACATTGGATCGGATTTCTTTGGAAACGCTGCTGAAGAATTTGCAGCCGTCAGAGGTATCGGTGGCAGAAACGCAAAAAAAACTCGAGGATCTGACCCGGTCCGTGACCGTGGATCAGAAATTGCGGCTGAACGCGGCGATCCAGGAAGCGCAGCAAATCCAGAGCGAAATCCGGCAAATGGCGGTGGCCTATGATGAAGCCATCAAGGCCGCGACCTATGCCCGCAATCTTTCACCCAACCAGACACAGTGCTATCTGCTGCTCGCGCAGGCGCAGGCAAACAGTGGAAAAAATGAGGAGGCCGCCATCACCATGCTTCAGGCTTTGCAACTTCAGGCCATGCAGTCAGATATCTACTCGGAGGCCAACCTGCAGCTCTGGGAGAGCCTTCGCAAGATTTATGCCTCTTTCGGGCAGAACGATGCGTTCCTTCCCATACCAACCAACCCTGCCAGGCCTGATGTTCCTCGCTTTCAACCCAATCTACCCCAGCCACCCCAGCTAGACCAGCCAAGCCAGCCAGGCCGCAGTGGCAACCCGGTGATTACCCGCGATTTTTACAAGGCTGGTGCCGGAATCGTCCAACTGATGCTGGACGCAAAGGATTATACCAATGCGGCACAAATCAAGGCATACGCCATCACGGGCTTCGGCATTCCCGAGTCCCAGCTGCCGTACGTGCCTCCCGTGCCACCCAAGTCAAAGTTCTTCGACAAGATTTGGAAAAAAGTGCACATCTTTTCCCCGTTCTGACCGGTGTCGGCCTACCAAAGGTCGAGCACGGTGCGAGCGGCGGCCTGGGCGAGCTGTTGGGCGAGCAGCGGGACGGTGTCGGCTTCGGCTTCCAACTGACCGCTGTCGGTGAAAGCTTGGCGGACGGCATGCAACGGACGGCGTTCAAAGAGCACATGGCCGGTATGCTGGTCGGTGAGGGTCGCGGTGGCTTCCAAGGTGAGCCCCAGTTTGCGGGCGAGGCCGGTGTCCCGCGCCAAGGCGGTCAGCGTCTCGCGGCCATAACTGGCGAGCGTCACGGTGAGGACGGCATCGGCCTCCTCGGGGGAGGCGGCGAGGGTGAGACGTCCGTCACGCAGAAACGTCTCACGGAGCTGTGCGCTGACGATGGCCGCAGCCTGCGGCAGGCCGGCGTGATTCTGCACCGGTGCGACATAGAGCGAGGAAAAGGGAATTTTCGTTCCCGTGCCCAGCCGGTAGTGTGCGCAGCCGCTGGCCGCCAGTGCGAGCGAGCAAAGCAAGGGGAGCAACAGGGCAAGGCGGGCGCGGAGCATGGGATGGTCGGGGCAGGGAGCGGGGAGAAAGGGGCGGCGCAAGGGCGGCGGGAGGGAGAGGAAAAATGGCGGAGGGAAAAGTTGGCCCGGCTCGGGACGGCTGCTTCCTGGCTGCGTTCTCCCACCGCGCGCCCGCGTGGGCCGTGCGGCGGTTCAGAACAGGCCGAGGAACTTTTTGCGCGCCGGTCCGGCGGTTTTGGCCTTGGCTTCGGCGGCGTCCACCTCGGCGAGACGCTGGCGCGCGAGCGCCGCGACCGGTGAGTCGGGGAAAGTCGTGATGGCCTCGTTATAGAGGACCCGGGCGGCGACGAAGTTATCGCGTTTGCGGAGGTAAAAATCGCCGATCTCAATTTTTCCCTCGGCGAGGACGGTCTTCATGTCTGCCAGTCCCTTGGCGGCGGAGGGCACGTTGGGATCCTGGGGAAACTGGAGCGTAAAGTCCTCGTAGTAGGTGATCGCCTGCTTGGTCGCGCCTTGGTCGTAGGCGGGGCCTTGTACGTCGTCGGCATAGGCTTGGGCGAGGCGGAGGTAGGCATCGGGTGCGAGCACGCTCTGCGGGTAGTTGCTGATGAGGCGGTCGAGCGCATCCTTGGCATCCTCAGGCCTGCCGACGTGCTGCTGGCCCTGCGCAATTTTCATCAGGGCGAGGGGCGCGTAATCGCTGTGCGGGGCGTTGAGGAGGATTTTTTCCGCATACTCGATCCCTTGGGTGCGGTTGGAGAACGGGGCGCGAAGGAGGCCGAACATCCGGTTGTGCGCGCCATCCACGAGCGCCGAGGCGATGACGTATTGCTGGCCGATGATCTGGTTGAAGTGGGTGGTGTCGGGGTGGAGCGTCACCGTGTCCTGAAACGCGTCAAAAGCCTTGTAATACTGCTGGCGGTCGAGCCGGAGCTGCGCGGCGCGGTAGAGCGCCTCGCCCGCGAGTTCGGAACGCGGGTATTTTTTGGCGACACTCTCATAGCGCGAACGGGCGGTGGACTTGTCGCCCTTCTCCTCGGCCTCGCGGGCCTGGTTCATCAGGTCGAGCGCCGTGCGGCCGCCGCCCTCAGGCGCGACGAGCGGGGCGAGGATGCCGCCCTCGGCACGCCAGCCGGTCTCCGGCGTCCAGACAAGATCCGCGCGGGCGATGGCGGCGAGAAGGGAAAGGGCGGCGAGGGCGCGGAGCAGCGTGGTCATGGCGAAAGTTTTCACCAGCGAACCAGCGCGGAGCCGTAGGTCAAGCCCGCCCCGAAGGCGACCAGCAGCGTGAGGTCGCCGGCGCGCACGCGGCCTGAGCGGCGGGCTTCGTCGAGCGCGAGCGGGATCGAGGCGGCGGAGGTGTTGCCGTGGCGGTCGAGGCTGACAGCGAAGCGCTCCGGCGGCAGGCCGAGGTATTTGCCCAGCGCCTCAATGATGCGGAGATTGGCCTGATGCGGGATCACACAGGCGATTTGCGAGGCGGCGAGGCCGTGCTGCTCCAAAATGTCGCGGACGGCGTCCTCCATCTCGCGGACGGCATTTTTGAAAACTTCGCGGCCTTTCATCTGGATGAACGGCTTTGGGCCGCGCGGCACGCAGAGCAGGCCGGCGTGCGCGCCTTCGGCATAGAGCCGCGCACCGAGAATCTGGGCGGTGCCGCGCGTCGGGCCGAGCACGGCCGCGCCCGCGCCGTCGCCGAAGAGCACACAGGTCGAGCGGTCGGTCCAGTCCACGATGGTGGAAAGCTTTTCCGCGCCGATGACCAGCGCGTGCCGGTAACGGCCCGAGGCCAGCATGGCCCAGGCGGTGTCCAGCGCGTAGAGGAAGCCCGAGCACGCGGCGTTGAGGTCGAAGCACGCGGCGCGCGGGGGAACGCCGAGCAGGTGCTGCACGAGACAGGCCGTGGCGGGCATCGGCTGGTCAGGTGTGAGCGTGGCGAGGATGATGAGGTCAACCTGTTCCGGGGTCACGCCGGCGTCAGCCAGCGCGGCGCGCGCGGCGGCGGCGGCCATCGAGGAGGTGGTTTCGGTTTTTCCGGCGATGCGGCGCTCGCGGATGCCGGTGCGGCTGACGATCCACTCGTCGGTCGTCTCGACCATCCGGGCGAGTTCGTGGTTGGTGAGAACTTTCGCTGGCGAATACGCACCAGTGCCGAGGATGCCGATGGCAGGGGAGGACATTTTTGTGGCGGAGGGCGGAAGGTCGGAATCCAGCGTCGGGTGGATGGAGGGACTAAAGGTGGGAAGGGCTGAAGGTCTCAAGATCGAATGTCGCCCCCGCGCCGTGAAGGGGACGGCGGTTTCAGGCAGGCGGGGCGGCGAGGGCGTTGGCGCGGGCGATATCGGCCTCGATGTGGCGCAACATGTCGGCGCGCACGATTTCACCGGCCGAGCGGAGGGCGGCGCAGATGGCGTGGCGGTTGCTCGAGCCATGGGCCTTGAGGACGTTGCCGCGCAGGCCGAGGAGCGGGGCGCCGCTGTAGCGGTCGGGGTTGATGCGGCGCTTGAGCGCGTCGAACGCGCCCAGCGACAGCACGGAGCCGGCGAAGCGCAGGGGGTTGGCCTTGAGCTCGCGTTTGAGCGTGCCCTTGAAAAAATGCGCGAGCGACTCCCAGCTTTTAAGCAGCAGGTTGCCGGTGAATCCGTCGCACACGGCGACGTCGCAGTGGTCGGTGAAAATCTGGAAGCCTTCGGTCGGCCCGATGTAGTGGATCACATGGCCGGCACGCCGGAGCAGCGGATGGGCGGCGGCCGTGAGCGCATTGCCCTTGCCTTCCTCCGTGCCGATGGTGAGCAGGCCGACGCGCGGGCGCGTGATCCCGAGCACAACGCGCGCGTAATGCGAGCCGAGGATGGCGTTGTGCAGGAGATGCTCGGCCGTCGCCTCGGGATTTGCCCCGACATCAATCAGGATGAAATGTCCGCCGTCGCGCGGGATGACGGCTGCGAGCGCAGCCCGGTCCACCCCCTCGATCATGCGGAGGCGGAGCGTGCCGCCGGCCATGAGTGCGCCCGTATTGCCACAGCTGACCACGGCGGCGGCCGCGCCGGACTTGACCAGCTCGATGGCGCGCACCATCGAGGCGTCGCGCTTGCGTTTCCACGCCACGAGGGGCTTGTCGTCCATCGTGATGACCTCGGAGGCGTGCAATACGCCCACCGCCGCATGCTGCGCGAGGCCGGCGCGCTCGAGCAACGGCCCCAGCACGGCTTCGTCGCCAACGAGCGTGATGGGCGGCAGGGCGTGAACCTCGTCCAAGGCGAGCCGGACAGCAGCGACCACCTCGGCCGGGCCGAGGTCACCGCCCATCGCGTCCACCGCTATACGCGCGGAATGGCCGGAACCAGCGTGGGAAAGTGTCATCGCCGGGGAGCAGGCGGATCAGATCCGCGCGGCGTGAGGCTCAAACCTCGACATTGAGCACCTGGCGACCGCGATACATCCCGTTCTTGGGGTTTACGCGGTGGGGGCGGAAGAGGGAGCCGTCGGTGGGGTCGGTGGCGAACTGGGGCGCGATGAAAGCGTTGGCGGCGCGGCGGTTGGCGCTGCGGCGTTTGGAGGTCTTGCGTTTGGGATTGGCCATAAAATTGGGACTTTAAAGGGAGAGGTGCAGCCCGCACGGGCGGGCGGCGGCGATTGGTGAAGGTGCAAAGTAAGGTTTTGCCAAAGGGAGCGTCAAGCGCCAATGGAGCTCCGCCCGAAACGCCGCCGGGCTGCCGTGCTTCAGTTTCCCACGATGTCCTCGTCGGCAAGATCGCCTTGGAGCCGGTGGCCGAGTTTCAGGTTATCAACCTGGTGGCGGAGATGCTCGCCAAACAGCCGCAGGCGCGCGCTCACCTCGAGTGTTTCGAGGAGCCGCTGCTTGAGCTGAGGGTCGTCGCACAGGCTGGCTGCGGCAAGGTCCACGAAGGCCTCGGGGTCGGTGACCGTTTTGAGGAAACGCAAAAACTCGCCCTTCGTGCGGCCGCCGAGCCGCTCGCGCGCCGCGATGATCCGCGCCAGCGCGGTGCGGAGGCGCAGGTTTTCGGCGGGGTCGCCGACCGGGGCGCTGGCGAGCACGCGGATACGGATGCGGCGATAGGGTTCCTCGCGCAAGATGCCGCGCACCTCGACGCGGGCCAGGCCCTGAAGGAGGAGGTTGGAGGTGCCGTCGTCGTTTTTCTGGCAGGCGCGCACAATGCCGACGGTGGCGATGCGGTGGGGTGGCTCGAAGCCGCCCGCGGCGTGGGGGTCGAGGTTGGCGATGGCAAAGAGACGGTGGGAGGAGAGCACATCGCGCAGCATGTCACGATAGCGTGGCTCAAAAATGTGCAGCGGCATCAGCGCCTGGGGGAAGAGCACCGCGCCCGGCAGTGTCATCACGGCGACCTCGTCGGGCAGGGTTACTTCCATTTCCATGCGGGGCAGGGTGGGGAGGCGGGCGGGGAATTCAACTATCTGTAATAGTAAAACCAGTTGCTCTCGTATTTGTCGTCGAAGCTCTCTGAATCGGTCGGCAATGAATCGCTGTTCAGTTTGATGGAAGTTAAAATACCCACGACCACGCTGCCGACCGCGACGATGGCGTCCCGGCTCCAGTTCATAAAGTTATCGTTTGCCTGTGCCAGCGGCGGGACACGTGGCGCTCGCGCTGGCGCATAGTTGGGTCAGCCTGGCGCAAATTTGAGCGCGGCTGCGCGAGTGCGTGGTGGCGAACAAAATTTCTAAGCATTGGAAAACAGCAGTTAAGGTTAGTTTTAAAAACGAAGGCACGGGCGTTGCTAAAGCTGGCAGGCACTATGAGTCGTGTTCTCGGCATTGACCTCGGCACCACCAACTCCTGCATGGCCATCATGGAGGGCGGGGAGCCCGTCGTCATCGCTAACGCCGAAGGCGCGCGCACGACGCCGTCGGTCGTCGCGTTCACGAAGACGGGTGAGCGCCTGGTCGGGCAGGCTGCCAAGCGTCAGGCGGTCACCAATCCGAAGAACACGGTTTTTTCCGCGAAGCGTCTCATTGGCCGCAAATTTTCGGAAGTGAAGTCCGAGGCCGCCAACATGCCCTTCAAGGTCGTCGAGGGCAAAAACGGCGACGCCTACATCGAGGTGCAATCTGGCGACAAGACGGAGCAGTTCGCGCCGCAGCAGATCGCCGCGTTTGTGCTCGGCAAGCTGAAAGCCGATGCCGAGGCCTATTTGGGTGAAAAAATCACGCAGACCGTCATCACCGTGCCGGCCTACTTCAACGACTCGCAGCGGCAGGCCACCAAGGATGCCGGCAAGATCGCCGGTCTCGAGGTGCTCCGCATCATCAACGAGCCGACCGCCGCATCACTCGCCTACGGTCTCGACAAGAAGAAGGACGAAAAGATCGCGGTGTTTGACCTGGGCGGCGGCACGTTTGACGTGTCGGTGCTGGAGATCGGCGACGGCGTGTTTGAGGTGAAGGCCACCAACGGCGACACGCACCTCGGCGGTGACAACTGGGATGAGGCCATCATCGCTTGGCTCGTGGACTCTTTCAAAAAGGAAAACGGCATTGATCTGCGCAAGGACCCGATGGCGCTGCAGCGTCTCAAGGAGGAGGCGGAGAAGGCCAAGATCGCGCTGTCTTCGGCGACGACCTACGACCTCAACCTGCCCTTCATCACCGCCGATGCCAGCGGCCCGAAGCATCTCAACGTGCAGCTCTCGCGCGCCAAGATGGAGCAGATTTGCGACGCGCTGTCCGAGCGCTGCATCGCGCCTTTCCGGAGCTGCCTCAAGGATGCGGAGCTGACCGCCGAGAAAATTGACGAGCTCGTGCTCGTGGGTGGCATGACGCGCATGCCGAAGATCGTCGAGATCGCGCACAAGCTCGGCGGCAAACCGCCGCACCAAGGCGTCAATCCCGATGAGGTCGTCGCCATCGGAGCCGCCGTACAGGGCGGGGTGCTCAAGGGCGAGGTGCGCGACGTGCTCCTGCTCGACGTGACGCCGCTCACGCTTGGCATCGAGACGGCCGGGCAGGTCGCCACGGCGATGATTCCGCGCAACACCACCATTCCCTCGAAGAAGACGCAGACGTTTTCGACCTACAGCGACAACCAGCCCGGCGTCGAAATCGTCGTGATCCAAGGCGAGCGCCCGATGTCGCGCGACAACAAGGTGCTCGGCACGTTCAAACTCGATGGCATTCCGCCCGCCCCGCGTGGTGCACCGCAGATCGAGGTCACGTTCGACATTGATGCCAACGGCATCCTCCACGTTTCGGCCAAGGACCTCGGCACCGGCAAGGACCAGAAAATCACCATCCAAGGCTCGTCCGGCCTCTCCAAGGAAGAGGTCGAGAAGATGACCAAGGAGGCCGAGCTGAACGCCGCCGAGGACAAAAAGCGCAAGGATGCGGTGGAGGCGAAAAACCAGCTCGACACCACCATCTACCAGCTCGAAAAAACGCTCCAGGATACGGGCGACAAGCTTCCGCCCGAGACGAAGTCAAAGTTCGAGTCCGCCCTGGCCGAGGCCAGGAAAGACCTTGAGGACAACGATCCTGTCCGCATGAAAGCCGCGCTCGAAAACCTGACGAAAGTCGGGGGCGAGCTCTATGCCGAGGCGCAAAAGGCCCAGCAGGCCGCCGGCGCGGCCGGGGCCGCGCCCGGCGCATCTGCCGCCGACGGCAGCACGGCCGGTGGCGAATCCGCCGGCTCCGCTAAGAAAACCGAGAAGAAGGCCGACGTCGTTGACGCCGACTTTGAGGTTGTGGACGACGACAAGAAAAAGTAACCTCCCCTTCCCGCTCTTTGCGCGCCTGCCGCATTCCTGCGACGGCGCGCTTTGTTATCAATCAGAAACCAACCCAACTCCCACAACCCAAACCCAACATGGCCAAACTAAAAATCAAGCCCATCGGCGACCGGGTGCTCGTGAAGCACCTGGAAGAAAAAGAGCAAGTCCGTGGAGGCATCATCATCCCCGATGCCGCCAAGGAAAAACCGCAGGAGGCCGAGGTCATTGCCCTCGGAACCGGCAAGAAGGATGAGGACGGCAAGCTCGTGGCCTTCGAGGTGAAGGTCGGCGACAAGGTTCTCATCAGCAAATACGGCGGCACCGAGGTCAAGCTCGACGACGTCAAATATACCATCGTTCGCGAGGACGACATCCTCGGCGTCATCGGCTGAGCCGTCCCTCCCGCAACTTAAAATTTAACTTAAAAACCAGTTCCCATGCCTGCCAAACAACTCATCTTCGACGAGGCCGCCCGTCAAAAAATTCTCCGTGGTGTCGAGCTGCTCGCCCGCGCCGTCAAAGTCACGCTGGGGCCCAAGGGCCGCAACGTCGTCATTGATAAAAAATTCGGCTCGCCGACCGTCACCAAGGACGGCGTGACCGTCGCCAAGGAAATCGAGCTGCCCGATGCCTACGAGAACATCGGCGCCCAGCTCGTCAAGGAGGTCGCCTCCAAGACCAACGACGCCGCCGGCGACGGCACCACCACCGCCACCGTGCTCGCCGAGGCCGTCTACAAGGAAGGTCTCAAGCACGTGACCGCCGGGGCCAACCCGATCTACCTCAAGCGCGGCATTGACAAGGCCGTCGAGGCCGCCGTCGCCGAGCTCGTGAAGATCTCCAAGAAGGTCAATGACCGCGAGGAAATCCGCCAGGTCGCCACCGTCTCCGCCAATTGGGACGCCACCATCGGTGAGATCATCGCCGACGCCATGGACAAGGTCGGCAAGGACGGCACCATCACCGTCGAGGAGGCCAAGTCCATCGAGACCACCCTCGATGTCGTCGAGGGCATGCAGTTCGACAAGGGCTACACCTCGCCGTACTTCACGACCAATGCCGAGAGCATGGAGGCCATCCTTGAGGACGCCTACGTCCTCATCTACGAGAAAAAAATCTCCAGCCTGCAGGACCTCCTGCCGCTGCTCCAGACCGTCGCCAAGGGTGGCAAGCCCCTCCTCGTCATCGCCGAGGAAGTCGAGGGCGAGGCCCTCGCCGCGCTCGTCGTCAACAAGATCCGCGGCACGCTCAACGTGTGCGCCGTCAAGGCCCCCGGCTTTGGCGACCGCCGCAAGTCCATGCTCGAGGACATCGCCGTCCTCACTGGCGGCCGCTGCATCACGGAAGACCTCGGCCTCAAGCTCGAGAACATCCAGCTCAGCGACCTCGGCAAGGCCAAGCGCATTACCGTGGACAAGGAAAACACCACCATCATCGAGGGTGCTGGCAAGTCGTCCGACATCCAGGGCCGCGTGAAGCAAATCCGCCGCCAGATCGAGGAGACCACCAGCGACTACGACAAGGAGAAGCTCCAGGAGCGCCTCGCGAAGCTCGCCGGCGGCGTGGCCGTCATCAATGTCGGTGCCGCCACCGAGTCCGAGATGAAGGAAAAGAAAATGCGCGTCGAGGACGCCCTCCACGCGACCCGTGCGGCCGTCGAGGAAGGCATCGTCTCCGGCGGCGGCGTGGCGCTCCTGCGCACCGGCAAGGCCATTGACACCCTGACTGCGACGCTCGAAGGCGACGAAAAGCTCGGCGCCAACATCGTGCGCCGCGCCATCGAGAGCCCGCTCAAGCAGCTCTGCTTCAACGCGGGCGTCGAGGGAGCCGTGATTGTCCAGCAGGTGCTGACGAGCAAGGGCAACCAAGGCTACAACGTCGCCACAGGCGAGTTCGAGGATCTCGTGAAGGCCGGCGTGGTGGACCCGACGAAGGTCTCCCGCATCGCGCTGCAAAACGCGGCCTCGATCGCCGGCCTGCTCCTGACCACCGAGTGCATCATCACCGATGCCCCGGAAAAGGACAAGGCCCCGGCCATGCCGCAAGGCGGCGGCGGTGGCATGGACTACTGAGTCCGGCCCTGAAATCCGCAGCAGCAGCTGCCCCGAAAAATTACCAGGCGCTCCGGCAACGGAGCGCCTGTTTTTTTGCCGGTTCCGGCCGTTGGCGACACGGATCCGCTCAGAGTCGCGTCATCGCCACGAGCTCACGGTAACGGCGGTCAATCGTCGCCCGGCCGGCAGTGCTCAGGCGGTTCACGCTGAAGCTCTCCACTGTCAGGCTCGACACGGCGGTTGCGTAGGTGATGGCCTTTTTCATGGTGGCGAAGTCGGAGCGGTTGGCGGCGGCGAGGCAGCCAATGAGTGCGCCGGCGTAGCTGTCGCCGGCACCGGTGGGATCCACAAATTTCGTGACGGGATACGCCGACATCGCGAAGTAGCCATCGGGGTGGAAGAGCAGCGAGCCGTGCGCACCTTTCTTGATGACGACGATGCGCGGGCCCATTTTTCTCAGCGCGCGGCCGGCCAGCACGAGGTTGCGCTGGCCGGTGAGCAGGAGCGACTCGTCCTCGTTGATGACGAAGAGGTCAATGCGTTTGAGCAGGCGCAAGAGGTCGGCCTTGGTCGTGTGAATCCAGAGGTCGAATGTGTCGGCGAGCACGAAGGGCCGCCGCGCGCCGCCCGGGAGCTGGTCGAGCACATGATGCTGCAATGCGGGCTGGATCGCGCCGAGCATGACGAAAGGCGTGTCGCGGTAGGCGGCGGGTAGCGTGGGGGAAAATTTCTCAAAGACATTGAGCCGGATTTCCAGCGTGTCGCGCCCCTCGAAGTGCTCGCGGTATTTGCCCGACCAATAGAATGTTTTTCCCTGCGGCTCGACCTGGAGACCCGCGAGGTCGAGGCGATGCTTCCGGTAGCGCCGCATAAACGCCGCGGGAAAGTCCCCGCCAACGACCCCGACCAGCCGTGTGGGCGCAAAGTAGCTGGCGGCGATGGCCGCATAGCTGGCGGCACCGCCGAGGAGGTGGTCGGCCTCCGCAAAAGGCGTGGCTACGCGATCAATGCCGATGGAGCCAATGACGAGGGCGGGAGAGGAGGGCATGGGAAGGGAAATGGGTTAGGGGCTATTGGTTGACGCTTCTTGGGCTATTTCAAGCGCAGAGGGGGCGCATCGAACCATTCCAACGGAGGCGGGAGAAGGTCGGGCGAATACTCAAGGTGGATGACGCGCCGGTGGCGTGGTATCCGAGCTGGCGAGGAGGCGTGCAGCAGGAGGGGGCGCAGGGCCACGACCCCGCCCGCTCGCACGGCACAGGTGATTTCCCCCGCCTTGTTCCATTGCAGCAAGTCGGCGGCCGCGATGCGACCTTGCAAATGAGAGCCGGGCCGCACGCGCAGCGCGCCGTTTTCGGCGTCGCAGTCATCGAGGTGGAGGCGGAGCGTGACCATGCGGGCGAGCAGCGCGACTGGCGGCTGGACGTGGGGCACGCCATCCTTGACCGACCAAGGCCCGAAGCCCGTCGTCTCATGGCGGACACGCACAGCGATGGTGAGGTCCTGATGCCACGGGACTTTCCAATTGTGCGCCTGATTTTTGTCGAAAAACACGGCACGCACCGGCCTGGCCCCGAGGCTGCCCAGCTTCGCCAACAGGGTGTGCAGTGGAGGACTTTCGGCCAGCGTTCGCACAGCGGGGATTTGATCCAGGAGGTTTCGCAGGCCGGCGACATTTTCGGGAAGCAGCCGGACGAGCGCGGCCACGTCATCCGGCGCAAGCACCGACTCAAAGATCTCGACGCCATCGGTGGCGAAATCTGACAAGGCGGTTGGCACGAGGGGGAGAAATGGGCAATGGTTACAGGTTGACGCTGATCGGCTTATTTCAAGCGCAGAGGGAGCGACATCGAACCATGCGGGCGACGGGCACCATTTCTGTAACAGCCCCAAGAGCGATAAGCCATAACCGATAAGAAATTGTCAGCTCCCAACCCCGATGCTCGTCACCAGCAGCGGCTCGTCGTCCACCTCAACGATGATCGCATAGTCACCGGCCTCGGGGAAGGTGAGGTTGCGGATTTCATTGATGAGGTTGATGCGCTGGATCGGGCTTTGCGACTGGAAGGGGCGCTCGATGAGCTGCTGGGCATGCGCCGGATCGAGGCCCATCGAGAGGCGCAGCTTGTGCTCGCCGGCGGGCACGTCGCTGAGCGTGAGAAACCAGACCATATGCGGGTGGGTGACGGGAAACTGCCGCGCCCGGATGTTGGAGAACACGCCGAGGATCGTGTGCTTGCCGGTGGACGGATCGAGATGGACGGCGTCGCAGGTGAGCCAGGCGAGCACCTGAGGTTTGGACTGCATGAAGCCGACAGGGTGTCTGCGCCGGCAGGCGGCGCAAGCGGGGAATTGGAACGTGGGGGCCGAAAATTTCAAAAAGCGCTTGACGAGATATCTAAGAGATATCATATAGATATCCATCTTGCTTTTCCACCCATGAAAACCACCGTCCCGACCCCCCACTCGCAGAACCAAGAACGCCCCGCCCGCGCTGCCAGCGGCTGGCTTTTCCTCCTCCTTATCATCGCGCTCTACGGCATGGCCGTTTGGCTCATCGTGACCGCCGCGCGCGGCCAGAACGTTGCGATGGTTTTGGCCGGCATCGGCACATTGGTCACCGCGATCGCGATGTCCGGAGGCTTTTTCACACTTCAGCCGAACGAGGCCGCTGTGCTGATCCTGTTCGGTGCCTACAAGGGCACCGTGCGGGACAGCGGTTTCTTTTTCACCAACCCCTTCAACAAGAAACTCAAGATCTCCCTGCGCGCCCGCAATCTCAACGGCGACAAGCTCAAGGTGAACGACCAGCGCGGCAACCCGATCGAGATCACCGCCGTCGTCGTCTGGCGTGTGCGCGACACCACGCAGGCGGTGTTCGACGTGGACAGCTATGAGAACTACGTCCGGATCCAGAGCGAGTCCGCCGTCCGCCATGTCGCCAGCAGCTACGCCTACGACGACGGCGAACCAAACGAGATCACCCTGCGGGGTGGCAGTGACGGGGTGTCGGCCGCGCTCACCCGCGAGCTGCAGGAGCGGCTGGCCAAGGCCGGCGTCGAGGTGGACGAAGCACGGCTCACACACCTCGCCTACGCCCCGGAGATAGCGCAGGCTATGCTCCGCCGCCAGCAGGCCGAGGCCGTGATCGCGGCGCGGACGAAGATCGTCCATGGGGCGGTGAGCATGGTGGAGATGGCGCTGAATGAGCTGTCCGCCAAGAAAGTGGTGCACCTCGACGAGGAGCGGAAGGCCGCGATGGTCTCCAACCTCCTCGTCGTGCTCTGCGGCGAGTCCGAGGTGCATCCCGTCGTCAACACCGGCACGCTGCACAATTAACCCAGTCCCAAGCCCTCATCTTCTTTTCCCATGGAATACAAAATTATCGCGGTGAAAAACAAAGGCATCTTCGGCACCGACTACCAGGCCATGTGCGCCCAACTCACCGAGGAGGTCAACCGGCATATCGCGCTAGGGTGGGAGCCGCAGGGCGGCGTAGCCTTTGGTCCCCCCGCGTACGGCATTTACCAAGCCATGGTCAAGCGTCGCTGATCCGCCCCCGCCCCCGCCCCCGCGCCGCGCCGCCATGCCCGCCGAAGAACGCAAAAGTTTCCTGCTCCGCATCGCACCCGAGCTCTGGCGCGATCTCGAAGGCTGGGCGGCGGACGAGCTGCGCAGCGTCAACGGACAGGTCGAATACCTCCTGCGGCAGGCCGTGCAGAAGCGGAAAAAAAACCAGCTTGCAGATGACGATGACCCATCGCGCAAGCGGTGACGCGCTGTCCCCGGCCCGGATCATGGGTGGCTTCCTCCGGTCACGCCAGGTCGGTGAGCAGGCTCGCCAGTCGTTTTTCCTCAGGGATCAGGCGGCGGCGTTTCCACCAGATGCCGCCCCAGGAGGTGGCGATCAGCATTGTCATCACCGTGGCCAGTGAGGCCGCCTCGTGTGGGCGGGTCTTGTCCACCGCCTGTAGTTGCCAGATGCACAGGGCCATGACCGGGGCGCTGAGCGCCAGCAGCACCTGCATGATGCGGGCACGCTGCTGCGCGGCCTGGTTCGCATCCAGCATGGCGCGCACGCTCTGGCTGACCGACTGCTCATAGCCGGAGTGTGCCCGGCGGTGCCGCAACTGGCGGCGGATGAACACGACGGCGGCGATCCATGGCAGGGCGAGCAGGAGCAGCACGCCCCATTCGCGGCCGAGGGCAAACTGCCCGCCACGGAGAGTATGATCGGCCAGCCCGACGACCGGCAGAGCGAGCAGGGTCATGGCCAACGCCATCCAGCAATAAAAGACGCGATGTTGCCGGCGCAGGGTGGCGACCAAGGCCTGACGTTGCCGTTCAAGGTCGGCGGCCGTCGGACGGTTGCCGGGGGATTTCCACAGGTTTTGGAGTTCATCGTAGCTCATGGGTTTTCTCCTTCAGGGTTTTGATCAGGCGTTGTTTGATGCGGGTGAGACGAACACCGACGTTGCTTTCGGTGAGGCCGAGGATGTTTGCCATTTCCGCGTAGCCGACCTCGTCGAGGTGGAGCAGGAGCAGCGACCGGTCAACGGGCGGGAGCCGGCGGATCTCGGCATAGGCGAACGCGAGCATCTCGCGGTCGCTGGACTCCTCCGGGTTGGCTGGGGTGCCAGTTGGCGGTTGCAAAGCCTCAAAGCGGTCGAGCCGGGCGCGGTAATTTTTCTCGGAGCGTTTCCAGGTAAGCGCCGTGTTGTGCGCCACGCGGTAGATAAAGGTCACGGGCTTGCTCTGTCCCTGAAACGCCGGGATGGCCCGCCACACGGCGAGCAGCAGCTCCTGCATGAGGTCATGGCGGTCGTCGCCGTTGGCAAAGCCGTTGGCCACCGCATGCAGGATGCGCTGGTGCTCCAGCATCCAGAGGTCGAAACATTGGCGTTGGCTTGCGGCGGTCATGGCGGTTGGTCTGTGGCATTAGATGCCGCTGGTGGCGGTTTCTTACATGCAAAATGGCGGATTTGGTCAGGTGGCGCTGTCCGGCCCAAAATCTTTCCGCAACTTTTCCTTGCGCGGGCGCGCGGCGCGGCCTCACGCTTTTGTCCCGTGAAATACATTTTTGTCACGGGTGGCGTGGTTTCCTCATTGGGCAAGGGCCTCACGGCGGCCTCGCTCGGCGCGCTGCTTGAGCTGCGCGGCCTGAGGGTGCGCATCCAGAAG
The DNA here is from genome assembly GCA_947475065.1 of Opitutia bacterium. GTDB lineage: Bacteria > Verrucomicrobiota > Verrucomicrobiia > Opitutales > Opitutaceae > CAIYUN01. The sequence goes on along the minus strand of CANJLB010000001.1, from coordinate 25,362 downwards.
TTCGACCCTTACCTCAACGTGGATCCCGGCACGATGAGCCCGTTCCAGCACGGCGAGGTCTATGTGCTCGACGACGGCGCGGAGACCGACCTCGACCTCGGCCATTACGAACGCTTCACTTCGGGCAAGCTGTCCCGCGCCAACAGCCTGTCCTCGGGTCAGATTTACGAGGCAGTCATCGCCAAGGAGCGGCGGGGCGACTATCTCGGCAAGACCGTGCAGGTGATCCCTCACGTCACCAACGAAATCAAGGATCGCATTTACAAGGCCGGGCAGGGCGTGGACGTGCTCATCACGGAGATCGGCGGCACCACGGGTGACATCGAGGGGCTGCCGTTCATCGAAGCGCTGCGGCAGTTCGCCCTCGAGGTCGGGCCGCGCGACTGCATCTTCATCCATGTCACGCTGGTCCCCTACGTCGGTGCAGCGGGCGAGCTGAAGACCAAGCCCACGCAGCAGTCCGTCGCCAAGCTACGCGAGATCGGCGTGCAGCCGCATATCGTGGTGTGCCGCTGCGACCGTCCGCTCGACCGCGACCTGCGCGAAAAAATTTCCATGTTTTGCAACGTCCCCGTGGCCTCGGTCATCGCCTGTCAGGACGTCGCCTCCATCTATGAGCTGCCGCTCGCCCTCCAGCGCGAGGGGCTTGACGCGCGGGTGCTCAATCTCCTCGGCCTTCGCCGGCCCGCGCCGCGCCTCAACGTCTGGCGTGGTATCGTCCGCCGCATTCGGAATCCCCGCCACGCCGTCACCATCGGCGTCGTCGGCAAATACATCGAGCTGCAGGACGCCTACAAGTCCGTCTATGAGTCCATCACCCACGCCGGCATCGCGAACAACTGCCGCGTGACCGTCCGCCGCATTGACGCCGAGAAGCTGGAGAAAAAGGGCGGCCATGCCCTGCTGCGCGGCCTCGACGGCATTCTCGTCCCCGGCGGTTTCGGCAACCGCGGCACCGAGGGCAAGATCGCGGCGGCGAAGTTCGCGCGCGAGCATCAGGTGCCTTACTATGGCCTTTGCCTCGGCCTGCAGATTGCGGTGATTGAGTTCGCCCGCAACGTCCTCGGCCTCAAGGAGGCCAACTCGATGGAGTTCAATCACCGGACACCCGATCCCGTAATTGCGCTCATGGATGAGCAGCGCAAGGTGGTGGCCAAGGGCGGCACCATGCGCCTCGGCGCCTACGACTGCCGCCTCAAGCCGGGCACGCTGGCGCGCAAGGCCTACGGCCGGGCCGTGATCAGCGAGCGGCACCGGCACCGCTACGAGGTCAACAACGATTACCTCGGGCGCCTCGAAGCCGCCGGGATGGTCATCTCCGGCTGGAACCCGAAACGCGGCCTCGTCGAGATCGCCGAGCTGAAAAACCACCCGTGGTTCCTTGGCGTGCAATGCCACCCCGAGTTTCATTCGAAGCCCGACCAGCCGCATCCGCTTTTCGCCGACTTTATCGCAGCGGCGGTCAAGCGGAGCCACCGGAAGAAAGGCTCCTGACCAGGCGGGAGCCGCCGGTTGACGGCGAACCAGCCTCATCCGGTGCGCATAATTATCACCGGTTTGGCGGTAGTGGTACAGTTTGAATTTTAAGGAAGGGCTAGACTGACGAACGCAAGTCAGCTAGGCCATGGAAACGAAATACTACCGTGCCACGCCGAAGCAGACCATCGCCATCATATTACTGATGGTCGTGCCAGGGCTTTTCATTCAAGGCGTGTGGCTCGGCGTGTTTTGGGGTGTAGCTCTTATTTGTTGGACCGCGTGGGTTTGTTTCAGAACGCACCGTGACCATGTGCATGTCCATGCGCCGTTTCAAGCAGGACGCGAAAGCCGCATAAGATTCCCCATGAAAGCTTCACCACGCGCTTGGCTCTACACGGCAATCACCGCCACCGTAATGGCAAGTCTCTCTTTCCATGTTATCATTCTTGATGATGGTTCCGCAGATAAAATTCGCAACCCACTCTATACGGCATGGCTTTTTATCACGGCAGTTTCTCTCTTTCCTAGGATGAATGGGAGGGGTTATCTTTTTATCAGAAGGGCTTGGTGGCTTCAGATCATTATGCCTGTGGCGATGGCCTTTATCGCAGAAGCACTGATTGCGGTTTTTCACAAACATCTCCCCCCGGGGTAGTCAAAAAGACCCAGTGCCGGATTGCCGTTGACTGGAGTGCAGGGGGAGTTCAGCTTCAGGCGCCCCAAGCATGGAAACCCACTTTTCTCGGCCGATCCTGAACGCATGGCGTGCAGCTGGCAACCTGCTCGCCGGCTTGGCCGTGATCTGGATGGGAGTCGGCCCTTCGCCGGTCCGGGCGGCATCGGCGGCCCCGCGCAGCGCCCCGGTCATCGCCAGCCCGCCGGCTGATCTGAGCGTGTCTGCCGGCCAGACCGTCAGTTTCAGTGCGCACGTCACCGGCAATCCCGCGCCCAAGTTGCAGTGGAAGAAAAACGGCACAGCCATCACTGGCGCGACTGATGCGACGCTTACGCTTTCCAAGGTGTCGGGCGGGTCCTCCGGCACTTATACCGTTGTGGCGACCAATGCTCCCGGCAGCGCAAGCGCGAGCGCGGTGCTCACGGTCAACACCGCCCCGGCGATCGCCACCTCGCCGGCCAGCCGTACCGCAAATATCGGGCAGACGGTTAGCTTTGCGGCCACGGCCACCGTCAGCGGCAACTTCGCGCCGTCCTTTGAATGGCGCAAGAATGGAGTTGTGGTCACGGGCGGCCAGGTGACGAACACAAGCCTCACGCAGTCCAACGGCCTGCAGCGCTCCGTCACCTCAGTTCTCACGTTTGCGAGCGCGCAGGCGGGTGATTCCGCCAGCTACACTGCCGTCGCGACCAATCTCCTTGGCACCGTGACCTCCAGCGCCGCCCTGCTGAAGGTCAACACTGCGCCGGTCATTGGCACGCAGCCAGCGAACCAAAGAGTGTCGGCAGGCCAGTCGGCTGCCTTCACCGTGTCCGCCAGCGGCACCGCCCAGTTCACCTTCGAATGGCAGCGGGCGGCGGCGGGCAGTGACGCCTTCGTCAGGCTCACCAACGGTGCTGGCATCACCGGCGCAACCACCGCCACCCTGTCGGTGGCGAAGACTGGCGTGGCGATGACCGGCGACCGTTTCCGCGTCGTGGTGACGAACGCCCTCGGCACCGCCAGCAGCAGCGCGGCGACGCTCACCGTCAGCAAAACCCCGGCTGCGGTGACGCTCTCGGGCCTGACGCAGGTTTTTAACGGCACGCCGCGCGCGGTCACCGTCAAAACCAACCCCGCCGGCCTGGCTGTCAGTCTCAGCTACGACGGCAGTGTGACCGTGCCGACGAACCCCGGCACCTACCCCGTTGTCGCCACTGTGACCGCGCCAACTCACTCCGGCAGCGCCAGCGGCTCCCTGGTCATCGCCAAGGCTCCCGCCACGATCACACTTTCCGGTCTGGCGCAGACCTTCAACGGCGATCTGCGTGCGGTGACAGCGAACACCTCGCCTGCCGGGCTGACCGTGAGCATTACCTACGCCGGCAGCGGGATGCCGCCGACCACGATGCCGCCGACCGATGCCGGCAGCTACACGGTGGCCTCGACCATTGACGACGCCCAGCGCACCGGCACGAAGTCCGCCATTCTCGTCATCGCCAAGGCCGCGCAAAAAATTACCTTCGACCCCCTGCCGGTCAAGCGCACCAACGACGGCTTCTTCACACTGACGGCGAGCGCCAACTCCGGCCTGATGCCGAGCTACAGCAGCTCCAACCCCGCCGTGGCAACCGTGAGCGGCAGTTCGGTGGTTATCGGCCTCACCAACACGGCCACGATCAGCTTGCTGATGATTGGCGGCGCAGGCACGACCACGATCACCGCCAGCGTGCCCGGCGACCGGAACCACCTTGCGGCGAGCAAGGTCAGTCGGACGTTAACCGTCATGCCGGCACCAACCACCTCCACGCTGCCAGCGACCGCCCTGATGTCGCGGCTCAGCGCCGTGGCGGCGGACATGGATTTCCTGTCCGATGGGGATCTCGGTTTCACGCGCGAAATATTTCTGCCCGGAGCGCGGCTGATTTATGATCCCGTCATCCGTACGCTGGTGCCAGCGGCTCCTGATGTGGTTATGCCGGACGAGGGCATGCTTTTGTTGGTCAACGCTCCGACGGAGAGCGCTCCACCCTTTGCCGCCGTGCAAATCTACAGCTTGGGCGGGCGGCAGTTGTGGGATCTCACATGGAACGGCAGCCTGTATGTCGCCGTGGGCGATGGCGACGCGATCTTCACCTCGCCCGACGGGCTCGAGTGGACCGCCGGCAGCACAGAGACCTCGACCGATTTGGCCAACGTCATGTGGGATGGCACAGCCTGGCTGGTTATGGGCAACCGCGCAGGGCTGGAGGGGTCCGACCTCAACAACACGAATGTCTTTTTCATTTCGTCCGACGCCAAGACCTGGCTGGAAACTGATGGGGACAGCTTTTGGGCATCCACTGGTTCCAGCGGTCTTATCCGGGCGACGGTGGGCGAAGACGGGGTGGCTTTGGGCGGGGAATTTGATCAGGACGGATACATGGTCTCCGGGGGCTTTCTTTTTTCCACCAGCGTGGAGCGCTCCATGGACGCGATCGCCACACTCAATCGCATCATGACGCCAAGCTTCATCCCCGTCGTCTCTGGCGCGATTTTGAATGCGAGTGCGTTCACTTCCAGTGTCGCACCTGTCTCGGGAACGCTGGCGCTCAATCGTAACCCGAATGTTCAGATCGCATCAACGTCTCCCGGCGGTGCCTTGGGCTCCTTGGGTGTCATCTCACCCGGTTCGTCTTCCTTGGCGATTTCTGGTTCGACTCTGCTCAACCTCACCGAGAGCAGCTCATTGGGCTTTTTTGCTGGCACCGTTAGCGCTCCTTTGAGCACCCCTTTGATTGTGCTCTCTGGCACTTTGGATTTAACGGGCTCGGTGGACGTGCTGCCGGTGGGATCTACCCTCAGGGTGGAGACCTCTGGCACCGTGCGCTTTACCCCCTCGCACCTCGGCGGTTCTACTTCGCTCGTTGTTGGGACCCCCGCCGGCCTCACGGCTCCGATCAGTCCGATTGCCGTGCCAGGCAATTTCACCCTCGGCGGCACCCCGATTCAGTCCCGCGATGTGGCGTGGAATGGCAGCCTGTACGTTGCAGTGGGCGACCAAGGCCTGATTACCACATCGTCTGACGGGCTGAATTGGTCCCTGCGCTCTCTCTCCCCTTATTTCATTTACGCCACGCCCGTCACCACCGCCAATCTGCTGGCCGTCATGTGGGATGGTGCTAAATGGCTGGCAGTCGGGAGTTTGCCTGCGCCCGATCCGTCCGGCAGCCCCACCAGCATTCTGCTCTCATCCCCCGATGGGATGACGTGGGCCGTCAGCCCTGCGCCATAAATCCGTAGGCCGTCAGGATGATTTATCCGCACGCGGCCCCGCAACAATTCGGCTCGGCACGCCCGGTGCGGTCCTCCATGTTACGCCATGCTCTTCATCCCGAAAAAACTTCTCCTCATCGCCGGCCCGTGCTCGCTGGAAAGTGAGCGCGTCTGCCGTGCCGTCGCGGAGAAACTCGTCGCGCTCGGGAAAAAGCACCGCGAGCTGCGAATCATTTTCAAGGGTTCCTATGACAAGGCCAACCGCACCTCGCGTGGCGGTGCGCGTGGCCCTGGTCTTGAGGACGGCCTCCGGCTGCTGGCGATGGTGAAACACGATTACGGTTTTCCCGTTCTCACCGACATCCATGAGGTCGCGCAGGTGCCGGCCGTCGCCGCCGTGTGCGACGTGCTGCAAATTCCGGCATTTCTCTGCCGCCAGACCGATCTGCTCCTCGCCGCCGCCGCGTCCGGCCGCTGCGTCAACGTGAAAAAGGGCCAGTTTCTCTCCCCGCAGGAGATGCCGTTCGTCGTCGCCAAGCTCCGCGAGGGTGGGGCGAAGGAAATCTGGCAGACGGAGCGTGGCACGACTTTTGGCTACCAAAACCTCGTGGTGGACATGCGTTCGTTTGCCCTGATGCGTGGCAACCAGTGCCCGACAATCTTTGACGCGACGCACAGCGTGCAGCTCCCCGGTGCGGCGGGTGGCGCCAGCGGTGGCCAGCGGGAGTTCGTGCCACCGCTGGCCAAGGCCGCGCTGGCCGCCGGGGCCGACGGCCTGTTCATCGAAACGCATCCGAATCCCGCCAAGGCCATCAGCGATGCCCAGAGCCAGATCCCGCTCGCCGATCTCCCTGCGCTGGTCGCTTCCTGCCTCGCCGTGTGGAAAGCCGTGCGCTGAAGACGTAAGCGTGGCCCCGGGTGCCTCGGGGTTAAGAAATCTGAAATCGGAATTTCAGGTTAAGACACTGCTGAAAATGCCTAAGGGGCGGCGATGGGCTGGTCTTTCGTAGCGGAGATGACGTTGCCCGGCCCCATGAGCACGAGGCGGGCCCGATGGGCGGCGAGCTCGGCCTCGGCCAGCCGGCAATAGGCGAGCACGATGATGAGGTCGCCCGGCGTCACGAGGCGCGCGGCGGCGCCGTTGACCTGAAACTCGCCGATCGCGCCGTAGATGACGTAGGTCGTGAAGCGCGCGCCATTGTTGATGTCGAGCACATCCACCTGCTCGTATTCAAGCAGCCCGGCGGCGCGGCACACCGCGCGGTCAATGGTGATCGAGCCCTCGTAGTCAGGGTCGGCGGCCGTGAGGGCGGCGCGGTGGATTTTGGCTTTGAGAAAGGTGCGGAACACGGCGAAAGGGCGCGAGGCTGGCGGGCGCGGCGGTCGGGCGCAAGTGCGGGATAATGTGGCCTGAACGTCGCAGGTGACCCGGCCGGCAGGTCCGGCGCTTGCGCCGGGCCGGGCGGATCTGTGGCGGGGTCTTTCATCCCCGGTGGGAGGGACTGGGTTTTACACTCGCGTCAGCGACCCGGCTACAACCTTGCGGTACGGATGAATCCATCCAGCCATTTCGCCAGTGCAGGCAGCCCGGCGAGCTTTTTTGCCCGGAGGCGGCCTGCGACATAGGCGCGAAATGGGCGGGCACGTCCGGCCGCCAGTTCAGACATGTCGTTGTGGATGGCAGCGTCCACCGTGCCGGCCGCGAAGAGCTTCGCTACCGCGGCGGCCCGTGCCGCGGCGCCCGCGCCGGTCGTGAGTTTGAAGCCGATGACGAGCGGCGGGCGGTTGCCGTGGCCAGGGGCGAATGATTTTATCTGCGGCAAAACTTTCGGTGTTGGCACGAGGCTCAGGGTGAGTGCGGGCGCGTCGGAGGACATCTTGCCACGTGTGACCCGCGCCGGCGTGTAGTCGGCCACGGCGGAACATTGGATGACCGCGTCAAAGCCGCCGGTGGCGACCAGCGCACGGAGCTGGGCCCGCAGATCGGCGGTCGAGCCAAACGAACGCATGGCCCGCACCCGCCGGGGGGCGACCGCCCCGATGCCGTGCAGGAGGGTGACGGCGTGTCCACGTGCGGCGAGCGCGTCAGCCAGTGCGGCCCCGGTGGCGCCGGTGCTGACGTTGGAAAGGAAGCGCACGTCATCAAGCGGCTCGCGCGTCGCGCCGGAGGTGAGGAGGATTTTCATGCGAATTTTAATGGAACCACCGAGGCACAGAGGACACGGAGAGAATGATAAAATGGCATTGGACGGGGAGAAGAAATCTGTGGGAAGAAAACGGTCGGAACGCCCGATTCAGTCTGAGCCGTCAGTGCTGATTCAGTCGCACTTTCAGTCCTCCGTGCCCTCCGTGTCTCTGTGGTTCAAACTTGCCTCGCGATCCTCGGGCCGAGTTCGACGAGCACCTGGGCGACGAGCGCCTCCGGCTCGATGAGGCGGCCTTCGCCGGTTTCGCCACAGGCGAGGGCGCCGTTGCCGGCGTCGAGCACGCGCACGCCCATGGGGCGGAGCCGGGCGAGTGACGCCTGCGTGGCCGGATGCGCGAGCATGGCGTGGTTCATCGCGGGGGCGACCCACCACGGCTTCTGCTGGATTTCCCACGCGAGAAACAGCGCGCCGATGGGATCGTCGGCCAGGCCGGCGGCGAGGCGGTTGAGGGTGTTCGCTGTGGCCGGGCAGACGAGCGCGAGGTCGGCCCAGCGCGCGAGGTTGATGTGATCCATGGCGCGGCCCTCGGTCCACACATCGCTGAACACCGGCGAGCCCGTCAGCCCCTCCAGCGTCGCCCCGCCAACGAAACGCAGCGCGGCGGGCGTGGCGACCGTGCGAACCTCGATACCGGCCTGGGTCAGCCGCGAGATGGCGTGGCATGCCTTGTAGCAGGCGATGGAGCCGCTGAGCAGAAACAGGAGGCGCGGTTTGGCGGCGGGCATGGAGGAAAATTCGGATTGGGACACAGAGGGCACAGAGGAGGCGGGAGAGGTCACGGAGGATGGCGCAAAAAAAATCTGGAGGTCTGACTCGGTGAACTCGGATTGGACCTCTGTGCTCTCTGTGTCGCGCGCGGAGGTTTGGCTTGATGATTTCAGTAGGTTTCCCTTTTGTTCGGGTAGTCGCCCTTGGCGACGGCCTTCGCGAACGCCGCCAGCCCATGGCCGACTACTGCACCGCCGTCGGCGAAGCGCCGTATGAAACGGGTGTCGAAGCCGGGATTCAGTCCCAGCAGGTCATGAAAGACGAGCACCTGTCCGTCGGTGTCGTGTCCGGCGCCGATGCCGATCGTCGGGATGCCGACCGCCGCGGTGATTTCACGCGCGACTGCGGGCGGTACGCACTCGAGCACGAGCCCGAAGCAACCCGCCGCCTCGATGGCACGCGCCTGCCGCACGAGGTCGGCGGCGGCGGCCTCGCCCTTGCCCTGCACCTTGTAGCCGCCGAGCGCATGAAGCGACTGCGGCGTAAGCCCGATGTGGCCGAGCACCGGCACGCCTGACTGCACGAGGTGGCGCAGCACGTCCTCATGGCCGTCCACACCCTCGATTTTCACCGCGCTCGCGCCGGCCCGGAGAAACCCGGCGGCGCAATCCACGGCGGCCACGATGCCCCGCCGTGCGGCGAGAAAGGGGAAGTCGCCAATCACCAGCTTGCCGCCCGCGCCGCGCGCGACGGCGCGGATGTGCCGCGCCATGATCTCCGGCGTGGCGGCAAACGTCAGCGGCTCGCCGTCGAGCACGACCGCCAGGCTGTCGCCCACGAGGATGCAGTCCACCGGCGAGGCGGCGAGGAAGCGCGACTCCCAATGCGTATAGGCCGAGACCATGCTGATCTTCGGGCCGGACGTCTTGCGGGCCTTGAACTCGAGGACTGATTTCATTGTTGGACGGGCAATCTTTCACAGCCGCCGACAAAAGCCAACACTGTGTTCCATCCGCGCCCCCAGCGAGCGCCGCCGACAAGGCCTGCAAGGAAAATGGCCTTGCACGGTGCATAATTTCTTGTGATCACTCGGCCATGGGTCGTAGCGCCATATTTTTGTTCGTCCTGCTGGCCGGGGCCTCGGTGGCCCGCGCGCAGTTGGTCACGTCGGTTTCCTACACCGCCACGGCCGGCCAGACGGGATTGTTCACCTACTTCGACGACACGGGTGTGCAGCTCACGGACGGCATTCTGGGAGCCAATGACTGGACGCTCGATCTTGGCCACGGCAACGCCCAGGAGTGGGTGGGCTGGAATACCGTGGGTCCCACGCTGTCGTTCACTTTCACCGGCAGCCCGACCGTTCATGAGGTGCAGATCGGTTTCAACCGGGGCGAAGTATCGGGCAATATTTTTCTCCCGGCCAGCGTGATGATCAGCGGTTCGACCTTTGCGCTGGGCGGCGACGAGATCGCCGACGGCACCCGCGAGTTTTTTGAACTTTGTCGGCACCTGGACGGGCAACACCATCCAAATTGACCTGGCCCGTTTCGGCGGCAGCTTTGTTTTCGTGGACGAGGTGCGGTTTTCCAGCGTCGGATCCGTTCCCGAGCCCTCGGCCTCTGCCGCAGTGCTCGGGCTTGCGGTGCTCGGCGCGGTGGTGTGGCGGCGGAAACATCGGGGAAAATTCCGTGCCTGAATAGCAGCCGTCTGCACGGCGCTGCGTTTGGCCTGGTTTCGTTGGTAGGTCTCAGTCTATTGGCGGTTAGGAAGCGCCTGCCCAAACCAATCCTCGTGCATTGCGTTTGCGCGTTGCGTCCATTTATGGTGGTCGGTTTCCCATGGCGCTTTTCAGTCTGCTTGATGTTTCCCATGCCTTCGGCGGCCCGCCGGTGCTCGACCACGTCAACTTCCAGGTTGATGCCGGCGAACGTGTCTGCCTGCTCGGCCGCAACGGCGCGGGCAAGTCCACGCTGATGAAGCTCATCGCCGGGGAGGTGAAATCCGACACCGGGCAGGTGTTCCGCCAGCCCGGCGCGCATTTCGCGCGGCTGGTGCAGGAGGTGCCGGCCGATCTCACGGGCAACGTCCACGACCTCGTCGCGGCCGGCCTGCGCTCGGCCGACGCCCACGAGGAGGACTGGCAGCGCGACGTGCGCCTCGAGGACCTGCTCGCCCAGACCGGCCTCGATCCGGGGGCGGAGTTTTCCAAATTGTCCGGCGGGCTCAAGCGTCGCGTGCTGCTGGCCCGCGCGCTGGCCAGCCAGCCCGACCTGCTCCTGCTCGACGAGCCGACCAACCATCTCGACCTCGCCGCCATTCTCTGGCTGGAGGAATTCCTGCTCGCGCAGAAAATCGGCCTGTTTTTCGTCACCCATGACCGGGCGTTCCTCAAGCGGCTCGCCACGCGCATCGTCGAGCTTGACCGCGGTGTCATCACCAACTGGGACTGCGACTACGACACGTTTCTCTTCCGCCGCCAGGAGCGTCTTGAGGCTGAGGAGCGCCGCCGCGAGCTGGCCGACAAGAAACTGGCCCAGGAGGAAGAATGGGCCCGGCGCAAGCCCTCTGCCCAGCGCAAGCGCGCCGGCGCGCGCCTGGAGCAGCTCGCCGCGCTCCGTGCCGAACGCCGCGCCCGTCGGACCAAGGTCGGCAACGTCACCCTCCGCCTGGGCGACGCCACGCCGAGCGGCGTGAAAGTCGTTGACGTGGAGAACATGACATTTGCCTATCCCGACGGCCGCGTGCTCGTGCGTGATTTCACCACCACCATCATCCGGGGCGACAAGATCGGTCTCATCGGCCCGAACGGCGCAGGCAAGACCACCCTGATCAAGCTGCTCCTCGGCCAGCTGGCACCGACCGGCGGCACGATCAAGCATGGCACCAACCTTGAGGTCGTCTATTACGACCAGCTGCGCGCGCAGATTGACGACAACCGCACCGTAGCCGACAATATCGCCAACGGCAACACGCACGTCACGGTGGACGGCCGCACGCGGCATGTCATCAGTTACCTGCAGGATTTTCTTTTCGCCCCCGACCGCGCCCGCACGCCCGCCCGGGTGCTCTCCGGCGGCGAGCGCAACCGCCTCCTGCTTGCCCGCCTGTTCACCAAACCCGCCAACGTGCTCGTGCTCGACGAGCCGACCAACGACCTCGACATCGAGACGCTCGACCTGCTGGAGGACTTGCTCGTGGAGTTCCCTGGCACCGTCCTGCTGGTGAGCCACGACCGTGAGTTCCTCGACGAAGTGGTGACGAGTTCGCTCGTATTTGAGGGCGACGGGGTGATCACCGACTGTGTCGGCGGTTACACGGACTGGCTGGCGGAGAAGAAAAAACGCGGTGTAGCCAGGCCGGCGGTTGCCCCGGTGACAGGGGCAGGCAAAATGCAACCAGGACCGACATTTTCGGCCACGGCCAAAGCCCGGCCGGCCCGCAAACTGACGAACAAGGAGCAGCGCGAGCTGGACGCGCTTCCGGCGCAGATCGAAGCGCTCGAGGCCGAACAGGCACTGCTCGCCGCCCGGCTTGCCGATCCGGCGTTCTACAAAAGCGAGGCGGCGAAGTTCGCCGAGGTGAAGGCCCGCCTCGACGCCGTCGAAGCCGGCCACGCCACAGCCTTCGCCCGCTGGGAAGAGCTGGAAGCGGTGCGGGCCGGAAGTTAAGCCCGTGCGCCCGGATGGGGGCGCACAGAACGGAATTCCCTGCGCTCACGCGCAGGGCCACAGGCTCGCTTCACGCTAGCGAGCTGCGAGGGCGCGATGCCACGTTGATCAATGGCCACCAGCTTTTTCAATCGCCAGCTGCGGGCGTGTCGGCTCGGGCCAGTCCACATGGAAGAACTTGCCGCGCGGCTGGTCCACGCGCTCGTAGGTATGGGCGCCAAAGTAATCGCGCTGGGCTTGCAGCAGGTTGGCCGGCAGGCGGGCCGAGCGGTAGCTGTCGTAGTAGGAAAGGGCGGAGGCGAACGTGGGGGCGGGTACGCCACACTCGGCGGAGAGGGCGACGACCTTGCGCCAGTTGGCCTGCGCCTTTTGCACCGTCTTTTTAAAATACGGGTCGAGGAGCAGGTTGGCCAGCTCCGGCTTCCGGGCGTAGGCCTCCGTGATCTTCTGGAGAAACGCCGCACGGATGATGCAGCCGCCCCGGAAAATCTGCGCAATCTGGCCGAAGTTGAGCTTCCAGTTGTATTCGGCCTGGGCGGCACGCATGAGCTGGAAGCCCTGCGCGTAGGAGCAGATTTTCGAGCAGTAGAGCGCGTCGTGGATGGCGGCAATGAGCGCCTTTTTGGAGCCGCGGTATTTTTTGCCCGGACCTTTCAGGATTTTCGACGCGGCGACGCGTTCCTCCTTGATGGCGGAAACGCAGCGCGCGAAAACCGACTCGGCGACAGTCGGAGCGGCGACGCCCATGTCGAGTGCGTTGACCGAGGTCCATTTGCCGGTGCCTTTCTGGCCGGCGGTGTCGAGGACGATGTCCACAAAAGGTTTTTTCGTGACAGGATCCTTCTGTTTCAGGATGTCGGCGGTGATTTCGATGAGGAAGCTGTCGAGCTTGCCGGCGTTCCACTCGGAGAAGATTGCACCCATCTCGGCGGGCTTCATACCCAGCAGGCCGCGCATGAGGTCGTAGGCCTCGCAGATCATCTGCATGTCGCCATATTCGATGCCATTGTGGACCATCTTGACGTAGTGGCCGGCGCCGTTTTCACCGATGTAAGTCGTGCAAGGCACCCCGCCCGAGACGGGTTTGCCGGGCTTCGCGCCCGTGATGGGCTTGCCGGTCTTGGCATCCACCTTGGCGGCGATCGCCTCCCAGATGGGTTTGATTTCCTTCCACGCTGCGAAATCGCAGCCCGGCATGAGCGACGGGCCGAAACGTGCGCCTTCCTCGCCGCCGGATGTGCCGCTGCCGACGAAACGCAGTCCTTTTTCCTTGAGGGCCTTTTCGCGGCGGATGGTGTCGGTCCAGAGGGCGTTGCCGCCGTCAATCACGATGTCGCCGGCTTCGAGCAACGGCACGAGGCTGTCAATGACGGCGTCGGTGCCCTTGCCGGCCTGCACGAGGATGACGATCTTGCGGGGCTTGGCGAGCGAGGCGACGAACTCCTCGGGTGTCTTGGTTCCGACCACGCCGCCGGGCGTATTGGGGTTTTCGGAGACAAACTTGTCGGTCTTGTCGGTCGTGCGGTTATAAACCGAGATTTGGAAGCCGTGGTCGGCGATGTTGAGGGCGAGGTTCTGACCCATGACGGCGAGGCCGATGAGTCCGATGTCGGAGCGGGATTTGGGCATGGGATTGAAAGGATCGCATGGTTGGTGGTTCGGGAGAGAAAACCAACTCAAATTTTCTCCTTTTCAGCTGCCGCATCATGTCGGCTTGCGCCGCTGCGGCGAATTGTCACGGTTCGGTGGCTTTATGATCGAAACTCTCGGCCGCACCGCCCTTGCCGTTGTCGGCGAACTCGGTGACTTCACCCTTTTTGCGGGGCGGTCGCTGGCTTCGGCCGTGGGCTCGCGCAAGCTGGGGCGGCGCATCATGCGCGCACTCTACGAGCAGGGGGTGCGCTGCCTGCCGGTAATTTTGATTGTGGGTGTGTTCACCGGCCTCGTCCTGGGTCTGCAGGGCTACTATGTGCTCAGCCGCTACGGTTCGACGAGCGTGCTCGGTGAGCTGGTCTCGCTGACACTCGTCCGCGAACTCGCGCCGGTGCTCGCTGCCCTGATGCTCGTGGGGCAGGCCGGCTCGGCTCTCGCGGCCGAACTGGGCATCCAGCGCAACAGCGAGCAGATTGACGCGCTGGAAACGATGGGTGCCAGCCCGCACGCCTACCTCATCGCGCCGCGCATCATCGCGGCGGCGGTCTCATTTCCGGTGCAGACGGCGTTTTTTTCACTCATTGGGATCTGGGGCGGCTACCTGTCAGGCTCGCTGCTGCTGCCGTTGCAGGGCGGCATCTACTGGGCGTCGGTGCATGCCGCCGTGGGGTGGCCCGACCTGCGGGAGTGCCTGCTCAAGGCCGTGGTCTTTGGCCTGCTCACGATTGCCATTTGTGCGCACAATGGCTACAACACCCACCGCCGCAGCCGCGCCACCGGCGCGCGCGCCGTGAGCGCCTCGACCACCCGTGCCGTCGTCGTGTCGTGCATCGCCGTGCTCGCGGCCGACTACCTCATCACCTCGCTGCTCGTCCGCTCATGACCGCCCCGGCCACTGAATTTCTCCTCGACGTGCGCGGCGTCGCCAAGCGTTTCGGCGAACACCCCGTGCTGACGGGCGCGGACCTGCTGGTGCCGCGCGGCAGCGTCGTCGCCGTGCTGGGCAAGAGCGGCACGGGCAAGTCGGTCTTCCTGAAATGCCTCGCCGGCATCGTCACGCCCGACGCCGGGGAGATCCGCTTCGACGGCCGCGTGCTGGACGCCGGCAACGCCTCCGCCCGCGCCGAGTTTCGCCGCCGGTGCAGCTACCTTTTCCAGAGCAACGCGCTCTTCGACTCGCTCACCGCGCTCGAAAACGTCGCCCTCCCGCTTGAGTCCACGACGCAGGTGCCCAATGCGGAAATCCGCGAGCGCAGCCTGGAGGCGTTGCGCCAGCTTGAGCTTGACCGCCACCGCGATGTCCATCCCGCCCAGCTTTCCGGCGGTATGCAGAAACGCCTCGCGCTCGCCCGCGCCATCGTCACCCGCCCCGAACTCGTCCTGTTCGACGAGCCCACCGCCGGGCTCGACCCGCTCCGCCGCAACTCCGTCTTTGAGATGGTCGCCAAATATCAGCGCCAGTTCGGCTTCACCGCCGTGCTCGTCACCCATGACGTGCCCGAGGCCCTTGCCGTGAGCGACCGCATCGCGCTGCTTGACGCGGGCCGGATGCGCTTTCAGGGCACGCCGGCCGAGTTTTCCCGGTCGGACGATCCGGCCGTGCGCTCCTTTCGCGACAGCGCCGCCGCGCTGCGTGACACCATTGCGGCCTTGCGCCGTGGCGAAACCCTGCCTTCGGAGGAACCATCATGAAACAACAAACCAAACTCGAACTCGCCGTCGGCGTCTTTGTCTTCGCCGGCCTGGTCGCACTCGGCCTGCTCGCGCTCAAGATCGGCTCCGGTTCGCTCGTCCACGGCGACACTTACACCGTCACCGCCGAGTTTGCCAACACCGGCAGCCTCAACCCCGGCAGCAACGTCGTCATTGCCGGCGTGCCGGTCGGCCGGGTCGTGGCCGTGCGCCTCGACGGGAAGCGCTACCGCGCCATCGTTGAGCTGCGCCTGCCCAAGGACGTGCGGCTCCCGCTGGACACCATCGCCTCGATCCGCACCGCCGGGCTCATTGGCGACAAATACGTCGGCCTCGCTCCCGGCGGCGACCCCGACCTGATCGCCACCGATGGGCAGGGAAAGATCACCGAGCACGAGGATGACGTGGACATTGCGTCCTTGATCAGCCGCTTCGCCTTTGGCAGCGTGCAGAAGCCCGACAGCCCTGATAAAAAATGACCATGCGCCCTGTCCGTTTTTTCCCTCCGTTTGCGTCCGCCATCCACCGCGATCCAACCGCGAGTGCAAGGGCGGCGCCGGTCGCCGCCGGCGGATGCCGGCCAGCGGCCCGCCTGCCAGTGGTGATGCTCGCGCTGGTGGTGTTCGCTCCCGCGCTCCCGGCCGCCCCGGCCGCTCCTGCCCCGGCCGCCCCGGCCACGGTGGACGCCGCCAAGTCTGTCGACCCGGTGCAAATGCTCCGTGCCGCCGTGGATGAGGTGCTCGCCATCGCCTACGCCGGCCAGCCTTCGGCCGACGCGCTCGCCCCGCGCCTGCGTCCCGTGCTCGAAAAGTATTTCAATTTCGACCTGCTCACGCGCAGCGCCGTCGGCCCCTCCTGGTCCGGTTTCTCCCCCGAGCAGCAGAAGCGCGCCACCGTCCTGTTTGCCGAGGTGGTCATCCGCACCTACGCGCAAAAATTCGAGCCCGGCGACCGCCCGAAAATCTCCTACTCCAAGTCTGTTGAGCTCAACGCCACCAGCCGCGAGCTGCCCACCACCATCACCTATGCCGGGAAAACCTACGCTGTCTCCTACCGCGTCCGGCAGTTCCCCGAGGGCTGGCGCATCTATGATGTGAACATCGAGGGCGTGAGCATGGTTTCCAATTACCGCGCGCAGTTCGATCCCATCGCGCAGAAAAAGGACGGCCCCGCCGCCCTGATCGCCGCCCTCGAGAAAAACATTGCCGACTTTAACGCCGACAAAAAATGACCCGGTCATTTCCTCCCGCCAAAAACTGCGTACGCGGCGTCCTTGCCGCGTTGTTGTTCGCCCTGGTGCTGGCCCCCGCGGCCACCTTCGCCGCCGAGGCCGCGGCCGAGCCCGACGAGTTTGCCGTTCCGCAAGTCTCCGATCCCCTCGAGCCGCTCAACCGCGTCATCCTGAAGTTCAACGATGGCTTTTATTCCTATGTTCTCCGCCCGGTCGCGCGCGGCTACGAACGTGCCACGCCGCCGCCCGTCCAGCACGGCCTCACCAATTTTTTTGACAACCTCCGCTTTCCCATCCGCTTCGTCGGTGACGTCCTGGCCGGCCGCCCTAGGCGTGCCGCGCAGGAGACGGAAAAATTCCTCATCAACACCACCGCCGGCCTGGCCGGCCTTGTTAATGTGTCCGACTCGGTCCCTGCCCTCAAGAACGTGCCACCCGGCGGCCTCGGCACCGCCTTCGCCGCGTGGGGCCTCGGCCATGGCCCTTATCTCGTGCTGCCCATCACCGGCCCCAGTTCCGTTCGCGACGGGGTCGGTTTGGTGGGCGACGTCTGGCTCATCCCGACCAATTGGGCGGCGTTCGAGCACATCCATGGCTACCGTTGGTGGTGGCGTACCGGCATTCAAACCCTCGACGTGGTGCAAGGGGCACCTGCCTGGCTGAAGAACTACGACGACTTCAAGCAGGCCGCCGTGGATCCCTACATCGCCGTCCGCAACGGCTATCTCCAGTATCGCGACGCTGCGGTGAAGAAGTAAATTGGGGCCAGGTGCGGGTGTTTCGGCGATCGCTCATCGGTCTTCTGGCGCAATTTTCCGCAACGCCTCGGAAAACCGCGCGTGCGCGGCGGCTGCCACCGGCCGGTGTTTCACCGTTGTGCTGGGCGGACAGGCTCCGATCCAGTTGCCGCCCCGCCAATTTCTTGCCGTACGGACGGGGCGTGGCACAAAGCCGCCGCCGCAGTTTGGGCAGACGTTGTCCAGCACCGTCTCGACGCACCTGGAGCAAAAGGTGCATTCAAACGAGCAGATGCGCGCTTCCGTCGTGGCGGGCGGCAGCGCCTTGTTGCAATGTTCGCAGGTCGGGCGCAATTCGAGGGCCATGCGGCTTTCTCCATCCGGGCTCGGCGGGCGTCAAGCGCTGCGTAGGAGCGTGCGGCCGGCCTTGAATCGGCTTTCCATCCGCCGGGATTCCCGGTTCAAAAATCCATGCGGATTTATTTCATGGGCATCTGCGGGACGGCGATGGGCAACGCCGCGCTGCTGGCGCGTGCCGCCGGCCACGAGGTGCTCGGGGCCGACAGCGGCGTCTATCCGCCGATGAGCACCGTCCTCGCCGCCGCCGGCATCACGCTGCACGAGGGCTATGACCCGGCGCGGCTGGCACAGCTCGCGCCCGGCCTCGTCGTCATCGGCAACGCCCTCTCCCGCGGCAACCCCGAGATTGAGTGGCTGCTCGACACGCGCGCCCTGCCGTTCACCTCGCTGCCGGCGCTGCTGCACGACTTCGTGCTGAAGCCGCGGCGGAACCTCGTCATCGCCGGCACGCACGGCAAAACCACGACGACCGCGCTCGCGGCGTTTTTGCTGCGCGCGGCGGGGGGGAACCCCGGCTTTCTCATCGGCGGCGTGCCGCAGGATCCGCCCGTTGGCGCGCACCTGGGTGCGCCGGGCGATCCGTTTGTCATCGAGGGCGACGAGTATGACAGCTCGTTTTTCGACAAGCGCAGCAAGTTCATCCACTACGCGCCGCACATCGCCGTGCTGAACAACCTCGAGTTCGACCACGCCGACATTTTCCGTGACCTCGCCGATGTGCAGCGGACGTTCAGCCACCTCACCCGTATTGTGCCGCGCAACGGCTGGATCGTGCTCAACGGCGATGACGACAATCTGCGCGCACTCGGCCCGCTGCCCTGGACACGCACGGTGCGCGTCGGCACCGGCGAGGGCAACGACACCCGCATCGTGGACTTCGCCGAGACGGCGGCCGGCGCGAGTTTCAAGCTGCTCTGGCGCGGCGCGCTCTGGGCCGAGGTGAAATGGACGCAGCCGGGACTTTTTAACGCGCGCAACGCCGCGATGGCCGCGACGGCGGCGGGGCTGGCGCTTGCGGGCGAGAAGGTGGAGCGTGACCTCCGGGCGCGCGCTCCGGGAGGGGAGGCGACCCAAGCCGGGCGCACCGGGGACGTCGCGCTCCACCTTCCGGACCTGCTCAAACTCGACGCGCTCGTGAATTTTCGCGGCGTGAAGCGCCGGCAGGAAATCCTGCTGGCGACGCCGGCACTCACGGTGATCGAGGATTTTGGCCACCATCCGACGGCCCTGGCGGAAACGCTGCGTTCTTTCCGCGCGCGCTTTCCCGGGGCCACGCTCACGGCGGTGTTCGAGCCGCGCAGCAACACCGCGCGTTCGCAGGCGCTGCAGGCCGGCTTTCTCCGGGCGCTCGCGCTGGCGGACGAGGTTTATCTCGGCGCGGTCAGCCGGGCGGAAAAGCTGGCAGAGGGCGAGCGGTTTGACGCGCCGGCGGTCGCCGAGGCGCTCTCCGTGCAGGGCGTGGTCGCGCAGGCGTTCTCTACGAATGCCGCCTTGTTGGAAAAGCTCACGGCGGAAACCCTCTCGCCCGCGCCAGGCGCGCCTCCGCGTCTGATCGCGTTTTTTACCAACGGCAGCTTTGATGGCATTATTGCTCGCTATGCTGCAGCTGCGAAGGCGGCCTGCAGTTGAAGGGTGGGGGCCGGTCAGGGCCGGCTTACATCCGGTAGGTCGAGGCGTGCCAGGGCGTTTTCAACCGTTTCTTCACACCGCTGCCTTTGTTGGCGGCGAGGTGCTCGAGGATTTTGAAAACGGTTTCGGTTTGCTCGGTCGCGCCCATGGCCGTGGCGAGCTGCTCGGCGGTGAAGGCTTTGCCGGGCGCGGCCTGGAGCGCGGGGGTGATCTTTTGTTTCAGCGCGATGACGCCGCCGGCGGCTTTCTTGCCCGCCTCGACGCCCGGCTGGTGGTAGGCGTTGATGCCGATGAGCGAGGCATAGAGGCCGACGACGCGCTCGTAGAGGGCGATGAGCATGCCGAGCGAATGCGCCGATACATCGGGCAGCGTGATGGTGACGGAGTGCCGGTCCTTCTCGCTGAGGGCATCGCGAGTGCCGAGCAGGAAGCCCTGGAGGAAATCACCGCTCGTGATGCCCGGCTCGACCTCGAGGGAGGTTTTGGCGTCACGGTCCTTGAGCACCTCAATGAAGGTGATGAAGAAATTGTTCACGCCGTCGCGGAGCTGCTGGACGTAGGCGTGCTGGTCGGTCGAGCCTTTGTTGCCGTAGACGGCGATGCCCTGGTTGACGACGCGCCCCTGCAGGTCGTGCTCCTTTCCGAGCGACTCCATCACGAGCTGCTGAAGGTAGCGTGAGAACAGCAGCAGGCGGTCCTTGTAGGGGAGGACGACCATGTCCTTGGCACCGCGCCCATCCGTGGCATGGTGCCACACGAGGGCCAGGAGTGCGGCGGGGTTTTGGGCGGTCACGGGCGTGCGCGTGACGGCGTCCATGGCCGCCGCGCCGTCGAGCATCGCCTGGATGTCGAGGCCTTGGAGCGCGGCCGGCAGCAGGCCGACGGCGCAGAGCTCGCTGGTGCGGCCGCCGACCCAGTCCCACATCGGGAAACGCGCCAGCCAGCCTTCTTTTGTGGCCACGGCGTCGAGCTTGGAGCCGACACCGGTGACGGCGACGAAGTGCCGGGCATGATCGAGCTTCGCGGCCTTGAACGCGGCGATGGCCTCCAGCATGCCGTTGCGGGTCTCAGCGGTGCCTCCGGACTTGGAGATGACGACAACCAGCGTTTTGGCGAGCTGCCCGCGCAGGCCGTTGAGCACGTAGTCAATGCCGTCGGGGTCGGTGTTGTCGAAAAACGCGACGGCGAGCCTGTCCTTGCGCGGCTGGCCCAGCGCGTGGGCGACGAACTGCGGGCCAAGCGCCGAGCCGCCGATGCCGATGACGAGGAGGTTTTTGAACCTGCCCTTCGGCCCGGCGACGGTCCCGGAGTGGACCTTGGCGGCGAAGTCCTTGATGGCGGCGAGGGTCGAGGTGATTTCGCCCGCGAGGTCGGGCGAGGGCGCGAGATGCGGCGCGCGCAGCCAGTAGTGGCCGACCATGCGCTGTTCGTCCGGGTTGGCGATGGCACCGCTTTCAAGGTGCTTCATTGCCGCGAATGCATCCTGCATGCGCGGCTCCATCGTGGCGAGGAAGTCGTCGGGGAACGGGATGCGGCTGACGTCGAGCGATACGCCGAGGTCGGAATTATGGTAGAAGTGGGCTTTGAAGCGGGACCAGGGCATGGGAAGTTCAGGTTGGCAGGATGAAATATGCAGGCAAGCTTAGTTCTGAAACGGGTGCTGATTTGGAATCACTGTTCGCATTCTCGTAATACTGCACAAGCGGTGTTGAGCTTGGGTGAGCCTAGGTGGGCGTAGATTTCCACCGCACGTCGGGCGTACGTTAGTGCATCGGAGGTTTTCCCCTGCCGCACGAGGGCTAGGGCAATGCGTCCGTTGTTGCTGGCGATCACTTCCTGACGTTGAAGAGTTTCGGATAAAGCTAGGGCCTCACGCGCCAAAGCCTCGGCTGCTGGCCAGTCTTCTCGCTGAAGGGCTATGCTAGCTAGATTGCCGTTGCAGGTAGCCACGCCATTAGAGTGACCGGCGGTTCGAGCTAACAGGAGCGACTCGCGATAATGTTCTTCCGCTGAGTTGATATCTCCGGATGCCAATTCGGCATTTGCTAGGGCATTTAAATCATTTGCTATGTCTATGCTGTTGGCGGCGAAGCTGCGATCCATTTCGAGTACCTCCTTACAGGTTGAGATGGCGGCGGGGTAATCCCTTTTCAATTTGTGGCCGATACCGCGCAAACCGATGGCGGTGGCGCGTTCGCGGGCCCCGATCTTCATCTGCGTCCAGTGCGCAGCGGCACGATCGGCACAGATTAGCACGGCGTCGGCCTGTTCGCGTTGAGTGTGAACCATACCGGCCTGATAGGCGCGCCAGCCTGCACTTTTGTAATCGGCGGCTACTTCGGCTCTACCTTCGGCTTTCTCGAAGAGAGCGAGCTTTTCATCCCAGCGGCCTTGGAAACTGAGAAAGTCGGTGAGCGCACTGCACACGGTCTGGAGACGTGTATTATCGCCGACGAGAAAAGGGAGTAAAGCGGGGGCGATGCTTGGCCAAGCGGCTTCGAGGGCGGGGAAGCGGTCGTGCTTTTGGAAACCGTTTTCGATGATGAGCGCATAGGCGCGCTTTTCCAGTCGGTCGCCGGTTTCCGTGATCACCTCGGGCTTTTTCTTTCTCAGGAAGTCCGCGACCATGGGCACGACGGTGAAGGACTTCAACTCATTGGTGGGGACGACGAGGGAGCGGACGGTGAGCTTGCGCAACGCGTAATTGGTGTCCGGCTCCGGCAGCGCAGCGATGGCGGCAATGTGCACTACTTTCGCGGGCAGGGTGAAGTAGGTGAGGGCGGAGAGGGCCTGGGTTTCGGCGTCGTCGAAATCCTCCACGAGATCGCCGAAGATAAATTCGAGCGGATCATTTTCCTTCGGGCAGGAGCGGATGAAGTGCAGTGCATCAGTGAAGGTGAGGCAGTGGCCGCGTCCGAGCTGGCCGGCGGTCCAGCGGAGGAGAAGCGGCTTGCCGGCTGTCTGAACATACAGGGTGAGACGCTCAGCTTCACTGGTCTGTGCAAGGAGAGGATTGTGGGTGGCGAGTTCGGCGAGTGTGGCGAGTGCGGCCTCTTGGCTGAGCTTTTCGAGAATGAGCTCCTCCGCACCGGAGCCAATGCGTCCGCGACTGGTGAGAATGGCTTTGCAGCCGGTGGGCAGTTTCTTGACGAAGGTGAATAGTGTGTCGCGTTCGCGTTTGACGAGGCCTTCGAGGTTGTCGAGGACGAGGAGGGTTTGTGTGCCGCGCAGGGCCTCGAGGAGCAGGCGCGGGCGCTGGTCCTCAGGAGCTTTTGCGATGTCGCCGCAGCCGAGCTCGCGGGCGAGTTCGTTGAGGAGTTCGACGAGACCGCTGATGAGGAAGCCGCTGAGGTCGCGCACACCGTCATCATCTAGTTCGCGGGTCTTTAGGGAAATAAAGACGATCTTCTTGAAAACCTCCGGCGAAGCTTCGTAGGCAGCACGGACGGCGAGGGAGGTTTTGCCCATGCCACCCGGTCCATCAATGAGCGCGCCCCAGGTGCGGGAGTCGGGATCAAGGGCATCGGCGATCTTTTTTAACTCATCCCCGCGCCCGAAGAAAGGCTGGAGGGTGGGGAGATTGTGGGGGATGGAGGTCTTGAGTACAGGAGCGCTGGCGGGGACGGGCTTTGTGTAATGGTTCTTGGGATGGCCTTCGTTGAGGGCGAGTCGTTCTAGAATGACGTCGGTGGCCGTCGTCGGTGTTTCGTGATCAAGTTCGGTAAATCCGCCGAGTCCGAAGAGACCCTTGCCGTCCACCTTATCAAAGCGGGTGAGCATGACCTGCTTCTTGCCGCCTTCCTTGATGATCGAGTAGATGGCACGCCATTCCAAGCCGCACCACTCCTTCTTTTCATAGTCGTGGCAGAAAACAACGACGATAAGATCGGCGTTGTTCTTGTAGAGGTTGGGCAAATCGAATGCGAGGTCTGGAGTGGAGAACTCGGCACGGTGGAATTTATCGTAGAGGATCGCCGCTTCGTCAAATCGCGACGCGAGCAGCGCAGCGACACCCGCGACAAAATCACGCTTCTCTCCGGCAAACGAGAAGGCCACGCGAAATCGTTTATCGCTCATTTCAAAAGCTCCTTTAATGTGAGAGCCGAATCAACGCGATAAACGAGGCTGAGGGAGGCTTACAGATCCTTGTCCGTTACCGCGCCGTACGTTGCGCTGGTGACGGTGTGGGCGTATTTGGCGAGGATGCCGCGGGTTTCCTTGGGCTTCTTCGGCTTCCACGACTTGAGGCGGGCTTTGATTTCCTTCGCGGGCAACCCGAGAGTGAGTTCGTTTTTCACGGCATCAATCGTGATGGGGTCGCCGTTTTTCACGATCGCGAGCGGGCCGCCGTTGAACGCCTCGGGCGTGATGTGGCCGACCACGAAGCCGTGGCTGCCGCCGCTGAAGCGGCCGTCGGTGATGAGGGCCACCGAGCTGCCGAGGCCCTTGCCCATGATCGCGCCGGTCGGCGAGAGCATCTCCCTCATGCCGGGGCCGCCGCGCGGTCCTTCGTTGCGGATGACCATCACGTGGCCGGGCTTCACCCGGCCGTCGAGGATGGCGTGCAGGGCGGTTTCCTCGGACTCAAAGGTGATGGCCTTGCCGGAGAACGTGAGGCCTTCCTTGCCGGAGATTTTGGCCACGGCCCCCTCGGGCGCGAGATTGCCGTAGAGGATGCGGATATGGCTGTCTGGCTTGATGGGATTGGAGAGCGGTCGGACCACGTCCTGATTGGCAGGGTAGGGGGCGACGTTCCTGAGGTTTTCGGCGAGCGTCCTGCCCGTGACCGTGAGGCAGTCGCCGTGGAGCAGGCCGGCCTCAAGGAGCATTTTCATCAGCGGGGGGAGCCCGCCGATGCGCGAGAGGTGGGCCATGCCGTATTTGCCGGACGGCCGGAGGTCGGCGAGGACGGGGACGCGTTTGCCGATGCGGGTGAAGTCATCAATGGAGAGCTTCACCTGCGCGGTGTGGGCGATGGCGAGGAGGTGGAGCACGGCATTGGTCGAGCCGCCGAGGGCGATGACGACGGTGATGGCGTTTTCAAACGCCTTGCGGGTCATGATGTCGCGGGGCTTGAGGCCGGCCTTGAGCAGCAGGAGGGCCGCTTCGCCGGCGCGACGACAGTCCTCTTTTTTCTCGGCGCCAATGGCAATCTGGGCGGAAGAGTTGGGCAGGCTCATGCCGAGGGCCTCGATGGCGGAGGCCATGGTGTTGGCGGTGTACATGCCGCCGCAAGAGCCGGGGCCGGGGATGGAGCAGGCCTCGACCTTGGCGAGGCCGGTGTCGTCGAGCTTGTGCGCGGCGTGCTGGCCGACAGCTTCGAAAACGGAGACGATGTCGCATTCCTTTTTCGAGTCAGGGTGAATGCCGGGGAGAATTGTACCTCCATAGACGAAGACGCCGGGGCGGTTGAGCCGGGCGAGCGCCATGACACAACCGGGCATGTTTTTGTCACAGCCGCCGATGGCGACGATGGCATCGAAGCCCTCGGCCCCGGCCACGGTTTCGATGGAGTCGGCGATCACCTCGCGCGAGACGAGCGAGTATCTCATGCCGGGCGTGCCCATGCTGATGCCATCGGAGACGGTGATGGTCCCGAAGATGATGGCCTTGCCGCCGGCGGCATCCGCTCCTGCTGCGGCGTCGCGCGCGAGCTGGTCAATGTGCATGTTGCACGGCGTGACCATGCTCCAGGTGGAGGCGATGCCGACGACGGATTTCTTGAAATCAGCATCACCGAAGCCGACGGTGCGCAGCATGGAGCGCGCGGGCGCACGGTCGGGGCCGTCGTGGACGATGGAGGAGTGCGGGCGGAGGTTAGGTGCTTTGGCAGGGGAGGGCATGGAGGCGTGAAAGCGATCACAAAACCGGGCGCGGGCGCGGTGGGCAAGGCGAATGGTGGGGCGGGATTGAGGATGGAAGGTGTCTTTAACGACTGGCGCATTCAGGACATCCTATCCACTTTAGTTTCAGGACATCGTATCCAGGTGGATCGTTTCGGTGGGTTATGGTTGAGGGTGGATTAGGCAGCAAGACTAACCGCTTTGGCGGAGCGGCTCGGCGCGGAGCCAAAGCGGTTAGTCTG